>NC_008278.1:2499311-3124139 GCF_000058485.1 Frankia alni ACN14a
GAGACGGCCGCCGATGCCGGTGCCGCCGAGCCCGCCGCCTCGGAGCCGGCTCAGGTAGCCGAATCCGCCGGCGCGGCGGAGCCTGACGACCGGGCTGCGGCGGCCGACATCGCGAAGGTCGTCGACGAGGCTGTGGCGACCGATGTCGCTGTGGCGACCGATGGCGCTGTGGCCGTCGACGGGGGCGAGGCTGCCGACGCGGCCGAGTCTGCGGAGAAGGCCGAGTCTGCGGAGAAGGCCGAGGCGGCTGATTCCACCGAGAAGGCAGCGCAGAGCGGCGGGGACGACCCGACCGTGGTCGCCGCGGCGGGTCGCAAGGGCCGCAAGCGGCGCGGTGACGCCGAGGCGCCCCGTTGCGGAGCCCGGCGCGGTCTGCTCCGTCGCCGGCCCGCCGAGGTCGCCACCGCCGCCGCCACTGCTGCGCCCGCCGCCACTGCTGCGCCCACTTCCGCTGCTGCGCCCGCCACTTCGGGATCGCCGGCGCCCACCGCGGAGATCGCCAGCCCCGCCGACGCCGGGACCGAGGAGGGGACCGCAGGCCAGACTGGCGACGACACCGCCTCCTGAGCAACCTCCAGCGAACCGCCGCCCGGTCCCGACGGTCCGCGGCGAACCGGCCGCCCGGCGAAAGGTCGCCGGGCGGCGGTCGCCGGGTGCACCGTCTCCTGGCGCCGTGAACCGGAACGGTCAGCCGGCGGGGTCGACCGTGGTGATCGCGGGTGCGGTGGTGCTCTCGGGTGCGGAGGCGGGGCGCGGGACGCTGGCCGGGGCGGGGCCATGGGCGTCGACGTCGGGCAGGTACAGGCGCCTGAGCAGGGCCGTCAGGCCGGCGAGCAGGCCCGCGCCCGCCGGCACGAGGTAGCCGAACCGGGCGCCGCCGGCGTCGATCAGCCGGCCGGCCAGCGGGGAGCCCACGGCGAGGCCGCCGACCACCGCCATCGTGAGCCAGGCGAAGCCCTCGGTGCGGGCGTGCGGCGGGACGATCCGCTCCATCATCGCGTTCGCGTTGATCATTGTGGGGGCCACCGTGGCGCCGGCGAGGACGGCCAGCGGGATCATCGTGGCCACGCCGACCCCGGCCAGGGGGAGTGCGAGGCCGGCCGTCAGCAGCGCGATCGAGCGCAGCAGCCGGGCCCGCAGCGGGCGGTCGTGCCTGCGGGCGCCGGTGATCAGACCCGAGATTCCCGACCCGGCCGCGAACATTCCCAGCAGCAGCCCGCCGATGGCCGCCAGCCCCTCCTCGCGGGCGAAGGCGACCATGGCCACATCTATCCCGCCGAAGCCAATCCCGATCGCGAACACGATCGCGACCAGGGTGCGGGCGTCCGGCCGCCGCATGATCCGCTCCGGTGGCGCGGCCGACGCCGGCCGGGGCCCCGGGTCGGTGCCGTGCTGCAGCGCAAGCCCCAGGGCGCCGACGCCGAGCAGGACCGCCGAGGCCAGCAGGCCGGCGGCGGGATCGACGAGGGTGACCAGCGCCGTCACCAGGGTGGGCCCCAGGATGAACACCAGCTCGTCAGTCGCCGCCTCCAGCGCGAGCGCGGCGGGCAGTAGCGCGCCACCACCCAGCAACGCGCTCCACCGGGCCCGTACGCAGGTCCCGACGGGCGGCAGGCAGCCGCCGGCAACCACCGCGGCAAGAAACCACAGCGGTCGGGGGGCGCCGGCCCATACGGTCACCAGCAGTGCCGCCGCCCCGAGCAGGTGCCCGGCGAGCCCGGCGAGCAGCACTCTGGCCTGACCGAATCGATCCAGGGCGCGGCCTACCCGTGGCACGCACACTGCCTCGCTGAGCGCACCGGCGGCGGCGACCGCCCCGCCCACGGCATAGGAGCCGGACCGGTCCTGGACGAACAGCACCGTGCCGAGCGCATGCATCGCGATCGGCAGCCGTCCCACGAACGCCGGCCCGATGAACCGGGCCGCGCCGGGGGTTGCAAGGGTCCGCCGGTAGACGCTTCCGCCCGCGCCGGGTGCGGGGGCCTCGGCACCGCGGGCGGGGGCAGGGGGCGTCGGGAGCAGGTCGGTCATCGCCGGTCAAGCGTGCCGCACCGCAGCGCCGGATTCCAGCGAAATTTTCCCTGGTCAGGGGCGTTCCATGAGCGCTCGGTTGAAGCCCGTCCACCCGGAGTTCCTCACCGCGGTCGGTCCTCAGCCTGCAGCGAGCGGTAGGTGTTTCGAGTGGTAGATCAACATCGCCTGTGGCGTCGGGGAATGCCCTGAACGTCGCGGTGGTGGCGAGGCTCGGATCTGGGTGGGGATCGTCGCGGGCCCGGGGTGCTCCAGACGCGGGCCCCGGTTCCGCGGAACCGGGCGAGCGTCGGGTCCGGGGCGGGTTGGGGAACATCATGATTGCTGGGGCTGGGGCTGGGGCTGGGGCTGGGTGTGGGCTGGAGTCGGTGTGGGGCTGGTTCCGTGGAACCTCGCGGGTGTCGGAGGTGGCTTCGGGTTCGCGGAGCGTCACCCCTGCCAGCGCCGGCGTGCGGTGGGGTTGTGGTCGGATGGTGTGTGGGTGGGGTCGAAAAAGTGTCGGTGGTGGGTGGGAGCATGCCGGTGTCCGATGCTTCCCGACACCCCTGGCCCGGTGATCATGATGGTTGGTTCTGTGGTAGCTCCGACGGCTGTGTCCGGGCCGGTTCCGGACCCGGTCTCCGGGAAGGACCCGGTCTCCGGGAAGGACCCGGTTGCCGGGGAGGGCGCGGGTGGGGAGGTGTCGCTGTTCGAAGGGGATGTGGAGGCGGGTTCGGTGGCGGAGTTGGAGGTGTCGATCTGCCGGTGGGCGGGGCGGCTTGCGGCGGCGACGTGCGGCTGGTTGATGTTGCTGGCGGTGTTTGATCGGCGGGGCGGTTGGTCGGGGGTGGGGGTGCGGTCGTGTGCGCACTGGTTGTCGTGGCGGTGCGGGATCGGGTCGCGGACGGCCCGGCAGTACCTGGCGGTCGCGCATGCGTTGGAGCGGCTTCCCGCGATCCGGGCGGCGTTCGCGGCGGGGACGTTGTCGTATGCGAAGGTGCGTGCGGTCAGCCGGGTCGCGCAGGCCTCGACGGAGCAGGTGTGGTTGACCCATGCCCGGTACTGCACGGCGGGGCAGTTGGAGCGGGTGGTGCGTGCCTACCGGCAGGTGACCGAGGATCGGACGGCCCGGCGGGCGGCGCGCGGGGCGTCCTGGCGGTACGACGATGCGGGGATGTTGCACCTGAACGCGGTCCTGCCCGCCGAGGACGCCGTCCGGCTGCTCGCGGCGTTCGACGCCGCGCACGCCAGCCTGCACCGCACCACACCCCCCACCCCGGCGGCCCAGCCCGGCGAGGTGAGCGGGTCAGACAGGTCCGGCGGGTCGGAGGAGTCTGGCGGGTCGGGCGAGGGGGAGGGACCGCCGGCCGACGGGGAGTCCGTGGCGGCACCGCGGGACCGCCGGCAGGACGCTGATGCGTTGATGGCCCTGGCCGACGGGTTCCTCGACCAGCCCGCGCCCGGCCTGATGACCCCGATCCACACCCTGACCCTCACCGTCGACACCGCCGCCCTGCCGGCTGCCACCAGCCCCGTCCCGGCCCCCGGCGCTCACGAGCCGAGGCCGGCACCGCAGGGAGCAGCGCAGACCGGCAGGGAGACGGCCGGGAAGGCGCAGGGTGAGAGGGCGGCGGGGGAGGAAGCGGGCACCGCAGGGGAGGCGGTGGACGCCGCGGCGACGGGCCGGGTGGGACCACACCTGGTCGGGCTCACCGGCTGGGCGCAGACCGCCTCGGGGATCGAGATGCCCCGCCCGGTCGTGGACCGCCTCGGTTGCGACGGACTACTACGCGTCCTGCTCACCGACCTACACGGCAACCCTCTGAACCTCGGCCGGCGCCGCCGGCTACCGTCCCGCCGGCTCCGAGACGCCGTCTACACCCGCGACCAGGGCGTCTGCCAGTACCCGGGCTGCGACCACACCCACTGGCTGCAGATCCACCACCTCGACCACTGGACCCACGGCGGCGACACCGACGTCGACAAGCTCCTACTACTCTGCTCCGCCCACCATCACATGATCCACGACGACGGCATCACCCTCACCCGAAGCGCCGACGGCACCGTCCACGCCCACACCCCCGACGGCCGCACCCTCACCCCCACCCCACCACTCGACCCCGGCCCCCACCCCACCACCACCCTCGCCCACACCACCCGACACATCGACCCCACCGCCATCCACACCCTCGACAGCGGCCCGCTGAACCTCCACGACTCCATCCACGCCATCCTCCACGGCGACCGACCGTCAAACCCACACGACCAGGCCGCCTGACACCGGCACGGCAACACCAGCGGCCCCGCGGAACCAGGCCATCCCCCTACAGGGAAGGTCAGTAGCTCCGGCGATGCCGGGCGGCGGCGGAGGTTCCGGTCCCGCGGATCCAGCGGTGCTGCGGTATTCGAGGCGGCGTGCCCGGTCCGGCCGCGCGTAGCTGGCGGATGAACGGCGCGACGAGCAGCGCCCCGACGATGAAGCCGACGACGTGCGCGCCGTAGGCGACCGCGCCCCCGTCGGCGACGCCAAATCCGGTGAAGTACACGTACTGCAGCGCGAACCAGAAACCGAGGACGATCCAGGCCGGCAGCCAGAACGGGAGGAAGAACAGCACGGACACCAGGCCGATGACACGAGCTCTCGGGAACAGGAGTAGGTAGGCGCCGAGCACGCCGGCGACGGCGCCCGAGGCGCCGATCAGGGTGCTCGACGACCCGCTTTCGAACAGCGCGAACCCGTAGGTCGCCGCGTACCCGCAGACCAGGTAGAACAGCAGGTAGAACAGCCTACCCATGCGATCTTCAAGGTTGTTGCCGAAGACCCCGAGAAACAGCATGTTGCCGATGAGGTGAAGCCAGCTTCCATGCAGGAACATCGCGGTCAGTACCGAGAGCACCGGAATCTTGTCGAAGCTCGGCGGTGTCTGCACGATGCAGCCGGGACTGCCGGCCGCGTCGACGCCGATGTGGCCGGAGTAGGCGGCCGAGAGCTGCGCGTTGTGCACCAGTTCCCGGGGTATCGCGCCCCACTCCTGGAAGAACCGTTGCTGCTCGCAGACGTTCTGTGGGGTCGAGGTCCCGATCCCGGCGACCGAGCTCACCACGGGCTCGAAGAAGATGAAGATCACTACGTTGGCGGCGATCAGCAGCCAGGTGATGATCGGCCGCCGGCTCAGCGGGTTGATGTCGTGAATCGGGATGACCACGCCGCCCATCCTGCCCGGTGCCCCGGCCGGCGTCGCCGTCGGGCACGCCTGGTGGTCATCGTGGCTGGCGGGCGGCCGGTGGGCCCGGCGGCCGGAGCCCGGTCCGACGTGACCTGCGTCGCGCACGCATCGTCGGGGAAGGCCGCCCGCGTCGCCGATGGACCAGAGTGGGAGGGGTGAAGCACTCCTGCGCCGTCGCCGCCGTGCCAACCTCGACGTCCCCGGGCCTTCCGTCGCCAGCCCGCGGCGGGGCGAGCGGCACGGACGGGGCGGGCGGGGCCGATCTCGTGGCCCGGGACCGGCGGGCCGTCTGGCACCCCTACGCCGCGGCGTCGCACGACGGACCGCTGTTCGCCGTGGCGTCCGCCGCCGGGGTGCGCCTCACGCTGACCGACGGCCGCGAGCTGATCGACGGGATGTCGTCGTGGTGGGCGGCCATCCACGGCTACCGGCACCCCGTGCTCGACGAGGCCGTGCGCACCCAGCTCGGGTCGATGTCGCACGTGATGTTCGGCGGCCTGACCCACGAGCCGGCGGTGCGCCTCGCCGAGACGCTGGTGGCGATCACCCCGGAGCCGCTGCGCCGGGTGTTCCTCTGCGACTCGGGATCCGTCGCGGTCGAGGTGGCCATCAAGATGGCGTTGCAGTACTGGACCGGTCGGGGCCGGCCCGAGCGGACCCGGCTGCTGACCATCCGGCGCGGGTACCACGGCGACACCTCCGGGGCGATGTCCGTCTGCGACCCGGACGCCGGGATGCACCACCTGTTCAGCCAGCTCCTGCCGCGCCACCTGTTCGCCCCGGCGCCGAGGTGCGCCTACGACGAGCCGTGCGAGGACGCAGACGTCGCCGAGTTCGAGCGGCTGTTCGCCCGGCACGCCCACGAGGTCGCCGCGGTCATCCTCGAACCGGTGGTGCAGGGCACCGGCGCCATGAGCTTCTACGCCCCCGGCTGGCTCGCCCGGGTCCGCGAGCTGTGCGACCACCACGGGGTGCTGCTCATCGCGGACGAGATCGCCGTCGGCTTCGGCCGGTCGGGGGAACTGTTCGGCTGCGACCACGCCGGGATCAGCCCGGACATCATGTGCGTCGGCAAGGCGCTGACGGGCGGCTACCTGTCGATGGCCGCGACGCTGTGCACCGACGAGGTGGCCGCCGGCGTGTCCGACTCGCCTGCCGGGGCGTTCATGCACGGCCCGACGTTCATGGCCAACCCGCTGGCGAGCGCCGTGGCGAACGCCAGCGTCGAGCTGCTGCTGTCCTCGCCGTGGCGGGACCGGGTCGCGGAGATCTCCGCGGGGCTCGCCGCGGGCCTCGCCCCGGCGGCGGAGCTGGCGGGGGTGGCCGACGTGCGGGTGCTCGGCGCCATCGGCGTGATCGAGACGCGGGACCCGGTCGACATGGCGGTGATCCAGCCGCTGCTGGTGGAGCTCGGCGTCTGGGTGCGGCCCTTCGGCCGGCTGGTCTACACGATGCCGCCGTTCATCACGTCGCCGGCGGACGTCGCCACCCTGACCGATGCGATGGTCGAGGCGGTCGCCCGCACCACCTGAGGAACTGGTCCTCGACTGGTCCGCGGCTCGGCCGACACTGGTCCCAGACGCGGAGCCATGCCGTTTCCCGGGCGTGTCGTGTGTGGTCTCTCCGCGGGCGTCATGGAGTGGACGGCGACCGGTGGGCCCCGCTGCGGGCCCTTTCGTCAACCCATTCGTCGTCGCAGGTCAGATGCCATTTCCGGAACGAGTTCGGGGCCCGCCGGGGCGGAGGATTGCGGCCGGTCGCCGACGCGGAGCAGTTAGCCGCGCCATTGCGGCGGTTGCGAATGACGCGAACGTCTTCGTACTCTTCGTTCTCAACGATTCACTGTGAGTAGCAACGACGAGGTTGGATTCACCGGGCGGTTCCGGCCCACCACGGCCGCGGACGAGAACGAGGAAGGCCATCCGCCAATGCCGTTACGCCTACGACTGTCACGCCGCCCGGGTCGCGTCCTGCTGGGCGGCGCCCGCCGGGCGTGGCGACGGCTGCGGCTGCGCCCCCCGCGCCCGCCCGCCGCCTGCCCACCGCCCGCCGGTCGGCCCGTCGCCTGTCCGCCGGCGCTGCGCATGGCCGGCCTCGGCCTTCCCGGCGGCTCCGGAGTCGGTGGCTCCCGGGGCGGTGGCTCCCGGGGCGGTGGCTCCCGGGATGAGGGGGGCTCCCGGGGTGAGGCCCCTGGCAACGGCGGCCCGCGGATCGGCCGGGGACGGCGGTCGCGGGCCGGTGGGGACCGACCACCCCGACCACCCCGGCCGTGCCGGGTGCTGCCGCGGCTGGTCGGACGGGGCTGGATGCTGTGGCGTGCGCCGCGGACGGTCGTGCGCCGGGTCGTGGGGGTCACGCTGTGCTGGGCCGCCCTGGTCGGCGTCGCGATCACCGGGCTGCGGCCACGCTGGGTCGACGTGCTCGCGTTCGCCGCGTTCGTCGCCCTCGGGGGGTTCGCGGTGGTCGTGTCCGGGCGGCTGGGAGCCGACCTCACCGTCTCCCCGGCCGCCCGGCACGACCTGCTCGCCACCTGGACCGTGGCCGTCGCCGTCCTGCTGCCGCCGTTCTACCCGACGGTGATCGGCCTGCCGCTGTGCTGGCTGGCCGGCCGTGCCGACCCGATTCGCCCGCCGCACCTGCGGGTGTTCCATGCCGCGGCGCTGGGCATCGCCGGCTTCTGCGCGTCCAGCGTGCACCTGCTGCTCAGCCCGACCACGGGGCCGTTCACCGTCGAAGGCCTGGTCGGCTCGGGTTCCGCGGCGCTGGCGTTTCTGGCCGCGGTGGCCGTGTACCCGCTGGTCGCCAGCCTGCCCGGGGTCGGGATGGCCCGAGCGGGCCGGGGCGACGGCCTCGACGCGTGGCTCGGGGGAGCGCCGGCCGGCGCCGGCGTCCACGGCCCGGCCGGGCTGCCCGGCGCCGGCGTCCACCGCCCGGCCGGGCCCCCCGCGCGGGCGCCGCGGCGCGCCCGACGCGAGCTGGTGCCGGCGCGGGCCGCCGAGATCTGCTCGTCGATCGTGGTGGCGGTGCTGTGGGCGGCGAGCCCGTTCCTCATGCTGGCCGTGACCCCGCCGGTACTGCTGCTGCAACGCAGCCTGCTGCACGCCGACCTGCTGCTCGCCGCCCGCTCGGACGCGAAGACGCGCCTGGCCAATGCCGCCTACTGGCGCCAGGTCGCCGAGCGCGAGATCGGCCGGGCGGCCCGCGCCGGGCGACCGCTGTCGGTGCTGCTCGTCGACATCGACCATTTCAAGCGGGTCAACGACCGTTTCGGCCACCTCATCGGGGACGTCATCCTGCTCGCCGTCGCGGACACGCTGCGGGCCACGGCCCGGCCGCGGGACCTCGTCGGCCGCTTCGGCGGCGAGGAGTTCGTCATCCTGCTCACCGAGGCCGGACGGGAGCACGCCCTCGACATCGCCGAGCGGATCCGCAGCCAGGTCGCCGGCACCCGCTGCCGGTTCGACGGGTGCCCTCCGCTGTCGGTCACGGTGTCCGTGGGCGTCGCGACCCAGGACGGCTCGTCCGGCGACCTGTCCGCGCTCATCGCCCGCGCCGACACCGCCCTGTACCGGGCGAAGGCCGATGGCCGCAACCGGGTCCGCCTCGCCGACCCGCTGTGCGCCCCGGCGTAGCCGTGCGGAGCACGCCGTCAGTCGGCGCGGGCGGCTCGGATCGTGTTGCGCAGCAGCAGCATGGTGGTCACCGGGCCGACTCCGCCCGGCACCGGCGTGAGGGCACCGGCGACGGAGGCGATGGCCGCGGCGTCGACGTCGCCGACCTGGCCGGCGGCGGTGACCGCGGTGCCGACGTCGATGACCGTCGCCCCCGGCCGGACGAACCCGGCACCGACGAGGCCCGGCACCCCCGTGGCGGACACGATGATGTCGGCCTCGTGCGCGATCGTCACCAGGTCCTTCGTGTGGGAATGGCAGACGGTGACGGTCGCGTCCTCCGCGAGCAGGAGCAGCGAGACCGGCTTGCCGACGACCGGCCCGCGGCCGATGACGCACACCCGGGCGCCGGCCATCGGGATGCGGGCGCGGGTGAGGATCTCCACCACCGCGGCGGCGGTCGCCGGGGCGAAGCCCGGCAGTCCCAGGGCGAGCCGACCCAGGCTCTCCGGGTTCATCCCGTCGACGTCCTTGGCGACGGGGATGTGCTCGCCGACCTCCCGGGAGCTCAGCTGCGCGGGCAGCGGCGTCTGGACGATGATCCCGTCGACCAGCGGGTCGGCGGCCAGCGCGTCGACCATGTCGAGCAGCGCCGCCGGCCCGGCGGTGGCCTCGTGCGGCTCGCAGCGGACCCCGACCTTGCCGGCGGTCCGTTCGATGATGTGGGTGTAGGAGCGGGCGGCCGGATCCGCGTTCGGCAGGACCACGGCCAGCGTCGGCGTCTTGCCGGCCAGCATCAGCCGCTCCGCCTCGTCGATCACGTACCGGCCGATCTCGGCGGCCATGGACCGCCCGTCGAGCAACCTCATCCGGTGCTCCGATCTCGTCGTCTTCGTTCGTCGTCGTCGGCGTCGTCGTCAGGCCGGCCCGCGGCGCCGATCGCGCGACCCGCCGCCGGCGCCGGGGGCGCCCGCCGGCGGGGCCGCCGACGTCCCGCCGTCCGCGGTTCACCCGCGGGTGGCGCCGCGGCGGCCCACCGTGAGAATCTGGGGCTTTTTGCGCGGGCGGCTCGGGGCCACGGGCTCGCTCGTACCGTAGCAAGGCCGCGCCGGCCCGTAACCGTCACGGGGTACCCGCCGCGGGGTAGGCCGCCCGTGCCCGGGACGTCCCGCCGCCGATCGTGGGCCCGCCGTGAGCCCGCCGCCACGGCGGAGGGCGACGATCGGGGGACGCCTATCGGGGTAGGTCGCGCAGGATCAGGTCGAGCCCGGCGAGGAACTGCGCCTCGTTGTCCTCCCGCAGGTGCGGGGCGACGTCGGACAGGTCCGGATGGAGCTCCGCCGGCGGGCGCACCTGCGCCACCGGCCCACCGCGGGCGCCGGCCCCCTCCTTCTCCACCGCGCGGGCGAGCTGGCGGGCCTCCGACAGGGTGTGGCCGAGGGTGTAGAACAGCAGCGTCTGGTAGACGTTGGCCGCATCCGCCGGGTCCATGCCGGCGCGGTGGAGCTGGGCGACGGCGTGGTCGGAACGCTCCCAGTAGGCGCCGACGCCCGGCGGGCGGCGCAGCACCAGCGGGGCCAGCGTCGGGTGGGCCAGCAGCGAGCGGCGGAGCTGGCGGAAGTTCGCGCGGATGTCGGCGCGCGGGTCGTCGCTCTCCGGCAGGTCCGCGACCCCGTCCCGGACGACGCTGTCGACGAGCGCGTCGAGCAGGGCGTTCTTGGTGGCGAAATGCCGGTACATCGCCGTCGGGTCGCAGTCGAGGAACCCGCCGAGCGCCCGCATGCTGAACGCCCCCGCGCCGTTGGTGTCGACGACCTCCATCGCCGCCGCCATCAGCACCTCCCGCGACAACGTCCCCCGCGGCGTCCGCCGCGACCTGCCCCGCCGGCCCCGCCGCGCTCCGTCGGCCGGGGCATCGTCGGCCGGGGCATCGTCGGCCGCGGGGTCGCCGTCTTCGGCCGCGCTGTCCTCATCTGCCGGGCCCTCGGGCGGCGTGGGTTCATCGCCGGGTTCCGCCCCGCCCGGCTGATCCTGCTCGATGTCGTCGATGCCACCATGATAATCAACGATGTTGACGTGCTCCCGCGGCGCGCCGAAACAGTCAGGACCATCCGATCAGGGGTGGTTCCGCGGAACCCACCGCCGATCGAGCCGCTTGCGGCCTGTTTTGCCTGCATCTCCCGGCGGGTCACATCGGCGGATCACACCGAGTCGAAGGCCTCGGGATAGCTGAACCGTCCGCGTGGCGAGGGGCCGTGCGCGGTGAGGGTCCGTATCTGGAAATGCGCACCCCACGCGGGTTGCGGTGCGGTGATGCCGCAGGCGTCGCTGGGACGGAAACCGAAGCGGGAGTAGTAGCCTGGGTCGCCGAGCAGACCGACCAGCGGCTCGCCGAGGGCGTCGGCGGCGCCGAGCATGGCATGCATGAGCGCGTGACCGACGCCGCGTCGCTGATGGTCGGGCCGGACGCTGAGCGGCCCGAAGGCGAGTACCGGGCTGAGGTCGACCGCGGCGCGGGTGCACAGGACCTGGCCGATGATCTCGCCCGCGGCGGTGGTCGCGACGAGCGAGAGCGCGGGTATCCACGCGGCGCTGGCACGAAGCTCGTCCACGAGGGTGACCTCGGCCGGGAGCAGGTCCTGTTCGACCGGTCGGGCGAACGCCGTGCCCACCACGGTACGAATCGCTGCCGCATCCCCGGCGATCTCCCGGCGAACCATCATCGGAACACCCTCGGCCGGCGCCCACGGTCCCGGCAACTACTTTTCGCGGTGGTGGTGACGGCTGCGCAGGCCTCGGCCGACCCGGGAGGCCGACCCGGGAGGCCGACCCGGAAGGGGCGCCGGCCAAGCTGGTCAGGTGTCTGCTTCTGCCCAGCTGTCGAGTATTGCGGCGGGGCCGTTGCCGCGGCGTTGGAGGCGCAGGGCCGGGTAGCCGGGGCGCCAGCTTGTCAGGATGATCTCCTCGGCGGGTTCGTCGACGGTGGTGCGGACGATCTCGGTGAGCTCGACCCGGAACAGGTCGAACGGCTCGGGGGGCGACACCTCGGCGGCGAAGTGGGCCAGGGTGGCCGGGTCGTCGACCCAGCGGGCGAGGCCGGAGATCCGGACGTCGCCGCCGGCCATGTCGGTGCCGGGGCCGGGGTTGGCGCACAGCGCGAAGCGGGGGTCGCGGCGCAGGTCGCGGGACTTGCGGGCGTCGGGCATGCTGCCGAGCCACAGTTCGCCGGCGCGGAACGTGACCTCGATGCCGCTGGTGCGCGGGGAGCCGTCCGCGCGGATCGTCGCCAGGATGTGATGACGGAACGCCTCGAAGCGGGTGCGGACGGCGTCGGCGAGGGTGGGGTGGGCGGTCTCGACGTCGCGCCAGGAGTTCGTGGATGAGGTCGTGGATGAGGTCGTGGATGTCGTCACCCGGCCATCCTGCGGTGCAACCCTGCCATCCGCCGTCATGGTTTTCGGCCTAGCATCCCGGGGTGCGATCGAGCCGGTTGACCGCGTTGCTGCTGCATCTGCAGGCCGTGCGGCGGGCGACGGCGGCGCAGCTGGCCGCCGAGCTGGAGGTGTCCGTCCGCACGGTGCACCGTGACATCGCGGCGTTGCAGGACGCCGGCGTGCCGCTGTGGACCGAGCCGGGGCGGGCCGGCGGGGTGCGGCTGATGGACGGCTGGCGGACCAGCCTCGACGGGCTCACCGGCGACGAGGCGGCGGCCCTGCTGCTGATCGGCGCCGGGCCCGAGGTGCTCGCCGGGCTGGGGCTTGCCGGGATCGCCGCGGCCGCGCGCACGAAGGTCCTGGCCACGCTGCCGCCGCGGCCCCGCGTCCAGGCGGGGCAGGTCCGCCAGCGGTTCCTGCTCGACGCGCCGGGCTGGTTCCACCGCGAGGAGGCCGTGCCGCACCTGGCCACGCTCGCCGAGGCGGTGTGGGCCGGGCGCCGCGTCGATCTGCGCTACGCCCGCGTCGGCGACGATCCGGCGGGTGCGGCGGGTGCGGCGGGTGCGGCGGGTGCGGCGGGTGCGGCGGGTGCGGCGGGTGCGGCGGGTGCGGCCGGCGAGGAGGCGGGGCGGGGGGTGGCGCGGCGGGTCGATCCGCTCGGGCTGGTCTGCAAGGCGGGCACCTGGTACCTGGCGGCCCGCCACCGGGGCGACGTCCGCAGCTACCGGGTCGGGCGGATCTCCCAGGCCAACCTGCGGGCCGAGACGTTCGACCGGCCGGACGGCTTCGACCTCGCCGCCTGGTGGCGGGCGGGCAGCGACGAGTTCGCCCGCTCCCTGCTGCGCTGGACCTGCCGGCTGCGGCTGTCCCCGGCGGGGTTGCGCGGCCTGCGGCACGCCGTCGACCCGGTCGCCGCCCGCGCTGCCCTCGCCGGCGCCTCGCCGCCGGACGGCGACGGCTGGCGGGTGGTGGAGCTGGCCACCGAGGGTCCGGAGGTGGCGCTGTCCCAGTTGTCGGCGCTCGGCGACGGGGTCGAGGTGCTCTCGCCGGCGGAGCTGCGCGCCGCCCTCGCCGCGACCGGGCGGCGCATCGCCGCCCGCAACGCCCCGGCTTCCGGCGGCGCGAGTCGGGGTGAGGTCGGGGATCGAGGTCGTGACGGGGAGCGGGGGGAAGGTGGGGAACGGGGCGGCGATCAGGGCGAAGGTGACGAGAACTGCGTGGTCGCACGTTTGTCAGGCGGGCCCGGGGAGGTCGCGGGACCGGTACCTTCTCGGAAAGGCAGTTCGAGGGAGGTCGCGCCATAAGTACCGGTGAGCTGCTCGCCGTGGCCGTGGTGATGGCCGTGGGCCTGGTCGGGATCGTCCTGCCGGTCCTGCCCGGTCTGGTCCTCGTCTGGGGCGCGGGGCTGTGGTGGGTGATCGCGGACGGCGGCGGGGTGGGCCGCTGGATCGTGCTGGCCCTGATGACGGCCCTGTTCGTGATCGGCGCACTGACGAAGTACGTCCTGCCCGCGCGGGCCACCGCCGGGCGGGGGGTGCCCTGGCAGAGTCTGCTCCTCGGCGCCGTCTGCGCGATCATCGGCTTCTTCGTCGTGCCGGTTCTCGGGCTGCTGATCGGCGGGGTCTTCGGCATCTACGTGGCGGAGCTGATCCGCCTCGGCGACTACCGCACCGCGGGCGGCACCACCTGGGCGGCGATCGTCGCGTTCGGCATCGGCGTGCTCGTCGAACTCGTCGCGGGCGTCGCCATGGCGGCCGTCTGGGCCGTCGGCGAGCTCGTCCTCTGAACTTCCCGGTCGGCGGTATCCCGCCCTTGTTCTTCGTGTATTCCGTACAAGGAAATTCCGCTATCTCGGTCGCGGTGCGGACGGGCGTTTGACCGGGTGGGCCGTCGCGGTGACGTGACGAGCTGGCGGGCATCGGCCGCCCGGCCGTTCCCGGCCTTGCATAATGCCGAAATGAAATGTGGCGGCGCGCGGTGAGCGGACCGATGGTGCTCATCCAGAATCCGACCGTCGTGCAGCCCGTGGAGACGTCGGTGTTCCGGCTTGGGCGGCCCGCCTACGATCCGGTCCGGGCCGCGGCGGAGTCGGCCGCCGTGCGGGCGGCGCTCGTCGACCTCGGGGTCGAACCCCGCGCGCCGTCGGAGATTCTCGCCGCCCTGCCCCGCGAGGTCCTGCTCGAACTGGCCGCCCGCGCCGTCAGCGCCGACGACGACGGCCGGCTGTCGGCGGCCCGCGACGTGATGCGCGACTGGTCCGTCCCGGCGCTCGCCCCGGTCGTACTGCGCCAGCCCCGGCTACTGCTCGACCCCGGCGCCGGTGGCGGCGTGATCGGACCCGACCAACCGGACGAGAGCTACGCCCTGCGCCCGCTCGCCGGGCTGATGTTCCCCCGCGACCATTACGTCGACCTCGGCGGGGCGATCGCCGTCGGCCGGCTGCGCCGCCGCGACCGGGCCCGGGAGACGGTCGTGATGGCGGCGGTCCTGCGCGGCCTGCGGGGACGCTCGGCGGAGGTGCGGGTGCCCGAACCGCTGTTCCTGGCCGGCGGCGATGTCGTCAGCTGCGACGGCGTCGCCGTCCTCGGCACCGGCGCGCGGACCAGCCCGGCGGCGTGGGGACTGCTGCGCCCGTACCTGCTCGCCGCGTTCGGCCGGGTCGTGCGGGTCCGCGACGAGCTGCTTCGCGCCGGCGAGCCGCACCTGGATCACTGGCTGGGGCTCGGTCCCGGGATCGCGCTCGTCGCCGCGGACCGGCTGCACGCGCCCGCCGTCGTCGAGAGTCACGGCGCGGCCAGCCGGGAGACGACCCTCGTCGACGCGTTGCGCAGCATCGAACTGGCCGTCTGCCCGCTGGCTCCGGAGATGGTCGCCGCGTTCGCCGCGGGGGTGTTCTTCCTGCCGGGCCCGCGCTCCGGGGGTTGGGCGGCGGGCGGCGACGAACCGGCGGCGCTGGTGTCGACGGCCAGCGCGCCGTGGACCGAGCCGGTGCTGTCCCGGTTCGGCGTGCACACCGTCGCCGTCCCGTTCGACGAGCATCACAAGCAGCTCGGCAGCCTGCACCGCGCGCTCAACACCGTCCCGGGCACGGCCGTCGGGGAGGATCTCGGCCGGGCGATCAGCCGCTGGTCCTCGAACGCTGTCGCCTGAGGCGGCGCGGCAGCCGGCCGGCCAGTCGACCGCGCCGGCTTGCGGCCCGCTCGCCGGCGACGTCCGGCGGCATCGACGTGGTCGCAGCCGCGGTGTCGGGCGAGTCGGGGGGCGTCGGGGGTGGCGCGCTCGCGCCGAGGGCCACCCGGGCCTGGAGCCGGGCGCGAATCTCGTCGGGGGAGTAGGCGCCGCGGTGGCGATGGTCGCGGGCGACCAGGACGCCGGTCGCCGCCACCCCCGCGAGCCCGGCGACGCCGAGCACCTTCCCCCACCGGGCCAGATGCAGCCCGCCGGGCTGACGCGTCCTTCCAGGCTGCTGCACCTCGTCAGGCTACGGCGCGCCCGCCCGGATGGGGCATGCTTGTCGGCATGCCCGATGCGCGGATCGGCCTGACCGACGCCCTGGAGCTGGCCCGCACCGGTGACCTGTGGCTGTTCCGTGGTCGCACGGCGGCGGACCGGGCCATCCAGACGACGACGAACAGCCCGGTCAACCACGTCGGCATGGCGATCGCGCTCGACGACCTCCCCCCGCTGCTGTGGCACGCGGAGCTGGGCAAGGCGTTGCCCGACGTCTGGGCGGGCACGCACCACCGCGGGGTGCAGCTGCACGACCTGCGGGCGGCCGTGGAGGTCTGGGCGCGCCGCTACGGCCAGCGGGCCTGGCTGCGCCAGCTCTCACCGGTGGTGGGCGCCGAACGGGAGGACGCCGCGCTGCGGACGATCGCCCGCCTCGACGGCACGCCGTTCCCGTCCACCGCCCAGCTCGCGACGCGCTGGCTGCGCGGACGGTTCCCGCGCCCGCGCCGGGCGGTGTCCTCGCAGGCGCTGCGGACCGCCTACTGCGCCGAGGTCGTCGCCGTCACCTACGAGGCGATGGGTCTGCTTCCGGCCGGCCGGGCGCCGAACTGGTACGACCCGGGCCGGTTCTGGAGCGGGGACGCGCTGGAGCTGCGCGCCGGCTTCACCCTCGGCGGCGAGATCGCCGTCGACCTCACCGCCGGACCCTGACCCCACCCACCGGTGACGGCCCGCGGTCGCGCGCGGGAGCGCGTTGCGGTGCGGCGGTGCGGTGCGGCTCAGTGCGGCTCGGCTGTACCTGGCTCAGCGGCGGGCCGCGGCGGCGGCGCGGCCCAGGGCGCGGCGGGTCTCGACGACGGCGGTGCGCGCTCCAGCGATGTCGCGGCGCGCGGCGGGGCCGGGTGGGGTGCCGCGGGCGTCGAGCTCGCGGGTCAGCGCGCGTAGGGCCGGTCGACAGGCGAGCAGGGCCTCGACGGCGTCGTACCGATCTGGCCGCAGGGCCCGGCCGGGCCGGCGGTGACGGCGGAGTCGGTGGGGTGGGCGGGTCAACGCACGGTGCGCCCGCAGCGGCGGGGCGACCTGGGCGAGCTGGTCGAAGGCGGACTCCAGCCGGTCGTACGCGTCGGCGAGGGCGGCGCGCATGATCTCCGGTGACGTCCTGTTCGGGCCGGGTGGAGCCGGGCCGCGTGGGCGTGGCACGTGACTGCGGCCCGTCTGGCAGACGACCAGATAGTCCGTCAGGGCGGCGAGCAGGTCGGCGATCCGGCGGCGCAGGACGTCGCCCGTGCGCACGGGCAGGACGACCCAGGCCGCGGCCAGACCGATCGCCGCGCCCAGCGCCACCGCGGCCAGCCGCTCCCGCAGCAGCCCCGTTCCGGCCTGCCCGTAGTACCCGTAGAGCAGGGCGAGCACGCCGGTGACACATGCCGTCCAGTAGGCGTAGGACGCCGAGCGCAGCCACACCCCGAGCGCGAGCAGGACGAAGACGAGCACGATCGACGTGTCGTCGCCGCCGGGGAAGCGGCCCGCGACGACGGTGGCCGCCGCCGTCCCGACCGCCGCGCCGGCCAGCCGCTGCGCGCAGCGGTAGGCGACGTCGCCGCGGCCGCGGTTGCCGCTGTGGACCAGATAGGCGGTGAGAACGAGCCAGGACCGGTGCTCGCCGAACACGTGGCGCCCCACGGCGAAGGCCGTCCCGAGAGCCACCGCGAGCTGGATCGCCATCCTGGTGCTCGCCGGAAGTCGCCGCCTGCGCCCCGCCGGCCGATCCCGCCGGGGCGACGGGTGGGGCGGGCGGTAGGGCGGGCGGGGCGGGCGGGGCTGATCTGGTGCGAACAGGCGGGCCTCGGCGTGTCGACCGATCGTCACCCAGCCGATCGCGACCAGCGCGATCGCGACGAGATCGAGCCGTGACGCCGCGCCCTGCCCGGGCGGCACCGGGGTGACGAGCAGTGCGATGAACGGCAGCGTGGCGAGGCTGCCGGCCCGGGTGCCCACCGGCCCGAACCGCCGTGTCCAGACGGCGCCGCTGACCGCCGCGGTGAACAGGACCTCGCCCACCGTCCGATGCCGGCGGGACAGGTCGGCGACCTCGCTCGCGAGCAGCGCCACCGACGGCGTCACGAGCAGCGGCAGCAGCCACGTGGCCCGCGGGCCGGGCTGCCCGACCCGGCCGCCCTGACCGCCTCGCCCGACCCGGCTGAGCGTCAGCGCGAGGACAACGCCGATGACGGAGAGACCGGCGGACGCGCCGGTCAGGGCACGCAACGCCAGTGACGTGCCGAAGGTGGCCAGCACAGCGCCCATCGTCACCACCGCCGCCCGCAGGTCGGCTCGGCGATCGACGGACCGTGATCCCGGGGCGCGAGCCGCCTGGCGGCCCGCGACGATAGTCGTCACAGCGAACTAATCTCCGTCTCTCGCCAGCGCGAGCCGCATGGTCAACGCATTCGACGGTCCCCCTGAGCCCAAATAATGGTAAGTGATAGCGTGCTAACTGTGCGAGCAGGAGAGGTGGCAGGACAGGTGGAGAGCGCGGCGGCGATCCGGCGGGCGGTGACCCGGCTGGGCCGCCGGCTGCGCGCGGAGCGGCCGGCCGGCGCGCTCAACGGGACCAAGCTGAGCGTGCTCGGCCACCTCTATCGGCTGGGCCCGAGCACCCCGGGGGCGATCGCCGCGGCCGAGCGGCACCAGCCGCAGTCGCTGTCGCGCACGTTCGCCGAGCTGCAGGCCGCCGGGCTGATCAGCCGGCGCCCCGGGGAACGCGACCGGCGGGCCGCGGTCCTGACGATCACGTCGGTCGGGCGGGAGGCGCTCGTCCGTGACATGGCGGACCGCGACGCCTGGCTCGCCCAGGCCCTGGACGACTGCACGGCGGCCGAGGTGAACCTGCTGCGGATCGCCGCCGGCCTGCTCGAATCGCTGGCGGATCGCCCGGTGGACCTGCGCGACCTCGCGGGCGGCACCGACCCGGGCACCGTCGGTGAGCAGTCGGCATGACCACCCACCGGCAACCGCCACCGCCCCACACGTCCCCGTCTCCCGCGTCCCCGTCTCTCGCGTCCCCGTCTCTCGCGTCCCCGTCTCTCGCGTCGGGGTCTCCCGCGTCGTCGAGCGGTGAGCCGGGCTGGGTGCGCCACGCGGTCTGGTGGCAGGTCTATCCGCTCGGGTTCGCCGGCGCCGACACCACGGGAGCCGACCGGCGGCCCACCCGCGGGCTCGCCCGGATCGGCGACTGGCTCGACTACGCGGTGCGGCTCGGGGCGTCCGGCCTCGCCCTGGGACCGATCTTCGCGTCCTCGACCCACGGGTACGACACGGTCGACCACTTCCGGATCGATCCGCGGCTCGGTGACGACGCCGACTTCGACGATCTCGTCGCCCGTGCCCACGACCGAGGGCTGCGGATCCTGCTCGACGGTGTGTTCAACCACGTCGGCCGGGAGCATCCCGCCTTCGCCGCGTCGCCCGGCGGCGGGGACGCGCCACCCCGCCCGGACTGGTTCGTCCCCACGGGCTCGACCGGACCGGAGGGCCGGCCCGAGTACGCCACCTTCGAGGGCCACGGGGGCCTGGTCACGCTGCGGCACGACAACCCGGCCGTCGCCGACCACGTCACCGAGATCATGACCCACTGGCTCGACCGTGGCGCCGACGGCTGGCGGCTCGACGCCGCCTACGCGGTCCCCGCCGACTTCTGGGCGCGGGTGCTGCCGCGGGTGCGTCACGCCCACCCGGACGCCTACCTGGTCGGCGAGGTCATCCACGGCGACTACCCGGACATCGTCCGCCGCACCGGCCTGGACGCGGTCACCCAGTACGAGCTGTGGAAGGCGATCTGGAGCTCGCTGAACGACGCCAACCTGTTCGAACTGGCCTGGGCGCTGAGCCGGCACGACGGCTTCCTCGACACGTTCGTCCCGCTCACCTTCGTCGGCAACCACGACGTCACCCGGCTCGCCAGCCGGCTGCGCGAACCGCGGCACCTGGCCCATGCTCTCGTCGTGCTGTGCACCGTCGGCGGCACCCCGAGCGTCTACTACGGCGACGAGCAGGCGTTCGTCGGCGTCAAGGAGGACCGCATCGGCGGTGACGACGCGGTTCGTCCCGCGTTTCCCGCCGGCGCGGACGAGCTCGCCCCCTACGGCTGGCCGATCTACCGGTTGCACCAGGACCTCGTCGGCCTGCGGCGGCGTCACCCCTGGCTGCACGCCGCCCGCACCCGTCCGCTGCACCTGGCCAACGAGCAGCTCGTCTACGAGGCGAGCGCCGAGGGCCAGCGCCTGTTCGTCGCGCTCAACCTGGCCGACGACCCGGCCGACTGCCCCGCACCCGGCGCCACGCGGCTTCTCGCCGGCCCGGCGGACCTGGTCCACCCCGGCACCGAGCAGGCCCTCGCCCGCCTACCTTCCCTCGGCTGGGCCGTCCTCGCCCCCGCCGACCACTGACCCTCAGCCGCCACTGACCCTCAGCCGCCACTGACCCTCAGCCGCCGCGGGTCGCGGCGCGCCGGCCGCGGGCGCCCAGCGGAGCGTCGGACAGGTCCTCGGCCAGCGACCGGAGGTTCTTGTGCCGGTAGCCGCGCTCGGCGAGCCAGGCCTGCGCGGACGCCTGCGCGCGGGCGGTCGCCGCCGCCAGGTCCTCGGCCCGCTCGCCGTGTGCCAGGAAGCGGAACGTGAAGAACGGCCGGGCGGCGATGTCGTAGGTCAGGCTGCCCTCGGGTGTGAACGCGGCCTGCAGGATGTCGTGCTCCGCCGCCCGGGCCAGCAGTTCGGCGCGCTGGTCGGCGCTCAGCCCGTCGAAGGCACCGCGCACGGTGATGCGGAAGGTACGGGAGCTCACGGGCCGATCCCACCACATCCCGCCGGGATGTCCAGCGCATTCCTCGGCGCCCGGGCGGCGCGGGGAAAACAGGGCGCGGGCGTAACGCACAGGTCAGGAGAACACGACCGTGCGACGGCCGCTGATGAGGACGCGGTGCTCGACGTGCCAGGTCACCGCGCGAGCGAGCGCGCGGCACTCGACGTCGCGGCCGAGCGCGGCGAGGCGGTCGGGACCGTCGGCGTGATCGACCCGGATGACGTCCTGCTCGATGATCGGGCCGTCGTCGAGCTCGGCGGTCACGTAGTGCGCGGTCGCGCCGATCAGCTTCACCCCGCGGGCGTGTGCCTGGTGATAGGGCCGGGCGCCGGAGAAACTCGGCAGGAACGAGTGGTGGATGTTGATCGCCCGGCCGGCGAGCGACGCGCACAGCTCGGGGGAGAGGATCTGCATGTAGCGGGCGAGGACCACGAGGTCGATCCGCTCCCGTTCGATGATCTCCCGGATCCCCTGTTCCTGCCGGTCGCGGGTGGTCGGGTCGACCGGCAGGTGATGGAACGGGATGGCGTAGGAGCCGACGAGGTCGGCGAAGTCGGGATGGTTCGACGCGACGGCCGGGATGTCGACGTCGAGCAGCCCCGACCTGTGCCGGTAGAGCAGATCGTTGAGGCAGTGTCCGAATCGGCTGACCAGGATCAGCACGCGGGGGCGGACCGCCAGGTCATGGATCGCCCAGTCCATCGCGAACGGGTGGGCGACGCGGGCGAAGCCGGCCCGCAGCGCCTCCAGGGTGAGCCCCGCCTCCTCGGCGGCGACGTGCACCCGCATGAAGAACCGGCCCGAGTCGGGGTCGCCGAACTGGGCGGCGTCGGCGATGTTGCCACCGACGCCGGCGAGGTAGGCGGAGACCGCGGCGACGATACCGAGCCGGTCGGGGCAGGACAGCGTCAGGACGAACTCGCCGGCCGCCGTCCGGGCGGAGGGGCCGGTCGGCGGGCCGGGGGAGCGGCCGGGATCGGCGACAGGCGGCGTCACGCCGCGGTCTTCGGGGATGGGCACAGCCCCTTCCTACCTTGGCACGACCGGCCACACCCGGCGCGGCGCACCGGCCCCCGCGCACCGGCCGGAGCCAGGGCGGCGACGACGGCGCCGGCGGAAGGCCGGGCGCCCTACCGCGGCTTGCGGCCCTGCAGGCCTCGGGTGCGCGGCCGGCGGCCGGCGGGGAAGGCGCCGGGGCCGGTGCGCACCGCGGGGCGGCGTCGTCCGGCCGCGAGCGGGCGGCGCCCGCGATGGTGCCTCACGGTGCGGCCTGCGCCGGCGGCACCGGCGTGCCGTCGAGGTGCGGGACGGTGACGGCGGTGAGCAGCAGGCCGCGGTCGGCGAGCCAGTGGCCGTCGAAGCCGGTGAGCTCGCCGCCGTCGAGCGTCGGCCCGGTCACCAGCAGCTTGGCGGTGAACGTGCCGCGGGCCGGGGTGGCGGTGGTCGCCGCCGTGCCCGGGTCGATGGTGAGGGCGGCGTCCTCGAAGCCGAGCCAGCGCTGGGCCAGCGGGAACCACGCCTTGTACACCGACTCCTTGGCGCTGAACAGCAGCCGGTCCCAGTGCACGGTGGGCAGGGTCCGGGTGAGGGTGGCGAGCCAGCCCTCCTCGGCCGGGACGGTGATCTGCGCCGTGACGCCCTGGGGATTGGGTTCGTTCGGTTCGGCGTCGATGCCGATCGTGCGCAGCCGGCCGGCGAGCGCCACCGCCGCCGCCCGGTAGCCGGCGCAGTGGGTGATGCTGCCGACCACGCCGTCCGGCCAGTGAGGGGCGCCGCGATCGCCCGACAGGATCGGTACCGGCGGTAGGCCGAGGCCGGACAGCGCCCGGTGCGCGCAGATCCGGGCGGTGGTGAACTCCCGGCGGCGCTTGTCCACGGCGCGGGCGAGCAGCGCGGCCTCCTCGGGGAACAGCACGGCGTTCGGGTCGTCCTCGAACGCCTCGACGGCGACGGCCGCGTCCGGCAGCAGGCTGGCCAGCATCGCGGTCAGCTCCGCGCCGTCGACGGCGACGCCGCCCGTTCCTGCGCCCCCGCGGCCGGGGCCGGAGCGGGCTCCGCCGGGTAGGGCAGGATCTGGCGGGGGCCGGCGAAGGGCCGGCCGTAGGCCTCCCACGCGACGCGTTCTCGCGGGTACCCCATCGAGACCTCCTCGAAGCGGACGCCGTCGTACCAGGTCGTGCGGGGAATGTGCAGGTGGCCGTAGACGACCGCCGCCGGGCGGAAACGCCGGTGCCAGTCGCCGGTGGCCGTCGTCCCGCACCACAGCGCGAACGTCGGGTAGCGCAGGATGTCGGTGGGTTCGCGGACGAGCGGCCAGTGGTTGACGAGCACGGTCGGCACGGCCGGGTCGAGGGCGGCCAGCCGCTCGGCGGTGTAGGCGACCCGGGCCCGGGACCAGGCGTCGATGGTGGGATGCGGATCGGGGTGCAGCAGCCACTCGTCGGTGCACACCACCCCGCTCTCCCGGGACAGGGCGAGGGCCTGCTCCTTCGTCGCGGTGCCCGCCGGGCGGAAGCTGTAGTCGTACAGGGCGAACAGGGGCGCGACGACCACCGGGCCGCCCTCGCCCGTCCACACCGGGAACGGATCCTCCGGCGTGACCACGCCGAGGCCGCGGGCGATCTCGACCAGGTGGCGGTACCGTTCGTCGCCGCGCAGCTGGAGCGGGTCGTGCTTCGGCGTCCACAGCTCATGGTTGCCGGGCACCCAGATCACCTTGGCGAAACGCTGGGTGAACAGCTGCCAGACCGCCTCGATCTCACCGGCGACCTCGGCCACGTCACCGGCCAGAATCAGCCAGTCCTCCGGCGAACCGGGCTCGATACCCTCGACAATCAGCCGGTTCTCCGAATAGCCGACATGAATATCACTGACGGCCATCAGCCGACCGGGCGGCGCAGGTGAATCCACGGGGGACACGTCGAAAAGCCTACCGGCGCAACGGGGCAGGTGTCCGGCCGACGGTCGAACCTCCGGTCGTCGCCCCCCCGACAACGCCGGCCCGACACCGCCCGCGGCACCCCCGGGCAGCGTGGATGTTCGTATCGGCCGGACATCGGGCATGCCGTCATGGATCATCGCCCCGGGCCGCCGGCCGGCCGCCGCGGGGACCGACCCGGAGTGGAGTGGATGATGGGTGACAGCTTCGGCACGGCGCTGCTCGTCGTCCTCGGTGTGCTGGTGGCCCTCGGCCTCGCGCTGGCGGTGGCCGCCCTCGTCGTCGTCCGCAGGTACGACCTACCGCTGCGCGGCACCGTGGCGACGCTGGCCAGCCTCGCCTACGTCGTCTCGCCGGTCGATGCGGTCCCCGAGATCCCGCTGGGGCCGATCGGGCTGGTCGACGATCTCATGGTGATCATTGCCGCGGTCGTGTACGTCCGCGGCCTGATCGCCGCCCGGCGCGACCTCGGCCAGGCGGGGCTCGACCACTCCGGCCACGCGCCCCGCGACCTGCCTCGCCAGCCGCCGCCGCGGCTGCCCCGCGGACGTCGCGGCATCCGCCGCTGACAGCGGAACATGCCCGGGGGCGCGTCTGTTGCCTCGGGTATGACCTCCGCCACGTTCGCGATCACCTGGGATTACCGCTGCCCGTTTGCGCGCAACGCGCACGAACACGTGCTTACCGGTCTCGCGGCCGGTGCCGACTGGAATGTCAGCTTCATCCCCTTCTCGCTGGGGCAGGCGCATGTCGAGGAGGGCCAGCCCAGCGTCTGGGAGAAGCCCGAGCAGGATTCCGGCATCCTCGCCCTACAGGCCGGCGTCGTGATCCGGGACGAATACCCCGACCTGTTCCCGGCGGCTCATCGCGCGTTGTTCGCGGCGCGCCACGACGAGGGCCGCCATCTCGAGGACCGCGCCGTGATCAGGGAGACGCTCACCGCCGTCGGGCTGCCCGCGGACGAGGTGCTCGCCCGGGTCGACGAGGGGGGGCTGGCCCGGGTCCAGGCCGAGCACGAGCGCTACGTCGCCTCCCACTCGGTCTGGGGCGTGCCCACCTTCATCGCCGACGACCAGGCGGTCTTCGTGCGGCTGATGAACCGGGCTCCGCTCGGTGCCGAGGCCGCACCGTCCGTTCGGGCGGTGGAACGCGTCGTCGACCAGCTCACCGGCTGGCCGGAGCTCAACGAGTTCAAGCACACCTCCATCCCCCGCTGACCTCCCCGCCGACATCTGCGCGGAGCCCGTCTTCGCGTCGGTGCCGTGCCGGGTGCCGTGCCGGGACGGTCGGGTCGCCCACGGGGCGTCTCGGCCGGGCCGGTCTCGGGGTTCAGACGTCGAGACCGTACCCGCGGGCGATCTGCGCCAGACCGGCGATGCCGCCCTCGCCGAGGGCGCGAAAATGCCAGCCGCCGCTGTCGCGGTGCAGCTCGCCGAACAGCATCGAGGTGTCCCGCGCGGCGGTGCTCGACAGGTCGTAGCGCACCAGCTCGTCGCCGGTGTCGGTGTTGACGACCCGGATGTACGCGCCGTGCACGTCACCGAAACTCTGGTGCCGGTAGTCGGCGTTGTGGATGCTCACCGGGAAAACGATGCGGGTGATCGCGCTGGACAACAGGTCGAGCCGCACGTCGATCTGCTCGTCGTCCCCCGCACCCTCGCCCGTGAGGTTGTCCCCGCGGTGCACGATCTCCCCACGCGGGCTGCTCAGATTGTTGTAGTAGACGAAATAGCTCAGGCTGGGCGCCCGGTCGTTCTCCTGCAGGGCGATGGCGCTCGCGTCGAGATCGAACTCCTCCCCGCCTGGACGATTGGGATCCCAGCCGAGACCGACCGTGATGTGTGTGAGGGTCTCGGTGGCTTCGGCAAGAGCGACGCTGCCGCCCTTGGCGAGATCAATGCCCACTGTTCTCCGTTTCCGCGGCTTTCGCCGATCGCACCGATCGCACCGGCCGGACCGGCCGGCGTCCGATCCACGTGATCAGCCAAGCACAGACGGGCGCCGCCGGGGAGCGCATCCGGCGATACTTCGCTGTCGTCGGGGAGACGGCCGCCGGCGCCCGCGGGCCGACCGCGGCGGACAGGTTCGGCGGCCGTGGTGTGAGCGCGGACGGTCGGTCACCGGATGGTGGTTTCCGGCCCTGCTCCGCGGTGATCCGACAGCCGTCGATCACCCTCTGACGGCCGTCGGTCTCCCTGCGCGTCGGATGGCTGCCGCCCGGCACCGGCGAGCCCGGCGTCGCGGGCGCGGCAGGGCCAGCATTGGCTAACGTCGGCAGACGTGGATCACCTACCACTGCTCGTCGGTTCCGGCGACATCGCCCGCGCCCTGGGCCTCACCCGTCAGGCCATCGATCACCGACTGCGGGTCGATCCGGCCGCGCCGAGCCCCGCCGCGGTCGTCAACCGCACCGCGACCTGGGGTGGTACTCGGATCTGGTGGCGGGAGGAGATCGACCGATGGCTGCGCCTCGAACCCGAACACTGGGAAGTGCACTGACGGGGACGTGTGCCGCAGGAAAGGATCCGCGTCGCCGGTTGACGGGAAGCGCCGCCGGTTGACGAAGAGCGCCGTCGGTTGACGGAGAGCAGAGAAGGCGCGGGGACGGGCCCCGGGCGGTGCGGGGTACGCGGAGTGGCGCCACCCCGAGTGATGGCGTGTTGAGGCATCATTGATACTTCCGTGTCGTGGGCATCGCCATCCGGGCGGTCGGCTGATAGCGTTTGGCGACACCGTCCGTCGGATGGCGGTGGGCCCGGGGGCGCGGTGATGGTAATCGAGTGTGCGCGATGAAGAGCTACTTCTTCGTCTCCTATGCCGCCAAAGAGGACCGTCGCTGGGTCCAGCGCTTTCACGCCGATCTGGAGTATGAGCTGGGCCGGCTCGTCGGCTCCGCGGTCGGCGGAATCCTCGATACCAGGCCGCGGCCCGGCATGGACGCGGACCTCGCCCTCGCGGCGGGGGCCGGCCGTATCCGCTCGATGGTCGCCCTCTGCTCCGATCCTTTTTTCAAGGACGGTTGGTGCGGACGCGAATGGGAGGTCTTCGGCGCCCGCGTCGAGAACTTCAGCAAGGCCGGTGCGACCAGGCTGGAGGACGGTTTCCTGCGGGTGTTGTGGCGGTCGACCCACGACCCGGTGCCGCCGGCGGCACGCCCCGCCCTCGCCGACGCCAGGCTCGGGCTGCCCGAGGTCTACGGCCAGCACGGACTGCTGTGGCTCATGCGCAACATGCTGCGCGGGCCCAGCGGCTACTACGCGTTCGTCCGACTGTTCGCGGCCCGGGTCATCGCCGCCCAGCAGATCGATCTCGACCCTCTGCCCGAGCTCGCGATCCGCGCCGCCGGCCCCGCCTTCGGCTCCCACGGTACCGACGGCTCCGGGCATGCCCCGAACGGCGCCTCCGCGGAACCCGCCGGCCGGCCGTCGGCCGGCGGGGTGCTCCGGCGGCAGGAGCCGCCGTCACCCGCGTGGGCCGCGGCTCCGCCCGCTTCCGATTCGCCTGCTTCGGCTGCCCGAGTGTCGGATCCGCCTGCCTCGGCTCCGCCTGCCTCGGCTCCGCCTGCCTCGGGTCCGCCTGCCTCGGCTCTGCCTGCCTCGGCTCCGCCTGCCTCGGCTCTGCCTGCCTCGGATCCGCCTGCTTCGGCTCCCCCCGCCTCGGATCCGCCTGCTTCGGCTCGCGGCCGTGGGGCACGAGACGCCGCCGCGGGCAATGGCGCTGCGGGCAATGGCGCTGCGGGCAATGGCGCTGCGGGCAATGGCGCCGCGGGGGACGGCGCTGGGGGAGCGGGTGCAGCGGGGGAGGGCGCGGAGCGCGGCGGCGGGGATCGGCGCGGCGGTGATCGGGGCGGGAGGGCTGATCGGCCACGGGCGGGCAGCGTCCCGGCGGGCGACGGTGGGGGCCGCGGGGCCGGGGCGTTCGTGACGGCGCCGGTGGACTCGGTGGAGGCGGCCCCGCGGCGGGTCGTCGTCAGCTATGTCGGGGCCGACCAGCAGTGGGCCGACTGGCTCGAGCAGCTCCTGCGCCGCGGCTGCCACGAGGTCCAGCAGGTGCGGTGGGCGCAGAACCGCGGCGAACGGCTCGCCGAGACCGTGGACCGCATCGCCCGGTGGGACCCGGAGATCACGGTCGTGCTGCTGTCAAGGCACTACCGTGCGCCCGTGCCCGAGGACCCCGGCACCACCGAGACCGAGGCCTGGGAGCGCCTCGGCCTGGAGGGGCCGCTGGCCCGCCGTGTCGTACGCGTCACCATCGACCCCCAGCCGTTGCCCGAGCCGCTGCGCACCCTCCGGACGCTGGACCTCAGCGGTCTGGAACCGGCGGTGGTCAACGAGCTCCTGATGGAGGTGCGGGCCGGGGGCGGCTGGTGAGTACCGTGCCCGCCTTCGGTCGCCCGGGCCGCCTGCCCGGGCAGTCCCCGCCCGTGTGGCGCAGCCGCCGGGAGAACGAGCTGTTCGCGGGCCGCGACGACGAGCTGGAACGCGTCTGGGACGGCCTGTGCCGGCACGGCCAGCTCGTCCTCGTCCCCGAGGGGAACCTGCCCGACATCGGGGAGACGGAACTTGCCGGGGAGTACCAGCACCGTTACAAGCTGCGCTACGACGTCGCCTGGTGGGTGGACTGCGGCCAGGGCGCCGACATCGCCGCCCAGCTCGACGAGCTCGCCGACCAGGCCCGCGCGCGGCTGGCCGACTGCGCCGCGGACGGCGCGCCGGTGCCCGGCGAGGGCTGGCTGCTCGTCCTGGCGGGGGCGGGCAGTCCCGAGGAGGTCGAGCCGTATCTGCCCGGCCGCGGCGCGCACTGCCTCATCGTCGCCGACCGGACGGCGGACTCCTGGCGGGAGCGGACGTTGGCCATCGGGCCGCTGCGCCGGCGCGAGTCGGTCATGCTGCTCACCAGCGCCGCGCCCATGGTCGATCCGGCCACCGCCGCCCGGCTCGGCGAGCTGCTCGGCCACCGGCCCGGGCTGCTGGCCGAGCTCGCCGGCTACCTGATCCGGGAGACGGCCGTGACCCCGGAGCTCTGCCAGCGTCTGCTCGAGATGGCGGCCGCCCGGCCGGCCCCGGCCGCCGTTGATTCACCGCCCCCTGCCTCCAGCGGCACCGAGCCCTCCGGCGGCACCGAGCCCACCGTCAGGGCCGGGCCGGCCGGAGAGGGAGGCCTGGCCGTCGGGGGTCGCCCGGTGGTCAGCAGCGAGCCGATGGGCCCTGACGGCGCCGTCGGCCGCTTCGGCGGCCGCCGTGCCGTCGGTGACCAAGGCGCCGCTGCCGGCTCCGGCGCCGCTGCCGGCTCCGGCGCCGCTGCCGGCTCCGGTGCCGCGGATCGTTCGGGTGCCGCGGACGGTCCCGCCGCCGTGGCCGCCAACCCGGCCGTCGGCGGCGGCGGCTCTGCGCACGCTGACGGCCCCGCGCACGCCCAGGCGACGGCCGCCCGGGAGGTCGACGCGTTGGTGGCGGCGCTGATGCGGGTGGAGTACATCGCCGATCCCGGTGGGTTCGAGCACTGGCTGGACGAGCTGACCCGACTGCTTGGGCGCGCCGTCGCGCTGACCTCGCCGTGGCTCGCCGTTCGGCTGACCACGCTGGTCACCGAGGCGGTTCGCGAGCCGGGTCGCGGGATGCTCGACGCGCTCGTCCAGTCGCTCGACCTGGTCGCCCCTCGAGACGATCGGGCGCTCTCCGTCGTCCGCCGGCTCGTCACCGAACTGGTCGCCCGGCGCGCCGGCGGGCCCGAGCCGGCCGCCGATGCGAGGGTCCGGGCACCCGCTCCCCCGTTCGTCTCCTGGCCGCTGGGCGACGGGGTCGCGCCGTCGGCACCGCCGCCGCCCCGCGGGCCGGCCGGCGCCGCCGCGTACTACTTCTTCACCAGCCACGCCCACCGCCATGACCGGGACCGCGTCGTCGCCTTCCACCGGGAACTGGAGGCGGAACTGCGACGCAAGGTCCGCCGGCGGGTCGAGCCGGCGGGATTCCTCGACGCCGAACGGATGGGTGGCGGGGAACACTGGCCGACCGCGTTGCGCGACGCGGTGCGGACCGCGCCGGTGCTGGTCGCCCTGTGGTGCGACGACTACTTCGAGAGCGACTGGTGCGGCCGGGAGTTCGGGGTCTTTCAGGAACGGATTCGCCGGGCGACCGCGCCGGGGGGAAAACCGCCGGCGGGCATCATCCCGGTGCCCTGGCTGGTGCGGGAGGCGGACGTGCCCAAGGCCGCGCAGGAGCTGCATCTCGCACGGATAGATCTTGGTCGGAAATACGACAACATGCCTGTCCTGGACCTGATGCGACACCCCGACGCGTTCGCGGAGTATGTGAGCCTGTTGGCCTACCGGGTCATGGACGTCGCTCGCGACGAACTACCACCGCTGGCGGCCGACGCGACCAAGCTCGTGCGTTCCCCGTTCCACCCCGAGTCGTGATGTACCGCACAGGATCGATGACCTGGCCGTCGGCGCGTCGCGGGTCGGGCACGGAATCCGGGACCGTCGAGGAAACAATGCGGTCCGGCCGGAGCTGGTCGCCGTGGATGTGAGAGGCACGGGTGTGATGGTGGGGCGGGCGCGCTGTCGTGGAATGCGACCCGAGGGGTGCTGGTGACCCCTTTCTTCCTCGTGCATCATGCCCTCGCCGGGGGCGACGGCAGCTATGTGCACCGTTTCGCCGGCGACGTGCAGGACGGCGTCTACGAGCGGCTCGGTCGCCGCGAGGCGTTCACGGGCCGGGTGGCCGGCGCGGAGGCGTCCGCGCCGGGCCTGCCGGGACGGTCGAACCCGCAGGTGCTGCTCTCGCCGGTGCTGGTGGCGCTGTACTCCGACGCGTACTTCTCCGACCCGCAGTGCCGGGTCGAGTGGTCGCTGTTCCGGGAGCGGCTGCGCTGGCACCAGCACTTCACCGGGCGCCGCTCGCCGGCGCTGATCGGCCTCCCGTGGTCCATCCGGGCGGTACCGCCCCCGGTGCCGATCCGGCAGACGGACATGATCGACGACGACTTCGGCGCCGAGTTCGCCGCGGGGGGAGCGCTGCGGCTGATCCGCGCCGCCCCCGCCTCACCCGGCTACCGGCACCTGGTCGAGGCCGTCGTCGAGTTGATCGCGCGAGCTCGGGTGGACGAGCCGCCGTCGCTGTCCGAACGCGACGCCGAGCTCGTCCGGCTCTCCGGGCGGACCGCCTGGGCGGGTGGGGCCGCCGCCGGGGATCCGCGGCGGCCCGCGTCACGCACGGCGATACGCCCCGCCGGGGAGCGCCGGTGGCGGATGGCCGATCCCGAGCACACCCGCCGGCCCATCCTGCGTCGAGCCGGCGTCGCGGAAAGGGGCGAGGACGATGACTGAGATCACCCCGACAGCCGAGGTGCAACCGACAGCCGGGGTCACCCCGACAGGCGGGCTCAACCCGACGGTCGAGGTCGCCGGGGGATCGGACCCCGCCGAGCGGCCGGCGCACATCGTCACCTTCTACTCGTACAAGGGCGGCGCCGGGCGCACGATGGCGGTGGCGAACGTCGCCTGGCTGCTCGCCTCGTCCGGCAAGCGGGTGCTCACCGTCGACTGGGACCTGGAATCCCCCGGCCTGCACCGCTACTTTCGGCCCTTCCTGCAGAACAAGGAGCTCGACAGCAGCGACGGCGTCACGGAGATGCTGGAGGGCTTCATCCGGGAGATCGACCGCCTGCAGAACGCCGGGCACCCGGGGCTGGAGCAGGCCGCGGCCCCGCCGGACGCGGCCGCCATCCGCGAGATCACCGCCCATTACAGCGACTTCCGGCACAATGTCGAGACGATCGAGTGGTCGGGTTTCCCCGCCGCCGGGCGCATCGACTTTCTCGGCCCGGGCCGGCAGACCGCCAAGAACGCCGTCGTCGCGGTGGCACTGCCGTGGCCGGCGTTCTTCGAGGACACCGACGGGCGGGCCTACTTTGCCGCGCTGCGTGACCGCATGCGCTTCGCCGGCTACGACTACGTGCTGATCGACAGCCGGACCGGAACCTCGGATGCCGCCGGCATCTGCACCCAGTTGCTACCGGACACCGTCGTGGTCGGCTTCGCGCTGAACAACCAGTCGATCGACGGCGGCGCCGCGGTGGTGCGCCAGATCCGCGGCGGCGAGCGGCCCATCCGCATTCTGCCCGTCCCGATGCGGGTGGAGGACACCGAACAGCGCAAGCAGGAGCTACGCCGCCGGGCGGCCTTCCAGGCGTTCCGTCCGGCGCTGAGCGACCTGTGCGGACCGGACCTCCAGGCGCAGCGGGCGCGTCTGATCGAGCTGGAGGTGCCCTACAAGGCCGCCTACGCCTACGAGGAGGTGCTCGCGACCTTCCTCGAGGACCCCGCGAGCCGGTCGGGTCTGCAGGCCGCCTATCGGGTGCTCGCCGGCGTGATCACCGGGGATGAGCCGCTGTCCACCCGGCCGGTGCCCGCCGAGGAGCGGGAACGGGTACTGCGCGCCTTCGAGCACTACGGGCCGCCCGCCCCGCGCTCCGTGGCCGTCTTCGGCGCGCCGGAGGACCGGCCGTGGGTCGACTGGCTGGTCTCCGTGCTCGTCCCGACCGGTGTGCGGGTTCGACCCGTGGCCCCGACCTCCGTCACCCAGGAGGACTTCCCCGCGGCCGACGCGCTGGTCGTCGTCGGCTCGCCGAACCTCGGACCGGACACGCCGGGAGAGGCGGCGCTGCGCGCGGTGGTGCGCTCCCGGGGACGTGACGGGGCGGCGCGGGCCGCGGCGAGCATCGTCCAGGTCGGCGTGACGCGGCTGGACGACGACTACGCCACCGCCGAGATCATCGGGCTGACGGCGCTCGCCGAGCGGGAGGCGGCGGTCGAGGTCCTCGAACGCCTGGCCCTGCCCGTCCCCGGGATCGGTCTCGGCGACCTCACCGCGGTCACCGCCCGCTATCCGACGCGCCGCCCGCGGGTCTGGACGATGCCGACGATGTTCAGCCAGCCGTTCATCGGCCGTCACGTCCTGCTCGACACCCTGCGCGACCGGTTGCTGCCCGGCGCTCGGGCCGCCGGGCCGACCGTGCTGGTCGGCGGCGACGGGATCGGCAAGAGCGCGGTCGCGGCCCAGTTCGCCCTTCGGTTCGGGGCGGACTACGACGTCGTCCACTGGATCCCCGCCGGGGAGGAGGCGTCCGTGCGGCGCTCCCTGGCCGACCTCGCCGTCCTGCTGCACCCGGACAGCGACGTGCCGCAGGCCCAGCGCTCCCCGTCGGAGCAGCTCGAACGGGTGGCACTGGACGCGCTGCGTCGCGGCGACCCGTCGGCGCGCTGGTTGCTGATCTACGACGGCGTGGGTGACCCGGCGTCGCTGGCCGGGCTGGTGCCGACGGCCACGTCGAACGGGCACGTGCTGATCACCTCGTCCGAGCCGGGGTGGCACGACCAGCCCGGCGCCCTGTGGGTGGAGCCGTTCACGCCCGAGGAGAGCCTGGCGTTCCTGCGCCAGTGGCTGCCCGCGGTCGACGGGGAACGGCTGGACCTGGTCGCCCAACGCCTCGATCACCGGCCGTCCGGTCTTCGCACGGCCGTGGGCCGGCTGCGCCAGCAGTGGCGCGGGGCGGAGATCGACGACCAGGCGGTCGACGCCTACCTGGCCCAGACCGTCGGCGCCACGGCCGAGACGACGACCTGGACGGTGTCCTTCGAGACGCTGCGGTCCGCGGCGAGTCCGGTGCGACGGGCCGCCGCCCGCCTGTTGGAGCTGTGCGCCTTCCTGTCCCCGCAGGGCGTCCCGCGCGGCCTGCTGGAGTCGCCGGTGATGCTGCGCTACCTCGCCGGGGAGGTCGGCGACGACACGATCGCCGACCCGACCGTGCTGCCCGAGCTCTGGGGGGAGATCCGCAGGCCCCGACTCGCCGAGGTCGACGCCGTGCCGGAGGGCCAGCTGCGGCTGGCGGCCCGCTGGCAGCTGCTGCTCGTCGAGCGGATGACCCCGGGCGCTCGGACGGCGGCGCGCGCGGCGGTGCTCGGGGTCTTCGCCGAGATCGCGCTGGCCGCCCCGCGGGCCGCCGACCCGGCAAGCTGGCCCATCTACCGGATGCTGGAGGAGCAGGTCCTGCCCTCCGGCGCGATCGACAGCCCGTCGCCCGCCGTGCGCCAGTGGCTGGTGTCCCAGGTGTATGCGATGTGGCGGTCGGGCCGGCTGGAACTCGGCCGGGACCTGGCCGAGCGCACCCTGGACCGCTGGCGGGAGCTGTTCGGGCCGGACGACCCGCCGACCCTGCGGATGGCCACCCACCTGGCGATGCTGCTGCGGGACCTCGGCCGGTTCCAGGCCGCCTACGACCTCAACACCGACACTCTCGCCCGCCAGCGCCAGCACCTGGGCGTCTACCACCGGCACACGCTGATCACCGCGATGAGCTACGGCATCGACAGCCGCGAGCTCGGACGGTACGCGATGGCGGCGGCCGAGGACAGCAGCACCCTGCTGGGATTCCGGGACACCCTCGGCGACAACCACCTCGACACCCTCATGGCCGCGAGCAACCTCGCGCTGTCGACGTTCCTGGCGGGCCGCGCCCGGGAGGCGCTGAACCTCAGCGTGGACACGATGGCGCGGCTGCGGCTGGTCGGCGCCGAGAACACCTCGCAGTTCTGGTGGTTGCAGGCGCGGGCGGGCATCTGCCAGCGCGAGCTCGGTGACCTGGAGCAGGCGGAGCGGCTGCTGCGGCAGGCCGCGACGAGCCTGGCCGACATCGAGGGGAGCACCACCCACCTGACGCTGCGCTGCAACAAGCACCTCGCGGTCGTCCTGCGCCTGCGCGGCAGCGCGGATGCCGCCGATCACCTGGCGGCGGAGACGCTGCGGCGCTACGTCGAGATCTACGGCGAGGCGGACCTGGGCACGATCGCCTGCCGCCTCAGCCGCGCGGGTCACCTGCACGCCCTCGGCGAGCATCACCGGGCCGTGGTCGAGGCCGAGTCGTGCCTGCGGGAATATCTCCGGCTGCACGGCGGCGAGCATCCGTTCACCAACATCTGCCGGTCCGATCTGTCGATTTACCTGCGCGCCGACGGACGCCCGGCCGAGGCGCTCGAACTCGCCGAGCAGGCCTATCTCGCGCTCGCCGACGAGCTCTATCTGCACCATCCGTTCGCCCTGGCCGCGGGGGTGAACCTCGCTGCCGCGCGGGTCGCGCTGGACGACGTCGAGGAGGCCGGCCGGCTGGCGGAGGAACTGCTGCAGGAGGCCGAGATGTCGCTCGATCGCCAGCATCCCCATCTGGCGACACTGCGTCATAACGTTGCGGTGCTGGCCGCCGGGAACGTGGCTGCCGGGAACGCGGCCGGCGGGCACGGTCACCGGGACATCGACATCGACATCTCCAGTGTCTGACCCGGTGCCCGCTTCGCATCGGACGCATGCGCCGGCCACCATCCGGCGGGTCCCGGCAGCCGGCAGAAGGAGGAGCTGATGGTGACTGTTCCCGACGACTCCCTTGAACCCCACATCTTCACCGCCCGGCACATCGGCGACGAATACAACGGCATCAGGCGCGAATTTCGCCGGGCGGTCGCGATCGCCGGTGCGCAGCACATCGGCTACTACGATCGCGGACTGCCGACGGTGGCGGCGGATCTGCTCGCCCATCCGGTTCTGACCGAGAACTTCCGTGGTGCCCGCACGGTGGAGCGGGCCCGCCGGGACTACGAGACGATCGGCCGCCAGCTCAACCATCGGATGACCGAACTGAATGCCGCGCTGTTCGGGGTGGGCGGCGGTCGCCTGATCAGGACGGTCTTCGCGGCGCCTGATCGGGCGGTGCTGTACTTCGACGTCGACGAGGGGCAGTACATCGTCGGCGTGAGTCTCACCGCGCAGGCGCTGGAGGCCGCCGACCTGGCGTTGTCGGCGGCGGCGGCGCGGATCCGGACGGCCCGGGGCCTCGCCGACCCCAACTACGGCGGGTACCACCAGGGCGGCTACTACCAGCCGCCGACGGAGCCGCTTGCAACGGGAGCGGTCGACGCCCGCCTGCGGGAGGCGGCCCGGGACGCGGCGGGGGACGCAGCCGGCGGAGAGGTCGGCGGAGAGAGCGGGGGAGAGCCCGGTGGATCGGCCGGGGGAGAGGCGCACGTCTTCGCCTCGCTGCCCCGGCCCTCGGTGCCGGTGTTCGCCAGTCCGTGGGCCACGCTGATCCACCGGCGCTGGTCGCCGCTGCGCGACGGCCGCGAGGAGCTGTTCCAGGCGCAGGCGGTGAACATTCTTCAGCCGGCCGACCTTCAGTACATCGCACTGGTGCGCGAGGGCCGCGTGAGCGCCGCGGACGTGCTGGACCACAGCGATCTGAACGAATTCTTCGTCGGTCCCGGACGGACCGCCCGGCGGGACGCCATCGAGCAGGTCGGCGCCGAGTTCCTGGTCCTCAGCGATCTGCTCGACGGGCTGCTGCGCTCGGTGCTCAACCGCCGCCTGACCCGCACCGTTCTCGATGTCGAGAAGGGCGCGCTGTATTTCCATCGGATCAGCCGGGACGAGGTTCTGCTCGGCGTCACCGTCGACCAGCGTCGGGTGGCCGACGCGGATCGGCGGTTCCAACTGCTCGTGCATAGATTCACCGCCGCCCGCGGGGAGTGACAATCGGTCTCGGCGCCGACGGGAACCCGTCGTTGGACGGGATCGCCGCAGATCCCACCGCGCTATTCTTCGTCGTGCAGGTTCCTGCGCCGCAGGACGCGCACCGGCGTGGTGGGAGGCTCCACCGATGGCACACGATCTGACCCCCCTGCCCGGCGGTCTGGTGGACCTCTGCGGGTTCGACATCGACCGGCTGGACGCGCTGTCCGGCCCGGTGTCCGGGGAATGGCTGCGTCAGGTCGCAGCCTGGGTCGGCCAGCCGGCCGCGCCGCTGCCGCCCGCCCTCGCCGTCGCGTTCAGCGGCTCGCTCACCACCGCCGGATACCAGCCCCGCAGCCGCCTGTACGGCGAGGTGTCGGACGGTGAGGTCCGGCGCGGGCGCGGTGTCGCCGAGCTGTCGCGTCCCGGCGACCCGGCCACGCTCCCGACCGACCCGCACTCGACCGGCCCGCACTCGACCAGTGCCCGCTCGGTGGCCGTGCGCCGGCGTCCTCCCCGTGGCCACGTCCCGCCGGCCGCCGCCGGGACGTGGACGGGATTCAGCGGCTCGCGGGCCGAGCCGCTGCCGCCCTCGGCTCGCCATCGTGTCACCTACGGTGACCTCGACGCGGTGGCGCGCGGGCGGGCCGGTCCCGCCGTGCTCACCGAGCTGCGCCGGGCCCAGATCAGCCGGCGGATGCTGCTGCTCTGGGCCGTCCTGCGCAGTGTGGGCGCCGCTGACCTCGACGCCGAGACGCGGGCCTGCCTGGCCACGGCGGTGCGGGTGCTCACCCGGGCCCAGCGGCGGGCGCCCGGGGAGGTGCACGCCCTGCTGCTGCATCCGACGGTCGGGATCTGGCTGGTGGACAGCCTGCGCCGGTGCTGGCGGGCGGCAGCCCGGGTCGACGCTGCTGGGGTCGACGCTGCTCGGGTCGACGGCGTCGGCGCGGCCGGCGTCGGCGGTCCGGGTTACCTCGACGGTCTGGGTTACCTCGGCGGGATCGCGGTCGCCGCCGCCCTGCGCGCCCGGCAGGCGTGCCAAGTGCCGGTCCGGATCGTCGACGGGCTGGTCGCCGTGCCGACCGTCGGCTGCGCCGTCGTGGAGGCGGCGGGCGGCTGGGCGCTCGCCGTCGTCACGCCGGCCGGCGCCGGGGACGACCGGCCGTCCACGCTGCGGGTGATGCTTCCCGACCGGTGCCTCGTGGTGCGTCCCGGCGATCCGTCCCCGCCGACCGGGGGCGCCTGGCTTCCGGCGCGCTCAGTGTTCGCCGCCGCCGGGGCCGGTCCTGCCGGCGGCTCCGGCGGCGTCGAGCTGTCGCTGGAGGACACCGACCCGTTCCGCGGCGGCGACGCCCTCCCGCTGCCCGCCGCGGCGCGCGGCGGTCCGGCCACGACGGCGCGCTGGCGGCGACTGACCGCCGCGGCCGGCGCCATCCTGGCCTCGACCGATGCCGGCCAGGCGGCCGAGGTCGCCGGCACCCTGCGCGCCCTGGTCCCGCTGCGCGAGGCGGCGGACCGACCGAGCAGCAGCGCCACGGTGACCGACGCCCTCGGAACCATCATGACCACTGCGCCGCCCGACCCGATGCGGCTTGCCGTCGCGTTCGTCCACGAGGCGGCGCACAGCCGGCTGGAGATGCTGGGCGACATCACGCCGCTGGTCCGGGCGGTCGAGGGCCCTCGGGTGCACTTCGCCCCCTGGCGTCCCGATCCCCGTCCGCTGGCCGCCGTCCTGCACGGCGCCTTCGCCTACTCCCGGATGGCCGCCTTCTGGGCGGCCCGCTGGGCGCGTCCGCGGCGCGCCGGCGATCTGCAGGCGGCCTACGAGCTCGCCTGGTGCCGCGGCGCCCTGCGCCTGGCGCTGCCGGTACTACGCGCGGCCGGTGGGCTCACCGCGGCCGGTGACCACCTGGTCGCCGCGATGGAGGCCGACTGTGACGTCTGGGACCGCGTCGAGTTGCCGCCCGCGCTGACCTGCGCCGCCCGGCGCGTGCTGCGCGACGTCTGCGTGGTCTGGCGGCTGCGCAACATGCGCCCGGACGCCGATCACATCGCCGGTTGGGCGCGGGACTGGCTGGCCGGCCGACCCTGCGGGCGCCCGGTGCCGCCGCGCGGCCGGGTGGAGTCCCCGCGCGAGCCGTATCCGGTGCACCGCCACGCCCGGCAACTGCTCACCGCTCTGGCTTTCGTCCCGCCCCGCCTCGGTGGGCCTGCGCCCTGCGCAGCCACGGCCGGGGATCTGGCGGCCGTCGCCGGTGACACCACCCGCGCGGCGGTTGAGTTCCGCCGGGAGCTGCGCGAGCGGCCGGGACGGGTGGAGTCCTTCGCCGGGCTGGCGCTGATCCACGCCGCCCGGGTCGGCGGCGGGCTGGAGCGACGGATCTGCCTCGACCATCCCGAGGCGGTGCTGGCGCTCGGCGAGCGGATCCGTGCCGTCACCGGGCGCACCCCCGACCTGCCCGTCCTCACGGCCTGGATCGCCGCCGGCCCCGCCGCGAACCCCGGTCGGCCGGTCGGGCGCATGGTCACCCGCGTGCAGCGAGTACCCGCCGCAGCCACCTGCTGACAGCGGCGAGGAGGTCCCTCACCGCGTCGCTGTCACGGACAGCGTCTGACCTATGGCCTTCTGCATCCCAATCTTCTACGGTTGGTAGAAGTCGAGGCTGAGGGGTGCGCGATGGCAGCGGACGCGACGCTGGATGTGCAGGATGAGGTGAACGTGCTGGATGTGCTGGTGGTCGGGTACGGGCCGGTCGGCGCGGTGCTGGCGGCGATGCTCGGCCGGCGAGGCCTGTCGGTCGGCGTCGTGGATCCGCAGAAGGAACCCTTCCCGCTGCCCCGGGCGGTGGGCCTCGACGAGGAGACGCTGCGGCTGCTGGTCGGGCTGCCCGGCCTGGCCGGCCTCCTCGACCGGGTGCACGCCAGCGGCCGCAGCGCCATCCTCGGGCCGAACCGGCGGGTGCTCATCGAGCTCGGCCTCGGGGACAGCGAGCTCGGCACCCCGGTCGCGGCGTTCTTCCACCAGCCGTCGTTCGAGCGTGACCTGCGCGCCGGCATCGCCACCCTGCCCGGCGTCACCGTGCACCTCGGCCGGTCGGTGACGGCGCTGCACCAGGACGGCGAGCCGGCGGCCGCGGGCGGCTCAGGCGGCTCAGGCGGCTCGGACGGCTCGGACGGCTCGGGCGCACCGGACGGCCCGGTCGTCGCGGAGCTGGACGACGGCAGCCGGCTGCGGGCCCGCTGGGTGGTCGGCTGTGACGGCGCCTCGAGCTCGGTGCGCGCCATGCTCGGCGTCGACTACGCCGGGTCGACCTTCACCCAGCCCTGGCTGGTCGTGGACGTCGAGACGCCGACGCCGCTGGCACACCTGCCGTACTTCTCGTTCGTCTGCGACCCGCGGCGCCCCGCGGTGACCATGCCGATGCCCGGCGGCCACCGCTGGGAGTGGATGCTGCTGCCCGGGGAGGACCCGGCGCGGATGGCGCAGGCCGACGGCGTCCGCGCGCTGCTGAGCGACTGGGTGGACCCGGACTCGGTGCGGGTCGTACGCACCGCCGTCTACACCTTCCACGCCCGCGCGGCAGCACGCTGGCGGGTCGGCCGGATCCTGCTCGCCGGGGACGCCGCGCACAGCATGCCGCCGTTCGCCGGCCAGGGCCTCGGCGCCGGGCTGCGCGACGCCGCCGCGCTGTCCTGGCGGCTCGCCGAGGTCGTCGGCGGGCTCGCCGGCGAGGACCTGCTCGACGACTACGAGCGTGAACGCCGCCCGCACGTCCAGGCGATGACGTCCGCGGCGCTGCGGGTCGGCCGAGTCGTGCAGACGACGAACCCGCGGCTGTCCCGACTCACCCGGTCCGTGCTGGTCACCCTCGACCACGCTCCCGGCCTGCGCCGTGCGCTGCGGGGCGGCGCGGCCCGACCGCGGCCGCGGCTGCCCCGCGGCGTCGCCGGCAGCCGTCCCGCCGCCGGACGGATCCTGCCGAACCCGCGGCTGCGCACCCTCGGCGGCCACATCGTCCGCCTCGACGACCTGCTCACCGACGCCTGGACCCTGATCGGCCACGGGATCGACCCGACCGCCGACATGGACCCCGCCGCGCGGGACTGGGTCGACCGGCGGGCCGCCACCGCGCTCACCGTCGTCGCCCCCGGCGGTCTGCGGGCCGTCAGCGACGTCTCCTGCCCGGCGGTCGAGGACCTCGACGGCACGCTGCTGCACGCGCTGCGCACCCGCCGCCCGCTGCCGATCGCCCTCGTCCGCCCCGACCGCTACTTCGCCGGCCTGGTGGCCGCCCCGTTGCTGGGTTCCGACCTGCTCGACCCCGCCGGCCACCTCCGACCCTGAGCCGATTCCGGTGTTGCGCGCAGTCGCGCCCCGCGACCGGTTCTGTGTGTCGGTTCCGGCTCCGCCGCCGGTGATCCGCGGTTCCGCGCAACCGCGTCGACCCGGGCCGGCGCCGACGTCCTGCGCTCACCTGCGGGGGCTTTGACTTGGAGTGCGCTCCAGGTCCTAGCGTGGACTCATGGCCACGCTCGAAGCACCCGCGACGACGTCCAGCCCGACCATCGCACCCCGACAGGCACCGCCCCGCCAGACACCGCCCCGCGAGGCATCGAACCGACAGGCATCGAACCGACAGGCATCGAACCGACAGGCACCGAACCGCCAGGCATCGAACCGCCAGGCGTCGGCGCGTCCGGCGTCGTCACCGCAGGCTCCGCTTCGCCAGGTGTCGCCGTGCGCGGTCCCGCCGAGATCCGAACCGGTGGGCGTCGTCGGGGTGGATGACCCGGTTCACGCCTCCTGCGGGGAGCCGGTGGTCGACCCGCTGGCGGGCGAGGACTGCGCCGGCACGCTGACGATCGCCGAGGCCGCCGCGGCCACCGGCGTCAGCACCCACACGCTGCGCTACTACGAACGCGCCGGGCTGATGCGGGATCCGGTCGCCCGGGCCACCTCCCAGCACCGGCGTTACTCCGCCGACGACATCCGCTGGGTGACGTTCCTGACCCGGTTGCGGATGACCGGCATGCCGATCCGGGAGATGGCCCGCTACGCCCGGCTGGCCGGCGCGGGCGAGGGTAACGAGGCCGACCGCCTGGCGCTGCTCACCGAGCATCGGCGCCGGGTGCTGGAGCGCCTCGACGAGGTCCAGCGCAACCTCGCCGCCATCGACAAGAAGATCGCCGTCTACCAGGAGAGGATCGACCGCTGATGCGCAGGGTCGCGTTGGGCAGCCAGGGGCTGGAGGTCTCCGTCCAGGGGCTGGGCTGCATGGGCATGTCCGAGTTCTACGGCGCCGGAGACGACGCCGAGTCCGTCGCCACGATCCACCGGGCGCTCGACCTCGGCGTCACGCTGCTGGACACCGCCGACATGTACGGTCCGCATCGCAACGAGGAGCTCGTCGGACGGGCGATCGCCGACCGGCGCGACGAGGTTGTGCTCGCGACCAAGTTCGGCATCGTCCGCGACCCGGCCGACCCCGCCGTCCGGGGCGTCAACGGCCGGCCGGAGTACGTCCGCTCGGCCTGCGACGCGTCGCTGCGCCGGCTCGGTGTCGACCACATCGACCTGTACTACCAGCACCGGGTCGATCCGTCGGTCCCGATCGAGGAGACCGTCGGCGCGATGGCCGAGCTCGTCGCCGCCGGGAAGGTGCGCTACCTCGGCCTGTCCGAGGCGGCGCCGACCACCATCCGGCGCGCCCACGCCGTCGCGCCGATCACCGCCCTGCAGACCGAGTTCTCGATCTGGTCGCGGGAGCCGGAGGCGGAGATCCTGCCGACGCTGCGCGAGCTCGGGATCGGGTTCATCGCCTACAGTCCGCTGGGACGGGGCTTCCTGACCGGCGCCTTCCGCTCGGCGGCGGACTTCGCCGCCGACGACTTCCGCCGGAACCTGCCGCGGATGAGTGGGGACAACCTGGCGGCGAACCTCGCGGTGCTCGCCGAGGTCGACGAGCTCGCCGCCGAGAAGGGTGTGACACCCGCGCAGCTCGCGCTGGCCTGGGTGCATCAGCAGGGCGACGACGTCGTGCCGATCCCGGGCACGAAGCGGCGTCGTTACCTGGAGGACAACGTCGCGGCGGCCGGGATCGCCCTCACCCCCGCCGAGGCGCAGCGGCTCGGCGCCGTCGGGTCGTCGGTGGCGGGCACTCGCTACCCCGACATGTCGTTGGTCAACGGCTAGCCAGCGCGCCGGGGGCCGGCCGGGCCGGCGCGGTGCGGGCGGCGGCACCGGCCGTGGCGGCCGTGGCTGCCGGCGTCGGGGGTGGCGTCGACACCGGGGGCCGGGCCGAGGCCAGGGGCTGGGGCGAGGCCAGCGGCTGGGGCGAGGCGGGGGCCTGGGGCAGGGGCGAGGCCGAGCAGACGCGATAGCCGATGCCGCGCACGGTGAGGATGTGGGTCGGGGCGGACGGATCCGCCTCCACCTTGCGGCGCAGCCGGCGGACGTGGACGTCGAGCATCCGCGCCCCGCCGAAGTAGTTGTAGCCCCAGATCCGTTCCAGCAGCTGCTTGCGGGTGACGGCCCGCCCGCCCGCCACGGCGAGCTCGCACAGCAGCCGGAACTCGGTGCGGGTCAGGTGCTGGTCCTCGCCGTGTCGGCTGACGACCCCCTCGGCCGGGCGGATCTGCAGGTCGCCAACGCTCAGCGCGCTGGCCGTCGCCTGCCCCGGATGAACGCGGCGCAGCAGGGCCCGCAGCCGCGCGAGCACCTCCGGGGTGACCGGGGGAGCGGTGACGTAGTCGTCGGCGCCGGCCTCCAGGGCCGCGATGACGCCGGCGGGGTCCAGCCGGTCGGCGACGACGACGAGGGGGACGTCGCCGGCGGCGCGCAGCCGGCGACAGAACTCCAGCCCGTCCATCGGAGCATCGGGTTCGGACGGATCACCGCCGGCCGGGCCGAACACCAGCTCGTCCAGCCACGGCACGTCGGAGGCCAGCGGCAGGCAGGTCAGCACGAGATGCGCGCCGCGCGCGGCCAGCAGGGCGAGGGCCTGCTCGCCGGTTGCGGCCGTGTCGATGCCGTAGCCCTCGCCGAGCAGGGCGGGCACCAGGTCGCGCCGCAGGGCGGCCTCGTTCCCCACCAGCAGAAGTGTCGTCCGCACCTTGGCTATTTTCCCGGATCCGGCCTGCTTGTCCCCTCCGGGGCCCGTCCGGACCAGGGCACCCGGGCCCCGTCCGTGCCGGGAAACCAGGGCTGACAGGGCCCTCGACTGCTCCCGTCATGCCATTCGGCACATCCGACCGGTGGCCGAACGGCCCCGGACGGGGGTACCGAAGGTCCGCCCGGCGCGGGCGGCCCGGCCCGGCCCGAACGGGTCAGGTCGGCCCGGCGCCCGCGGAGCCGTCCTCCAGGTCGCCCTCGGTGCGAAGGTAGAGCTCCTGCAGGGCGTCGAGGGTGGCCGGCTCGGGATGCTGCCACAGGCCCCGGGCGGCGGCCTCCAGCAGCCGTTCGGTGATGCCGTGCAGCGCCCAGGGGTTGGACTCGGTGAAGAACTTCTGGCTGTCGGCGTCGAGGGCGTAGGTCGCGGCGAGCCGCTCGTACATCCAGTCGGCGACCACGCCGGCGGTGGCGTCGTAGCCGAACAGGTAGTCGACGGTGGCGGCCATCTCGAACGCGCCCTTGTAGCCGTGGCGGCGCATCGCCGCCAGCCAGCGGGGGTTCACCACCCGGGCGCGGAAGACCCGGGAGGTCTCCTCGGTCAGCGTCCGGGTGCGCACGGCCTCGGGCCGGGTGCTGTCGCCGATGTAGGCGGCGGGGGCCCGGCCGGTCAGGGCCCGCACCGTCGCGACCATCCCGCCGTGGTACTGGAAGTAGTCGTCGGAGTCGGCGATGTCGTGCTCGCGGGTGTCGACGTTCTTCGCGGCCACCGCGATGCGCCGGTAGGCGGCCTCCATGTCCGCGCGGGCGGGGGCCCCGTCGACGCCGCGTCCGTAGGCGTAGCCGCCCCAGGTGGCGTAGACCTCGGCGAGGTCGGCGTCGTCGCGCCAGTTGCGGCTGTCGATCAGGGGCAGCAGGCCGGCGCCGTACGCCCCGGGCTTCGACCCGAAGATGCGCAGCGTCGCCCGCCGCTCGTCGCCGTGGGTCGCCAGGTCCGCGCGGGCGTGGGCGCGGACGTGGTTGTCCTCGTCGGGTTCGTCGAGGCCGGCGGCCATCCGCACCGCGTCGTCGAGCATCGCGACCACGTGCGGGAACGCGTCGCGGAAGAAGCCGCTGATGCGCACGGTCACGTCGATACGGGGACGGCCGAGCTCGGCCAGGCCGATCGGTTCCAGCCCGCTGACGCGGCGCGACGCGTCGTCCCAGACGGGCCGGATGCCGAGCAGGGCGAGGACCTCGGCGACGTCGTCGCCGGACGTGCGCATCGCGCTGGTGCCCCAGACGGACAGCCCGACGGACCGCGGCCAGTCGCCGGTGTCGGCCCGGTAGCGCTCCAGCAGCGACGTCGCCATCGCCTGGCCGGTCTCCCACGCCAACCGGCTGGGGACCGCCTTCGGGTCGACGGAGTAGAAGTTGCGGCCGGTGGGCAGCACGTTGACCAGGCCACGCAGGGGGGAGCCGCTGGGGCCGGCCGGGACGTAGCCGCCGTCGAGGGCGTGCAGGACGCTGGCGACCTCGTCGGTGGTCCGCGCGAGGCGCGGCACGATCTCGGTGGCGGCGAAGCGCAGCACCGCCCCGACCGCCTCCCGCCGCAGGTCCGCGGGCGGTTGCGGTTCCTCCCCGGCGCTTGCTGGCGCCGCCGGCAGGACGGCGCCGAGGACGGCGTCGAGGGCGGCGCCGACGGCGGCGGGCTCCCAGGCGCGGTCCTCCATCGCGGTGACCAGGGCGAGGGCGGTCCGTTCGGCGGCGTCGACGTCGACGCGGGCGGCGGTGTCGTCCTCGGCGAGGCCCAGGGCCTCGCGCAGCCCCGGCAGCGTCCGCTGGCCGCCCCACATCTGGCGGGCCCGCAGCATGGCGAGAACGAGGTTGATCCGCGCCTCGCCGGCCGGGGCGACGCCGAGCACGTGCAGGCCGTCGCGGATCTGCGCGTCCTTGACCTCGCACAGCCAGCCGTCGACGTGCAGCAGGAAGTCGTCGAACTCGGCGTCGTGCGGCCGGTCGGCGAGGCCCAGGTCGTGGTCGAGGCGGGCGGCCTGGATGAGGGTCCAGATCTGGGCGCGGATCGCCGGCAGCTTCGCCGGGTCCATCGCCGCGATCGAGGCGTGCTCGTCGAGGAGCTGCTCCAGGCGGGCCAGGTCGCCGTAGCTTTCGGCCCGCGCCATCGGCGGGACGAGATGGTCGACCAGGGTGGCGTGCGCCCGTCGCTTGGCCTGCGTGCCCTCGCCGGGGTCGTTGACGAGGAACGGGTAGATCAGCGGCAGGTCGCCGAGGGCCGCGTCCGTCGGGCAGGACGCGCTCATCCCCACCGTCTTGCCGGGCAGCCACTCCAGCGTCCCGTGCTTGCCGAGGTGGACGACGGCGTGCGCGCCGAACCCGCCGGCCGTCGCCGGGGCGGCCAGCCAGCGGTAGGCGGCCAGGTAGTGGTGGCTGGGCGCCAGGTCCGGGTCGTGGTAGATCGCCACCGGGTTCTCCCCGAAGCCGCGCGGCGGCTGGACCAGCAGCACGACGTTGCCGGCCCGCAGCGCGGCGAGGACGATCTCGCCGTCGGGGTCGCGGGTGCGGTCGACGTACAGCTCGCCTGGCGGCGGTCCCCAGTGCCGCTCGACGCCGGCCCGCAGGTCGGCGGGCAGCGTGTCGTACCAGGCCCGGTAGGCGGCCGCGGAGATCCGCACGGGGTTGCCGGCGAGCTGCGCCGCGGTGAGCCACGCCGGGTCCTGCCCGCCCGCGGCGATGATCGCGTGGATGAGGGCGTCGCCGTCCTGCGCGGCGACTCCCGGCAGGGCGTCCGGGCCGTCGGCGGGGCCGATGTCGTACCCGGCGGCGCGCATCTCGCGCAGCAGCCGCACGGTGCTCGCCGGGGTGTCGAGGCCCACCGCGTTGCCGATCCGGGAGTGCTTCGTCGGGTACGCCGACAGCATCAGCGCGACGCGGCGCCCGGCGGGCGCGACGTGCCGCAGCCGGCCGTGCGCCACCGCGATGCCGGCGACCCGGTCGGCTCGCTCGGGATCGGCGACGTAGCTGGTCAGCCCGTCGGGGTCGACCTCCTTGAAGGAGAACGGCACGGTGATCAGACGGCCGTCGAACTCGGGGATCGCGACCTGGGTGGCGGCGTCCAGCGGCGACAGCCCGTCGTCGGAGTCCGCCCACGCCGCCCGCCCGCCGGTCAGGCACAGCCCCTGCAGGATCGGGATGTCCAGCGCGGCCAGCGCCCCGACGTCCCACGCCTCGTCGTCCCCGCCGGCGGCCGCCCGGGCGGGCTGGCTGCCGCCCGCGGCGAGCACCGTGACGACGAGGGCGTCGGCCCGGCCGAGCGTGGCGAGCAGGTCCGGCTCGGCGGTGCGCAGCGACGCGCAGTGCACCGCCAGCGCCGTGCCGCCGGCCCGCTCGACCGCGGCGCACAGCTCCTCGACGAACGCCGTGTTGCCGGCGACGTGATGTGCCCGGTAGTACAACACCCCGATCACCGGGCCGGCCTGGCCGGCCGCGGACGGCCGAGCCGCGGCGGCGGGCCGGTCGAGCACGCCCCAGGCCGGGGTGGTGACCGGCGGGGCGAACCCGCCGCCGGTGAGCAGCAGGGTGTCGGCGAGGAAGCGGTGCAGCTCGCCGAGGTTGGCCGGCCCGCCCTCGGCGAGGTAGGCATGCGCCTCGGCGCAGATCCCCGCCGGCACCGTGGAGATGGCCATGAGCTCCGCGTCCGGGGCCCGCTCGCCGCCGAGGACGACCACCGGCCGCGGCCCGGCGAGCAGCCTGGCCAGGCCCTCCTCCCACATCCGCCGCCCGCCGAGGATGCGCACGACGACCACGTCGACGCCGTCGGTCAGCGCGTCGAGGGCGGTGGCGCCGGCGGCGTCGGTGACGTCGAGACGGGCCGGGTTGCCGAGCCGGTAGCGGGCGCCGCTCGCCCGCGCGGAGAGCAGGTCGGTGTCCGACGTCGACAGCAGCAGGACGACGGCGTCGAACTCGCCCTCGGCGGACCCGCCCGCGGCGGTGGACTCGGACGGCGTGCTGGACGCAGAGGTCACGGTGCTGCCTTTCCCGGGCTTCCTCGCCGTGTGCCGCTCGTGGGTGCCTCACGATGGCAGAACGGCCGCCGGGTATGTCAAGCGCTGTGCCGATACCGTCACGACCGACGATCAACCGACAGGGGCCGAGTGGGGCACGTATGCTCCGCCGGTGTCCACCAGCCCGCGGGAGCGCGTCCGCGACGCGTGCCCCGGCGTGCTGCGGACCCATCCGGCGGCGGACGGCGCGCTGGCCCGGCTGCGCATCCCCGGCGGAGCCCTCGACGGCGCCGCGGCCCGAATGCTCGCCGCGTGCGCCCGGGACGTCGCCGACGGCCACCTCGAGCTGACCTCCCGCGGAAACGTGCAGCTTCGCGGGCTCGCCGACGGCGCCGCCGCGGTGCTCGCCGCCCGGGCGCGGTCGGTCGGGCTGCTGCCGTCGGCCACCCACGAGCGGATCCGCAACATCGTCGGCTCCCCGCTGTCCGGGCGCGCCGGCAGGGGCGTCCGCGACATCGCCCCGCTCGTCGACGCGCTCGACCGCGGGCTGTGCGCCGACCCGACACTCGCCGAGCTACCTGGCCGCATGCTGTTCGCCGTCGACGACGGCAGCGGCGACCTGGCCGGCCTGCCCGCCGACTTCACCCTGCGGGCCGAGCCGGCGGGGCAGACCCTGCTGCTCGTCGCGGGCGAGGCGGCCGCGCTGCGGCTGGCGCAGAGCGCCGCCATACCCGCGCTGCTCGCCGCCGCCCGGGCCTTCCTCGACCTGCGCGCCGCCGGGGGCGCCGCGACCGCCGCCTGGCGGGTCGCGGAGCTGCCCGCCGGGCGCGACCGCCTGCTCGCCGCAGCCGCAGCCGCAGCCGCAGCCGTCGACGCCTCTGTTGACGCCGACGCCGACGCGCAGGTCCCGCCCGCCGCCGCGCCCGGCGAGGCCGCCGGCTCGCTCGCCGACGACGGCGGACCGCCGGGCGCCCGGCCGGGTCGGCACCGCCAGCGCGACGGCCGGTGGGCGCTGACGGCGCTGGTTCCACTCGGGCGTCTGCACGCCGACCAGCTGGATCTGCTCGCAACGATCGCCGACGCCGACGGTGACGGCCGGGTGGTGGTGACGCCGTGGCGGTCGGTCGTGCTGCGCGACCTCGACGCCGCGGCGGTGGCACCGGTCCTGGCGCGGCTGGCGGCTGCGGGGCTCGTCGTCGACGCGGACTCGGACTGGGTCGGGGTCACGAGCTGCGCCGGGCGGCCGGGCTGCGCCAAGGCGTTCGCCGACGTCCGCCGCGACGCCGGCCGATCGGCGGGGGCGGGTGGTGCCCCGGGCCGGGCCGGTCCGCCGGGCGGCGGCTCACGGCACCGCCGGGATCGGCTGCCCGTGCACTGGTCGGGCTGCGCCCGCCGGTGCGGCCAGCCGGCCGGCGAGGTCGTCGAGGTCGTCGCCGACGCCACCGGTTACCGGGTTCGCCGCGGCGCCGGAAGTGGCGCCCTGATGCCGTGGTCATCGGGCGGCGCACTGCCCGCAGAGGTGGCGGGCGAGGTGTCGGCCGTCGGCTGGGACGCGCTCATCGACGCGGTGGCGGCGCAGCGCTCGGTTGCCCGCGCGGGTCGGGATGGACGGGAGGCTGGCACATGGAGGTGACGGTGGCGGGAACGCCGCGGCCCGACTACGTCCGGGACGGCGCGGAGATCTACCGTCGCTCGTTCGCGACGATCCGCGCCGAGGCGCGCCTCGACGGGCTGCCCGCCGACGTCGCCCGCGTCGCCGTCCGCATGATCCATTCGTGTGGCATGGTCGACCTCGTCGACGACCTGGCCTTCAGCCCGGGGGTGGTCGCCGCGGCGCGGGCGGCCCTGCTGGCCGGCGCGCCGGTGCTGTGCGACGCCCAGATGGTCGCCGCGGGGGTGACCCGCCGTCGGCTGCCCGCCGACAACGACGTGCTGTGCCTGCTCGGCGATCCGCGGGTGCCCGGCCTCGCCGCCGAGCTGGGCACGACCCGCAGCGCCGCGGCGGTCGACCTGTGGGGCGAGCGCCTCGCCGGCGCCGTCGTCGCGATCGGCAACGCCCCGACCGCCCTGTTCCGGCTGCTGGAGCTCGTCGCGGCCGGCGCGCCGCGGCCGGCGGCCGTCCTCGGCATCCCGGTGGGCTTCATCGGCGCGGCCGAGTCGAAGCAGGCGCTCGCCGACGATCCGGCGGGCCTGGAGTTCCTCGTCGTGCACGGCCGGCGCGGCGGCAGCGCGATGGCCGTCGCCGCCGTCAACGCGATCGCGAGCGAGCAGGAGTGAGCGACGCGCGTGAACCGGCGCAGGTCAGCTCGACGGGCCGGCTGTGGGGCGTGGGTGTCGGCCCCGGTGATCCCGAGCTGATGACGCTGCGGGCGGCGCGGCTCATCCACGACGCCGACGTGATCGCCTACCACAGCGCCCGGCACGGTCGCAGCATCGCCCGGTCGATCGCCGCCGCGCACCTGCGCGGCGACCAGATCGAGGAGGCGCTGGTCTACCCGGTCACCACGGAGACGACCAGCCATCCCGGCGGCTACCGGGGGGCGATCGACGAGTTCTACGAGGACTGCGCCAAGCGGCTGGCGGCCCACCTCGACGCCGGCCGGAGCGTCGTCGTCCTCAGCGAGGGCGACCCGTTCTTCTACGGATCGTTCATCCACCTGCACCGCCGTCTCGCCGACCGCTACCCGACCGAGGTCGTGCCCGGCGTGACGTCGCTGTCGGCGGGCTGCGCGGTGCTCGGCCGCCCGCTCGTCGAGGGCAACGAGGTCCTCACCGTCCTGCCGGGCACGCTGGCGCCGCGGACCCTCGCCGAGCGCATCGCCGGCACCGACACCGCGGTCGTGCTCAAGATGGGCCGGACCTTCCCCGGCGTCCGCGAGGCCTTCACCGACGCCGGCCGTCTCGCCGACACCTGGTACGTCGAGCGGGCGACGACCGCCGGCCAGCGGATCGCCCCTCTCGGCGAGGTCGACCCGGCGACCGTGCCCTACTTCTCCCTGGCCGTGCTGCCGAGCCCGGTGCGCGGCCCGGACGATCCGGCACCACTGCGCGCCGGCCAGGCCGAGTGGGTGCCCGCCGGCGCCGCGAGCCGGCCGGCGCCGTCCCCATCCGCCCCCGCCGGGACCACCGACCGCACCGCGCCGGCGGCCGAGGAGCCCGCGGTGGAGCGGTCCACGGTGGAGCGGTCAACGGTGGAGCGGTCCGCGGGCGAGGTCGTCGTGGTCGGGCTCGGCCCGGGCGCGCAGGACTGGTTGACCCCGCAGGCCGCCGCCGCGCTGGCCGCCGCCGACGACCTCATCGGCTACGGCCCCTACCTCGACCGGGTGCCCGCCACGCCGCGCCAGCGCCGGCACCCGTCGGGCAACACGGTCGAGGCGGAACGCGCCGAGCTCGCCCTGGAACTGGCCGCCGCCGGCGCGAGCGTCGCGGTGGTGTCCTCCGGCGACCCCGGCGTCTTCGCGATGGCGACCGCCGTCGTCGAGGCCGCGGCGCAGCGGCGGTTCGCCCACGTCGACGTGCGGGTCGTGCCCGGGCTGACCGCCGCCCAGGCGGTGGCGAGCCGGGTCGGCGCGCCGCTCGGCCACGACTTCTGCGTGCTGTCGCTGTCCGACCGGCTCAAGCCGTGGGAGGTCATCGAGCGGCGGCTGCGCGCCGCCGCAGCGGCCGACCTCGTCCTCGCGATCTACAACCCGGCGTCGCGGACCCGGCGCGAGCAGCTCGAACGGGCCCGCGCGGCGCTGCTGGAGCACCGCGCCCCGGACACCCCGGTGGTGATCGGCCGTGACGTCGGCGGCCCCACGGAGACCGTCACCGTGACGACCCTCGGCGACCTGGACCCGGCCGGTGTCGACATGCGCTGCCTGCTGCTCGTCGGCTCCTCGACGACGCGGATCGTCCACCGCGACACCGGCCGCGACCTCGTCTTCACCCCCCGCCGCTACCCGGCACCGTGAGATGCGGGGTGCGGAAGAAACAGTAGTGATCTTCCCGCCGGCCGGTTCCGCGGAACCGGCTCTGCAGCCGGGACGAAACCCGACGCGCGACGAACCCCAGCCAGATCTGACCCACGCCGTTACGGCACAGGAGGTGTCCGTGCTGTCACGGCACCGGCGACAGAGCCCGCGCCCGCGTGGCGAGAGGTGGCAAGGTCGGTCAGCCAACGTGTTGCGGGGGCGATGTCGGAGACGACCGGGAATCCGGACGGTGGGGGCGGACGGTCGACCATGAGGACGGGCAGGCCGAGGTCGCGGGCGGCGGTGAGCTTGGCGGCGGTCATCGCGCCGCCGCTGTCCTTGGTCACGAGGACGTCGATGGCGTGGCGGCGCAGCAGCGCGGTCTCGCCGGCCACGTCGAACGGGCCCCGGTCGAGGATCACCTCGAGCCGCGGGGGCAGCGGGCCGGTGGGGGGCTCGACGCAGCGCGCCAGGAACCAGGGGCGGTGCAGGCCGGCGAACAGCGCGAGGTCGCTGCGACCGGTGGTCAGGAACACCCGCGGGCCGGGGTCGGTCGCCGCGCCGCGCCGGAGCGGGACGAACCGGTCGATCAGGTCCGTCAGAGCGGGCAGGGACGGGACCCGGCGCCAGTCGTCGCCGGGCTGGGCCAGCCAGCCGGGGCGACGCAGGACCAGCAGCGGCACGCCGGTGGCCGCAGCGGCCGTCGCGGCGGAGGCGGTCATGCGGGCGGCGAACGGGTGGGTGGCGTCGACCACGGCGTCGATCCGTTCGCAGCGCAGATGCTCGGCGAGGCCGGCCGGACCACCGAACCCGCCGATGCGGACCCGGCAGGACGGCGGCACCCGCGGCTCGCGCACCCGTCCGGCCAGGGAGTAGACGACGTCGAACCCGCCGGCCTCGGTCAGGGCGAGGGCCAGCCGGCGGGCCTCGCCGGTGCCCCCCAGCAGCAGCACCCGCAGTGGCACAGATGCCGCCGCGCGCTGCGGTCCTGCCGCCGGGTCGTCGCCGGCCGTACCGGGCGGCGCGGATCGGGCGGGGTCGGTGCCGGTCACCGTGGTTCGGCGGGGTCCAGCTCGCCGGGTACCGAGGACCAGCCCGTGGCGGGGGCCGGCTGGCAGCCGTCGGGGGCGAAGCGCTGCGGTGAGTAGAGGAAGCTGTCGCGGAAGCCCGCGGCGGCCAGCGCCCGACCGACGATGATGACCGCGGTCTTCGTGAGGCCGGCCGCCCGGGACTGCGCGGCGATGTCGGCGAGCGTGCCGCGCAGCACCACCTCGTCGGACCGGCTGGCCCACGCGACCACGGCCGCCGGGCAGTCCGGGCCGTAGCTGGGCACGAGCTCCTCGACCAGCGTCTCGATGCGGTGCACGGCCAGGTGCAGTACGAGCGTCGCCCGGGACCGGCCGAGCGTCGCCAGATCCTCGCCGGGCGGCATCGGGCTGGACAGCACGGCCGTGCGCGTCAGCACGACGCTCTGGGCGACGCCGGGAACCGTCAGCTCCCGGCGTAGCGACGCGGCGGCGGCGGCGAACGCGGGAACGCCGGGGGTGACGTCGTAGGGGACGCCGGCCGCGTCCAGCCGCCGCATCTGCTCGGCCAGGGCGCTGTAGAGGGACGGATCGCCGGAGTGCAGGCGGGCGACGTCCTGGCCGGCGGCGTCGGCGGCGCACAGCTCGGCCGTGATCGCGTCGAGGGTCATCCGGGCCGTGTCGACGAGACGCGCGCCGGGCGGGCAGTGGGACAGCAGGTCGGCGGGGACGAGGCTGCCGGCGTACAGGCAGACCGGGCAGGCGGCGATCAGGTCCCGCCCGCGCACGGTGATGAGGTCGGCGGCACCCGGCCCCGCCCCGATGAAGTGCACGGTCATCCGCGCTCGCCGCCCCGGGCCCGGCGGCCGGCCGCCGCGGGGGGACGGGCACCGGCGGCGGTGGGCGTGGGAGCGTGGCCCGCGGTGCCTGCGGGTCGTCGCAGGGTGCTCGGCACGACGGGCAACGCTAGCAGGCTGGCCGGGGCGGATCCCCGGATCGTCGCAAGCGGCGTCCAGGTCAGCCGTGGACACGCCAGACGATCCCGGATTCACTACTCAGAGTAATATCTCTGATACAAAAGGCGGGTGATGGTGCCCGGGTCCGGGATCCCCCGTAGCTGGTCCGCGCCGGGGCCGCACGGCCGCCGCACCCTGCACCGCAGCCCGGTGCTCTGGGTGCCGTTGGCGCTGGCCAGCCTGGCGCCCTGGCTCGTCGAGGCGTCCACCGTCCCGTCCGACACCACCCGGGTGAAGCTGCGCTCGGTGGCATTCATGATCCAGAGTGTCGCCTCGCTCGCTCTGATCGGCGCGCGCTACGGGCGTTCGGCCGGGCTGAGTCAGATCCGCGTCGGGCCCTGGTATCTGCTGTGGACCGGAGTCTCGCTCGGCCTGATGACCATGACCTGGCATGCATCGCTGCTCGGCGCCAGATCGCAGATCGACAGTGCGGCCGTGGCCCGGGCGCTCGCGGTGGCCAGCGTCGCACTGCTCTGCTGGACGGCTGGATACCTGCTCGGCCCGGGTGCCGACGCGCTGGCAGTGGCACGGGGGCTTGCGACGGCGGCCGTGCGCGGCGCGGAGTTCCGGGTGCGCAACGCCGCGGTGCCCTGGGTGCTGTGTGGGATCTCCGTCGTCGCCCGTGGCCTCCAGATCGCCCTCGGTCAGTACGCCTACCTCGGCGACGCATCCGCGTTGGTCAGCAGCTCCAGCGCCTACGCGCAGCCCCTCACCCAGCTGGGCAGCTGCGGCCTGCTCGGGTTGCTCGTCGCGGCGGTCGCGCTGGCCCGTGAGGGTGGGCGTCGCTGGACCCTGACGTTCGACGTGCTGCTCGCCGTCGAACTCGCCTTCGCCCTCGTCGGGGGGATGAAAGGCGTGTTCGTGACGACCGTCGGCGCGACGTTCGTGACCTTCGCGGTGGCCCGCGGACGGCTGCCCGTGCGGTGGATCGTCGTCGCAACCGCGCTGCTGCTGCTGGTGATCGTGCCCTACAACGCCGCCTACCGGACCCAGGTTCGCAGCACGGCCGGCCCCATGAGCGGGCGGGCGGCGGTGCTGCTCGCGCCGTCGGTGCTGGCGCACTCCGTCACCGGGGCCGTCGGCACCCTCACCAGGGCCGTCGGCACCGTCACCGACGCCATCAGCACGGGCGCTGCCGGCACCGGCGGGGTCACCTCCGCCTCCGACTCGGCCGACTCGGCCGACTCGGCCGACTCGGCCGACTCGGCCGACTCGGGGGAGTCGAGCTGGCGGTATCTGGCCGATCGGACCGGGGCCGTGGACAGCCTCGCCATCGTCCTGGCGAGGACCCCGGACACCGTCCCGTACCACAGCGCGTCCGAGTTGTTGTTCTCCCCGGTCCGCACGCTGATCCCGCGGGCGCTCTGGCCGGGCAAGCCGCTGCGGATCACCGGGTATGACTTCAAGCAGGAGTATCTCGCCGGCGACGCTCGGGTGTACTCGTCCGCCGCCGTCTCGCCGCAGGCCGACCTGTACCGCTACGGTGGCCTGCTGCCGCTGCTGATCGGTATGACGCTGCTCGGAGCTGGTTACCGCCTCGTCGACGAGGCCTGGCATCCGGCCGTCGACCTGCGCTACGTCGTCCTGTTCGGCCCGCTCCTGCCCAGGATGCTGGGTTCCGAGACCAGTGTTGTGGATCTGCTCGCCGCCCTGCCGATCCAGCTCGCCGTGCTGTTCGCCGTCGCCACGTACGCCTTCGGCGGGGCCGACTCGGGGCCGCGGCGCCCGGGTGGTCGGCCAGGGGCGGGCGTCCGCGGGACCGGGGCGAGACCCCGACCGGATCCCCCGCCGGCCACCGCACCAGAGGCGACGAGCCGGCCGACGATCAAAGTGGCACCTCCCGGCCGTCGCTGACACGGCCCACCAGCAGCCCTGACGCGGCGGAGCCGTGGATCCCGGGCGGTATCCTCAGCACCGGCCGGGCCCGCCTGGACGGGCTCACCCCGGGCGTGGTGCCGGCCACGCCGGGTCGGTCGTCTCCGCTCGGCTGCCCGGCGTCGCCGCTCGGTTCCCCGGCGTCGCCGGACCTGCCGGCGCTGGCCGTCGCGGCTCGGCGGGTGCGCAGGGCCCGAGCCGCCTGCTGCCACAGCAGCAGCGCCACGCCCAGGGTGAGCGCGCCGCGGGCGCTGATCGTGTACAGCACGAGGCCGCCCTCGTACTGCAGGATGCCGGCGACGAGGGCGAGCAGCCCCAGTAGCGCCGCCGGATGGCGTCGGCGCCACAGTGCGCCCTCCGCGCGGGCCAGCAGCAGGCCGCCCAGCCCGGCGAGTAGGACCATCCAGACCGGTCCGCCGATCGGCAGCAGCTCGCCGAGCTGGGTGGGGATCCGGTCGAAGGCGCTGGTGATGCCGTAGGTGCCGGACAGGCGGACCTTCAGCGAACGCGACTCCAGGGCGGTGCTCAGCTTGCCGGGGGCGAGGAAACGCGGGATGGCGATCATCGCATCGTCGCGCAGTGTTACCGGGCCGATCGGCGGTGATCCGGTGCGGAGCTGGTGCAGGATGATCGACGGGTAGGAGTTGCCGTCCAGGCGGACCCCCAGGTCGCCGACGCCGCGCCGGCTGATTCCCCGCTCCGGTTGGGCGAGCGCGCCGCCCAGCGCCGCGACCCGTTCGCCGACGCCGGCCCCGGCGCCGAACGCCTGCCGGCCGGCGTCGGCTCGTGCGCCGTGGATGACGAGGTAGGACAGCAGGATCAGGCCGCTCACCCAGGCCAGTTGCCGGCCTCGCACGGGGATCCCGGTCACGGCGAGCAGGTACAGCACGACCGCCACCGAGATCGCCACCGGCAGCCGCTGACCGGCGAGGGTGTGCAGGGTGCACTGGACGGTCAGCACCAGGACGAGCCAGCGTCCGCGCGTGCGCACCAACACCGCGAAGCTGGCCAGCGCGAGGCCGACGACGAGGAACTGCGTCGCGAACCCGCCGGCGAGGTACTGCCCGCCCGACTCGGCCCCGGGGTCCGGCCCGGCCGTCGTCGCCGCTCGCCCGGCGGCGGTCACGGCGACCGCGGCCACGGCGAAGACGACCAGGAACCGCCAGTCGTAGAAATCCGGAACGCCGGCCCGAAAGGATGCCCGGTCCGGCGCTTCGCGGGTCGCGACCCGATAGGTACCGGCGAAGAAAAGAAGGGCGACGCCGACCAGAATCGCATAGACCGCGACGTCCGAATCGGTCGTCAGCAGCCGGTTGTCGCTGTATACCGGCGCGACGGCCTGGAGAACCTCGGTCGCGCCGTGATAGATGACGGCGATGCCGACGAAAAGCAGCCCGAGACTTCTTTTCGCCTGCTGCCACCGCCGGTACACGAGGAGACCGACGGCGAGCCCCTGCAGCAGCAGGCCCAGGGCGAGCGCAGCCGACACCGATGACCTCTCATCCCCGTTCGCGAGCCTTTCCGGCGAAACCTGACGCCATGCGTCCCGGACGCCGCCCCGAGGTGGTCCGCCGGACCTCGACGAAGGTAGCCGTCGGACACTCCCGGAATGGCGCGGTGGCCGAAGGTCCGGTTTTCGGCGAGTCGGTACAAGGCTCAGGTCGTGCCGGCGGCGCGGTCCACCCGCTGCGACGAGACGTGGGTCGCTCGGCTCCGTTGAAGCGGATTACCAGCCCGATCTGGGTGGTTCGCCCGAAATATTCACCATGCCGTCGATGTGGCCATCCTGGGGTGTCGCGCGGCCGGCTCCGGGATACGCTGGGACGCGTGGACCGGGTCGCCGCGCGTGCCGCGCTCCAACAGCGCAGGGCGGAACTCTACCGGGCGGCCGACGATCTCTTCGCCGATCTCGGCCTGGCCGAGATCTCGCTTCGCGACATCGGGGCCCACGCCGGGGTGGAACCGGTGGAGTCGGTCCGGGACTATCTTGCCGGCACCGTGGAGGGCGAGGTGTGGGAGGTGCCGCTCTCCGTGCTCGTCGACGAATTCTTCCGGGTCATCAACAGCGCGGTGGCGACAGCGGGCCCGTCGGCGGTGGAAAGACTGTCGGCGCTCGTCCGCGGCACCATGAGCTACTACCTTCGTTATCAGACGACCGCATTGTTGCTCCGTTATCGGACGATCATGCGGGTGGGGGAGCGGTTCTCGATCGGCGAGCAGGTGGTCGAGCGCGGCGCCAGCCAGCTTTTCGGCGAGATCATCCAACAGGGGGTGCGGGAGGGCGTGTTCCGCACGCCCTACCCGGCCGACGCGCGGCGCAGCATCGAGGCGGCCGGCACGGCCGCGCTGGAGTGGTACGACCGCACCGGCCCCGTCCAGCCCGACGAGCTGATCGAGCGCTACGTGCGCCTCTCGCTGGCCACCGTCGAGTTCACCGACCTGCGCTGAGCGAGCTTCGGGCTCCGGTCCGCGCCCAGCCGAGGGTCATGATCTCGGGAGCGGATCGCTGGGCCGGAACCTCGACGATGCGCTCGCCCGTCCGGTCGGGCATGATCAGCGGGATCGGCTCGCGGACGGGCATCGGCGCGTCCCCCCGCACCACGACCGTCGCGGCGAGCAGCTCGTCGAGGGCGGGCGCCGCCGCCGGATTCCCGGCGGCCGGTCCGGTGAAGACCGCGCAGAGGAACCAGCGCGAGCCGTCGATGCCGACGATGCGGGCGGGGATCGGACCCGATTCGACGTCGATCGGCAGGTACAGCTCGGGGCCGCGCGGCCCGGGCCGGCAGGCGTCCGGGTCGTCCGGCGCCGCCGCGGCGAGCAGGTCCGCGCGGATCTCGGCCCACAGTTGCTGTCCTCGCGGTGCGGCCAGCACGGACAGCTCCAGGGCGGAGGAGCCGTCGGTCGCGACCAACGCCGGCACCGGCCCGTCGAGTGACAGCCGCAGCCAGGTACCCGTCACGCGGGGAATCAGCAGCGCGCCGAAGTCCGCCCGCTGTCGGCCGTCATCGGGCCGGGTGGCGATGTCGTAAGGTCCCGCGACGTCCGTAGGTCCCGGGGCGTCCGCAGGTCCCGGGGCGTCCGCGTTGTCGACGGAGCCCGGGCGAGGCCCGGTCGGCGGGTCGGCGTCCCCGCGCGTGGCGTCGATCCGGCCGGACGCGCCCGCTCGCGCGGCCTCGCGTCGTCCATCGCGCCTGTGTCGTCCACCGCGCATGAGTCGCCCACCGAGCACCGCCGACCACCTCCTGTCCGAAGCTTGTAGTGATCGGAGCGTGACGTCGGGTAGGCGCGCCGGGATTCTCGTGGGAACGCCGCGCCCCTGCGCCGGCTTCGCCGCAGGCGTGGTCCATCGCCATAAAAATCCGGAAAGGTGCATCCGGCCGGCCCGGATCTGCCAACCTCGGCGTGTGCTCTCGACCTCCGGTCCGCCGCGCTCCATCGAGGACCTGCGGCGTCTCGAACGCCAGGCGGCGCCGCTGCGGTTCCGGTACTTCTGGGGCCAGCGTCAGGCCGTCGCGGACGGCACGGGAGCGGGTTGCCTGAGCCTGCGCTGGCCGGCCCGCTTCGCGGTCGACGGGGTCGACTACCCCAGCGCGCAGCACTACGTGCTGGCGCGCAAGGCCGGGCTGTTCGGCGACCAGGCCGCCGCGGAGGCGGTGCTCGCGCTGCCCGCGCCGATCTCGCTGGCCGCCGTCGGCCGGCGGATCCGCGGCTTCGACGAGGCGGTGTGGGACCGTCACCGCTACGCCGTCGCCCTCGCCGCGAACTCCGCGAAGTTCGCCCAGAACGCCATCCTGCGCACCTACCTCGCCGGCACCGCCGGCCTCGTCCTCGCCGACATCAGCCCGCGGGACCGGGTGTGGGGGATCGGCTGCGACCGCGACGACGATCGGGCCGGCCGGCCGAGCGCCTGGCCCGGGCGCAACCTGCTCGGCTTCGCCCTGATGGAGGTCAGGGACGCCCTGCTGGCGGCGGCCACGGCGAGGTGACCTGCCCCGAACGGCGTGACCTGCCGGCCTAAATCGCGTAACGGGATGGTCGAAACGCGGTGAGTCCGGGACCATCGGAGGCGTGTCAGTTCCCAACCAGAAAGCGTCGCTGCCCAAGTCCTGGACGGTCTCCGAGTCGCTGAGCGGGGGGATGAAGCTCCCGTTCGTCGTCGGCCTCGACGATTCGGACACCCCCTACGATGTCGTCGACGCGCTCGCGCTCGCTCCCTTCACGACCGGTGAACAGCCGTGGGCCCGCAGTGCGCGGGTGGATCGGCTCCGCCCCGGAGCGACCCTGTTGCCTTCCGGAGCGCGGGTGCTGCGCTCCGTCGTGGAAGAGTCCCGTGACTCCCGGCTGGCCGTGGGGGAGGGCTGGACGGTGCGGTCCGTGCGCTGGCGCGGTGGCGGCGGCGAGGTCACCGTGACGGCGGTCAGCGAGCAGCTCGCCCGGGGTGTGCTCGAGGATGTCCTGCGTTCGTCCGCGGCCGAGACCGGCTCGGACAGCTCCGTCAGCATGGGGTTCTGGTACCTGTCCGGCCAGCGTGGGCCGATCCGGACCAGCCGGCGGACCGCGACGACGAGGTGGTCGTCGATCCGGGACAACTACGCCTCGGCGGCCCGGGACTCCCTCGACAAGCTCATGGCGATCCGCCGCGACAACGTGATCGGCCGGCTGATCCTGCTGCACGGGCCGGCCGGGACGGGCAAGACGACGGTGCTGCGCGCGCTGGCCAACGAGTGGCGCTCCTGGTGCCAGGTCGACTGCGTGCTCGACCCGGAGTCCCTGTTCGCCGACCCGGCCTACCTGATGGAGGTCGCGATCGGCTTCGACGACGACGGCGACCCCGACAGCGACTCCGCCGACGCCGACCACTCCGACGCCGCCGGCCACGCTGCCGGCGTCGGTGACGCCGCGGGCGTCGGTGGCTTCGACACCGCCGCGGACGGTGCCGTCGGCGGCGGGCAGGACGGCGAGGGTGACCGAATGGGCCAACCCGCCGTGCGCCGCTGGCGGCTGCTGGTGATCGAGGACTGCGACGAGCTGATCCGCGGGGACGGTCGCGGCGCCGCCGGACAGCAGCTGTCCCGGCTGCTCAACCTCACCGACGGGCTCGTCGGCCAGGGCCGGGAGGTGCTCGTCGCTTTGACGACCAACGAGGACCTGTTCCGGCTGCATCCCGCGGTGGTGCGCCCGGGCCGGTGCCTGGCCCAGATCGAGGTGGGCGCCCTGCCCCACGCCGAGGCCGTCTCCTGGCTCGGCTCGACCGACGGGGTCGGCTCGACGATGACGCTCGCGGAGCTGTTCGCCCTGCGCGACGGCCGCGGTCTGCCCCGCCCGAGCGGCGGTGACACCCGCCACGGCCTCTACCTGTGATCGGACCGGGGGTGTCAGGCCGCCCGGCGTGGCACCCCCGGTGTACCAGGGCCCGTCCCGGTCAGGTCCGCCGGGCCTGGTCCGCGTGGACCAGGCGGCGCAGGGCGGCGCGGGCGAGCGGTGCGTAGGCCAACAGGACGGGCAGGGGTCCACGCAGCCGCAGCCAGGTGGAGGTACCGCCGTCCAGACAGGGCTCGACGCCGTGGTCGAGGGTGAGGTGCAGCGGGCCGAGCGTCACCCGCCAGGACCAGGTGCGGGCCAGTTCGTCGACGGCGGTGACGACGAAGCCGGCCGCCGGCGGTAGGAAGGACCGCACCTCACCGGTCATCCCGGGATGGATCCGGGTCTCCCCTCCGTCGACGCGTACGCCCACGACCTGCGGCGCCCACGCCGGCCAGCGGTCCGGCTCGGCGTAACGCCTCCAGCTCTCCGTCACCGGCGCCGGCCCCGACGCCTGGAGGAACAGCGTGGCCATGGCAGGCAACGTTAGTGTGCCGGCAGGCGTCCTTCACGGTGAGCGCCGCAGATCGCGGCACCCGACGGGCCGGATCGTACCGAGCTACCCGCCGAATCCGGGTACCACCGCTAAGGTAAGCCGCAGTGGGGTCAACCGGTGCATTTCGGGTCGGCGGCGGGTGGTGCCGGTATCGGCGCGTCCGATTGCGCGGCCGGCGTGCCCGTATGCGGCGGCCGCGCAATCGGAGCGGTCGCGGCCGTCTCGGGTTGGAACGCGCCGACCTGGGGAAACGTCGCATTTGGCAACCTTGTGTTCAGCTTTGTGGGGAGTGATTGTGACGGCGGTGCGCAGCGGATCCATCGCCGGGCAGCGGTCCGCCGAGGTGCGCCGCGCCTCGGCGATGCCGGTCCTGGCCAGCCGGGTGGATGCCACCGGCGAGCAGGCCCGGCGCAACGCCGAGGGGCACTGGCACGCCGTGACCGATCTGCAGGAGCGCCTGGCAGTCGCGGCCGTCGGCGGTTCGCAGCAGGCCCGGGCGCGGCATGTCGCCCGCGGCAAGCTGCTGCCCCGGGACCGCGTCGACACGTTGCTCGACCGCGGCAGTCCCTTCCTGGAGCTGTCCCCGCTCGCCGCGAACGGGCTGTACGACGACCCGGTGCCGGGGGCGGGCATCATCACCGGGATCGGCCGGATCGCCGGCCGGGAATGTGTGGTCGTCGCCAACGACGCCACCGTGAAGGGCGGCACCTATTACCCGCTGACGGTGAAGAAGCACCTGCGCGCCCAGGAGGTGGCGCTGCACAACCGGCTGCCCTGTGTCTATCTGGTGGACTCCGGCGGCGCCTTCCTTCCCCTGCAGGATCAGGTGTTTCCGGACCGGGAGCATTTCGGGCGCATCTTCTTCAACCAGGCGCGGATGTCGTCGCTGGGCATCGCCCAGATCGCCGCGGTGCTGGGGTCCTGCACGGCCGGCGGCGCCTACGTCCCGGCGATGGCGGACGAGGCGGTCATCGTCCGCGACCAGGGGACGATCTTCCTGGGCGGCCCGCCGCTGGTGAAGGCCGCGACCGGGGAGGTGGTGACGGCCGAGGAGCTCGGCGGCGGCCTGCTGCACGCGCGCACCTCGGGGGTGACCGACCACCTGGCCGAGGACGACGCGCACGCCCTGCGGATCGTCCGGTCGATCGTGGCGAACCTGGCGCCGCGTGCCCCCCGGCCGTGGACGGTCGAGCCCACCGAGGAGCCCGCCGTGGACCCGGCCGGCCTTTATGCGGCGGTGCCGACGGACTCGCGGACGCCGTATGACGTGCGGGAGGTGATCGCGCGGATCGTGGACGGGAGTCGGTTCGCGGAGTTCAAGCGGGAGTACGGGTCGACGTTGGTGACCGGCACGGCGCGGTTGCATGGTCATCCGGTGGGGATCGTGGCGAACAACGGGGTGTTGTTCGGGGAGTCGGCGTTGAAGGGGGCGCATTTCATCGAGTTGTGTGACCAGCGGGGGATTCCGTTGGTGTTCCTGCAGAACATCTCGGGGTTCATGGTGGGGCGGGAGTACGAGGCGGGTGGTATTGCGAAGCACGGGGCGAAGATGGTGACGGCGGTGGCGTGTGCGCGGGTGCCGAAGTTCACGGTGGTGATCGGGGGTAGTTTCGGTGCGGGGAACTACTCGATGTGTGGGCGGGCGTATTCGCCGCGGTTTCTGTGGATGTGGCCGAACGCGCGGATCTCGGTGATGGGTGGGGAGCAGGCCGCAGCGGTGCTCGCCACCGTCCGCCGGGACCAGGTCGCGGCGGCCGGCGTCGACTGGAGCGACGCGGACGAGGCCGCGTTCCGCGGGCCGGTCCTGGACCGTTACGCGGAGCAGGGTAGCCCCTACTACTCGACGGCACGGCTCTGGGACGACGGAGTCATCGACCCCGCCGACACCCGTATGGTGCTGGGTCTGGGGCTGTCGGTGGCCGCGAACGCCTCGCTGGAGCCGGTCCGCTACGGCGTGTTTCGGATGTGAACGAAGAGGCGAGGACGTGGTCGGCCGGTGGGCGAGGGGACTACAGACGTGAGGATCAAGGGTGTCAGCCGCTGACCCGTCGACCTGGAACCACGCGGGCGCCGTCGCGACCGGTCCGGCCCCCGCACAGCGCCGCGCCGGACCGGGCCCGTCCACCCGGGGCGCCGGACTGCCGGGGCTGGCGTTCTCGTCCGTGCTCGTCGCCAACCGCGGGGAGATCGCCGTCCGGATCATCCGCACCCTGCGCGATCTCGGCATCCGCTCGATCGCCGTGTACTCGGACGCGGACGCCGGCGCCCGCCACGTCCGCGAGGCCGACGTCGCGGTGCGCCTGGGGCCCACGCCGGCCCGGGAAAGCTACCTGGACATCGACGCGATCGTCGAGGCCGCGCAGGCCTGTGGGGCGCAGGCCGTCCATCCCGGCTACGGCTTCCTCGCCGAGAACGCCGCCTTCGTCCGGGCCTGCGAGAACGCCGGCCTGTTCTTCATCGGCCCGTCGGTCGCCGCCGTCGAGGTGATGGGTGACAAGATCGTTGCGCGGCGGACCGTCGCCGAGGTCGGCGTGGCCGTGGTGCCGGGCCGGTCGTCGCCCGCCATGACCGACGACGCCATCACCGAGGCCGCGGGCCAGCTCGGCTACCCGGTCCTGGTCAAGCCGTCGGCCGGCGGCGGCGGCAAGGGCATGCGGGTCGTGCGCGCACCGGGGGAGATGGCCGCCGCCCTCGCCTCGGCCCGCCGGGAGGCCAGCGCCGCCTTCGGTGACGACACCCTGTTCGTGGAACGGCTCATCGCCCGTCCCCGCCACGTCGAGGTGCAGGTCCTCGCCGACACCCACGGCACCGTGCTGCACCTGGGGGAACGCGAGTGCAGCCTGCAGCGGCGCCACCAGAAGATCGTCGAGGAGGCGCCCTCGCCGCTGCTCGACGCGCGTACCCGGGAACGGCTCGGTGCCGCGGCCGTCGCGGTGGCCGGCGCCGTCGGCTACGTCGGCGCCGGCACGGTCGAGTTCATCCTGTCCGCCGACGCGCCCGACGAGTTCTACTTCATGGAGATGAACACCCGCCTGCAGGTGGAGCACGCGGTGACCGAACTGGTCACCGGGGTGGACCTGGTCGCCGAGCAGATCCGGATCGCGGCCGGCGAGCCGCTGCGCTTCGCTCAGGCCGACGTCCGCCTCACCGGCCACGCCATGGAGGCCCGCGTCTACGCGGAGGACCCCGCACGCGGCTTCCTGCCGACCGGCGGGGTCGTCCTCGCCTTTCGCGAGCCCGCGGGGCAGGCCATCCGCGTCGACGCCGGTATCGCCGCCGGCGACACCGTCGGCACTGCCTACGACCCGATGCTCGCCAAGATCATCGCCTGGGGGCCCGACCGGCCGGCCGCGATCGCCCGGCTCGACGCCGCGCTCGCCGCCACCGTGCTGCTCGGCGTGACCACCAACATCGGCTTTCTGCGCGCGCTGCTCGGCCATCCCGACGTCGTCGCCGGCCGCCTTGACACCGGTCTGGTCGAACGCGACCTCGTCGCGCTCACCGTCGACGAGCTGCCCGGCGAGGCCATCCTCGGCTACGCCCTGGCCCGGCTGCTCGCGCTGCAGCCGGTCGGCCCGCTCATCGACCCCTGGGACATCCCCTCCGGCTGGCGCCCCGGCGAGCCCGCGTGGCTGAGCTGGGACGTGCTCATCCCGGGTCGCGGTTCCCACCCGGGCGGCGGCACTGATCTGGTTGGCGGCACTGATCTGGCTGGTGGCACAGATGTGGCTGGTGGCACAGATGTGGCTGGTGGCACCGATCTGGCTGGCGGGTCGGGCCCGGTCGGTGGCGCCGCTGCTGGCGGGTTCGGCCCGGCTGGCGGCGCCGCTGCTGGGGGCGGCCCCGGCGAGGTCCTGGCGGGCGGCGGTGCCGCCGGTGGTGGCCCTGGCGGTGGTGGCTTCGCGGGTAACGGCTCTGTCGGCGGTGGCATCGTCGTCGACGGTGCAGCGCCGGGACCCGGCGCAGGTCGGCTTCTCGCTGGAGCCGTGCCGGCCGTCCCGGTGGGGGAGGGTGATCCGGCGGCGTTGAGGCCGACCGGCGGTGGCGCCCAACCCGGTGGCGCCGCGGCCAATGGCGCCGTGCCCGGTGGAGTCGCGCCGGGAGGTGTCGTGCCCGGTGGTGCCGCGCCGGGAGGCGTCGAGCCCGGCGGTGCCGTGGCCGGGCCGCGGGCGGCGACCGTGCGGGTCAGCGCCCGGGGCACGCCGGGCGCCGCGCGGGTCCGCCTCGCCGACGGGCCACCGGTCGCCGCGTCGGTTCGCCAGATCGGCGACGATCTGCTGGTCACGATCGGTTCGGTCACCACCCGCTGGGCGTTCGCGTGGGCGGCCACCGAGGGTGAGCAGGGTCCGGCGGATCCCCTGCACTCCGCCCCGGCCGGGGCCGGGGCCCGCGGACTGAACGCCGCCACGGGCGGACCCTCCCCCGCCGGGGAGCTGCTCTGGCTGGGGCGGGAGGGACGGGCCTGGGAGTTGGCCGAAGCGGTGCCCGTGGCCGGAGCGGAGGTGGCCTCGGCCGCGGGCGGCCAGGCGCGCAGCCCCATGCCGGGCACGGTGATCGCCGTCCTCGTCGAGCCGGGCATGTCCGTCACCGACGGGCAGTCGCTGGTCGTCGTCGAGGCGATGAAGATGGAGCATCCCGTCTCGGCGCCGACCGCCGGAGTCGTCGCCACGGTACTGGTCCGCCCCGGCGACCTCGTCGCTGTCGACCAGGTTCTGGCGGTCGTCTCGGCGTCACCGGATTCCCCCGATCCGTCCGCCGCGATTCCCTGACCGCTGGAACGACTTCGGACCTGCTCGTTCAGCCTGCCCGGCGCCCGGTGCGTTCGTCGCCGTCGCGCAGAGCGGTCATCCGGTCGACGAGCGTTGCGCGGGCCTCGTCCTCACCGAGCCCGACGAGGTCCACCGACGCGACGAGGCCCAGCCAGCCCGGCGGATCGCAGTGCTCGACCCGGATCGTGACCAGCCGGCTGCCACGGGCCGTGGTCGTCGCCGGAAAGGCCTCCCGCCACTCGGCGCTGCGCTGCACCTCGCGCAGATAGGCGGGGGAGAGCACGACGAGCGTTCGCGGCGCCTGGGCGACGGCGTCCGCCAGGGAGACGGCGGTGCCCGACCCGAGGTCTTCGTCCGCGCCGCCAGGGCTGCCGTGATCATCGTGGTTGGGGTCGTCGGGGCCGTCGGAGCCGGCGTCATCGGGGTCGGTGTCATCGAGGTCGGGGTGCGGCAGGACTCGCCAGCCCGCCGCCTCGAGATGCCAGCTGATCCAGTCCGCCCACGCGGCATCGGCCCGGGCATGGGAGAGGAGCAGGTCGACCGAGGATCCGCCGGCACGCGCGCTGCCCGCGACGCCGTCCGCGCTGGGCGGGGATGAGCGGAATCCGCCGATGGCGGCGCCCTCGGGTCCGCCGTTCGCGGTGCGGGCGACCGGCGGTTCGGGGGTTGGCGGGGCGGCCCCGTCCGCGGCGGCCCGCGGCACGCTGTGCTGCCCCCGATCGATGTTCTCCGGGGCGCAGGGCTGGCGGCGGGAACGCCCGTTACCAGCGTTGCCCGGGTCGGCGTTGTCCGGGTCGGCTGGCTGCGCCTGGCCTGGTAGGTCGAGGGTGTGTCGGTCGGGGCCGGTCGGGGCCGGGCTGGGCTGGTCGGGGCTGGGCCGGCCGAGGGTGTGCTGGTCGAGGGTGTGCTGGTCGAGGGTGTGCTGGTCGAGGGTGTGCTGGTCGAGGGTGTGCTGGTCGAGGAAGGCGGCGGCGGCGTTCGCGGCGAGGCGCAGGAACCAGCCTCGGTCCTCCTCGCGGGTCGACGTCCGGCCGAGACAGGTCAGGGCGCAGGCCAGCAGGGACAGCGGTAGCTGGTCGCGCCACTGCTCGACCAGGTCGGCCGCTCGGGCCCACCGCTGCCCGGCGGCGCGGACCCGGTCGATGAACAGCCACAGCCACTGGGGCAGCAGGGCCCCGTCGAGGTCCGGGTCGAGCAGCACATCGATCGTGGCGGTGCGCTGGGCCGGGGAGAGTTCGACGAGCGTCCGGGCGAGGACGTGCAGCACGAGATGGGTGGGATCGCGGGTGAGCACGGCGTCGGCGGCGTAGCGCGACAGGTCGATGAGTTGGAAGGCCGCGTTCGCGTCGCGCAGGTCGGTCGGGATGAGGATGTTCTCGACGTGCAGGTCCCCGTGGGCGCGGCCGACGAACGTGGGCAGCCGCAGGCCTGCCGTCCGACTGGAGTCCAGGACCAGCGCGAACGGGTTGGGCAGGGGGTGGTCCTCCGCCTCGACGGTGATGGTGGGCCCGGGATGCGCGGCGGCGAGGCGGTGCAGCCGGCTGCCGGGGGCCAGCCGGTCGCCGAGCTGGCGGCCGAGGATGGTCGGCACGTCCATCGACGGCAGGTGCGTCCGTCCCGCCCAGTCGGTGAGAACGGATCCGACGACCGCGGCGCTGACGTCGGCGAAGGCGGCGGCGGCGTTGGCGGCCGGCCGGGGGAAGGCGGGCTGGGGGCCCCAGGACCGGGTCGGCCCCGCCCCGCGGACCGGGCGGGGCGGATGCAGGACGGCGTCCAGCACCGTGTGCAGGGTGATCGGGTCGCGCAGGCTGCCGCCGGCCACCCGCTGGAAGACGAACCAGCGCCCGTCGCCGACCGGGACGGGCTGGTGGACGGGCTGGGTGAGGTGGTTCCGGGCGAAGTCCCGGGATTCGGTCAATGCGCGGCGGTGGCGGGCGAACTCGCCGGGTTGGGGATCCTCCGCGGTGCCCGGCGCCCGGTCCAGCTTCATGATCAGCTGGCGGGCGCCCTCGTGGGGGTCCTCCGCGAGGACGGCGGCGACCAGCGCCGCGGACCGACCGCCGATGAGCCAGCGGACCAGCCGCATGGTGGTTTCGGTCTGGGAGCACCACTGCCGCAGCGCGGTCACGGCGGCGTCGTCCAGCTCGGTCTGCAGTGGCTCGTCCAGCCAACGGGAGGACACCATGACTCCTGGGAACACGTGTTCGCGGATTACGGGATTGCTTCCTGGTGACGCGCCGAGAATACCGCCCGGATTCTCGGTCGCCGCCCCGCGATCGGCGACAGGTCAGTTTTTGGCGCTCATCACGGACGTCCCCGCTGGCCGTTTTTCCGGCGACGGGTGACAGCGGTGGAAGCCAGCCGTGACGGCGGGACAACCGGGCGTGTGGGGTCGGCTCACGTGACCGCCCGCCGTATACGACGGGTTCCCGGTCGGCCGTGATGGTTACCGGCCGCCTCTTCCTGGCGGCCGTCCTTCCGAACTTGTTCGCAACATCGAACCGTCGTGTACGACGTTGTACGGATTTGCCGCCCGGGTCTTTTCGAGCAGTCCGGCACGCGGTTGTCTGGAGCCGCCGAAGGGTCGCTGCCGCCGCAGCCGCATGATCTGCACCTCCGCGGCACCGGAGGTGGCTGGTCGACGGCCGCGCCCTCGGTTCGCCGCCGGAGCGGACCTGCCTTCGGGGGGAGGCCCGCTCCGGCGGTCGGCGTCGACGGTCGCCGCGGCCGCGCTGCGGCGACCGGGTCGATGTTCGCCGTCGCCGCGGACCTTGCAGCGAGACGTCCGGCCGGGACATTGCCAGGCCGGGACACTGCCACGACCCGCGGTCTTCTTCGGTAGCGCCCGTGAACCCGGCGAATGATCGGCGGCGCGTATCGAAGCGGTCACCTTACTGCAATAAGCCTCGGCTCGTCGCCACTTCCGGTGGGACGCACGCGAGGTGTTGCGGCGCGCACTCGCCGCTGTCTGTACGACCTTGTACGGCGATGCGCGACCGCCTTTCCTCGCTGTCCCCAATGGGTTTTCCTCGACAGGCTGCGATCGCCCGTGAGCGCAGTGCTCGGGGGACGCGAGAAACGGTCGTGAGGTCGGATGGGAAGCCGTGCCGCCGGATCGCCGGCGGGCCGGGCAGGGACGGCGCGGCGGTGCCGGCCCACGGCCGGCCGCCTGGCGGACGTCCGGGCGCTGACCCGGCCGGGAACCGCGCTGGCGGACGCCGTCCCGTTCGCCGCCGGCGGCCTCGCGGTGGCGGATCCGCGGGTCGGTGCGGTGCTACTGCTCGTCCTCGCCGGGGTGCTGGTGTCGGTGTGCGGTCGCCTGCTCGACGCGGTCGCCGGGCTCGACGCCGATCGGATCAACCCGGTGCGCCGGGACGGTCCCCTCGTCCAGGGCAGGGTCGCACCCGGCTGGGCCACCGGCTGGGCGGTGCTGGCCGGGACTGCGGTGCTGGGCGGCGGCTGGCTGTGGGCGGCGTCCCTGCCCGCCCGGATCGGCTTCGTGGCGCTCATCGGCCTGCGGGCCTGGCTGGCCCTGTCCCGAGGGCGGTCGCGGTTCGGCCCACCGCTGCGCCGCCCGCTGGTCGCCGCCACGCTCGCCGGCGGGCTGCCGCTGGGCGTCGCCGCCACCGGGGGCGAGGTGGGCGTGGGCGCGGGCGTGCTCACCGCGGGATTCGGCCTCGCGGTGATCGTCGCCGGTTGGACGGTCACCGACCTGCGTGATCTGCCGATCGACCGGGTCTGCGGGCGACGCACGCCGGCGCTGGCCACCGGCGTGCACCTGCGCCGACCTCGCGGTTTCGTCTTCCCGCGGCGGTATGTCGCGATCGTGCTCACCGCGCAGGTCGGGATCGTCGCCGTCGTGTCCACGGTGGGCGGGCTCGCCCTCGCCGCCGCCGCCGCCGCCGACGCCGCCGCCGACGTCGACGGCGCCCCCACGCTGTCGGCGGCCGTGCCCCGAGGGCCGGCCGCGCTCGCCCCGGTGACGCCCGGGCCCTCCGATGGCCACGTCTGCCTGGCCGGCCGAGGGCTCGCCGCGGCCGCGGCCGTCCTCGCCGCGCTGGTCGCCACCGCCGGGCTGATCCGGCTGGTCCGGTCGGGCGCCCCGGGCCTCGATCCGATCCGGTCACCCCGTCCCCGCGGCGGCGGCTTCATCCTGGCGAACCTGCTCGCCTGCCAGCTTGCGAGCGTCGCCTGGCTGCTGACCGAGCCGTCCGGGCTGCCGTTGTGGGCCCTGCTGCCCGCCCTCGGCGGCTGGGCGGTCGGCCTGCCGGTGCGGTTGCTGGCCGAGCGGAACGGCGGCGGGTTCCCATCGGTGCGCGCGGCCGGCACCCCGCAGCTCCCGGCGCTGCCCGCCGGCTCGACCGCGGCCGCGTCCGCCCCGGCCGGGGCGCGTCAGGACGACGGTGAGCGGCCGACGAGCCGCTGAAGCCGCCGGGTGGTCCCGTGCTCCGGGCCCAGCACCCGCAGGCTGCGCCGGTACGCGTCCGCCACGTCGGCGCGCCGCGCGGCGAGCCGGCCGAGCTCCTGCTCGATCTCGCCGTGCAGGCAGATCGCCGCCAGCGTGCGGGGATGATCGGGGCCCAGGACGCGCCGGCAGACCGCCACCAGCTCGGCGGCCCGGCCCGCGGCCCGGGCATGCTCGCCGCGACGGTGGTCGAGCCGAGCGAGGTGGTAGCGGGTCACGAGGGTCGCCGGATGCTCGGGTCCGAGCGTGTCGACCCGATCGGTCCACACGGCGCTCAGCAGGTCTTCGGCCGCAGTCCACTGCTGCTCGTCGACGAGCATGTCCGCGACGTTGTTACGGGTGGTGAGGGTGTCGCGGTGACGGTGGCCGAGGACCCGTTCCCGGCTGGTGAGCGTTCGCCTGAGCCACCCGAGCGCCTCGGGGTGGTGGCCCGACTCGCGCAGGGTGCGGCCCAGGTAGTGCTGCGTCGTCAGGGTGTCGGGGTGCTCCGCGCCCAGGACCCTGGCCCGGTCGTCGAGGACGGCCCGCAGCCCCTCCTCCGCGTCGCCGGGCCGGCCCTGCGCGGCGCGCACCCGGTACAGGTCGTGGGCGGCGGACAGCACGTCGGCGTGGTCGTCGCCGAACAGCTGCCGCCCGGTGCGCAGCACGCCCTCGTAGGCCTCGGCGGCCTCGGCGAGGCGTCCGGTCGCGCGCAGGAAGCGGGCGGCGACGGTGGCGGGTACCAGCAGCTCCGGCGGCAGCCGCCCCTCGGTCAACGCCGGCAGTCCCCACCGGTGCCGGGCGCGCAGCATCGCCAGGCCCGCGTCCGCGTGCCCGGCGAGCATCGTCCAGTGGGGCCAGGTCTCGGGGTCGCGCGGGTCGAGCCGCCGGGCGGCGTGGACCAGCAACGCGGTGATCGTCTCCAGGTAGTCCTCGACCCGACCGGAGACGTGCGCGGCCCGGCCGAAGCTGTCCCGCACCAGGGGATGCAACCAGATCCGGTGCGCGGTGTCCGCCTCGCCGGGCGCCGACGCGTCGGCCCGGGCCGCCGGGCCGGCTGACCTGGTCGGGTCGAGGGTGTGCTCGATCAGGCCCTGGCCGGCGAGAGCCCGGACCAACCCCCACAGCTCGGTCGCCGTCAGGGCGCCGAACAGGGGCGAGGCGGTGAGCACCTCGGCGTTGACAAGCACGTCGACGGGGATCGGATCGCCGCCGAGGCAGGCGAACAGGGTCAGCAGCTGCTGGGCCCGGTCGTGCCCGCGCAGGGCGAGCAGGTTCAGCGAGAGATCCCAGGTCGGCCCGACGAGCTCGCGCTCCCGACGCCGGCCGGGCATCCCCGCCGCCGCCCCGCCGCTCAGGCCCGTGCCGGGGTCAGCCCGGGTGTGGGGATCGGTCGGAGTGCGGACGTCCGGCGGCGTGGCCGGGGGCTGCGGGCGCGGATGCGGGGCCGCGGACCGTGGGTTCGCTGCCGCGAAGTCCGGCAGCAGCGACCACGGCCCACCGGTACGCAGGAACTGTTCGTACGCCGGATAGGTCCGGGGGATGACCGCGCCGCCGAAGCCCGGCGGCATCCGCCGCGCCTCGGCCAGGAACTGGCCGGCGAGCGAGAGCGCCAAGGGCAGGCCGCCGAGGCGGCGGCCGAGGCTCTGCGCGGCCTGCGCGGACCCCGGGCCGTCACCGGCGAGGTCGAGCAGCGCCTGGCCGGCGTCGCGGTCGGTGAGGGGCGCGAGCCGGTGCAGGCGTAGCCAGGGCGGGACCCGATCCCCGGCGGAGCCGAGCGACCAGGCCGCGCCGTCGCGGGTGGTCACCACGACCATCCCCTGCGCCCCGGTGACGGGGCGCAGCCAACCGGTTCCGTCAAGTACATCGCCCGCCGACGGGCCCAGGTCGTCGGCGGGATTGTCGGCGTTGTCGACGACCAGCAACCATGGTTGGTCGAGGGCACCGAGCAGCCGCCAGACCAGGTCGGGCAGGCTTGCCCGGCGCAGTTGATGATGGGTGGCGCCAAGCTCGACGGCGAGCGCCCCCATCGCCGCGGGCACCGCGCCGGGACGGGTGGCGCTGATCCACCAGGTCCGCACGCCGCGATCGAGCGCGGCCGCGGCGAGGGCGAGCGCCACGGTGCTCTTGCCGATCCCGCCGAGCCCGTGCAGGACGTGCACCCGCCCGCGAACCCGCGTGTCGTTGCCCGACCCCGCCAGCCCCGCCGGTCTACCTGGCCCGACCGGCCCAACCGGCCTCGTCGGCCCCTCCCCGGTGGCATGACCGGCGGCGGGGAGCCGTCCGGTCAGCAGGGTGAGGATCTCCTCGCGGCCGCGCACGGCCGGCAGCCGGTCCAGCCGGGCCACGGGTGGTGCGATCGTCAGGGCGGCCGCGTGCTCGTCGCCGCGGACCCGGTCGACGGGCCCCCGCGGGGAACCATGCTCGTCGAGCCTCCGGGCGGCGAGGTCGCCGAGACCCCACCCGCCACGGGCGGCGTCCCGCTCTGGGGCGTCGCGCTCGGTGGCGTCGCGATCGGTGGTGCCCCGCTCGTCGTCGGGCGAGCCCCGGCGGGTGCGCCGGATCCGGCTCCAGGTCTCGACCCAGCGGCGCAGCTCGACGGGGTCGGTGACCCCGCAGGTGCGCAGCATGTTCTCGACGAGGTTCGCCGGCTTCAGCCCCGGCAGGTGCGATCCGCCGAAGTAGCCGCCGACGGTGCTGGGCGGGACGTTCACCCTGCGGGCGACGTCGCGCACGCTGAGCCCCGCCCGCTCCCGGACGACCGTCAGTACACGTCCGAACTCCGCGCAGGTGGTGACGGCGGTCAGGTCGAACTCGTCGGACACGCGCGAACCTCGGTGCAGGGCGGTGAGCGGGGCGGATCGTGATGCAGTGCGCCAATCTTGCCGTGGTCGGTCGATGGCGGATAGACCGCCGGCCCCTCGAACACGCCGGGCGATCGTCGGGAGCGAAAACCGTGGTCGGGCGCCCGCCGGGTCAGCCCTCGTCCCGCCCGGTGAGCCCTCGTCCCGCCCGGTCAGCCGTCGCCCGGGCGGTTCAGCCGTCGCCCGGGTGGTTCAGCCGTGAGACAGCGGTACGACGTCGGCGAGGATCTCGTGCCGGTGCCAGCGCCGCCGCGGGGCCGGGCTGTCGTGCACCACCAGCAACGACGACGGATCGCCGGGCAGCAGCGCGATCCCCTCCGGATGGTCGTCGCCGACCCCGACCGGCAGGTCCAGCACGGGCTCGATCGCCTCGTCCGTGACGACGACGCTTGTGCGCGCGTGCGCGGCGCCCCGCCAGCGGTAGATCCGCACCGGCCCGTCGAGATCCATCGTCGGGCCCGCGAGCAGCAGCAGATCGTCGCCGTGGGCGAGGATGTCCCGCACGCCGAGCCCGTCGAGGTCGAGGAAGTGCTTGCGGTAACGGGGACCGCCGTTGCCGTCATCGCCGTTGCCGTTGCCGTCGCCGAGCGGGGCGAGCACCAGGTCCTGGCCGTCGCCCTCGGTGAGGCGCAGCTCGAGCACCACCGCCCAGCCGCGCAGCACCGGACCGCGCAACCCCAGGTAGATCCGTTCGCCGACGACCGCGAGCCCCTCGATGTCCAGGCCGTTGTCCTTGCTCGGGATCTTCAGGAACAGGCCGAGGTGCTCGTCGTCCCGCAGCGCCCGCGTGAGCCGGTTGCGCTTGGACAGGCCGAGCGCGGCGGCGGTCAGCTTCGCCCCGCTCGGCGAGGCCGGCGCCGGGGCGCTGGGAACGAGGGTCGGCGCCCCGTCGATGTCCACCACCGGGATGCGGCCGAGCAGGCAGCGGTTGGCGTTGCTGCTCACCCTGGCCAGCCGGGCCAGCGCCTGCTCGGTGGCGTGGTGTGGCTTGACCCGCTTACGGGTCCGGGCGTGCGAACCGACGAACCAGAGGTAGTCGCCGTGCCGGTCGATGCCCTCGATGTCGATCTCGAGCTGGCTGCCGTCCGGTTCCGGCGGTTCGGGCAGCGGGAGGAAGTCCGCGACCGAGAAGCTGACATGGTCGACGAAGCCGTCCCCGCTCGGCGACAACGTCGTCCGCTCGATGGTGATCGTCTCGTCGCCGGCGAGCCAGAGATGGCGCCCGTCGCCCTTGAGGGCGGACAGCGACTCCGCGATGTCGGTCACTCCGGCGTCGTCGGTGAAACGGATCGGAATCGTCCTCGCCGTCATCGTTCCCTCGCTGCTGATCTCCACGGGCGCCACGCGACGCCGTGGGGGAGCGTAGTGCGCAACCGCGCCCCGTCGCCGCCGCTGTCGAGCAGCCGATACGCGACGAACACCGCAGGTCGGATCGGACCGGACCGGGCCCGTCGTCCATCAGCCGTCGCGCGTCAGCCGGCGTCCGACGGGCGCCCGTCCGGGGCGCGCAGCAGGTCGTCGATGTGCCCGGAGTTGACGTGGACGTCCGTGCCGGCGGAGCCGACCGCGCAGCCGGCGACGAGGACGGCGCGCCGGGCCGCCGCGTCGGGATCGCCGGTGGTGAGCCAGTAGTGCAGGAAACCGGCGCACAGCGCGTCCCCGGCGCCGGTTGTGTCGAGCACGCCGTGCGGGGCGCGGGCGGGCAGGTGGCACGGCGGACGGTCCCGGACGGCGAGCAGACAGCCGTCGCCGCCCATCCCGACGAGCACGATCTGGGCCGGGTAGCGGCTCAGCAGCGCGGCGGCGGTGTCGGCGGGGCTGGCCGCCAGGCGCTCGGCGGAGCAGAACACGATGGTCGCCGCGGCCAGCCAGGGCCGGCTGTAGGCGTCGTGCGCGTCCACGATGGTCTGCACGTCGACGGCGATCGGCACGCCGACGGCCTGGGCGACGCCGATCAGGTCGCGGACGAAACCGGCGGTCGTCAGCACGGCGAGACGTGCCCCCGCGAGCAGGTCACGGAACACCGACGGCGGATAACGGGCCGTGGCGAGATCAGCGAGGTCGGTGTGCACCTGCCGGGTGCCGCGCGGATCGACCAGGACGGGGGACATCGCGCTGTTCGCCGTCGGCAGCACCCCGGCCCCCCGATCGTCCGGCTCGTCCTCGCCGGGCGCGCCGAGCAGGCCAAGACGTCGCAGCTCGGCCCGGATCACCGTCCCGGCCGGATCGTTCCCGACGAGGGTGGCCAGGGACGCAGGCGTGCCGAGCGCGTCCAGCGTCCGGGCGACGTTCAGCCCGACCCCGGAGACCGCCAGCCGCAGCCGTCCCGTCGCATACCGCACCGGCGCGTAGGCGACGGGAAACCCGTCCACCGGCACCGTCTGCTGCACGTTCACCACCCCGGCCACGACGACATCGGGCATGTGCAAGGCGACCTTTCGAGACGACGTCCCGCGGCGGCGTCAGGCCGGGCGGGCGTAGCGGGCGGGGCTGGTGGCGAGCATGCGGCGGAAGTGCCTGGTCAGGTGGGCCTGGTCGTAGAAGCCGGCGAGCGTGGCGACCTCGGCCGGGCGGTGGCCGGCGAGCAGCAGGCGGCGGGCCAGGTCCACCCGCCGGCCGGTGAGGTAGCGGTGGGGCGGCAGACCAAACTCCTGGTGAAAGGCGCGGATCAGGTGGGTCGGATGGGCTCCGAGCAGCTCCGCGGCGGTGGCCAGCGTGATGCCCTCGGCGATCCGGCTGTCGATGAGGTCGCGCAGCGCGTGGGCGGCGGTCGGGTCCCGGCGGGGTGGTGGCGCACCGTCACGGCGGGCGGGCGAGCTGCCGCGGCGGGCCAGGTGGGCGCGTAGTCGTTCGCCGACGAGGGCGAGGCCGCTCTGGGCGGCGAGGTCCTCGCCGGGGGTCAGCAGGAGGTCGTGCAGCCGCCCGACGCGCCGGCGCAGGGCGGGGTCGGCCAGCGTCGGGGCGTCGACCGCGGTGCCGATCAGCTCGTCGCCGAGGAGGTCCCGATCGAGGTAGAGGACCCGCTTGCGGAAGCCGCCGGGCCGGGCCGAGCGGCCGTCGTGGGGGACGTCCGGCGGCAGCAGCGTCACCTGCGAGCGCAGCGTGCCGTGCTCGTGGCGGTCCAGGCCGTAGCGGACCGCGCCGGTGTCGACGATGAGCAGCGTCCACGAGTCATGGGTGTGCGGCGGGTAGACGTGCGAGATGAACCGGGCGTGGAACACCTCGCGGACGCCCGCCACCGCCGGCCGCCAGGCGGCGACCGTCTGACCTTCCCCGACCCTGCCCGCCGCGGCGAGGTCCGCCGCGGGCGTGTGCGCCTCGGACACGTCAGGAACGTACAAGACCGTCATGCCGGCTGCCGCCGAGACTTGGCGGTGTGGATACTGATCTTCACCGCGACCGCGCCATGGACGGCGACGGGTCGTCGGAGCCTGCCCCGGTACGCTTCACCACCAAGATCGCCGTGCTCCTGCGCGACGACCTGCTGGACTGGCAGCGGCTCAACGTCACGGCGTTCCTCGTCAGCGGGATAGCGGCGAGCAACCCGGAGCTGGTCGGCGAGCCCTACGCGGACGCGGACGGCCACGGGTACCTGCCCATGTTCCGCCAACCGGTGCTCGTGTTCGCCGGCTCGCGCGAGACGCTGACCTCGTCGTTCGCCCGCGTCGCCGGCCGGGGCCTGGCCATGTCGATCTTCACGTCCGACCTGTTTGCCACCGGCAACGACCGCGACAACCGGGCCGCCGTCCGAGCCGTGCCGCGCGACGCCCTCGACCTGGTCGGCCTCGCCCTGCACGGCCCGCGCAACGCCGTCGACAAGGCGCTCAAGGGCGCCCGCATGCACCCGTGACCGGGCCATCCGCGACAACCGGTGGCCAGGACGAAACGGGCGCCCGAGGGTGGTGGCCGGTCCCGCGTCGTTGGTTTCGGGACGCGGTACCCGCGGGCATGGCAGTCCGCCAGGTCCACGGTTTTGTCCTCGACGAGCTGGGGCGGGTCGTTCTTCAGGAGGACGAGGGAGTCTGCAACTTGCCGGGGGGCACCCCGGAACCGGCGGACGCCGACCTGGCGGCGACCCTGGCCAGGGAGTGCGCGGAAGAGAGCCAGCTGCGGCACGGGCCGCCGGTGTTCGTGGGCCTCACCGACTGATCGCGTCAGTTCCCGGTGGCGTCCGTGGGGTCGGCCGCGCGGTCGGACTCGCCCCGCGTGGCCGTCGCGGAGGCCCGTGTCGGTGCCGGGCGGTGCCGCGCCGGGACGTCGACACGCTGGTTGCGCCGAACCATGTCGACGATCTGGGTGACGGGGCCGACGACGAGCAGCTCGTCGCCCGGTCGCAGGCGGGTGTGCCGGCCCGGCCGGTAGTCCGGCTCGACGACCGCCCGGTCATCGTCACGGCGGTCATCGTCACGGCCGTCATCGTCACGGCGGTCATCGTCACGGCGGTCATCGTCGCGGCGGTCATCGTCACGGCCGTCATCTCCGCGGCCGTCATCGTCGCTGCGGCTGTCGTCGGCGCCGAGACTGGCTGTGGCTGTGGCTGTGGCTGTGGTGACGGCGAGGACGCGGGTGCCGGTGGACAGCTCCCGCAGGGTAGGGCCGACGAGTGCCCCGCCGGCGTTGACGGTCATCCGGGCGACGAGGAAGGGGGTGCGCTCCACGTAGAAGGTGCTCAGCACGTCGTAGCCGAGCGCGGCGCCGACGAAGTACGGGGTGGCCAGCGCCGAGGCGCTGCGGGCGGTGTGGATGCCGAACCGGCGCTCGACCTCGTCGGCCATCGTCGTGTCGAAGATCCGCAGCACCACCCGCAGGCCGGCTTGGCGCGGCTGCGCCTCGGGCGACCGGCCCCGGCCGTAGGAGCGACCGCCGGCGCGGCGCGCCGCCTCCCTGGCCGCGCGAGCGCCGCGAAGCTCGACGTGGGCCTCCCGGGCAGACAGCACCGTCTCCAGGTTCGCCACCCCGTCGCTGGTCAGGGCGGCGACCGTGGTCGCGTGGGCGAGGCCGGCCTCCAGCAGGGTGGACCGCACCGTCGCATCCCCGATGATCACCGGGACCCCTTGTTCGCGGGCCACGGGCAGGTACCGGTTGTTCTCGTCCCGTTCGATCACCACCACCTGGCGGCCGGCGCGGACCAGGCCGTCCATCGTCGCGACCCCGACCGAGCCGAGGCCGGACAGGATGACATGCCCGCGTACCGCGCCGGCCCGGCCGCGGCCCAGCGCGCGTTCGAGTCGACGACTGATGATCACGTTGGTGATGAAGGCATAGACGACCGCGATCGACAGCGCGCCGGCCAGCATCAGCCCGATGCCGAAGACCTGCAGCCACTTGTCGGCGGCGCCGAAGTTGAAGTCGCCGTAGCCGACCGTGACCATCGTCTCGACGGTGAGGTAGAGGGCGTCGAGCGGGCCGAAGTCGGGCGGCGCGGCCTGGTTGTGATCGGTGTAGGTCAGCGACAGCACCACGGTGCTGACCAGCAGGATCGCGGCGACGGCGACGAGGGCGAGCCGGAAGGGCCGGTCCAGTTCCCCGCGGATGATGGACCGGAATTCCCGCAGCCGCGCGGTCGTGCCGCGCCGGGCCCGGGACACGCCACCGCGTTCGGCGGTGCCGGCGCCGAGGGTCGCGAACAGGCGTGCGTCGTGCAGACCGGAGACGGTCATGCCGCGCTCGTCGAACTCGGCGAGGCGGCCGAGGACGGTCAGTCGGTCACCCGGTCGCAGCGAGGTGTCCCGCGGCGGGAGCATCTCGGCGTGTCGGGCGCCGGCGCGGCGCAGCGCGATCGGGGTGAGGTCGCCGTAGCGGGCCCGGAAGTCGCCCCGTCCGGTGATCTCCTCCTCGATCACCGCGAACACCTCGGCGTCGGCGCGGGCGTCCATCGTGAAGGCGTGCGTGACGTCGGAGCGCACGCAGGCCTCGACGAAGCTCGGCCCGGCGAGCTCCCCCAGGTTCAGCACCCGGACCTGGGCGAGTGCGTCGGCGAGCTGGCCGCCGAGCTGCGGGTTGTGGACGCTGACGACCAGCCGGACGGCGGGGGCGATATCGGCGGCGAGCAGCGCCGTCTCCAGGTTGTCGAGGTCGGCCTCGTGGCAGATCACCACGGCGAGCGACGCGGCGATGCCGGCCTCGCGCAGCACCTCGGGCAGGTGCGGGCTTTCGCGCAGGACGCGGACCCCGCAGCGTTCCAGTCGGCGCCGCGCGGTGGCGGAGAGCCGGTCGTCGACCGCGACCACCGCGACGCCGGACGCCTGCAACTGCTCGGCGAGGCGCAGCCCCATCGCGCTGAGCCCGGCCACGATCACGTGCTCCGACAGGTCGGCGTGTCCTGTGGGGTCGGCGCGATCGGACTCACCGGAATCCGTCGACATGCCTCCCTCTTCCCGCGGGCACCTGGTCCAGAACGATCCACGGCGACGGAATGCCGCGTTGCACTGGGTCGATGCAACCGATCCCGTGAGGGCTCAGTCTCGCATGCGGGCGCCGACTCGTCCGGGTCGGGAGTTTGTCTGGGTCAGGAGTTGATGTCGGCCGGGTAGGGGGCGAAGGTGCCGCGGTTCTCGTCGAGGGCGAGGCTGCGGCCGATCTGCGGGAAGGCCCGCTGCGCGCAGCCGACGCGCTCGCACACCTTGCAGCCGATTCCGATCGGTACCGCGGCCGCCGGATCATCCAGATTGAGCCCGGTCGAATACACCAGCCGGCTGGCATGGCGCAGTTCGCAGCCGAGCCCGATGGCGAACGTCTTGCCCGGGCGACCGAAACGGCCATAGCCCCGACTGACCGTGCGGGCAATCCAGAAGTAACTGCGTCCGTCCGGCATCGTGGCGATCTGGGTGTGGATTCTTCCGGGGGCGGCGAGCGCCTCGTACACATTCCACAGCGGACACGTTCCGCCGGCGCGGGAGAAATGGAATCCGGTGGCCGACTGGCGTTTCGACATGTTGCCCGCGCGGTCCACCCGGATGAAGGAGAAGGGAACGCCCCGGGCCCGGGGGCGCTGCAGGGTGCTCAGCCGGTGGCAGATCGTCTCGAAGCCCATGCCGAAATGCTCGGAGAGCCGTTCGATGTCGTAGCGGAACCGTTCGGACGTGGTGTGGAACACATTGTAGGGCAGGATGAGGGCGGCGGCGAAGTAGTTCGCCAGCCCGATCCGGGTCAGCGTGCGGGCCGGGGGGCCGCTGAGCATGCCCTCGTCGGTGAGCCGGGTGACCAGGTCGTCGAACTCGGCGAAGGCGAGCTGCAGCGCCATCCGGAAGGCCCGCTGGCCGGGCCGCAGGTGGCTGGAAAGGGTCAGCACCCGGGTCTGCGGGTCGAAGCGGTGCAGCACGTCGACGTCGAGCTCGCGGTCGAGGTCACGCCCGTCCTCGCGCCCGTCGCGCCCGCCTTCGCGCCCGTCGTCGCGAGGGCCGGCGAGGTCGGGGCCGGGCTCGCGGCTGTGCACGCGGATGCCGTGGTAGGCCAGCCGCTCGACCAGCACCGCGTGCACCCGGCCGCGGGTCAGGCCGATCTCGCCGGCGAGCCGCTCGGCGGCGTCGTCGAGCTCGCCGACGTAGTTCTGGCGCTGGTAGAAGAAGTCGCGGACCTCCTCGTCCGGCATCGGCGCCGGTGCGGGCCCCGCCGGTTCCGGCCCGCGGGCGCCGGTGAGCGCGGCCAGGCGCTCGTTGGCCTGGCGGTAGCGGCGGTGCAGCGTGATCAGCGCGTGGGCGGTCTGCGGGAGCTGCTCGGCGAGCTGGGCGGCGTCGGTGGCCGGCACCTTCAGGCCGATCGTGCCGTCGGAGAGGACCTCCCGGACCTCCGCGATCAGCCGGGTCACGTCGTGCGCGGCGAAGAAGCCGGCGTCGACGCCGAATGCCTCGGTGATGCGTAGCAGGACCGGTACGGTGAGCGGCCGGGAGTTGTGCTCGATCTGGTTGAGATAGCTGGGGGAGATGCCGAGCAGGCGCGCCAGCTCGACCTGGCTCATGGCCCGTTCCTCGCGCAGTTCCCGTAACCGGGTCCCGACAAAAGTCTTCTGCATCCGCTCTCCCTCGCTGGTTGGGAGGATAGCCGACCAGCTGCCAACATGCCATTCGCAGGGTTCGCAAAGGCGGCCCGGAAGATTCGCAGGACTTGGCTCGTTGGGCCGCTCGACCAGGCTGAATCGCTGTGACAGCTTCGAGAGGGAGGGCGATCCGCGCTATTCCGACTCCAGGGCAGGGAGAGATCGACATGGCCGAGGCGAAGACGACGACGGCGACGACGGGGACGACTACCGCGGCGAACGGGGCGAACGGGGCGACGCAGGCGGCCGAGGAGCTGGCCGCCCGGTGGGCGACGGACCCGCGGTGGGCGGGCATCGAGCGCACCTACGGCGCCGCCGAAGTGATCAAGCTGCGCGGCAGCGTCCTGGAGGAGCACACGCTGGCGCGCCGCGGCGCGGAGAAGCTGTGGGGCCTGCTGCACGACACCGACTACGTCCACGCCCTCGGCGCGCTGACCGGCAACCAGGCCGTGCAGCAGGTCAAGGCCGGGCTCAGGGCCATCTACCTGTCCGGCTGGCAGGTCGCCGCGGACGCGAACCTGTCCGGCCAGACCTACCCGGACCAGAGCCTCTACCCGGCGAACTCGGTCCCGGCGGTGGTCCGTCGGATCAACAACGCGCTGCTGCGCGCCGACCAGATCACCTGGGCCGAGGGCGTCGCCGACGCCCCCGACTGGCTGGTCCCGATCGTCGCCGATGCCGAGGCCGGCTTCGGCGGCGTCCTCAACGCCTTCGAGCTGATGAGCGCGATGATCACGGCCGGTGCCGCCGGGGTGCACTGGGAGGACCAGCTCGCCTCGGAGAAGAAGTGCGGCCACCTCGGCGGCAAGGTGCTCATCCCGACCGGGCAGCACATCCGCACCCTCAACGCCGCGCGCCTGGCCGCCGACGTCGCCGACGTCCCCTCGGTGATCGTCGCCCGCACCGACGCGCAGGCGGCGACCCTGATCACCAGCGACGTCGACGAGCGCGACCTGCCCTTCGTCACCGGCGAGCGCACCGCCGAGGGCTTCTACCGGGTGCGTGACGGCGTCGAGCCGTGCATCGCCCGGGGCCTGGCCTACGCCCCCTACGCCGACCTGCTGTGGATGGAGACCTCCACGCCGGACCTGGAGATCGCCCGCCAGTTCGCCGAGGCGATCAAGGCGCAGTACCCGGACCAGATGCTCGCCTACAACTGCTCGCCGTCGTTCAACTGGCGGGCGCACCTCGACGACGCCACCATCGCGAAGTTCCAGCGCGAACTCGGCCACATGGGCTACAAGTTCCAGTTCATCACCCTGGCCGGATTCCACGCGCTGAACCACTCGATGTTCTCCCTCGCCCACGGCTATGCCCGCGAGGGCATGACCGCCTACGTCGACCTGCAGGAACGCGAGTTCGCCAGCGAGGCCGACGGCTACACCGCGACCCGTCACCAGCGCGAGGTCGGCACCGGCTACTTCGACCTGGTGAGCACCGCCATCAACCCGACGAGTGACACCGTCGCGCTGCGCGGTTCCACCGAGGAAGCCCAGTTCACCGCGACCGGCGCCGGCGCGGGGCACTGAGATGCCGGCACCGCGCGGCGGTCGGATCGAGGTCATCGGCGAGCCCGGTGAACCTCGGGAGCGTTTCCGGGAGATCCTGACGCCGCAGGCGCTGGAATTCCTCATCGCGCTGGACACCGTCTTCGCCGCGCGGTGGGCCGGCCTGCTCGCCGCCCGGCGCGAGCGGCGCCTGCTGCTCGCCTCCGGGGCGGCCGTCCTGGACTTCCTGCCCGAGACGGCGGCCATCCGCGCCGACGAGTCATGGCGGGTCGCGGGCGCGGCGCCCGGCCTGACCGACCGGCGGGTGGAGATCATCGCGCCGACGCAGCGGACGGCGACGGTCACCGCGCTGAACTCCGGCGCCCGGGTGTGGCTGGCGGACTTCGCCGACACCACGGCGCCGACCTGGTTCAACGTGATCGCGGGCCAGCTCAACCTGCTCGACGCGATCGAGGGCCGGCTCGAGGTCACCACGCCGACCGGCCGGCGCCACCGGGTCGGGCCGGATCCGGCGACGATCGTCGTCCGCCCTCGTGGCTGGCACCTCAGCGAGCACCACCTGCTCATCGACGGCCGACCGATGTCGGCGAGCCTGGTCGACTTCGGCCTGTACTTCTTCCACTGCGCCCGCCGCCAGCTCGCCCGGGGCAGCGGACCGTACTTCTGCCTGCCGAAGCTGGAGGGTCATCGCGAGGCCCGCCTGTGGAACGACGTGTTCGTGTTCGCCCAGCAGCGGCTCGGCCTGGCGCAGGGCACGATCCGGGCGACCGTGCCCATCGAGACGGTCCCCGCGGCCTTCGAGATGGAGGAGATCCTCTACGAGCTGCGCGAGCACTGCGCCGGCCTGAACGCCGCCGGACGCTGGGACTACGTGTTCAGCCTCCTGAAGACCGTCGGCGCCCGGGGCGAGGCGTTCGTGCTCCCCGACCGGGATCAGCTGACGATGACGGCGCCGTTCCTGCGGGCCCACACCGCGCTGCTCGTGCGGACCTGCCACCGCCGCGGCGCGCACGCGATCGGGGCGACGGCGGCGTTCGTCCCCGGCCGGGATCCCGAGGTCGACGCCCGCGCGCTCGACCAGCTCCGCCGGGACACGCAGCGGGACGCCGACGACGGGTTCGACGGCTCCTCGGTGGCCCATCCGGGGCTGGTGGCGGTGTGCGAGGCGGCGTTCGACGCCCGCCTCGACGCCCGCCTCGGCGCCGTGCCCCGCCAGCGCGACCGGCCGCGTCCGGACGACGAGCCGGTGACCGCGGCCGACCTGCTCGACGTCGCCTCGGCCGCCGGCACGGTCACCGAGGCGGGGCTGCGCGGCAGCATCGCGGTGGCGCTGCGCTACCTCGATGCGTGGCTGCGCGGCACCGGCGCGGTGGCGATCTTCGACGTGATGACGGACGCCGCCACCGCCGAGCTCGCCCGCTGCCAGGTCTGGCAGTGGATCCACCACGGCACGCGGCTCGCCGACGGCCGCCCGGTCACCCGGGAACTCGCCGAGCGCCTGCTCGCCGAGGAGCTGACCGTGCTGTGCGCCGAGCGCGGCAGCGCCCCGAACCGCCTCGACGAGGCCCGCGAGGTGTTCGTCGAGACCGCCCTGGGCGAGACGCTGCCCGAGTTCTTCACCACCGTCGCCTACACCGACTACCTGACGAAGCGCCCCCGCGCCCTCGTCCGGCTCTGACCCGCCATCCACCACCCGCCTTGGCCGTCATACCCGTCACACCCGTCGGCCGCGTGTCGCCGGCCTGGGCCGAGGCCGCGCGGAGCCGGTTGCGGTGCGTTCTGCACGGTCCCAGCCGTGAGTCCGGGCAGAACGCACCGCAATGTGCTCCGCGTGCGCCGTGCTCCGCGTGCGCCGTGCTCCGCGTGCGCCGTGCTCCGCGTGCGCCAGCAGGCTGCGATCGACGGACGCGGTCGGGCTCAGTCGCGCAGGACGGTCTTGGTGCGCATCAGGAACTCGCCGAGGTAGCCGTCGTGCGGGACGTCGGGGCGCATCCAGTAGGTGGGGTGGTCGCCGACGTAGACGTTGCTGATCGTCGGATCGGCGACGAGCTGGTCGAGGAGGTGGTCGTCGTCGGTGAGGGCGGTCAGGACGAGGGAGTTGCGCAGCGGGCGGATCCCGTCGGCGGGCGACCAGGGGGCCACCCACACGCAGGGGAAGCCGAGCTCGATGCCGGTCTGCGCCGCGTCCGCCCGGTCGACCTGGAACACCGCCGGGCGCAGCGCGACGCCGCCGCCGGGCACGGGGTCGGTGATGCCGCCGCCGCCGAGGCGCGGCGTCGTCCCCGCCGCGTGGTCGAGCAGGTAGCGTTCCAGCGCCGCGCCCTGCTCGGCCGGCTGGCAGGGCAGCACCGCCCGGTCGTCTTCGGGAGGCAGGGTCGGGATGGCGCCGAGCCGCTCGGCGAGCGCCGCCGCGAGACCGCCGGGGTCGGCGTCGGTGAACACCGCCGTCGCGTTGACGCAGGCGGTGCCGCCCTCGTCGCCGACCGAGTCGACCAGGGTGCCGAGATGGCGGTGCCAGTCCTCGCCGGCGAGCAGGATCTTCGAGCGCCCGGGTCCCTGCACGAGCACCGTGGGGTCCGCGCCGTACTTGGCGACCACGTCGTCCCCGCCGTAGACCATGGACAGGTCGGCGGCGGAGATGATCTCGTCGGCGACGGCGTGGTCGGTGGGCAGGTACGCCACCTGGTCGGCGCCGAACCCGGCCGCCCGCAGCGCCGTGATCAGCCGGTGCGCGGTGACCGGTTCACGCCGCGACGGGCGCACCGCAACCCGGTAGCCCAGCGCCAGCGCCTGCGGCCACAGGGCGTGCACGCCGGGATGGTTGCCGGACGCGTGCACCGCGAAGACCTCCCCGCGCCGCGTCCACACCGCCCGTCCGCCCTGGGTGGCGGGGTCGTGCCAGTCGTCGACGCTCGCCCGGGGCCGGGCCTGGCGCGCGTCGCGGCCGGCGCCGAGCAGCGCCCGCCAGGTCGTCTCGGTGGCGTGGCGCACGACCGAGATCGGCATCCCCGAGATCCGGCTGACCGCGTGGCAGTACTCCTCGACGGACAGCCCGGCGACGGTCTCGGTCGCGAACGCCTCCCCGGCCCGGGCGAGCGCGGCGAGCCGGTCGGCGGCCGGCAGCGGCTCGGCGGCGCGCAGCGCGGCGATGGTGCGGTGCACGTACAGCGACGGCACCAGGCTCAGCTCGGCGAGCGCGACGCCGGCCACGTCGGTGATCGGCAGCCGGTTGCGGGACCGGAAGGGACCGGCGGGGCCCAGCGCGTCGAGCTCGATCAGCTCGGCCCGGGTGGTCGCGGCGGCCGGGCTCCCGGCCGGCATCAGTACACCCCCTCGATCACGGGGGAGTCGCCGAACACGGCGACCGGCGAGACGTCGGCCACGGAGTCGCCGACTCGCCCGGGTGGCGGTGGGATCCGGGTCGCCTCGTCCCGCTCGAGGTTGTTGGGCAGCAGCGCCGACTTGCTGACGTGGTTCATCACCACGCGCCCGCGGCTGCCGTAGGGCACCGGTTCGCCGGTCTCCGGGTCGACCACCCGGAACGTGACGAACGGGGAGAACGAGTCGAACACGCAGGGGTCGTCCGGGGCGAGTCCCTGGCGTTCGACGGCGCTCGCGAGGATCATCGTGCTGCCGTACCGGCCGACGAGCCGGGTGTGGGGGAGAACCTCCGTGCGCAGCAGGTACCGGGTGTCCGGGTCCATGTGCGCGCCGCCCCACTCGACGAGCCGCACCCGGTCGGCGATCAGCCGGCGCAGCTCCTCGTCGCGGACCAGCCGTTCCAGCAGCGGCGGAGTGGTGATCAGCACGCCGATCTCCTGGGTCTCCAGGACGGTGCGGGCCTGCGCCACGATGTGGTCGGCGTACTGGTCGGCCTGCTCGGCCCGCCCGGCCGCGATGCACTTCTTCACCCAGCGGGGATCGAGGTCGACGGTGAAGCTCAGCCGGCCGCGCAGCCGGACCGTCTCGCGGACGATCGCGCCGAACATGTGCGGCCCGCTCGGCGCCACGGCGAGCCAGTCGACCCCCTGCGGGTAGTCGCGTGCGTCCATCTCCTGGTCGGTGTGGACGAGCAGGCGGGTCATCCAGTCCGTCATGACAACCACGCGCTTCGGCGGCCCCGTGGTGCCGCCCGAGTCGTAGACGCCGTACACCGTGTCGTCCTGGCCCGCGTAGCCCCGGGGGATCAGGTCCGCGGCGGGCACGTGCCGCAGCCGATCGACGATGTTGGGGAACCTGGCCAGGTCGTCGACGGTGTGGATGTCCTCGCGCGGGTCGAAGCCGAGGGTGTCGGCCTGCTCCAGCCAGAAGGGCGAACCGGTCGCGGGGTCGAAGTGCCAGCGCATCGCCGCTTCGATCAGTTCGGTCTCGGTCGGGATGAGGTCGACCGGGCCGTCGAGGACCGGATCGCGGTGCAGTGTCGTCATCTGATGCAGCCTCCTGCCGCCTGCGCGTGCCGTGGCGGGCGCCCGTGGCACGGCCCGCGCGGCCGCCCAGCGGCGGACGCCCTGCCTATGAGTGCAGGTCGAACGGGTGCGGCTGTCAACCGCAGTGATCGCGTGGGGGAGCGGTGATCGAGCGGGGAGGCGGGCTGGTCAGCAGCCGGGGCCGAGGGGGCCGGCCTTCACGGCGGCCATCGCGTCGTCGATCAGGGGGGTGAGATCGGTACCGGTGGGCATCGTCGCCCAGGCCTCCAGGACGATGTTGAGCGCCGCCAGGGCGCAGCCGGCGGCCACCTGGGTGGACAGATCCGCGGCGGGCCGGCCGAGGCGGGGCGCCAGGGCCTCCGCCAGGGCGTACTGGCCGCTACGGGACGCCTCGACGAGCAGCCCCCGCATCCGGGGAAGTTCGGAGATGAGCCGCAGCAGGGTGCGGACCTCCTCGGGGTCCTTCTCCATGTTCGACCACATGTGCACCATCGCCCGGCCGAGGGCGTCCGCGGGATGCTCGTGCGCCGGTCGGTCCCGCAGCGCCGCGATGAGCTCGGTCAGCTCGAAGTGCACGGCCTCGCGGAGCATGTCCTCCTTGAACGGAAAGTAGCGGAACACCGTGCGCGGGCTCAGATCCACCGCGGCCGCCACATCCTCGACCGTGGTCGCGTCGTAACCGCGGGACATGAACATGCGCAGGGCCGCGTCCGCAATGGTCGCGCGAATCCGCGCGCGCCGCCGCTCGGCCCGCGTCCGCTCGGCTCCACCGTCGCCGACCTCGGAGGCGACCTCGAGGGAGCCCGACGCCGGCGCCTCCCCGATCCTCGTCGTCACGGGTGTGATCGTAGCGCGGAGGAACGTGATTGTCATCTCTGACAGATTGGCAGAACTGACATTGTGGCATTGAATGTCAGTGAGCCGATCACCGTCGGCCGAGGTGGAGGGGGTCAGAACATGGCAACAGCTACGGACGCGGCGCAGGCGCCGCGCCACGCGGCCGGCGGGAGCGGCTCGGCTGGGGGGAAAACCAGCAGGCGAGGACATCCATGGCTCACCCTGGTCAGCGTCGCGCTCGGCGTGATCATGGTGGGTCTCGACGGGACCGTGGTGTCCATCGCGAACCCGCGGATCGCCGAGGATCTACACGCGTCGCTGTCGGATCTGCAGTGGGTGACCAACGCCTACCTGCTGGCGCTCGCGGTGCTGCTCATCCCGGCGGGCAAGCTGGGTGACCGGTTCGGCCGGCGGCTGATCTTCCTGATCGGCGTGGTCGGGTTCGCCCTGACGTCGCTCGCGGTCGGCCTCGTCGGGTCGATCGAAGGTGTGATCATCTTCCGGACGCTGCAGGGCGTCGCCGGAGCCCTGCTCATGCCGAACACGCTGGCGATCCTGCGCTCGGCCTTCCCGCCGGAGAAGCTGAACTCGGCCATCGGGATCTGGGGCGGCGCCTCGGCGATCTCGATCGCGGGCGGCCCGATCATCGGCGGTCTACTCGTCGAACACGTGTCCTGGGAATCCGTCTTCTACATCAACGTCCCGGTGGGCGCGATCGCGCTGATCGTCGGGCTGTTCGTGCTCGCCGAGAGCCGTGACGAGTCGGGGTCGCAGCGCTTCGACGCCCCCGGCCTGCTCACCCTGGGCGGTGGCCTGTTCGCGCTCGTCTTCGGGATGATCAAGGCGCAGGGCTGGGGCTGGGGCTCCGGCAGGACGATCGGCTTCCTGGTCGCCGCCGTCGTGTTGCTGGTGCTGTTCGTGGTCATCGAGACCCGGGTCCGCGCGCCACTGCTGCCGATGCGGCTGTTCCGCAACCGCTCGCTCAGCCTGAGCACGCTCATCGTGACGCTGACCTTCTTCGCGATGTTCGGGGTGCTGTTCTTCCTCACCCTGTACCTGCAGAACGTGCACGGATACTCCGCCGTCCAGGCCGGCGTGCGCACCCTGCCGCTGTCGGCGGTGTTCATGGTCTCGAGCCCGCTGGGCGCCGCCCTCAACGGCCGCTTCGGCCCGCGGGTCCCGATCACCATCGGGATGGCGTTGATGCTCGCGTCGTTCGTCGTGCTCACCCAGCTCGAACCCGACTCGTCCTTCAACCTGCTGTGGCCGCCGTTCGTCGCCGTCGGCGTCGGCGTCGGACTCATCATCACCGCCGCGTCCGATGCGATCATCGGCAACGCGCCGATCGAGGACTCCGGGGTCGCCGGCGGCCTGCAGTCCACGGCGACGCAGCTCGGCGGGGTGCTCGGCACCGCGGTGCTCGGCTCGGTGCTCGCCAGCCGGGTCGGATCGGTGCTGGTCGACCGGCTGGTCGGCGCCGGGGTGCCGGCGGAGCAGGCCGGCAGGCTCGCGCAGGCCAAGGAACTCGTCGGCCAGGGTCTGGTGCCCCCGGCCACCGGCTCGTCCGCGAGCGTGCAGGGCGCGATCGAGGCCGGCAGCCATGCCGCGTTCATGAGCGGGCTGCACGTCGCCATGGTGATCGGCGCGGTGCTGTCCGGCGTGGCGATGGTGCTGGCGCTGTTCATCCGCCCCGGCCAGAACGCGGGCAACGCCGTCGCCCACGTCTGAGCTCCGCACCGCGGCGGGATCCGGATCGCCCTGCTCGGGGCCCCGGATCCCGCCGCGTCGCGTTCCTGAACGGGTCAGCGACCCTCGGTGTGCGCCAGGATGTCCCGACCGACCGTGACGGCGTCCTGCAGCGGGCCGAAGTGGCCGAGATGGCCGTAGGAGACGTGCCGGGCGGCCGGCAGCGCCGCGGCCAGCCCGGGGGCCGCGGGGATCAGCTCCGAGTCGGACAGCGCACCGGTGGCGACGACGGTGGGAAGCGCCGCCTTCGCCACCGTCGTCCAGGTGATGCGGCCGCTGGCCTCGAAGAAGCGCGCCTCCTGCTCGGCCCGGCAGCGCAACCGCACGGTGCCGTCGGGAAGGTCCTCGAAGCCGTGCTCGACGTAGGCGGCGAGCGCGCCGGCGGTGAGCTCGCGCAGCGGCGGCCTGGCCGCGTAGCGGGCCAGCGCCGCCTCCCGGGAGGGGAACACCTCCCGCCGCTGGCGGGCGGCGGCGGCCATCAGCGTCGATCGGGCCGGGGGCGGGACGGGCGGGGCGATCACCGGTTCGTAGACGTAGGCCGAGGCGAACGTCCCGGGATGGTCCGCCTCGGTCTGCAGGCCGACCGCACCGCCCATGGAATGACCCGCCAGGTGCACGGCACCGGGGGAGCCATCCGCGGCCGGGACGGCCGCGGCCACCGCGAGCGCCGCGGTGAGCACGTCGTCGACCATGCTCGCCCAGGTCACGTCGCCGTCGTCGGAGGCGGGGGACTCGCCGTGCCCGCGCAGGTCGACTGCCCAGACCCGCCGCGCCGTGGTGAGCACGCGGGCCAGCGGCTCGTAGGCGCGCCCGCAGAACCCGGTGGCGTGGCAGAGCAGGATGGCCGGGCCGGCGCCGCCGAGATCGTGCACGGCGATGGTCCGGCCCTGCCCGGTCGTCAGTCGCATGGGAGAAGACGGCCGCTCAGGCGGGCCCCTCCAGCGCGAGTGAGCGGCCGATGACCTCCTTCATGATCTCGCTGCTGCCGCCGAGGATCCGGCTGATCCGCACGTCCCGGTACATCCGGGCGATCGGGTACTCCTCCATCCAGCCGTAGCCGCCGTGCAGCTGGACGCCAGCGTCGACCGCGTCGAACTCCAGCTCGGTGGCGAGCAGCTTCGCGGCGGCGGCCTCCTCGATGGTCAGGTCGCCGTCGACCTTGCCGCGCAGGCAGGTGTCCACGAAGCTCTGCACCGCCTGGGTACGGGCGTGCAGCGCGGCGAGGACGAACCGGGTGTTCTGGAAGCTGCCGATCGTGGTGCCGAACGCCTTGCGGCTGCGCACGTACTCGGCGGTGAGCTGCTGGGCCCGCCGGGCGCTCGCGACGCTGCTGATCGCGATCGACAGCCGCTCGGAGGCGAGGTTGCGCATGAGGTAGTTCATCCCGCGGAACTCCTCGCCGATCAGGTTCGCGGCCGGCACGCGGGCGTCGGAGAAGAACAGCTCGGAGGTGTCCTGCGAGTGGGCGCCGACCTTGTCGAGCTTGCGGCCACGCTCGAAGCCCGGGGTGCCGCGCTCGACCGCGATGAGGCTGAGCTTGGTCGGCTGCTCCTGCGGCTGCGTCTTGACCGCGACGACGACCAGATCCGAGATCAGGCCGTTGCTGATGAACGTCTTGGCGCCGTTGAGGACGAAGTGGTCGCCGTCGCGGATCGCCGTCGTGCGCATGCCGCGCAGGTCGCTGCCCGCGCCGGGCTCGCTCATCGCGACAGCGGTGATGATCTCCCCGGAGGCGTAGCCCGGCAGCCAGCGGGCCTTCTGCTCGTCGTTGGTCAGGTCGAGCATGTACGGGGCGAGCAGCTCGTTGTGCAGCTGCAACGCGAGGCCGCTGACGCCGGCGAGCGCGAGCTCCTCGGTGATCACCGCATCGTAGCGCGGGTCGGTCATCCCGGCGCCGCCGAACTCCTCGGGCACCCGAAGGCCCAGCAGGCCCATCTCGCCCGCCTTGGTCCAGGCCGCACGGTCGACGATGCCGTTGCGCTCCCACTCGTCGATGTGCGGCAGGCACTCCTTCGTGATGAAGGTCTGGACCAGCTCGCGGAACTCCTCGTGCTCGGGCTCGAAGATCGTGCGCTTCACAGGTCGGCTCCCGTTCTGGTCCGTGCGGCTCGACTCGCATCATGGCAAATAGCGGACCCTGACGCCCGTTTCGTGAGATCAACGCCCGGTCGCCCCGGTCGCCCCGGTCGCCCCGGTCGCCCCGGTCGCCCCGGTCGCCCCGGGCAGGCCAGCCGGACGGTTCGGTCAGGCCAGCCGGACGGTTCGGACGGTCACGGATGCGCGCAGTCGGGGGTGCACGGTGCGGTGCGCCTCGCAATCGGTCCGCCGTGCCCGGAGTGGCCGGCGGTCATGTCGTCACCGCACGGTCCTCACGGCGGTCCGCGGGGTGCGGCGCGCGGGTCTGCCCGCAGCCGCGCGGATTTGATTTCCGGGCGGAATCCCCACGTCACGCGATCGCACTGGCCTGAAGGCGCCATACGTCCCCGGGGAGTTACTTGCGCATATCGGACGTAAACGGATAGACCAGGGCCCGTCAGGGGTGGGGATGACCGATGGGAGACCTGAGAAAATGCCTTCGTGGCACGGGCGCGCCGACCACCGACCGCCCCCTCGCCAATTCCGGCCGTCCATCGCACTGTTGTCGACGGCGCTGGTGTTGGGCCTCCTTCTCTGTGCCGTGGCCGTCGGCCTCGGTCGCGGGCATGATGCGTCTCCCGCCGGCCTGGTTCCCGCCGCGGCGCCGATGGCCGGCGTCCCGGCGGCACCGTCCTCCACGCTCGACCCGTCGACGGCCGCCGCCCCGAACGCCCGGCCGCCGGGCGGATCGCTGATCCCCACCGCGGCGCCCGCCGCGCCGACGAGTACCGCGCCGACGAACCAGGTCACGATCCGGACCGCGGACGGCACGACCCTGACCGCGATCACGGGCGTGCCGTCCGGCGGCGGCGCGCATCCCCTCGTCGTGATCCCCGCGGCCTGGGGATTCCAGGACACCAGCATGCAGACCCAGGTCGACCTGCTGGTGCAGCGCGGTTACGCCGCCGTCGCCTACACGACCCGCGGCTTCTACGGCTCCGGCGGCACGGTGGACGTCGCCGGTCCGCTGGACGTCTCGGACGTCTCGGACGTCATCACGTGGGCGAGCAACCACTTCGCCGTCGTCGGGGATCGGATCGGCGTCGCCGGCCTGTCCTACGGCGGCGGCATCGCCCTACTGGCCGCGGCCGCCGACACCCGCATCCGGGCGGTCGCCTCACTGAGCGGCTGGGTGGACTTCGGCACGTCCCTCTACGACGCGAACACCCGGCACAAGGCGGCGCTCGACCTGATGACGTCGCTGCAGGAGAAATCCGGCCGTAGCAGCGCGGAGTTCCGCGGGATCGTCGACGACTACCGGGCTTTCCGCAACATCCCGCGGGTGTTGTCCTGGGCGAGGACGCGCGGCGCCACGGCGTACCTCGACCGGTTCAACGCCCGCCGGCCGGCAATTTTCATGTCGACCTCCTACAGCGACGGTTATTTCCCGCCGGCCTCCCAGCTTGCCTTCTTCGACCGGCTGACCGGGCCCAAGACGATCCGCCTCAGCCCCGGTGACCACGCCACGAACGAGATCGGCGGGCTGTTCGGCATTCCCAACGAAACCTGGACGGCGGCCTGGGACTGGTTCGACCGTTTCCTGATCCCCACGTCGGCCGCCGCGAAGGGAACGGCTCCCGCGCCGGTCCGGCTGCTCACCGACGGCGGCGCCGTCGAGACCTACCAGAGCGTGGCCGGCATCACCGGCAACCACACGACCCTGCAGCTCGGCCCCGCGGTGCTCGGCACGGGTGAGCTCTCGGCCTCGGCCCCGACCGGGGACTGGTCGACGACGTTCAGCGCGGACGCGGACACCACGGCGAACGCCGGCACGATCCTGGTCACGAAGTTCCTGGAGGGACTCACTCATCGGCCTGACGAGCTGAACCTCGGCACGGTCGACCGCAAGCACGGCGCGGTGTGGCAGGCGGCGCCGACCTTCGCGACCCAGCAGGTCCGCGGCGCGCCGGAACTGCACCTGACCGTCACCCCCAACTCGGACGCCGGCACCCTGGTCGCCTACCTGTACGACACCGACGGCCAGGGCCGCTCGACGCTGATCGCCAAGGCGGTCGACAGCTATCAGGAGGCCACCCCGAACGTCGCGTTGCCGCTGCGGCTGACCTTCGACCCGGTCGCGCACGATCTGTCGTTCGGCCATCGGCTGTCGCTGGTCGTCGACACCCGGGACGCGCTGTTCTACGACATGAACCGCGCTGACGGGACCGCGGCGATCAGTTCGCCCGCCGCCGACCCGTCCGAACTGGTGGTGCCGCTCGCAGCGTCACGCTGACCGGACGGGGGACCATGCCTTCGTCTCGCGGCGGCTGCGCAGTCGGACGAGCTGCCGGCCGTCCGGATCACCGGCCGCGAAACGACCGCCGTAGCTGATGCGGTATTCGCCGTGCTTGCGCCAGGACCAGCGAATGGGATGGCTGGCCCGATGCAGCGAGCGCCAGCGCTCCCGGTTGCCGTTCCACAGCGGCCTGCGCAGCACCAGCCGGCCGGCCGTGCGCCGGATGACCTGCCACTCCACGAGCCACCGCGGCAGGTCCAGCCAGACGATCGTGTCCGCCCGCGCCCACACGAGCTCCCGGACCGCGGAGTAGTTCCCGTCGACGACCCAGGCGGGCGCCGCCGTCGCCGCGTCCACGTCGGCGGCGAAGGTCGGCCGCACGGTCCAGCCGGGACCGTGATGCAGGGCGTCGAGCTCGACGTGCGGGACGCCGAGCGTGGCGGCCACCCGCCGGGCGAACGTGCTCTTACCGGAGCCGGACGCGCCGAGGACGAGGATTCTGGACACTCGGCCGATCTTAGGAGATCAGGCGCCCTCCGCGGCGCGGCGGAGCTCCGCGATGTCGATCTTCTTCATCCGCAGCATCGCCTCGGTCGCCCGTCGCGCCCGGTCCGGATCGGGATCGCCGAGCAGCTCGCCCAGCGCGGTCGGCACGATCTGCCAGGACAGCCCGTAGCGGTCCTTGAGCCAGCCGCACTGGCTCTCCTCGCCGCCGTCGGTGAGCCGCGCCCAGTACTCGTCGACCTCGGCCTGGGAACCGCAGAACACCTGCAGGGAGATGGCTTCCGTGAAGGTGAACGCGGGCCCGCCGTTGAGCGCGACGTACTCCCGCCCGTCGAGCTCGAACTGGACCGTCATCGCCGTGCCCTCCGGACGCATGCCGCCCGGACCGTAGCGGGCGATGTTGGTGATCTTCGAGTTCGGGAAGATCGACGTGTAGAACTCCGCGGCCTGCTCGCCCTGATCGTCGAACCACAGACACGGGGTGATGGAGGACATGGGCTGAGCCCTTCTGTAGGACCGGGGTGGCCGGGTGGACGACGGCGGCGGCGCACGCCGTTCGCCGGCGATGCGTCCCACAGCCCGGAACCGTAGCCACCCCCACCGACAGTTTTCGCCAGGCTGCGCCGGCGACATCGGCCCCGGTCGGGTCAGCGCGGCCCGCGTGCTCCCCCCGACCCGCCGCCAGGGCGCCGCCCGGGGTCGTCGCCGGGTGCTGGGCCGGTCGCCGACGCCGCCGCCGGCCCGCCGGTGAGGCGCCGCGAGTCCGGATGCGGCGGCGGTGGCGCATCCAGACAGCAGTGGCTCCACCGCGGCACCGGGGTGAGCGGTTCCCGCGGCGCGGCGGGGCGGGTCGCCGCGTCCGCCGTGGCCGGCCGGGGCGGGTTGCGGATGGTCAGTGCGGCGATGACGCCGCCGAGCGCGCACAGCCCGGCCGCGAGGAGCACCGCGGTGTGGAAGCCGCGGGAGAACTCCGCCGGGCGCAGGTAGGACGCGCCGGTGATGCCGGCGGCGGCCGGCAGGACCGCGACGGCGATCAGACCGGCCGCGCGGGCCACGTCGTTGTTCACCGCCGAGGCGATGCCCGCATGCCGCGCGGGCACGGCGGACAGGGCGGTCGAGGTCAGCGGCGCCACCGTCACGGCCAGGCCCAGGCCGAACACGGCCACGGCGGGTAGGACGTCGGTCAGGTAGCTCCCGGCCGCGTCTACTCGGCGCAGCAGCGCCAGGCCCACGCCGACGAGCACCGGCCCGACGCTCATCTGCAGCCGCGGGCCGATCCGGGCGGCGAGCGCCCCGGACCGGGCCGACAGCAGCAGCATGATGACCGTCACGGGCAGCAGCGCGACCCCGGACCGCAGCGCGCTGTAGCCGCAGACCTGCTGGAGCTGGATCGGCAGCAGGAACAGGGTGCCGCCGAGCGCCGCGTAGACGGTGAAGGTCACCAGGTTCGTCGCGGCGAACTGGCGGGCGGCGAACAGCTCCAGCGGCAGCATCGGCGCCGGTGTCCGACGTTCCCAGCCGACGAAGGCGACGAGCAGCAGCGCGCCGGCGACGAGGGCGACGAGCACGGGCGGCCCGGTCCAGCCGGCGCCCGGTCCCTCGATGAGCCCGTAGGTCAGCCCGACCAGGCCGAGGGTGACCAGCGCCCCGCCGACCACGTCGACCCGCCCACCGACCTGCGGGTCGCGGGACTCGGGCACGTGCCGCCAGGCCAGCACGATGACCGCGGCGGCCACCGGCAGGTTGATCAGGAAGATCAGCCGCCACGACCAGACCTCGACCAGCCACCCGCCCAGGAACGGACCGACCGCGGTCGCCACCCCGCTGAGCCCCGACCAGGTGCCGATCGCCCGACTGCGGTCCTGCGGCGCGAAGCTCGCCTCCAGGATCGCCAGGCTGCCCGGGGTCAGCAGGGCAGCCCCCACCCCCTGCAGGGCACGGGAGCCGATGAGTACCGGCCCGCTCGGCGCCACAGCGCAGCCCATCGAGGCGACGACGAACCACACCACGCCGACGAGGAACGTCCGACGCCGCCCGTAGCGGTCTCCGAGGTCCCCGGCGACCAGCAGCAGTCCGGCCAGGGTCAGGGTGTACCCGGTCACGACCCACTGCAGCGACGACAGGCCGGCGTGCAGGTCACGGCCGATCGCCGGCAGCGCGATACCCACCACGGTCGCGTCGATCGAGGCGATCGCCGAGCCGAGCACCGTGGCCGCAAGGACCCACCGGCCGGCCGGGCTGTCGACCCGCAAGCCGTCCATCCGGCCACCTCCCGGCTCCCTGCCTACACCACGACCCGGAAGTGGTCGGGGTCGGCCGCGGCCCAGTCGACGGCCCAGCCCGCGGGCGGCTCGGCGAGCAGCTCGCCGGGCTCCAGCCAGGAGTAGAGCTCGGCGTAGCTGCGGGTGTCGGTGTGGGTGAGCCGGCGCATCAGCATCCCGGGATGCAGCTCGTCCGGGTGCGCACAGCCCAGTGAGGCCATGAGCTGCACGGCGGTGGCGACCGTGGCCTGCTGGTAGCGGCGAACCCGCTCGCCCTTGTCCGCGACGTCGAGGGCGCGGGCGCGGCGCGGATCCTGGGTGGCGACCCCGGTCGGGCAGGTGTTGGTGTGGCAGCGCAGCGCCTGGATGCAGCCGACCGCCATCATCATCGCGCGGGCCGAGTTGGTGTAGTCCGCGCCCTGCGCAAGCCGCTTGACGATGTCGGTGCCGGTGGCGACCTTGCCGCTCACCCCGATCCGGATCTGGTCTCGCAGCCCGACGCCGACCAGCGCGTTGTGCACCATGATCAGCCCCTCGGTGAGCGGGGTGCCGACGTTGTCCTCGTATTCCAGGGGCGCGGCACCGGTGCCGCCCTCGGAACCGTCGACGACGATGAAGTCCGGGGTGACGCCCTCAGCCAGCATCGCCCGGCAGATCGCGAGCAGCTCCCGGCGCGACCCCACGCACAGCTTGAACCCGGTCGGCTTGCCCCCGGCGAGTTCCCGCATCCGCGCCACGAACAGCACCAGTTCCCGCGGGGTGGCGAACACCCGGTGCCCCGGCGGACTCTCGCAGGTCACCCCGGCCGGCACGCCGCGGGCCGCGGCGATCTCGGCGCTGACCTTCGCCGCGGGCAGGATGCCGCCGAGCCCCGGCTTCGCGCCCTGGCTCAGCTTGAGCTCCACCATTTTCACGGCCGGCAACGCCGCCTTGTCCTTGAACATCGCCGGGTCGAAGTCGCCGTCCCGGGTGCGCGCGCCGAAGTAGCCGCTGCCGATCTCCCAGACGAGATCGGCGCCGTAGCGCAGGTGATGGTCGGTCAGCCCGCCCTCGCCGGTGTCGTGGGCGAACCCCCCGGCGGCGGCCCCACGGTTCATCGCCAGCACCGCGTTGCCGGACAGCGAGCCGAAGCTCATCGCGGAGACGTTGAGCAGGGCGATGTCGTACGGCTGGGTGCAGTCCGGGCCGCCGACGCGCACCCGCGGTGGCGGTGCGTCCGGTGGGACGGGGACCGGGACGGTCGTGTGCGGCAGGAACTCGTAGCCGACGGCGTTGACGTCCCGCTCGGTGCCGAAGGCCTGATCGCTGTGGATGCCCTTGGCCCGCTCGTAGATCGTCGTGCGGATCTCCCGATCGAACGGACGGCCGTCGACGTTGCGCTCGACGAAGTACTGCTGGATCTCGGGCCGGATGCTCTCCAGCAGGAAGCGGAAGTGCCCGGCCACCGGGTAGGTGCGCAGGATCGCGTGCCGGCGCTGGACGACGTCGTGGACCGCGAGCGCCAGCAGCGCGGCGAACACCGCGACCGCCACCCACCAGCCCGCCGACCAGAACAGCGCGGCGACCAGCGCCGCCGCGGTGAGTATGGCCAAGCCCGACAGCATCCCCAGCGGGAACATCGCGCGTCCTCTCCTGCGCCGCCGCCGAGCGGCGCGGGGGCCGGCCGAGAGCCACCCCGAGGTTTCGCGCCGTCGCGACGGGTTCGACGCTATACGCCGCGACAGTCAGGCCTGCTCCGATTCGCTCCGCGCATCGGGGGTGCGCCGCTACGCCCAGCTCGGACGTCCCGCCCGACTCGACCGGCCGCGATCCGTGGCGGCGGGGCGCAGGGGAGACGCCAGCGTCAGGCGTGAGGTCGCGTGGCCGCTGCCGACGTCAGCCGGTGACGAAGCAGAACTCGTTGCTCTCCGGGTCGGCCAGGACGAGGACGCCGCTGGTGTCGTCCTCGACCACGTCGCCGAGGTGGGTGGCGCCGAGGGCTTCGGCCGCCGCGGCGGCGCGCCCAGCAGCGCGGACTAGAACCTGAGTCCTCGCATCGTACGGATCTGATGACCAACAAGGCGCATAAAAGCGCGGAGCCGCTCGGCTGTCACAGAATCGTCTTCCGGGATGGAAGTCAATTGGCCTTGGAGGTTCTCATCCCACACCGCCGCGGCGAGACGGACGGTGGGACGCAGCAGACGTGGCTGCGGGTTTCGTACGAGGCACACCACAATGTTCTGCAGCCGGGAACGATACGCTTCGATGTCGACGGAATTTGCGATTCGAGACATCAGCTTCGATTTCATGTATCCCGACCGAAAACACCACGGATCGGCTTCGAGGAACAGGACTGCCGTCTCCAGCTCCGTCGGAGCACCGGCTCGGAGGGCGGCTGCGGCAGCCTCGAAAGGCGCATAGTAGTCTCTTACCGATGCTTTGAAGAGGCCGGCCTTCTGTTCCCATCTCCGCCATGATTCCTGGTCGAGGTTGCGCAGGGCACACAGTGTTCTGACCTCAGCTCGAAGCCCTTCCAGTGCCTGGGCGTCAGTTGCGATGCGATCCGTCGAAAAAAGGGTCAATCCGCATCCTTGTGTTTGGTGGAATTCTGGTGTCGCGCTGGGTTCCTGCTGTCGCCGTCGTGCGCGGAGTCAGCTGCGGAAGGCGGTGACGGGCGTTCTTCGGCCGCTGTCGAGGACTGATTACGCGGGCCCTCGCTCCATCCTTGCCAGATCCAGACGCACAGGGCTGCAACGATGAGAACCATGCCCGCTGCGAAAGGGACGATCGATGTCCAACGTCGCCCTCCAGGCGAGAGCTCGACCTGATTGAGTGCCAGGCCGGCACACAGAAATGCCCTCGCGAGCGATGTCGATCTCCGGGCTCCACCGACAATGGGTCGCCCTCGGATCACCTCGATGAGAGAGTAAAGAGCGACCGCGCCAAGTACGGGCGACAGCCCAAGGGTGTACGCCATCCCACCAGTATGGCCCGTCGGCGGCGCGGCGCGGACCGAATTCCCATGTAGACGAGGCCGGCAGACTCGGCGTTGTCGTCGCCTTGGGATTGCAATGCTGCTGTGATGCGTCTAGCCGGACCTTCGGACGCGTTCCAACACCCAGTCCGGCACGGCTGGTGGACCCTGTTCGACGGTGCCCATCCAGCCGATTCCATGTCGATCGAGTACAAGACGGAAAGCCCTCCAGTCGAGGGGCTCCTCGACGAACTGAGATACTAGTTCGAAGGCCATTTCCGCTGGCGATTCGAGGGAATCATCATCGCTGTTCCTCGGATTTCTGTGAACCTCCCACCTGACTCCGACCAGCACGTCTCGGCTGACGTATGACCAGCTTCGAAAGACGACGCAGACCGCTGAAGCCTCGCTCTCACCGTCAAGCCAGCTGGCAAGTGAGTTGCCCGCTGATTGCGGGTCGACCAGCGCGGCCTGCAGTGCCACCAGAACTTCGTGTGCCCGCACCGGAAGCCCTTCCTTCTCTGAACGGGTAAGTGGCTGCTAGTGTTCAGTTCTGTTGGTGAGGGCTGCCTTTTCTGGGCTCTTTGCCTGTCGATTCCATCTCCCTTGCATCCCTTCGCCGGGTCTCCGTGGCGGCACAACAAGATCGTGGCTGCATTGTATCGGCGTCGTTTGCAGATGTCGTGGACAGGCGATTCGATCAGTATAGCGGGATCCGGCCTGCTTACGCCGTGGTTGCGGCAACTGCTGCGGGATCCGCCGTGGCTGACCGTGCCGTCCACGGGGGCCGGCTCGCCGGAGGTCAGTGCGGCGTCGGTGGTTCCTGCACCTGGCGCCGTTCCGTGAGGAGTGATTCGAGGTCCGAGAAGACAGCCTCCATGAATCCAGCCCGCCGCAACATCATGCTGATGTTCGACCGCACGATCGCCGAACACCGGATTTCGGGTCGGCCGGCGGGCTGGACGTAGATTCGATCGTCGAGTCGAAGGCCTGCTATCTCGCTCCAGCGAAGCCGGTAGGATCTCAGTGGATTCCTGATCGTCAGGGATGTCTCGGTTGCGATTACGCAGGCGTGAACCCCGGTACGCCAGATGAAGGTCGCCCCCGCAAGATACACAAAGGGCATGGTGCAGGAGTACTCGCTCGGAAACTCATGTACCATGTGCCTGCTGTCGACGCCGGCAATAACCGCTGTCAACGCTGTACACAGACCCGCGAACCACGATGTTGAGAGGCTGCGAAAGACGTGAGCACCTGCGTCCCTCGACTTTCGCACCCGACCCCCTCTGGTCCGCTCCCGGGTCTCGGATGCGTCGATCACGATCGGCAGACGGTCAGCTCGGCTGCCGAGCCTCACCGTCGACAGCGGCCAACTCGGCAAAAGCCGCCTGGAAGATCTGGGCGAAGGCCGCGGCGGCGGCACGGCCGAAGAGCTGTCGGTGGTAGCCGAACGCGAGGTGAAGACCGGCGCCGTACCTGGTCGCGCCGATGAACAGCCCCTGGGGCATGCCGGCGGTGCCGGTGAAGAAGACCGAGGAGATCTTCGGGTTGTCGGAGGCGATGGCGGCGAGCGGCCCGAGGTTGCTGACGGCGGCGGAGGGGGTGATGAGCGGGCGCGCCGTGCGCACCCCCCACCGCAGCAGCGACCCTCGCCAGGGTCCGGGGATCCGTGCGGTGGTGGCCGCGCCGACCCTGCCGGCGACTCCCGCGATGGCGGGCGCGGCGGACTCCTGCTTCGCGCGCTCGGTCTGATCGACGATCCGGACAGCCAGTCTGACCAGGTCCGCCCGGTCGGCCGGCTCGCTGACAATCACCACCTGGCCGGTGTTGTTGCCACTCGTGCCGGGAGCGATTCCCAGACTGATGGGCATTCTGACGCGCAGTGTCCCGGCTTCCCCGCCGCGCCGACGGTTCCACCGGTCGATGGCGAGATGGGCCGCCGCGACGAGCAGGTCGTTGACGGTCATCCGACGACCGCCGGGCAGCAGCACGCGCCGCGCGGGCACCGGCAGGGTCAGGGGGTGGTAGCCATAGCCGGCGTCCCGGCTCGCATCCATGGGTGTGATGTGCCGGCCGGAGCGCTGGCTGAAGGCGGTCCAGCCGTGGGCCGCCGCCCGGGGAACGGGCGGCACACCGGCGGGACCGCCACCGGTGCGGGCCGCGACCGCGGTCTCGTCGGCCACCGCGGACTCTTCGGTGACCCCGTACGCGGAGAAGATCTCGGCCACGACGGCGGCGAGGCTCATGCCGTCGACCGCGAGGTGGTGCGCGACGACGGAGAGCTGGTCGCCGTCCGGCCGGTGCACCAACGCTATACGCAGGGGCGGGCTGGCGCGCAGGTCGAAGGGCGCCGACATCAGCATCTCGTGGATGCGCCAGCCGTCGCCTCCGCCGTCGACCCGCCAGACGGGATCTGCCGACGGCGCGGCGGTGAACCGCCATGCATGCTGGCGCGCGCCGTAGAGGCTCGCTCGCATCATGGGATGACGGTCGATCGCCGCACGCACCGCGAGCCGAAGTCGCGTCACTTCCACGGTGCCCATGGTCTGCACGAACAATCCGCAGGTCAGCGGCGCGCTGGCCCGGTCGGAGGCAGCCAGGATCTGCTCGCTCGGCGTGAGGGTCCGATCAGGAGCAGGCGCCGGCCAGTCGCCCCGATGCTCTACTTCTACGTGCACTGGCCCCCAGCCCCCCAGAACTAATCAGCACACGATATATGCATCGTGGAAGATCCCGTGGCCGGGTGCCGGCAGACCGCCGGCCGGGTGTGACCTGCCGTCCGCGCCCCGGTGGCAGGTCGTGGGGTCGGACGCGACGGCGCGCAGCCGCCCGCACCAGGCGATCAGAGTCCCGTGACGAGGGTGCTCACGATGGCCGGGGTGTCACTGGTGCCGAAGGCGCCGTTCGCGACGGCGGTCTGCGGTTCGCGGAAATTCCGGCAGGTCCACATCCGCGCGTCGGCGCCCGGCCTGCTCGGCGTCGTCGGGGGCCGGGCCGCCGACCGGCTGGATCGGGACCAGCCCGCTGCCTGGCGCGCCCGGATCTGGGCCGTCCCGATCGACCTTCCGCGGTCTACAACAGCACCGACAATTTGTCCGGAAGAATCTTGCAGGCGGTGCGGTGCGGTGCGGTGCCGGGCGGTGCGGTCCGGGCTGGAGTCCGAGCCGCACCGCCCGACCTGACGGAACTGTTGTCGCCGTGTTAGCTAGCCCATCCTTAGAGCGGACGACAGAGCAGGACAGTCAATTTCGGATGGACATTGGTCGGAGGCATAGTGATCGTTCATGCGCCTGTCGAACCGGCCGCTCGGTATCGCGCGGCGAACGAATTCGATCGCATGGCTCCTCGGCTCCCTGGTCCTCCCTTCTGGTGGGCTCGCTTATCTCCTTTCCGGATGGTTCCGGTCAAGAACTATCGCGACCACGCTTCCCACCATTATGCCGATAGGAATTCCGAAAACCAGGTTCGAGAGTTCGCGGTCGATGGCAAGGTCAACTGCCGGTAGAGTGATGGCGGTCACCAGCCCTGCCGTGAGTGCGCGACGATTATGCAGGACGCGTCCCAGTATCTGCCGCTGCCGGCGATCCCGAAAGTAAGTCACGATCGCGAATGCAATTGCCCCAAGAGGCAGAATCAGTGGACCGACGATACTAGGCACGAACTTCCCTTCAGCGACGGTGGCTGTCGCGGTAGAGGCCGACCGAACACGGTATTCTGATCTTCAAGCGGTTCCGTGATTCTCCGCGATCGCGGCTTCCGCGGAAAGGAGGCCCAGTGATGCGGCAAATACCACGTTGAAGGATGGGGGAGGGTGCCGGAGACCGCCGCGGCACCACCGAGTCCGTACGCTATGTCCCGTGTCTCCCTCCGATTGAAGTAGATCGTGCAGGAGATGTAGCCGTAGTTCCGATACCACTGGCCGGATGGATCCGAGTTGTAGGTGGGACCATCCCCCGCGTAGCTGTACAGGTTGCTCTGGTGGAGGCTTAGCTGGTTCGCCGGATCGGTCTGGGTGAAGCGGGCAAGGCTTGGGTCGTAGTAATTGTGGGTGTCGACGACGGTGGCCCCGCCGACCGTGTTGGTGATGTTAGCGCGGGTCCGCCGATTGAGGTTGTCGTAGCTATACGCCGTGGTGTGGGTACTGCCGTCGCCTCGGGGGGGTGGACGGGGGGAGGGGCCCAAGTCGGTCGGCTCGTTCCTTGGGAGGAGCGACACGACGAGCAGTGAGCTGCTGGGCCTGACGGTGGGGACGTCCGCCGGATGGTCCGCATCGTCGGCCGCGGCCCTCGGCGTAGGGGCGGGAGTGACGCGGGGCGGGGCGCGCCGCTCCAGGCCTCGCCGCCGGGGCGACCGTGCTGGGATCGGCGCCGGACGCCCGGGTGGGGGAGGCGGATCCGGCCGGGGTGGGGACGGGGGTGACGGGCAGGCTCGGCGAGGCGGGAACGGATGGGGACAGGGACGCCCGCGAGGTTGGTGGCGGTGCTGTCGGTGCCGCAACGGCGGCAGGTGGCGAGGCCGTGGTGGGGCGGGGCGGGGTGGCCTGCGCTGATGTGGGGGTCGCTCCGTCGGCGGTGTAGCCGGCGGTCCAGGCGAGGACGGCGTGCACGTAGCTGGTGGAGGGGTTGTAGCTGTAGATGGCGGCGCGGAGTTCGGTGGGGTCGGCCAGGTCCCGCTGGGAGCGGCAGAGGTAGCAGCCGCCGGGGGCGAGCGTGGCATCGTCGATGTTGGGGGGGCCGTGCGGGTCGCCGGAGTTGTCGCGGCCAGCCGTGCGCCAGGTGGCGGGGATGAACTGTATGGGGCCGACGGCGCGGTCGTAGGTGGTGTCGTGGTCAAGGGCGCCGTGATCGGTGTCGCGCACGAGGGCGTGGCCGTGGCGGCCGTCCAACGGTGGGCCGAGGATGGGCGAGGTGATGGTGCCGTCGGGGGTGAGGGGGCGGCCGATGGCGTGGCGGAGTCAATCTTGCCGATGCCGGCGAGAAGCTGCCAGGACAGGTGACAGCCGGGGCGCTCGGTGGCGGTGCGGGTTGCGGCGCTGTGATACGCGGCCAGAACGCGAGCGGGGGCGGCCCGATCGCGGGCGGTCAGGACGACGGTGGCGGCGGTGGAGCGGCCCACCGCAGCGTCGGCGAGGGCGTGATCGTCGGGGAGTGCGGGTGCTGGTGTCGCCGTGATGGTGGGTGGCGCGGCGGTATCGGTGGAGCTGGCAGGAAGGAGCGGCGGGATGACGAGGGATAACGGATAGGTGTGGGTGGCGGCCGGGGTGCACGGCCGGGACGGGCTCGAGGTTCTGCCCGGGGATTGCCGCCGCCGGACCGAGGCAGAGGGCGACGAGCAGGCCGATCACGGGTACGGCGGTGGCCGTACCGGGTCGGGCGGGAGCGCGGCCCCCGCCCGAACCAGGCGATCAGAGTTCGGTGACGAAGGTGCTCACGATGGCCGGGGTGTCGCTGGTGCCGAAGGCGCCGTTCGCGACGGCGGTCTGCGGTTCGCGGAAATTCCGGCAGGTCCACATCCGCGCGTCGGCGCCGACGCCCTTCCACGCCGTGATCACGGTGTTGCCCACGTAGGCCGCCGACGGTCCGGTGCTCGTTCCGCCGGGGGAGGGCCGCTGGGCCGACCAGCGTCCGTTCTGGAACTCCGCATGCCAGATTCCCGCGTCGTTTCCCGAGCCCTTCCAGACCAGGAAAAGGCCCTGCGGTGACGCGGCGAGCGCCGGGCCGTGGGTGGAGCCGCCGGGAAACGGATGGGGTTGCGCCCAGGTGTGCCCGTCGTACGTCGTCCAGTAAAGCCCCTGATCGCCGCCGGACCCCTTCCACGCCATGTACAGCAACCCGCCGTACGACGCGAGCGCCGGCCCGTGGGTCGACGAGGCCAGCCCGCCGGCGACTCGCTGCGGCCCGAGGTTCTCGGAGAACCAGATCGTCTGGTCGGGGCCGACCCCGCGCCACGCCATGACCGTGCGACCGTCATGGAAGGCCAGCGCGGGCCGGTCCTCGGTGCGGGGGGCGTCCGCCGGGGTCTGCTGGTCGGACCAGCTGTCGCCATACCAGTCCGCCGTCCAGATCCGGCTGTCGTCGTCGGCGCCGCGCCACGTCGCGCGGCCGGTCAGTCTCCCGTCGGAGGCGGCCCCGATCCCACCCCTGTTGGTGGCGAAATACCGCACCTGCTGCTGGTCGCGCCAACTGCCATCCGAATGCGCCCGGGACCAGAAAAGCCGCTGGTCGGCGTTCTTGCCCTTCCAGATCAGCATAGGATCGCTCACCAGACCGCCCCCGTCCGTAAATTCCCCGACCGGTTTTCGTCTCGCTTCCCGGCAAGGAACGACGCCCGGCCGCCGTGGTCGAGTCGTCGACAGAACCGATCCTACCCGGGTAAACACCGGGATGAACAGTCCGCGGTTTCGGCGGGCAGTGTCGCCCAGGCGACGGCATTGGCGCACCGAAAAGCGGCATGCGGATTCCGTAGCCCATCCGTACGCGTTGCGGATTCGGGCGACGGGACCGGCTACGGCGACGGGACCGGCTGTGGCGCGGGTGGGCCGACGTAACGGGCCGAGGGTCGGATGATCTTGCTGTCGGTGGCCTGTTCGAGGATGTTCGCCGTCCAGCCCAGCGTGCGGGCGACGGCGAACGTCGGGGTGAACATGTCCCGTGACAGCCCGCAGAGTTCCATCACCACCCCGGCGTAGAACTCGACGTTCGTGTGCAGCTCCCGGCCCGGCTTCAGCTCGGCCAGCAGCTCCACCACCCGCCGCTCGACCTGGACGGCGAAGGCGACGAGGTCGCCGCCGAAGTCCTCGGCGACGGCGCGCAGCAGCCGCGACCGTGGATCCTCGGTCCGGTAGACGGCGTGGCCGAAGCCCATGATCCGATCGCCGGCGAGGACGTGCTCGCGGATCCACGGATCGATCCGCTCGGGGCTGCCGATCTCGTCGAGGGTGTCCAGCGCCCGGCTCGGGGCGCCGCCGTGCAGCGGCCCGGACAGCGCGCCGATCGCCCCGACCACGCAGGCCACCAGGTCCGCCCCGGTCGACGCGATCACCCGGGCGGTGAACGTCGAGGCGTTGAAGCCGTGGTCGACCGTGCAGATCAGGTAGCGCTCGATCGCGCGCACCTGCGCCGCGCTTGGCTCCGCACCGGTGACCATGTACAGGTAGTTGGCCGCGAACGGCAGGTCGTCGCGGGGCGCCACCGGGGCGAGCCCGCGGGCCAGCCGGTGCAGCGCGGCGACGATCGTCGGGGTGACCGCGCCGACGAACAGGGCGTCGTCGACGCGGGCCGCCTCCTCGGTGTCGTACAGCGGGGCGGTGCCACGGGCGGCGCCGGCCAGCGACAGGGCCGTGCGCAGACCGTCGAGTGCGCCCCCGGCCCCACCGGCCCGGGCCAGCCCCGGCAGCAGCTCGCCGAGACCGGCCGGGAGCCGGCGCAGCGGCGCCACCCGGGCGGCGAACGCTGCTCGCGTCGCGGTGTCCGGCAGCTCACCGAACACCATCAGGTGCCAGACGTCCTCCAGCGAGCGGCGCTCGGCCAGCTCCACGGCCGAGTACTCCCGATAGTGGAAGAAGCCCTCGCGCCCGCGGACGTCGCCGAGCGCCGTCTGCGTGACGACCACCCCCTTCAGCCCCCGCGGGACGTCGGTGCCCGCCGGCGGGGTGGGCGGCGATGCCGCCGTCTTCGCCGCGTCCGCCCCGTCCGCCGAGCCGGTGCGGGCCGTGCTGCCAGTCATGATCACCATGGTTAGCCTCCTCGCCGTCCATGGTTGATCCTGTATGGATGCATTGTCAACGTTGATTTCAATCAACGTGAACCAGTACACTCGGCGGGGCGGAAGGGGGCGTGGATGGCTCATGGTGAGCGGCTGACGTCGCGCGAGGTCGCCGAGCGGCTCGGGGTGAAGCTCGAGACGGTCTACGCCTACGCCAGCCGGGGCCTGCTGCACAGTCAGCGGGCTGCCGGCGGCCGGGGCAGCACCTTCGACCCGGCCGAGGTCGAACGGCTACGCACCCAGGGCCACCCGCGAGGCCGTGCCGCGGTTGCCGGCGGGCTCGTCGCGGCTGGGGGGCTCGTCGCGACCGACGCGACCGTCGCAGTCGACGCGACGGCCGCGGTCGGCGGGATCGCCGCAGTCGACCGGACGGGCGCAGTCGACCGGACGGCCGCGGCCGGCGGGCTCGTCGCAGCCGACGATCGTGCGCGGGAGGCTGATGCCCCGCGCGGCGGGGACCTGCCGGCCGTGCGCACCCGGCTCACCCTCGTCGCGGAGGGGCACCTCTACTACCGCGGTGTCGACGCCGTCGAGTTCGTCGCCCGGCACCGCTTCGAGGAGGTGGCCGGCTGGCTCTGGCGCGGCCGGACGGACCCGGCGCCGGTGTTCATCGTCCCGCCGGATCTCGCCGCCACCCTGGAACGGGTCGGCGGGATCCTGCCCGCCCGCTCCAGGCTCACCGATCGGATGCGGGTGGCCGTCTCGGTCGCCGCGTCGAGTGACCCGCTGCGCTTCGACCTGCGCGAGGACAGCGTCCTGCTCACCGCCTGCACCCTCGTCGCGTCGCTCGTCGAGGCTCTTCCGGCGCCACCCGAGGCGTCCCAGGCAGTCGGGGGGCGCGCGACGGCCGGGGCGTCGCAGAGGACGGGTACTGCGGAGTCGGTGGGGGAGCGGGCGGGGATCGCCACGCGGCTGTGGGGCCGGCTGGCCGGTGGGGCGGGCGATGTGGTCGCGATCGCGTGCCTCGACCGGGCTCTCGGCCTGCTGGCCGATCACGATCTCGCCGTGTCCACGTTCGCCGCCAGGGTCGCGGCCTCGGCACGGGCGGACCCGTATGCCGTCGTCTCCGCCGGGCTCGCCGCCCTCGACGGGCCCCTGCACGGTGGCGCCAGCCGGCTGGCATACCGGCTGCTCGCCGAGGTGCTCGACCGGGGGGACGCGGTGGTCGTCGTCTCCGAGCACCTGCGCGCCGACCAGCGGATCCCCGGATTCGGCCATGGGCTCTACCCCGACGGCGACCCGCGTGCCCGCGCGTTGCTCGCGGCGCTCGCGGCGCTGCCGGCCGCCGAGCCCTTCCTGGCCGCCGCCGGCGAGATCGCCCGGGTGGCCGGGCGGGAGCGCGCGCTGAGGCCGAACGTGGACCTGTCGCTCGCGGTGCTCACCATGGCCGCGGGCATGCCCGCCGAGGCCGGCGAGGTGATCTTCGCGGTGGCCCGCACGGTCGGCTGGCTCGCCCACGCCCTGGAGGAATACCAGGAGACGCCGCTGCGCCTGCGCCCCCGCGGCGTCTACGCCGGCCCGCCGATCACCGGTCCACAGGCCTGACCCGTCGGCGCCGCAGCACCCCGGCACCCGCGGCACCCCGGCACCCGCGGCACCGGTGGGTCACGAGCCACCACGCTTCTTCGTATCTCTCCGTGGCCGTCTGTGTGCAGAATAGCGCCGAGGAGTAATGCCACTTTTCGAGCAAAAAACCGTACCGAAGCCTCGGCATGATGTGGCCGCGTTCCGGCCGGAAACCGAAGGGGGGCTCCCCGGTGATCGCTTTGTCATGGTTCGGCGGTAGTGTGTGCCAGCCCCACCGCTCAGCCTTCTTGCCTGCTCAGCGCGCCCCCACCCGGGTGGGGCTCCCTCGGAGGTCTCCGATGCCACGCCCACGGCGTCTCCCCGTCCTCGCCCTGGCCGCCGCGGCGCTGCTCGCGCTGGCCTCCTGTGCCGGCTCGTCGGGCGGCGGCTCCTCGCCGGACGGCCTGCACCTGGTCAAGTCCGGGCAGTTGACGGTGGCCACCGACTCGCCCGCCTACGCGCCGTGGTTCTCCGACGGCAAGCCGGCGAACGGCAAGGGCTTCGAGAGTGCGGTCGCCTATGCCGTGGCCGCCAAGCTCGGCTTCACCCCGGACAAGGTCCACTGGGTCACCGAGCCGTTCACCAGCTCGTTCGCGCCCGGCCCGAAAAAGTTCGACTTCGACATCAACGAAATCTCGATCACCCCGCAGCGTCAGCAGGCCGTCGACTTCAGCACCGGCTACTACGACGTCAGCCAGGCCGTCGTCGCGCTCAAGTCCTCCCGGATCGCGAACGTGACGACCCTCGCCGGGCTGAAGGGCGCGAAGTTCGGCGCCCCCGTCGGCACCACGAGCCTCGACGCCGTCACCCGGCAGGTGGCGCCCGTGCAGCAGCCGGCGGTCTTCAACGACCTCAACGACGCGAAGACCGCGATGGAGAACGGGCCGATCGACGGCATCGTCGTCGACCTGCCGACCGCCTTCCAGCTGACCTCCGCAGAGATCCCCGACTCGCTGATCGTCGGGCAGTTCCCCACCGTCGGGACGCCGGAGCAGTTCGGGCTGCTGTTCGAGAAGGGCAACCCGCTGGTCGGCAAGGTCAACGACGCCCTCGCCCAGCTCACCAGCAGCGGGGAGCTGCGCCGGATCACCGAGCAGTGGCTCGGTTCCCAGGCGGGGGCCCCCGTCCTGCGGTGACGGTCGCCTGGGAGCCCAGCGAGCGCGAGCGGGACCGCCGGCGGCTGCGGCGGCGCGCCCGGATGCGCGCGGGAGTGATCGCCGCCGCCAGCACCGCGATGGTAGCCGCGACCGCGGGCGTCGGGATCACCCACACGTCGGGCTGGCCGCGGGTGCGCCAGCGGTTCTTCTCCTGGTCGGAGATCGCCGACGCCTGGCCGGCCGCGCGCACCGGGATGATCGTCAACCTGGAGCTGTTCGCCGTCTGCGGGGTCGCGGCGGGTGCCCTCGGGCTGCTGGTGGCGCTGCTGCGGACCCTGACCGGCCCGGTGTTCCTGCCGGTGCGGCTGCTGGCCGCCGCCTACACCGACCTGTTCCGCGGCCTTCCCGTCATCCTCGTGCTGTACCTGGTCGGGTTCGGCGTGCCCGCCCTGCGGCTGCGCGGCCTGCCCACCGATCCGCTCGTCCTCGGCGGCGCGGCGCTCGTGCTCACCTACTCGGCCTACGTGGCCGAGGTGTTCCGGGCGGGCATCGAGTCGGTGCATCCGAGCCAGGTGGCCGCGGCCCGGTCGCTCGGCCTCACCCACGCCCAGACGATGCGCCGCGTCGTGTTGCCGCAGGCCGTCCGGCGGGTGACGCCGCCGCTGCTCAACGACGCGATCAGCCTGCAGAAGGACTCCAGCCTCGTCTCCGTGCTCGGGGTCGTCGACGCGGTCCGGGCGGCGCAGATCGCCACGTCCGCGAACTTCAACTACTCGCCCTACGTGCTGGCCGGCCTGATGTTTCTCGCGATCACCGTGCCGCTGACCCGGGTGACCGACCATCTCGCCGCCCGCTCCGCCCGCCGCCGCGGCGGCGGCCCCGGTGCCGGAGCCGGAGCCGGCCCCGGTGCCGGCGGCACGGCCGGGAGCGTGCGGTGACGGCGGCCGGCGACGGGGTCGGGCCGCCCGCGGCGGCGCCCAGCGGGCCGGCGTCGCCCGACGCGGCGGCGGTGCTGAGCGTGCGCGGGCTGGTGAAGCTCTACGGGGACGCCGTCGTGCTGCGCGATGTCAGCTTCGACGTCGGGCCCGGCCAGGCCGTCGTACTCGTCGGTGGCAGCGGGTCGGGCAAGTCGACGCTGTTGCGCTGCCTGAACCTGCTGGAGACCGTCGACGACGGCGAGATCCTGCTGGCCGGCGAGGAGATCACCGATCCGCGGGTGAACGCCGATCGGATCCGCCGCCGTATCGGCGTCGTGTTCCAGGCATACAACCTGTTCCCGCACCTGACGGTGCTGCAGAACGTCACCCTCGCGCCGGTCCTGGTCCACCGGGTGCCCCGCGCCGCCGCCCGCGACCGGGCCCGCGGGCTGCTCACCCGCATCGGGCTCGCCGACAAGCTCGACGTCTACCCCGACCGGCTCTCCGGCGGCCAGCAGCAGCGGCTGGCGATCGTGCGGGCGCTGGCGACCGGGCCGGACCTGCTGCTGCTCGACGAGATCACCTCGGCGCTCGACCCGGAACTGGTCGGTGAGGTGCTCGACCTCGTCGGCGAGCTCAAGCGCGACGGCCTGCCGATGGTGCTGGCGACCCACGAGATGGCGTTCGCGCGGGAGATCGCCGACGAGGTGCTCGTCCTCGACGGCGGTACGGTCATCGAGCGGGGCGCGCCGCGACGGGTTCTCGACGACCCCCACGAGGAGCGGACCCGCCGGTTCCTGGCCCGCCTCCGGGAGCCGGGTCCGCGGGGAGGCGCTGCGGGCCCGGCGCCGCGGCCGTGAGGTCGAGACTGGCCAGCAGCTGGAGGTTCTCCGCCGACGCCGAACCGGGCTCCGCGGTCATCACCACGATCCGCTGGCCGGCGTCGGGCAGCCGCATGACCTCCTCGAACAGCGTCAGCCGGCCGACGAGCGGATGCCGGAACTCGCGGACGGTGTTCGTGCAGTCCCGGACCGGGTGGCGCGCCCACAGCGTCGCGAACAGCTCGCTCTTCACGCACAGCTCGCCGATGAGGGCGTTGAGCTTCGTGTCGTCCGGGTGCATGCCGGAGGACAGCCGCAGGTAGGCGACCACGTCGTCGACCTTGCGCCGCCAGTCGACGAACAGGTCGCGGGCGTGGGCCTCGAGGACGAACTCGCGGGCGAGGTTCGGCCGGCCGTGGCAGCGCTGCGGGGCGTCGGCGGGCAGATGCGAACACAGCAGGGCGTGCCCGAGCCGGTTCCAGGCGAGGACGTCGTTGCGCCGGCCGATCACCAGCGCGGGGGAGTTGCGCAGCTCGTCAAGCAGCAGGCGGATGCTCGGCCGCACGTGCTCGGGCCGGCTCGCGCGCCGGGCGGCCGCCGGCCGGGTCAGCCCGTGCAGGTAGGCGGTCTCCTCGTCGGTGAGGCGCAGCACCCGGGCGAGGGCGTCGAGCACCGCGTCGGAGGCGTTGCGGCTCTGGCCCTGCTCCAACCGCGTGTAGTAGGTGACGCTGACCCCGGCGAGCTGCGCGATCTCCTCGCGGCGCAGGCCCGGCACCCGCCGCCGCTCGCCGTACCGGGACAGCCCGACGTCTTCGGGGGTGAGCTGGGCGCGGCGCGAACGCAGAAAATCTCCCAGTTCGGTCATCCGTCCAGTGTTGCCGGCGCGGTCGCGGTGAACCACACCTCGCCGGTGCTAGTCACGCGATGGGTGGCAACCAGGTGGTCTGGGCGGATCGGCGATGTTCGCCGAGCGTGGCCGGCATGAGTGTTTCGACCGACGCCGCCGCCGCGACCCGGGTTCCCCCGGTGGTGGCCGACGACGTGATGACCGCCCGCCAGCGAGTCATCCTCGTCCTGCTGCTCGGCAGCCAGTTCATGCTGGCCGTCGACTTCTCCATCCTCAACGTCGCCCTGCCCTCGATCGGCGCCGGCGTCGGACTCACCGACGCGCACCTGCAGTGGGTGGCGACGGCGTTCGCACTGCCGGCCGCCGGCTTCACGCTGCTGTTCGGCCGGGTGGCCGACCTGGCCGGGCGGCGACGGATGCTGCTCGCGGGCCTCGCCCTGCTGGTCGTGTCGTCCCTGGTGGGCGGCCTTGCCACCAGCCCGGCCGTGCTGCTGGGCGCCCGCGTCGGCCAGGGACTCGCCGCCGCCATGACCACCCCGGCGGCCCTCGCGCTGCTGCTGACGAGCTTCCCGCCGGGACGGCTGCGCCAGCGCGCGCTCGGCATGAACGGTGCGCTGATCTCGGCGGGGTTCACCACCGGTGCGCTCGCCGGCGGACTGCTGACCGGCCTGCTGAGCTGGCGCTGGGCGTTCCTCGTCAACGTGCCGGTGGCCGCGGCGATCCTGCTCGCGGCGCCGCGGCTGCTGCCGGCCGGGGGCGCGTCCGGCCCGGTCCGCCTCGACGTGCCCGGCGCACTCACCGTCACCGGCGGGCTGCTCGCGTTCGTCTACGGCATCGCCACCGGCGGCAACGACGGGTGGGCCGACCCGGTCGTGTGGGGCTGCACCGCCCTCGGCGTGGTGCTGCTCGCCGCGTTCTGGCGGATCGAGTCGACCAGCGCCCATCCGCTGGCCTCGGTGGCGATCCTGCGCCGGCGCGCCGTCGGCTGGGGCAACGCGGGTGGTTTCGCCGTGTTCGCGCTGGAGTCCTCGGTGGTGTTCCTGCTCACCCTCTACCTGCAGCAGGTCCTCGGCTTCTCGGCGACGACGGCCGGGCTGGTCTTCGGCCTGCCCGGCGCGGCGGCGTTCGTCTCCGGCATGGTTGCGCCCCGGCTGATGAGCCGCCGCGGCAGCGCCGTGAGCCTGGTCGCCGGCCTCGCCGTGCAGGGCCTGTCCAACGCCGCACTCGCCTTCGTCGGACCGGACCGCAACTGGGTGTACCTGGTCCTCGCGGCCTCGGCGATCGGCTTCTTCGGGCACGTCCACGGCATCGTCGCCTACCTGGCGACGGCCACCGGTGACCTGCCCGATCACGAGCAGGGGCTGGCCACCGCCCTGACGACCATGACGCAGCAGGTCGCGCTCACCGTCGGCATCCCGATCCTCAGCACGGTCGCGACGGCGCGGTCGTCGGCCCTGGCCGGCCACCTGTCCGCGGTCCGGGCCACGCTGGCCGGCATCCGGCTGGCCCTGGTGGTCGACGCCGCCCTCACCCTCGTGGTGGCCGCGGCGATCGCCGCGGCGCTGCTGCCCCGCCGGCGGTCCGCGCCGCCGCCGCCGACGCCGTTGCGGGCCCGCGACGGGGTCACCCCGGACACCCGGTCCCACGCACCCGAGCAGTGCTGACGTGACCGGCGGGACAAGATCGGGACAGTATTCGGCCATGGCCCGCCGGCCCGTCGGGGACTATGGCAAAAAAGGCGCCATCCGAATGTTGCGAAACGTCCGCCCAGCCGTAACCATGAGCCCCGTGATGTCCTATGAAGACGTGGTGGCGATCTCTGATCCGGTGGAGCGGGCAGCGCTCGCCGACAAACTGATGTGGGCGGACCATCCTCGGCGCCTTGAGCTACGCACAGTGCGTGGCATCGCACTTCGGGCGGCGCTGGATTCCGGTGTGCCGGCCGATGCCATCGCCGGGCGGCTGGTCGTCAACGTGGCAGACCTGACCTGGATGGCCGCGCCGGCGTCGCCGGCCGCGGCCTGATCCACAGGGACGGTCGGACAACGGCGTCCGTCCGCCCTCCTACTGACCGCTGTTCCGAACCGATCGGCCCGACGATGGTTTCCGGCTGATTTCTGGCTGGTTTCCCGCAGGCTGGTCGCGTGGTTACCGTGAGTACGGTGTGAATACGCCGCCGTATCCGGTCCCCGGCCGACCACGGTGGTAATCCTCTCTCGGCCGGCCCCGCCCACTCTCGCCGCCAGGCGGCCGACGGGCTCCGCGCCCACGCAGCCCCCCTCGTCTCCGCGGGACCAGGTTCGAGACCCCCGTGCGGCGGGTCGGGGAGACCGCATCGGCCGGCCGCGTCTGCGAGGCGTCCCCGCGGGGTACGGACCCCTCGACGCACGCCGGGCGCCACCGCCGCGTGCCCGGCGCGCCGACGCCGTCGGGGAGCCTGCATGCACGAACTGGCCATCACGCAGAGCGTCGTCGACGCGATCGTGGAGCGGACCGGCCCGGCGCGGGTCACCGCGGTCCGGCTGGTCGTCGGACGGCTGTCGGGTGTCGTGCCGGAGTCCATCCGGTTCTGCTTCGACCTGGTGACCGCCGGCACGCCGCTGGCGGGTGCGGCCCTGACGATCGACGAACCCGCGGGCCGGGCCCGTTGCCGGCGGTGCGGCGCCGAGTTCGTGGCCGACGACGTCCTCGTGCTCTGCGGCTGCGGCTGCGCGGATGTGGCGGTGGACGGCGGTGACGACCTGCGGATCGCCTCGGTGGGCCTGGTGCCCACGGCGGAGGGGGTGCCCACAGGGCAGGGGGTGCCCACGGGGCAGGGGGACTGACTGATGGGGGGACTGACCGATGTGCGAGACGTGCGGCTGCGACGACCCGACCGCTGCGCCCCGGCTGACCTCGTTTCCGGCAGACACCGGGGCGGCGGCGGTGGCTACCGGGGCGACCGTGGCAGCCCTGGCGGACACCGGGGCGGCCGCGGCGGACACGGGGGCGGCGGGGAGCCCGGGACGTGAGCTGCTGCTGGAGCAGCGGGTGCTGGCGAAGAACGACGAGCTGGCCGGGCAGATCCGCCGGCGGCTGGCCGCCCGCGACGTGCTCGCGGTCAACCTGATGAGCTCGCCCGGTTCCGGCAAGACGACCCTGTTGGAACGGACCGTGCGCGACCTCGCCGGGCGGTGGCCGCTCGCGGTGGTCGAGGGCGACCAGGAGAGTGTGCGCGACGCCGAGCGGATCCGGGCCGCGGGCGTCCCGGTCGTGCAGGTGAACACCGGGCGTGGCTGCCACCTTGACGCGGACATGGTCGACCGCGCGCTGCGCGCCCTCGACCCGCCCGCGGAGGCGGTGGTGTTCGTCGAGAACGTCGGCAACCTGGTCTGCCCGGCGCTGTTCGACCTGGGGGAGAGCGCTCGGGTGGTCCTCACCTCGGTCACCGAGGGCGAGGACAAGCCGCTGAAATATCCGCACATGTTCGCCAAAGCGGATCTTATCCTGCTCACCAAATGTGACCTCGTTCCGTTTCTCGCGGTCGACCTCGATCATTGCGTCGGGTTGATTCGCCGGATCAACCCCGCGGCCCACGTGCTCGCCCTGTCCGGACTTCACCGGCCGGCCGACACTGCCGGCGTCGAACCAGAGTCCGGCCTGGCCGCCTGGTACGCCTGGCTGCGTGCGCGGCGCGATCGCCCCGACGCCCGACCGCGGGCGGGGGCGGCGGGACGGGTTTGACGCGGCCGGTCCCGGGCAGCTCGTCTGGGAACAACTAAGAGTGCTTTGAAGGACACATCGAGTTATTACTCGACCGAGTCTTACGTGGTGGAGGTGCGCAGGTCGGCCGCGTCGCGACCCCACCGGGAGGGACACCGTCATGGGCAGCCTGGAGCCAGCCTGTCGCGGGTCACGGCCGCGATGACGGCGACCGGCGTGACGACCCGATCGGGCCCGCGGTCGGCCGACGTACCGGCCGGGTTCGACGCGGCGCGGGCGGTCGCCGACGCGGTGCTCTACGAGGGCTACCTGCTCTACCCCTACCGGCGCTCCTCCGGGAAGAACCGGGTGCGCTGGCAGTTCGGGGTGCTGGCACCGCCGGGATGGATCGCCGAACAGCCCTCGTCGGGATCGCCGGGTGTCTCGGGCTCGGCCGACGGATCGTTCCAGCAGGCCGAATGCCTGGTGGAGGCGACGGGTTCGGCGACGGTGTTCCTGCGGTTGCGGTTCCTCCAGGTGATGCGGCGTCGCGTCGAGCGCCGGGCGGCGGACGGGCGGTTTGCGCCGGTCGACGAGCTGGAGCTGGGCGACACCCGCGAGCTGAGTTTCGACGAGGCGCGGCCGTGCGAGTTCGATCTCGCCGTGTCGCTGTCCGACCTGACCGACCGGGCCGGCCGGCTGTCGGTGCCGTTGCGCGCCTCGGGCGGCGTCGACGTCGAACCGCTGGGTCCGCGGCCCGCGGCGGCCCGGGTGGTCCGCCACCGCTGGCCCGTGACGGCTGCCGTCCACCTGTCCGTGACGCGGGCCGAGGCACCGTTCCGGCTCCATCGCCTGCGGGCGGTTGTGGAGAACACGGTGACCGACCTCGGCGCGGGTCGGCCGCGCGGCGAGGCGCTGCGCCGCTCGCTCGTCGCCGCGCACAGCCTGCTCGGCGTGCGCGGCGGCCGGTTCCTGTCGCTGCTGGACCCGCCCGTCTGGGCGGCGGGGGCGGCCCGCGGATGCGAGAACCTGCGGGTTTTCCCCGTCGTGGCCGGCGGGGCCCGGGACGTCATGCTGTGTTCACCGATCATCCTCTACGACGATCCCCGAACGGCTCCGGAGAGCCCGGGGGATCTGTTCGACGCCACCGAGATCGACGAGATCCTCTCGCTGCGCACCCGCGCGCTGACCGACGAGGAGAAGCGGGAGGCGCGGGCCACGGACCCGCGGGCCGCCGAGATCATCGACCGGGTCGACGGGATCCCGCGCGCCATGCTCGACCGACTGCACGGCGCCGTGCGGTCGCTGCGGCCGGTCGAGCCACCGACCGTCCCGTCCGCACCGGAGCCGGCGTCCGGCCCGAAATCGCCATGTGGTCCGGAACCGCCATGTGGTCCGGAGTCGCCATCCGGCCCGGAGCCGGCGTGGTGGGAACCGGAGGCCGACAGGTCGGTCCATCCGGGCCGGGACAGCGTGCGGGTCGGCGGCGTCACCGTCGCCCGTGGCAGTCGGGTCCGGCTGCGTCCGCGCGCTCGGGGCTCCGACGCCCATGACATGTTCCTCGCCGGCCGCATCGCCCGGGTTGAGGCGATCTTCCTCGACGTCGACGGCGGCCGGCACGCCGCGGTGACCCTCGACGGCGACGAGACCGGCGACCTGCACCGGGCGGCCGGCCGTTACTTCTACTTCGCTCCCGACGAGCTCGACCCGCTCGGCGACCCGGCGGACGACGCGCTCGACGACCCGGCGGACGCGGATCGGGCGGGTGCGCCGTGAGCGCCGCCGGCCCCCGCCCGCGCGAGGGAAGGACGCTGGTCGCCGGCGTCGGGAACATCTTCCTCGGCGATGACGGATTCGGGGTCGAGGTGGTTCGCCGGCTCGACCCGGCGAACCTGCCCGGCGAGGTCGACGTCGCCGACTACGGCATCCGGGGCCTGCACCTTGCCTTCGCGCTGCTCGACGGCCGGTACGACACGGTGATCCTCGTCGACGCGTTGCCGTCCGACGAGCCCCCGGGGACCCTCACGGTCCTGCGACCCGAGGTCGGCGACGCGCCGACCGGGGACGCGGCGGCGGTGGTGGACGCGCACGGCATGTCCCCGGACGTCGTGCTGCGGCTGGTGCGCGATCTCGGCGGCGAGATCGGCCAGGTCGTCGTCGTCGGGTGCAGACCCGCCGTGGTGGCGGACCGGATGGAGCTCTCCGGCGCGGTGCGCGCCGCCGTCGACGGGGCGGTCGACCTCATCGGCGACATCCTCCGGCACCCCCGACTCGTGGGAGCCGGACACGGCATGTGAGGGAAGGGAGAGGTCGACATGACAGCCACGGACGAACGGCCGGCCGGGCAGGCGCGGCCAAGTGGCGTCGACGAGGTGCACATCCTCTGGATCTCCGAGGGGATGAGCTGCGACGGCGACACGGTCTCGGTGACCGCGGCCTCGCAGCCGGCCATCGAGGACGTGATCACCGGTGTCATCCCGGGCCTGCCGACGGTCCACCTGCACAACAAGGTGCTCTCGCCGACGCTGGGGGGAGAGGAGTTCCTGGCCCCCTTCCGCGCGGCGGCCCGCGGCGAGCTGGAACCGTTCGTCCTCGTCATCGAGGGGTCCATCCCCAACGAGAACATCAACGGTGAGGGCTACTGGACGTCGTTCGGCAACGACCCGGACACCGGCCAGCCGCTGACCATCAACTGGTGGATCGACCGGCTCGCGCCACGGGCCTGGGCGGTCATCGCCATCGGCACCTGCGCCGCGTACGGCGGCATCCACGCCATGGCGGGCAACCCGACCGGCTCGATGGGCCTGCTCGACTACCTGGGGCGCGACTTCACCTCGGCCGGCAACCTGCCGATCGTCAACGTCCCGGGCTGCCCGGTGCAGCCGGACGACTTCATGGAGACGCTGACCTGGCTGCTGTACCACGCGGCCGGCACCGCCCCGCCGCCGCCGCTGGACGACCAGCACCGACCCCAGTGGATCTTCGGTCGAACGGTGCATGAGGGCTGCGACCGCGCGGGCTACTACGAGCAGGGCGACTTCGCGAAGGACTACAACTCGCCGAAGTGCCAGGTGAAGATCGGCTGCTGGGGCCCGGTGGTGAACTGCAACGTCCCCAAGCGAGGCTGGATGGGCGGCGTGGGCGGGTGCCCGAACGTCGGGGGTATCTGCATCGCCTGCACGATGCCCGGGTTCCCCGACAAGTTCATGCCGTTCATGGACATGCCGCCGGGGGCGAGCCTGTCCTCGCTCGCGGTGAAGCCGTACGGGTCGGTCATCCGGCGGCTGCGGGGCATCACCAACGCCACGGTGAACCGGGAGCCGAGGTGGCGGCACAACCGGGATCTGCTGACCACCGGTTACGACCCGAGTTATCGGCCGAAGGGACGGGTGTGATGACGGCCACCGAACAGCTGCGGGCCGCGGAGAAGCCCGGCCAGATCGTCGAGATGGCGTGGGACCCCATCACGCGCATCATCGGCAACCTCGGCATCTACACGAAAATCGATTTCGCCAACCGGCGGGTGACCGAGTGCCACAGCACCTCCTCGCTGTTCCGTGGCTACTCGGTGTTCATGAAGGGGAAGGATCCACGCGACGCCGGCTTCATCACCAGCCGGATCTGCGGCATCTGCGGGGACAACCACACCACCTGTTCGGTCTACGCCCAGAACATGGCCTACGGCATCGCCAATCCGCCGATGGCGGAGTGGATCATCAATCTCGGGGAGGCCGCCGAGTACCTGTTCGACCACACGATCTTCCAGGACAACCTGGTGTTCGTGGACTTCTGTGAGGCGATGGTCAAGGAGACCAACCCCGGCGTGCTCGCGCGGGCCGAGGCCACCGCCTGCCCGCACGCCGAGGTGCACGGCCTGCGGACGATCGCCGACATCATGCGGGCGCTCAACCCGTTCGAGGGCCAGATCTACAACGAGGCGCTGCGGGTCAGCCGCATCACCCGGGAGATGTTCTGCCTCATGGAGGGCAGGCACGTCCATCCCTCGACGCTGTATCCGGGTGGGGTCGGCACGATGCCCGAACCGACCGTCTTCACCGACTACCTCACCCGACTGATGGAGATTCTCGACTTCGTCAAGAAGGCCGTGGCGCTCAACGACGACCTGTTCGACTTCTGGTACGACGCACTGCCCGGCTACGAGGAGGTCGGCCGCCGGCGCGTGCTGCTGGGCTGCTGGGGGGCCTTCCAGGATCCCAACGTCGTCGACTACCGGTACGAGAACATGACGGACTGGGGCCGCGCGATGTTCGTGACCCCCGGCATCGTCGTCGACGGAAAACTGCTCACCACCGATCTCGTGAAGATCAACCTGGGTATCCGCATCCTGCTGGGCAGCTCCTTCTACAAGGACTGGGTCAACGAGGAGCCGTTCGTCGAGCGGGACCCGCTCGGTAATCCCGTCGACATGCGCCACCCGTGGAACCAGACGACCTTCCCCGAGCCGCAGAAGCGTGACTTCGGCGAGAAGTACAGCTGGGTGATGAGCCCGCGCTGGCTCGACGAGGGCACCGGCGACCATCTCGCGCTCGACACCGGCGGCGGCCCCTTCGCCCGCCTCTACGTCACGGCGCTCGCGGGCCTGGTCGACACGCCGTACGTGACCGCCGGCGACGGCGCGGTGAAGATCTCGCTGCCGCGCAGCCGCACCCTGCCCGCCATGGACCTGAAGTGGTCCCCGCCCGCCTGGTCGAATGCGATCGAGCGAGACCGGGCCCGGGTGTACTTCGTCGCCTATGCGGCGGGGATGGCGCTGCACTTCCTGGAACGGGCGATGGCACGGGTGCGCTCCGGCGACACCCGGACCTTCACCGACTTCGAGGTGCCGGACGAGACGATCGGCTGCGGCTTCCACGAGGCCGTCCGCGGGGTCCTGTCGCACCACATGGTGGTCCGGGACGGGAAGATCGCCAACTACCATCCCTACCCGCCGACGCCGTGGAACGGCAGCCCCCGGGACTCGTTCGGCACGCCGGGACCCTACGAGGACGCGGTCCAGAACATGCCGATCTTCGAGGAGAACGGCCCGGAGTCGTTCAAGGGTGTCGACGTGATGCGCGCGGTGCGCAGCTTCGATCCCTGCCTGCCCTGCGGGGTGCACATGTACCTGGGACACGGCCGCACACTGCGCACCGTGCACGCGCCGATGTTCGGGGCGAGCCATGGCTGATCCGGCCAGCGACGATGGCCGACGCGGCGAGGACGGCCGACGCGGCGAGGACGGCCGACGCGGCGAGGATGGCCCACGCGCCGAGGGCGGGCACCGCCTCGACGACCGGGCGGTGCGCGCCCGGCTGACCCACCTCGACGAGGCGCTCGCCGAGGTGGAGCGGATCCCGGGGCCGAGCGGCGAACTGGCCCTGGACGCGGTGGCCACGCTCGCGTCGGTGTACGGCGAGGCGCTCGCCCGGGTGGCCGGGTACGCCGCCGGCGCCCCCGACGTGACCGCCGCGCTGACCGCCGACGAGCTGGTCGGCCATCTGCTCGTCCTGCACGACGTGCACCCCGAGCCGGTGGACCGGCGGGTGGCCCGGGCGATCGAGCGGCTGCGACCGGCCGTACGCGACCGGGGTGGCGAGATCGAACTGGTGGGCATCGAGCGGGGCGTCGCCGAGATCAGCCTCACGCTCGGCGGGTGCGGCTCCGCGGCGGGCGAGGTCCTGGCGGCGGTCCGCGAGGCGGTTCTCGCGGTCGCGCCCGAACTGTCCGACGTCCGGCGCCAGGCCGCTGTCGCGGGTGACGCGCACCAGGCCGCCTTCGTCCCCCTGGACGCGGTCCTCACCTCGCCGCTCACCCCGCCGCTCGCCAGGAGCGCGCGGCCGTGACGACCGACCTGCGTCCCGCGCCCGGCCCCGGCGGCGCCCCGCGCGCCGTGCCCGGCACCGGAGCCGGCCCGCCTGCCGTGCCCGGCGCCGGCGGTGCGCTGGACCGGGTGGTGCGGGCGGGCCTCGTCCGGGCCGGGCCGGACGGGGAGCGGTGCGACCTGTGCGCCGCCCCCGTGCCGAGCGAGCACCGCCACCTGCTCGACGAGTCGAACGACCTGCTGCTGTGCCTGTGCCGGGCCTGCGCGCTGCTGTTCGACCGGGACGCCGCCGCGCGCGGCCACTACCGGCTCGTCCCGCAGCGGCGGCTGCGCGTCGTCGACCTTGACCGCGTCGCCGACCAGGACCGCGTCGCCGACCAGGACCACGTGGCCGACCAGGACCGCGCGGCCGACCAGGACCGCGTGGCCGACCAGAACCGCCTGGCCGACCAGGACCGCATGACCGACCCGCGCCGGGACGGGTCCGATCCCCGCGCGCTGGGTATCCCTGTCGGGTTGGCGTTCGTCGTGCCCGGCGACGACGGCGCGGTGCGGGCCCGGTACCCGAGCCCGATCGGCGCCACCCACTGGGACCTGGAGCCGGCCGCCTGGCGCCGGCTCGTCGCCCGGGCGCCGGTGCTGGCCGGACTGACCCCCCGGGTCGAGGCGCTCCTGGCGAACACCGCGCGGGGCCGCCGGGAGTTCTGGATCGTCCCGATCGACGACTGCTATCGGCTCGTCGCGATCGTCCGGCGCGAGTGGACGGGGCTGTCGGGGGGCAGCCGGGTCTGGCCCGCGGTGGACGACTTCTTCGCCGCGCTGCCCGCACGTTCCCGCCGCGGCTCCCCGTTGGGCCGCGGCGCTGCGGGCAACTGACCCGCGAGGGCGACCGGCCCAGCGGGGGCGACAGACCAGGGAGAGAGGACACCATGGCACCGATCCGAGTCGGCGAGCCGGACGTCCGTCCGGATGCGACCGCGCATGTGGCGGGCGTCCGCGAGGGCAACGCCGTCGGTTCCTACGAGAGGGAGCCGGGTCACCACGGCGACGGCACCGCCGACGCCCGCCGCTCGACCGGCATCCGACCACACGACCGCGACCCGATCTCGCCGAGCATGCCCAACCTGTCACCGGGCTAGCCGGCGCGCGGCGCAGGCGTCGCGCACCGCGACGTCGTCCGGGGTCGTCTCCGAGGAGGGAAGCCGATGAGCAACCGTACGAAGTTCCTGGCCGCCACCGGCGCCGGCGTGGCCGGCATGATGTGGCGGGAGTACCCCGCCATCGTCCGGTACCTGCGCATCAAGCGGATGTGACGGTGAGCAGCCCGCCCCGCCCCGCCCCCGCCCCCGCGCCGGCCATGCCCGCCGGGCGCGCGGCCGGCCCGGCCGGGTCCGGGTGCTCCGACGGTCGGCGGCGACGGCGGATCACCGTGCGCGGCCTCGTGCAGGGCGTCGGCTTCCGGCCCTTCGTCCACGCGGCCGCGACCGATCTGGCGCTGTCCGGCTGGGTGTGCAACGACAGCGACGGGGTCATCGTCGAGGTCGAGGGCGCGCCCGGCGCGGTGGCGGAGTTCGGCCGCCGGCTGACCGCCGAAGCGCCGCCCCTGGCCGTGATCGAGCAGGTCACGGCGACCGACCTGGCGCCCCGCGGCGACGCGGCGTTCACGATCGCCGGCTCCCGCGCGGGCGACGCCCCGCACACGATGGTCTCCCCGGATGTCGCGACCTGCCCGGACTGCCTGCGTGAACTCGCCGATCCGGCCGATCGCCGCCACCGCCACCCGTTCATCACCTGCACCAACTGCGGACCGCGGTTCACGATCATCATCGGGCTGCCGTACGACCGGCCGGCGACGACGATGGCCGGCTTTCCCCTGTGTCCCGCCTGCGCGCGGGAGTACCGCGATCCGGGGGACCGCCGCTTCCACGCTCAGCCGATCGCCTGCCCGCAGTGCGGGCCCCGCCTGGAGTTCGTCCCCTCGACGGCACCGGCGGTCCCGGGCGAGACGCCGGTCGGCGAGGATGCCCTGGCGGCGGCGGCCCGGCTGCTGGCCGGCGGCGGTGTCGTCGCGGTGAAGGGCATCGGCGGCTACCACCTGGCCTGCCTCGCCACGGACGAGGCGGCCGTGGCGACGCTGCGGCGGCGCAAGCGGCGGGGGGACAAGCCGTTCGCCGTCATGGTCGCCGACCTCACCGCCGCCCGGCGCCTCGCCCAGGTGGACCAGGCGGAAGCGGCGCTGCTGGCCGGGACCGCCCACCCGATCGTCCTGGCCTCCCGGCGCGACGACGGCCGTCCCGCGCTCGCCGCTGCGGTCGCGCCGAACAGCCCCGACCTGGGTCTGCTCCTGCCGTACACCCCGGTGCACCACCTGCTGCTCGCCGCGGTGGCGGCGGCCGGTGGTGCTCCGGCGCCGCTGGTGATGACGTCGGGCAACCTCGGCGGCGAACCCATCGCCGCCGACGACGCCGACGCCCGCCGCCGGCTCGCCCCGCTCGCCGACGCGTGGCTGCGCCACGACCGCCCGATCCACGTGCCCTGCGACGACTCGGTCATCCGGGTCGTCGACGGGGAGCCGCTGCCGCTGCGCCGCTCCCGGGGCTTCGCCCCCCTGCCGGTGCGGCTGCCGTTCGCCGTGGAGCCGACCCTGGCGGTGGGCGCCGACCTGAAGAACACCTGCGCGCTGGGCGCCGGCCGCTCCGCCTGGCTCAGCGGTCACATCGGGGACATGGACGACCCCGACACGCTGCGGACCTTCACCGCCGCCGAACAGCACCTCGAACGGCTCACCGGCATCCGACCCGCCGTTCTGGTCACCGACGACCATCCGGGCTACCGCTCCCGACAGTGGGCGCGCCGGCACGCGGCCGGCCGGCCGGTGCGCTCGGTGCAGCACCATCACGCGCACGTCGCGGCGGTGATGGCCGAGCACGGCCTGGCCGGCGACCGTCCCGTGCTGGGCTTCGCCTTCGACGGCACCGGCTACGGCACCGACCGGGCGGTGTGGGGCGGCGAGGCGCTGATCGCCGACTACCGCGGCTTCGCGCGGTTCGCCCACCTCGCCTACGTCCCGCTGCCCGGGGGGGACGCCGCCGTGCGCCGCCCCTACCGGATGGCGCTGGCGCACCTGTGGGCCGCCGGCATCGGCTGGGATGCCGGTGTCGGCGGGGACGGGGACGGGGACGGGGGTGTCTGCTGGGACGAGGACCTGCCGCCGGTGGCCGCCTGCCCGGCGGCGGAGCGGCGCGTCCTGACCCATCAGCTCGCCACCGGGCTGGCCTGCGTGCCCACCGCCAGCATGGGGCGGCTGTTCGACGCGGTGAGCTCCCTGCTCGGCGTCCGCCACCGCGCGGACTTCGAGGCCCAGGCGGCGATCGAGCTGGAGGCGCGCGCCCGCCGCTGCCCGGACGGCCCCGACGCCTGGCGCCACCGGTACGCCTTCGCGGTCCACCGGGCGCAGCCGCCGGGCGGTCCGCTGGTGGCCGACGCGGCGCCCGTGATCCGCGGGCTCGTCCGCGACCTGCGGGGCGGGCTCGCCGTCGAGGCGATGAGCGCCGGCCTGCACGGCGCCGTGGTGGCCCTGGTCGTCGACCTGGCCCGGCGGGCCCGGGCCGAGCGGGGGCTCGACGTCGTGGCACTGACCGGCGGGGTGTTCCAGAACGTGCTGCTCGCGACGGCGGCCGCCCGGGCGCTGCGCGCCGCCGGCTTCACGGTGCTGCGGCACCGACGGGTGCCGCCGAACGACGGCGGTATCGCGCTGGGCCAGCTCGTGATCGCCGCGGCCGGCGCGGCCGGCGCGCGGGGGAGCGGATGACCAGGAAGCGAGGGGGTGAGCGCCGTGTGTCTCGCGGTTCCGGGACGGGTCGTCGCCATCGGGGAACGGGACGGCACCCGCATGGCCGAGGTGGATTTCGGGGGGGTGCGCAAGGACGTCTGCCTGCAGTACCTGCCGGACACCACGGTAGGCGAATACGTGATCGTCCACGTCGGGTTCGCCATCCAGCGGCTCGACGAACAGTCCGCGCTGGAAACGCTGGACACCATCGCCCGGATGGGCCTGCTCGCCGAGGAACTCGGCGGCGGGTCGGTCACGTCCGCCGGCGACGCCCAGCCTGAGGGGGTGCACCGGTGAAATACCTCGAGGAGTTCAGCGACCCCGCCCTGGCCGGTCGACTGCTGGACCAGATCCATGCGGTGACGACCAGGCCGTGGGCGATCATGGAGGTCTGCGGCGGGCAGACCCATTCGCTCATCCGGCACGGGATCGACCAGTTGCTGCCCGCGGGCGTCGAGATGATCCACGGCCCCGGCTGCCCCGTCTGCGTCACCCCGCTGGAGATCATCGACCGGGCGCTCGAGATCGCCTCCCGGCCGGGGGTCATCTTCTGCTCGTTCGGTGACATGCTGCGGGTTCCCGGTAGCGGCCGGGACCTGTTCCGGGTCAAGAGCACCGGCGCCGACGTGCGGGTGGTGTACTCGCCGCTGGACGCGTTGACGATCGCCCGGCGCAACCCCGACCGGCAGGTGGTGTTCTTCGGGATCGGCTTCGAGACGACGGCACCGGCCAACGCGATGACCGTCTACCAGGCGAAGCGGTGCGGGGTGCGCAACTTCTCGCTGCTCGTCTCACACGTCCTGGTCCCGCCGGCGATGGCCGCGATCATGGAATCGCCGAGCTGCCGGGTCCAGGGGTTCCTCGCCGCCGGCCACGTGTGCAGCGTGATGGGCACCGGGCAGTACCCGGAGCTCGCCCGCCGGTACCAGGTGCCGATCGTGGTCACCGGCTTCGAGCCCCTCGACCTGCTCGAGGGCATCCGCCGGACCGTGACGCAACTGGAGGAAGGCCGCCACGAGCTGGACAACGCCTACCCGCGGGCCGTGCCGGCGGCGGGCAACCCGGCCGCCATCGCGATGCTGCGGGACGTCTTCACGGTGACCGACCGGGCCTGGCGCGGCATCGGGGTGATCCCGGACAGCGGCTGGCGGCTGTCGGCGGCCTACGCGCAGTTCGACGCGGAGACCCGCTTCGCCGTCCGCGACATCCACACCGAGGAGTCCTCGGTGTGCCGCTCCGGCGAGGTGCTGCAGGGCCTGATCAAGCCGCACGAGTGCGCCGCCTTCGGACACCGGTGCACGCCGCGGACGCCGCTCGGCGCGACGATGGTGTCCGCCGAGGGTGCCTGCGCGGCCTACTACCTCTACCGGCGGCTCGGCCAGTCGACCACGACGGCCCCGGCGGCTGCTCCGACGGCTGCGACGGCGGCCCCGGCGGCCACGGCGGCCCCGGCGGCCACGTCGGCCTCGGCGGCCCCGGCGGACGTCCGGCCCGCGCGGGAGGTGGCCTGTGCCTGACCTCGCCGCCTGGACCTGTCCCGCCCCGCTGGCGGATTCCCCCACGATCGTCATGGGGCACGGCGGCGGCGGTGCGATGTCCGCCGAGCTCGTCGAGCACCTGTTCCTGCCGGCCTTCCGGAGCCCGGCCGACGCCACCGGGCCGGCCGACGCCACCGGGCCGGCCGGCGCCACCGGGCCGGCCGGCGCCACCGGGCTGGCCGGCGCCACCGGGCTGGCCGGCGCCACCGGGCTGGCCGGCGCCACCGAGCTGGCCGACGCCGCGGTCGTCACGCTCGGCGGCGCGCGGGTGGCCTTCACCACCGACTCCTTCGTCGTCCGCCCGCTGTTCTTCCCCGGCGGCTCCATCGGCGATCTCGCCGTCAACGGCACCGTGAACGATCTGGCCATGGTGGGCGCGACCCCGTGCTACCTGTCGACCGCCTTCATCCTGGAGGAGGGCATCGAGCTGGCCGAACTCGCCAGGGTCGCCGACGCCCTGGGCGCGGCGGCCAGGGCGGCCGGGGTCCGGCTGGTCACCGGGGACACGAAGGTCGTCGACGCCGGCCACGGTGACGGGGTCTACATCAACACGACCGGCCTCGGACTGGTGCCCGACGGCGTCGACATCAGACCGGGACGGGCTCGCCCGGGGGACGTCGTCCTCGTCAGCGGCGAGATCGGGGCGCACGGGGTCGCCGTCCTGAGCTGCCGCGAGGGGCTGGAGTTCGCCACGCTGGTCCGCAGCGACACCGCGCCGCTGGGCGGCCTCGTCGCCGCCATGCTCGCCACCGGCGTCGACATCCACACGCTGCGCGACCCCACCCGCGGCGGCCTGGCGGCGACCCTCAACGAGATCGCTCGCGGCGCCCGGGTGGGCATCGCCGTCACCGAACGGGACGTCCCGGTGGCGGCGTCGGTCGCGGATGCCTGCAGCGTCCTCGGCCTGGACCCGTTCGCCATCGCCAACGAGGGGAAGCTCGTGGCCGTCGTCCCGGCGGCGGACGCTGATCGGGTACTGGAGGTGATGCGGGCGCATCCGCACGGCCGGGACGCCGCCGCGATCGGCACCGTCACCGAGGACGACGCACCGATGGTGGTCGCCAGGACCGGGCTCGGCGGAAGCCGCGTGATTGATCTGCCGACGGGCTCGGAGCTTCCGCGAATCTGCTGAGGCGGTGGAGACCGGGAAACGCGCTCCGGGGTTGTTTTCTCGCGGAAGTGGTTGTGTCGGCGAAGAATTCGTCGGCCGATCGGCGATGAACCCCGCGCTGCCCTACCTGGGCTGGCGGTCGGTTTTCGCCGCCCGGTGCCGGGCACGGTGGGTCGGGGTCCGTGTGGTGCGGCGCCGGGTATGATTGGCGGCCTGGTCCCGGTTCTGCCGTGTGGCTGTTGGGTGGACGGGGGCGTCATTGCCGAGATGATGGTCTTTCTGGTGCTGTTGAGGTGAGTCGTGAGTACAGGTAAGGTCCTTAGGTTCGATCACGTGCGGGGTTACGGTTTCATCGCGCCCAGTGACGGTGGCGACGATATTTTTCTGCACGCAAACGACCTGCTCGTCGAGAAGAATCTCGTCGTTCCCGGAACCTTCATGGAGTTCGAGGTGGAGGAGGGGGAGCGTGGCCTGAAAGCCAGTTCGGCGCGTATCGTCGGTTCCGCTTCCCCGGCTCCCTCCGCCGCACCGCGGGTGGCCGTGCACGCCGATGATTCCGACGGGCTCTGCGACGTCCTTCCGGTGGGTGAACTCACGCAGGAGGTGACCGAGACGCTGCTGCGGATCGAACCCACCCTGACCGGGACGCAGATCATCCGGATCAGGAGTGAACTCATCCGGATCGCCGAGAAGTACGGCTGGGTGGAGAACTGACCGGTGGCGCGTTCCGGCGTCGGGCGGCAGGATCCGGGACCGTCCGGTCAGCGCGCGGGGGTGATCACAGCTCGGCGGTGCCGGACAGGCAGGTGACCGTCGCACCGGCCACCCAGATCGTGCCGTCGGCGTCCGTCGAGAGGTGGATCCGGCCGGTCCGGTGCAGCGCGGAGCCCTGGCTGGCCGTGTAGGGCGCGCTCGCCCGCCCGGAGCCCAGCAGCCACTGCGCGAGCGAGGCGTTCAGGCTGCCGGTCACCGGATCCTCGATCGTCACGTCGCCCATCGGCACGAACGCCCGCACCTCGAACGCCGCCGCCGAGCCGGGCGGCCACGGCCCGACCACCCCGACGGGCAGGTCGACGCCGCGCGGTCGCAGGGCCAGGACCGCGTCGGCGTCGGCGAGCAGGACCGCGACCCAGCCCGGACCGTTGTCCACCCACTCGGCCGCGACGACGTCGGCGGGGCCGATGCCGAGCATCGTGCTGATCCGCGCGACGAGCGGGGCCTCGACCGGCCCGGAGCGGCGCAGCGGCGGCGCCGCGAAGGCGAGCCCGTCCGGCGTCTGCCGCAGGTGCACGAGGCCCACCCCGCACTCCTGGACGATCTCCGCCGGTCGAGCCGACGCCGGCTGCTCGGCGAGCCAGGCGTGGCAGGTGCCGAGCGTGGGATGCCCGGCGAACGGCAGCTCGAACGCCGGGGTGAAGATGCGGACCCGGTAGTCGGCCGCCGGTGAGGTCGGCGGCAGGACGAAGGTGGTCTCCGACAGGTTCGTCCAGCGGGCGAACCGGCGCATGGCGTCGTCGTCGAGCCCCGTCCCGTCCAGCACCACCGCAACCGGGTTGCCCTGGTACGGGGTGGTCGTGAACACGTCCACCTGACGGAACGGGCGGCTCATCCGCGATCCTCCGGTCGGTCCCGATCGGGATCCCGGTCGGGGTGCCCGGCGTCGCGGCCCCCATCGAGACTCTTGTGCGCGGTTCCCGTGTGCCCGGTGGCCTTCGTCCGCCGCGGCGGTTTGCTGCGCACCTCGACACCTCCCATCACCGCGATCGCCCGGACGCGCACGACGGGCGTTCCCGGCCGCCGCGGCGCGTCGGCGACCTTGACGGAGCGGCCGCCCATGACCGACACGCCGGTCACCTCGACCTCCACGCCCTCGGGAACGATGATCTCGATGCCGCCCATGACGGCGACCGCCGTGATCAGCAGCGTGTCGGTGGGGAAGGCAATCTCCCGCAGGTCCAGCTCGCATCCGCCCATCACGGCGACGGCGCGGGTGTGGCGGCTGGGACGCCACCGGCCGGCGCGCTCGTTGCCGCTCATCACGGCGACCGTCCAGTCCACCCCGCCCGGCTCGCGCCGGGCCGGATCGGGCGTTCGGCCGGCCCCGCCCGGCCTGGTCGCACCGTCGCCGACCGTGCTCGGCGCGGACGGCTGCGCGGGCTGGGCCACCGCGGCGAACAGGTTCGGCTGGTTCGGCAGGTCGATCGTCAGAGGGGCAAAGTCCGCGCGGGCCCGGGCGGCGTAGGCGGCTCCGACCCGCTCGTCGTATTCCGTGAAGGTCAGGCGGCCCTCGGCGAGCGCCTGGCGCAGGAGCTGCGCGACCTCCTCCCGCTCCGCGTCGGAGACGCGGAGGTCCGGCGCCGGCGGGGGATCGGGGATCTCGGCGGTCATGTCCTGCAGAGTAGCCAGCGGGCAGTCGGACCGGCAGTCCCCGGATGATCCCGCTTCCCGTGGCTCGCCCGCCGCTTCGCCGCGAGGTGCTCGGTTTCGACACCCCCGACTGTTACCGTACGTCGCGATCAGATGCGGACCGTGACTGTCGGAAGGTGTGGCGGGCGGATGAGACGGTTCCTGAGCTCGATCGCCGCTGCGGTGATCCTGCTGGTCGGTGGGGCGTCGGCGGCGTCCGCGGCGTCCGCGGGGCCCGCGACCGCGGCGGTGCGGGCGTCGGTCGGGGCGGAGCGGGCGTCGACCGGGGCGCCGGGGGCGTCGACCGGGGCGGTGGGGGCGTCGACCGGGGCGGTGGCGGCTCCGAAGAAGGTCGTGGGGCCGGCGCCGCGCGGCCCGCTGGACACCTGCTCGGCGGAGCCGTTTCGCGGCGATCCCCGACTGGGACCGGCGGACCTGCCCCTGCTCGGTGAGGTCGGCCGCCAGCTACGGCCGTGGTGGCGCACCGGTCCCTACCAGCCCGCGCAGTTCCTCGACCTCTTCTGGGACCCGGCGAGCCGCAGCTGGCGCTACCCCCCGCAGGACGGGTTCGTGCTGCGGACGGACGCGACGCCGCAGAAGGCACCCACGGATCTACGGCCCGGGCAGGAGATAGACCGTTACGGCGCCGAGGGCGGCCGCTTCCTCGCCCCGGACGACACGCCCTACGCCCGTCGGGCGATCCCGCCGTCGAACCTGGTCGGCGTGCCCGCCGCCGCGTGCGATTACCACGAGTACCGGGTGCTGCGCCCGTTCACCGTCTGGGGCGGACCCATCGCGCCCTGGTTCGGCCAGCCAGGCGGAGGGGTCCAGTACCAGCTCGACGGGTCGCTCATCCCCGGCGCGCCCGCCCGGGTGGACGTCACCTGGCTGCTCGCCCACGGCTACCTCGCCCGCGTCCGCTGACCGCCGCGTCCGCGCATCGCTCCGTCCACCGCCCCGTCCGCGCACCGCCCCGCCCCGTCCACCGCCCCCCGCCCACCGCACCGCCCCGTCCGCGGACCGCACTGCACCGCCCGCCGGCTGCCGGTATCGGCGATGTTCCCTCTCCGAGCATTCGGTCTGCGTGCTACTTTTCTTCCGCACCTGCGGAACAATGTGCCTCCTCGGCTCCGCAGATTCTGGTTACTGGTGCGGCCGGAGGGTGGGCGGGTCATCGAACGCGGACTGGGCGACGGCGTCGCGAATGCCGGCGGGTCGCCGCGCCGGCGATCCGTCCACGGTGAGCGGGCCGTGCTCGTCCTGCTGGTGACCGTCGTGCTGCTGGCGTCCTCGGCCTACGGGGTGTTGCTGCTGCTCGGACCGTTCGTGAAGACGGTCGGCGGCAGCGAGGCGACCTACGGCGCGTTGACCGCCGCCGCGGCGGTGCCGACCGCGGTCGCGCTCGCCCTGCTGCTGCGATTCCCGCGCACCGTGCCGCCGAACCTGCTGCTGGCCGGCTCCTGCCTGGTGTACGCGGGCGCCGCGCTCCTGATGACCGGGGTGCATTCCCGCAACGCCGTGCTCGTGGTCGCGGCGATCGTGCTGGGCACGGCCTGGGCGGTCACCTACACGGCGGCGCCGATGATCGCCTCCGATCTTGCCACCGACCGCAACCGGGCCACGCTCATCGGCTACGCGACCGGGACCATCCAGGCCGGGTTCGGCATCGGCCCGGTCCTCGGCAATGCCCTGCGGGACGCGGGGCTGAGCTACCAACAGGTGTTCGCCGTCGGGGCCGCGCTCGCGGCCGCCGCCGCCGTGCTGGTCATCCCGCTCACCGTCGAGCTGCGGCGCCTGCCCGGCGGCGGCTCGCCCGGCCCGCAGCGGGATCCGGCCGACGCGGAGCCTCTGCTGGCATCCGAGCCGGGCAGCCCAGGTAACCCCCTGGGTAGCCCGGGCAGTCTGGACAACCCGGGTGGGCCTGTGCGCGTGGCGGAGACCGGCTGGCGGGGCGCGCTGCGATCGCCCAGCGTGGTGCCGCTCGCGATGGTGCTGCTGAGCGCGTGCGTGTTCACCACCATGAACAGCTTCCAGACCACCTTCGCGGACAGCCGGCATCTTGACTTCGACGTCTTCTACGTGACCTACACGGTGGCGGTCATCGCGGTGCGCCTGGGGCTCGCCCGCATCCTGCCCGACAGCGCCTCCGACCGGGTGGTCGCCGTGACGACGGTGGGGATGACCGCGGCGGCGGTGGCGTTCGTCTTCGTCGGGTCGAGTGCGGTGCTGTACTGCCTGGCGTCGCTGCTGCTCGGGTGCACCTACGGCCTGGGCCTGCCGGCCTTCCAGGCCCGTGCGGTCAACCTCGCCGGGCCCGCGGAACGCGTCCGGATGCTGCCGATGGCGGGCCTGCTGTTCGAGGTCGCGATCTGCGTCTTTCCGCTCGTCGCCGGCGCGGTCGTCCACACCTCCGGTTACCGGGGGCTGTTCGTGCTGCTCATCGTGATCACGAGCGTGGTGATGGCGCTCGGCCAGGTTCGCGGCCGGCCCCGGCCCGCATTCCGGCCGGCAGGCGGCGACGCACCCGGGGTCGGCGTACGCGGCGACGGCGCCGAGGCGGCCGCGGTGCCGGCCACGAGTCCGTCGGAACACTGAACCAACCACGGCGCAGGGGGACAGATGTACTTCTCCGCGAACTACGAACAGGCGCGGCAGCGCTTTCTCGCGGCCGCCCGTGATCGTGGCGCGCACCTCGAGTCGTTCCCGCTCGGGGAGCTGCGGGGCGCCCGGGGCGAGTCCCTGAGCACGGACGTGGCGCGCATCGGCGCCAGCCGCGGGCGGTCCGTGCTTGTCTTGGTCAGCGGCACCCACGGCGCGGAGGGATTCGCCGGGTCGGCCTGCCAGCTTCGGGCCCTGCACGAGGCCGCCTGGACAGGGTTGCCGGTCGTCCTGGTGCACGCGCTCAACCCCTTCGGCTTCTCCCACCGCCGCCGGGTGAACGAGGACAACATCGACGTCAACCGCAACTTCGTCGACCACGCCTCGCTGCCGCCGGAGCGCGGCTACGGCGAGCTGCACCCCACGCTGCTGCCCGCCGACTGGGAGGGGCCCGCGCACGCCGAGGCCGATGCCGCCCTGCTGGCGCACGCCGGCCGGCTGGGGGTGCGAGAGGTGCAGCAGATCGTCACGTCCGGTCAGTACACCCACCCGGACGGCCTGTTCTATGGCGGTTCGGCGCCCTGCTGGTCCCACCGGACCTGGCACACGATCATCAACGAGTACCTGACCGGCTACGAGCGGGTCGCCTACATCGACCTGCACACCGGACTCGGCGAGCGCGGCGCCGCCGAGCCCATCTTCCGCGGAGGGGTGGACCCGGGCGCCCCGCGGCGGGCCCGGGCCTGGTACGGCGACGCGTTGACGAACTCCGACGAGGGGACGTCGAGCTCGACGCCGATCGGCGGCAACTCCGCCCGCGCCCTGCTCCAGGATCTCGTCGACGCCGAGATCACGGCCATCACCTGCGAGTTCGGCACCCAGGACGGCCTGACCGTGCTGCGCGCCCTACAGGCCGACAACTGGCTCTGGCAGCAGCGCGGCCCGCTGTGGCAGGGCGGCCCGGAGCAGCAGGATGATCCGGAGCAGAGCGGCCCGGTGGACCCCGAGCAGGTCGCCCGGATCGGGCTGCTCATGCGCGAGGCGTTCGACCCGCCGGACGAGCAGTGGCGCACCGAGGTGCTCGACCGGGGGACGGCTGTGATCGGCCAGGCTGCTGCAGGGGTCCTCGCCGAGTCGATCGGGAGCTGACGGATCGCGCGGCCCGCGCTGCCAACGCCCGCCCCGCCCCCGCCGCCGCGGCTCCCGCCGCCGCGGCCCCCGCCGTCCTGCCCGCCAGCCTGGGTTCCGGCCACATTGCGGCCAGATCATGCCGAGGCTTCGGCACGGTTTTTGGCCCGAAAACCGTGCTTACCCCTCGGCTCGAATCCGTTCGCTTCTGATCGCGGGGAGTTACTGAGGGTCTGGTGACTGGTGGGCCGGCCCAACCCCGAGGAACGCCGCCACTCGAACGCGACAGCGGTGTCGGCCGGGAACTGCTGGAGTCTGATGAAGGTCGGAGACCGGCGGACCGGAATCGCCTCCGGCAGCTGGTGGCCGTCACGCGGCATCGATTGGCCGCCACGCGGCATCGATCTCGCGGTTCCGCGGAACCGCGCCGCCCGCTGTTCTACCGAACCGCGCCGCCCGCCGCGGAGATCGTGACTCGTCGGCAGGCGACACCGGCCGACCAGATCGTGTGTTCAACTGTGATCGGACGGCTTTTTTGCGTCACGTGATCCGGGTCGTCGAGGAGCGGAGGTGGGAAGACGTCGTGATCATGGGTCTTGGGTTCGTCGCGACGCCGGGCTCGCGTCCCACGGCACGGCGCGGCCACACGGCACCGTGATCACGCTGTGGCACAGGTGGATACGCGCTCCAACCTTCGAGTGGCGCTCTACGCCACGACCACGTCGTGCTGGGCGCGGGCCACGGTGGGCGCCTCGGCGGCGGGAACGAGTCGGTGTTGGAGCCGTCCGTCCGGGAACAGCGTCGTGACCAGGCGGAGGTCCGCCCGGTGGCGCAGGCCCCGGGGACGCAGATCACGCGCCGCGTCGGCCAGCACGAGATGGGCGACGGTGCCGCCGACCGGTTCGCCGACGGCCGCGGTCCCCGCGATGCCGGCGGTCGCCGCGGCGGCGGCGACTTCGGTGACCGCGACTTCGGTGACCGCGACGTCGGTGACCGCGACGTCGGGGACGGCGGCGACTTCGGGGACGGCGGCGACTTCGGTGACCGCGACTTCGGGGACGGCGGCGGCTTCCGGGATGGCGACGGCGTCCGAGCCGAGCTCGGCCAGCGTCGCCCGCACCAGGTCCGGATCGCCGGCCCAGACCGTGCCCGTGCCGTGCACCAGGACCGCGGCGGCGCTCGTCCGACCGGCTCGGACGACCGAGTACACCGCACCGTCCGGGAGCAGGGACCGGCAGCGGATCTCCACGCCGTGTCGCTGGGCCCAGGCGACCGCCGAGTGGTGCAGCACCTTCGCGCCGTGCCGCGACATCGTGATCATCGTGTCGTAGTCGACCGCGGCCAGGGTGCGCGCGTCCGGCACGAGCCGCGGGTCGGCGGTGCAGATCCCCGGCGAGTCGGAGAAGATCTCGCAGGCCCGCGCCCCGACGGCGATCGCGGCGGCGATCGCCGAGAGGTCCGAGCTGTTGCGGCCCAGCATGATCGGCCGGCCGTCGCCGTCCACGGCCTGCCCGCCGGGGACGACGAGCACCGTGCCGGCGGGCTCGACGAGGCTCGCCAGCACGCTGCCGTCGATGCGGCGAAGGTCGGCGCAGTGCGGTTCGCCGGCGCCGACGAAGCCGGTGTCGGCCGCGGTCAGCGCCACCGCCGCGAGCCCGGCGTCGCGCAGCGCCGCCGTCATGAGGGCGACGTTGACGGTCTCGCCGGTCATGAGTGCCGCGGCGAGCAGATCGCGGTCGGGAGCGGGGCTGACCGCCCGCAGGGCCGTCCCGAGCCGGTCGGTCTCGCCGGCCACCGCGCTGACGACGACGATGGCCCGCGCGCCGCCGGGCGAGGCGGACGACCCGCCGGCGCGCAGCCGGTCGGCGACGTGGCGGGCGATGCCCTGGTGGGCGCCGGGCGCCGCGAAGGCCGCCCCGCCGAACTTCAGAACGACGACGTCCCCGGCCACCGGCACATCTGCTGGCCCCATCAGAGCCAGGACTTCCCGGCGGCCAGGCTCACGATCTCCAGCGCGTTGAGCGCCGCACCGACGGTGAGGTTGTCGGCGACGACCCACAGCCACAGGGCGCAGGGGTCGTCCTCGTCGGCCCGTACCCGTCCGACGTGCACCAGCCGGCGTTCGGTGGGTGACGCGCAGACCGGTTGCGGCATCGGGTAGCCGTCCGCGGGGTCGTTGCCGTAGACCCGCAGGCCCGGGGTGTCCCGCAGCGCGGCGAGGGCGTCGTCGGGGCTGACGGGGGCGGTGAAGCTGACGTGCACCGCCTCCGAGTGGCCGTTGACGACGGCGACCCGAACGGCGGTGGCCGCGACCCGCAGCCCCGGCATGCCCAGGATCTTGCGGGGTTCCCGGCGCAGCTTGCGCTCCTCGTGGGAGTGCCCGTCGGCGTCGCGCAGGCCGATCTCGGGGATCAGGTTGAACGCCAGCGGCTGGCCGAACTTCCCGGGCCGGGCGGCCGCGGGGTCGGCGCCGTCGAGCAGCGCCCGGGTGGTGTCGGCGAGCTCCTCGAGTCCCCGCAGGCCGCCGCCGGAGGCGGACTGGTAGCTCGACACGATCACCCGGTCGATCTCGCCGATCGCGCGCAGGGGGTGCAGCGCCCGGACGAGCTGGATCGTGGAGCAGTTCGGGTTGGCCACGATGCCCCGGGCCGGACGCGCCTCCAGCATCTGCGGGTTGACCTGGGGGACGACGAGCGGGACGTCGTCGTCCATCCGGAAGGCGGAGCTGTTGTCCACGACGAGCGCGCCCGCCGCGGCGAAGACCGGCGCCAGCCGGGTGCTGATCGGCGCGCCGGCGCTGAAGATCGCGACGTCGACGCCCGCCGGATCGACGTCCTCCAGCGCGACGACCGGCTCGATCTTCAGGTCCAGCCCCTGCTCGGCGCCGAGATCGCGGCCCGCCGAGGCCGCGGACGCGACGGGGACGACCCGGCCCACGTCGGGCAGGATCCCCCCGTCGAGCAGGGCCAGGCACTCCCGGCCGACGACACCGGTCGCGCCGATGACGGCGATGTCCACTGCGCTTTCCCCCTTTACTGCGCGTGCTCTACTCGTCCTTGCGCTGGTCCGCCGCGCCGCGGGTTCAGGGGGAGCCGACGGCGCTCTCGTCCGCGAACTGCGCGTCGAGGTCCACCCAGCCGCCGTCGACGAACAGGACCTCGCCGTTGACGTAGGTGGCGGCGTCCGAGGCCAGGAAGACCGCGGGGCCGGCGATCTCGGCGGGCCGTGCCCAGCGGCCGACGGCGACCTTCTGCGCGTACGCGTCCGCCCAGGCGGCGCTGGAGCGGATCGGCACCGTCAGCGCGGTCTCGACCGGTCCGGGGGCGATCGCGTTGACCCGCACGCCGGCCGGCCCGAGCTCGGCGGCGAGCACGCGGACCATCTGCGCCAGGGCCGCCTTGGTGCCCGCGTAGATGACCTGGCCGGGTTCGACGGCCCGGCTGCTGATCGAGGAGATGACGATGATGCTGCCGCCGCCCTGCTTCGCCATGATCCGTCCGGCGCCGCGCAGGACGTGGAAGCTGCCCCGCAGGTTGACGTCGGTCACCGCGGTGTAGTCGTCGTCGGTGTAGTCGATCAGGGGCTTGCGGATGTTGATGCCGGGGGTGCCGACGGCGATGTCCAGGCGGCCCCGGTCCGCGACCACACGGGCGAACAGGTCGTCCACCTCGGCGGAGACACGCACGTCGACGGTGGACGCCTTCGCGGTGCCGCCGGCGGCGACGATGGCCGCCACCGTCTCCTCGACGCCGGTGGTGTCGACGTCGGCGCATTCGACGACGGCGCCCTGTTCGGCCAGGGCGATCGCGATGGCCTGGCCAATGCCCGACGCCGCGCCGACGACGGCCGCGACCCTGTCTGTCAGTTCCAGCATCTACAGCTCCCGAAGCCTTCGGTCTCGTGATGGGTCCGCCGCGGTCGGCGGGTAGGGGTTCGCGCGCAGGGGTCCCGTCAGGGGGGCGGCGCGGCCGGATCGGCCGGAGTGGCGACGCCCGGCGCCGAGCGCGTCGTGCGGCGGACGAAGTTGTCGACGATCGCGTCCACCGTCGCCGTCTCGCGGATGTGCACCACGCAGAGGATGCGGTCGCCGGGCACGGTGTGCCGCTCGAAATGCTCGTTGACGGCCTCGTCGTCGCAGCGCGGACGGCCGCGGTAGAGGTCGCGCGGGACACCGATCCCCGCGATGCGGCCGCTGGCGGGGTCGAACGGTGCGCCCGGGGCGAGCGTCGCCGAGATCTCGCCGGCCAGCCGGGTCACGTCGGGGTCCTGGTCGACCGGCCCGACCTCCGGGTACATCACGGCGCCGGGCAGCCGCCCGTAGGCCCGCATCGCGCAGTAGGCGACCGGGTTGTAGGTGCGCAGCGCGGACAGCAGCGGGAATCCACCCGCGGCGACGACGTCCTCGAGCAGCGCCAGCCAGCTCGTGCTGAACACCGGGCCGCGGCGCAGCCGGGCATCGACGAACTGCACGCCGATATGCAGGAATCGATCGCCGGCCGCGGTCGCGGTCCAGCTCGCGCCCAGGGCGGACACCGGCTGCCCGCTGACCCGGTCGACGCCGACGATGAGATGGTCGGCCTCGCGGAACAGGTTGGGGCGCGCGGCGAACAGCTCCGCCATCCGCAGATCGGGCAGGGCCGCCGCGAGCCCCGCCTGTAACCAGCGGTCCTCCGACGGGCGCAGCTCGCAGTCCCGGGAGAACCGGACGACCGCATGGCCGTCCGGCGCGCCCCCCGTGGCCGCCCCGGCCGTGGCCGCCCCGGCCGTGGCCGCCCCGGCCGTGGCCGACGCGGCCGCGGGAGATGCCGCCGCAGGCGATGCGGTCGACGGCGGTACGGACATGATTCCCCCGTTTCCGTACGGCGCCGTGATGCTCAGGCGAACCGGGCCGCGACGCTGCCCGCGGCCTCGAGCGCGCCGGTCGCGGGGGCCACCACCGCCTGGTACAGCTCGATGAAGTACGCCACCCACAGGTTCGCCACCGTCTTGACGTGCGCGATGACCTTGGCCTCGTCCTCGGGCGAGCCCACCAGCGAGGTCAGCACCCCCCAGACGAAGTCGGCGTGCTCGTCGGCGATGTCGGTGCCGACGTGGCGCCGCGCACCGGCGAGCTTCTCCCGGCCGAGCTGGTCCTCGAGGTTCTTCACCCACGACGGCTGGGTCTTCGTCGTCGTGTACTCGACGAAGTAGACGCTGCACAGCAGGGCCAGCGGGCTGCCCTCGAACTCCATGCCGTACTGCAGATAGCCGGTGAGCAGCTTGGTGGCCTGGAACGGCTCGGTGGCGTAGATCTCCGCCTTGGTCACGCCGACCTTGCCGAGGTCGCCGGCGAACCACTCGTCGTGGAGCATCTCGTCCTCGACGTAGTGCGCCCACGCCGCGCCGCGCACCGGGTCGCGCTTGGTGAAGTAGCCGATGGCGAGGGCGTCGATGGTGCGCTTGCGGCGCAGCCGGAGGATGGTCTCGATGTTGTGGCGCTTGTAGTACGCCATGTTGATCTCCTCGCCGCGGGCCTGGTGGTCCGCGTACGGGATCTCGGCGTAGAACTTCTCGATCATCGTGTCGAGCATGGTGTCGACCTGCGTGCGCAGGTCCGACAGGTCGGCCGTGCGGGCGGCGGCGGCCGCCCTCGGGTCCCCGTACCAGGTGCGCGGGTCGTCGGTCATCGCTGGGCTCCTTCCCGTTGGGCGGTGTGCGGCCGGTTCGCCGGGGCATCGGCATGTCCGCGGCGGGCGGCGTCGTGGTGGTGGGGGTGACCGTCGGCCGGTCAGCAGCCGCAGGTCGGGGTGCGTCGCCGGCGCATCCGCCGCGGGGCGGGGCCGGCGAGCCGGGTCCCGGCGGGGTCGGACAGGACCGTGTCGGCGCAGGTGAAGGTGAGCGCGTAGCGGGTTGTCGGGGTCAGCCCGAAGCCGAGGTGGACGATCCCGTCGGCCGCGCCGTACATCTCGTTCATCCCGCAGTTGCCCGGCTGCTGCTCGAACACCGGGTTGAGCCCGATGCCGAACTCCCACACGACCCGGTAGGCCTCGTCGGCGGCGAACAGCTCCGCCAGAGCGTCGACCGCGCGCTTGCCCGCGGCGTTTACCGCGTGGCAGTCGGTGACCATGCCGTCGGCGAGGTGGAGCACCACCGTGGCCGTGCGCAGGACGTCGAGGTCGTCGAAGAGCCGAGCCTGTTCGGCGAGCACCGCGGGGTCGTCACCGCGGTGCACGATGGGGGCGCCGCGCAGGGCGATCTGCCCGTCCAGTCCCAGCCGGCGGCTCGTGTCGAACCGGTAGAGATCCGTGGGGACGGCGCTGGCCTCGCCGGCCGGCGCGATCTGCTGCTCGCCCGCCGCCAGCGCGCCGGCCTGCTGGTTCCACTCGTAGTCGCCGGAGATGACGAACCGGGCCGAGGCGTGCCCGGCGAGGTCCGCCAGGGTGACGTGGTCGGCCTCGCCGAGCGCCTCGAACAGCGTGTCGGCGCGGGTCTCCAGATCGGCCGGGTCGGTCTGCTCGACCACCGACAGGAAGTAGGCGACCTGGGCGTCGGTGACGGGCGTCGAGCCGCACGGCATCACCGCGATCCGCCGCTGCGCCCCGACCAGCGCGGGCTCGGGGGAGACGAGGAAGCGGTCCGGGCACACGACGAACACGTCGGCGTCGGCGGGAATGCGCTGGTCGCCCAGGGCGTCCTGGAGGCTCTCGTCGGCCTCGAGGGTGCGGTGCACGACGCTGCCGTAGCGGCTGCTGGGCGCGAGGGTGAAGTCCGTGGCCCGGTCGGCCTGGGTCAGCAGGCAGAACGTCGAGTGCGGGCCGGTGAACTCCCGATGCAGGTCGGGACGCACGAGGAACTGTGCCATGGGGACCACCAGGGGGCGCGGCGCGAGAGGACTGGTTTGGCGGGATAACGAGGGAACCGACCGGTGCTGGTGCTGGTGGGGACGTCGGCCGGCAGGCGGCCTGGTCGGGGTGGGTCGGCCCGGTCCAGCCGACCCACCCCTTCTCCACGGCATTAGCCGAGGAGGGTGCCCAGGTAGCGGTCGTTCTTCTTCACCTGGATCTTCTTCTGCGCGACCTTCTCCACAGTGATCACCTCCTTCCGTCAATCCGTTGGAATGCGGTGGGCAGACGAGAACGTTCCTCGTCCGGACCGATCAGTTGGCCAGGCCGACCGGACTCTTGAGGGGCATCGCGGACGGAATCCGCGTGCCGAGCAGGACATCACCCTGGTCGTTCGTGACAAACGTTCCGGGAGAGATGATGTCGAGGTGGTACTGCGTGAACGGCGTGAGCCCGATTCCCCAGTGCAGACAGCCCTGGGTGGACCCGTAGACCTCGTTCATCGCGTGATTACCGGGAAGCAGATCGAGGGTGGTGTTCAGCGCGTGGCCGATCTCCCAGACTATGCGGTACCGGGAATCTACCTGGAAGAGCGCCTCGAACATCTCCACAATAGCATGGCCGGGGGGCTCGGGGGAAGTCATTTCGGTGATGAGACCGTTTTCGACCCGGCACACGACCGCGTACTCGTGCAGCGGCCAGAGTTCGCTGTGGATGCGCTCCTGGTCGCGCCGGGAGAATGACGGCGTGCCGGAATGCAGAATCGGGTAGCCCTGGATCACGATCTCGCCGTCCAGGGGCAGCCGGAGATAGTCCTCGAACTCCCGGATCTCGATGGGGAGCACACTGATCTCGCCTGCGGGCACGATCTGCTGCTCGCCCCAGCCGACGAGACCGGCCTGTTGGTTCCAGACCAGCTCGCGGTCGAACAGGCGCAGGGTCGCGACCGTGCCGTGGCGCGCGTCGTGGTACTCCAGCGTCTCGCCCCGCTCGGCCAGCTCGAAGAACCGGTCGGAGAAGTCCTCCTGGGCCTGTGGGTCAGTGGCCTCGACGCAGCGCAGGAAGTGCCGCAGCGTCGCCCGGTCGGTCGGGGTCGAGTTGCAGGCCATCCCGAGCAGCTTGCGGCGGGGGCCGAGGACGTCCACCGGCGGCGACTGGAAGAAGCAGTCGGGCGACATGACCAGCACGTGGGCCTGCTCCGGGACTTCCTCCCGCATGAGCCGGGCGAACTCGTCCTCACCTCCGCGGAACTCCAGGATTCGGTAGTCCAGGTACGGAGCAGTCCGGACGAGCCGGATGTCGTCCAGCAGGGAGGCGTTCGTGACGAGACAGAACACGGTGTCGGTCGGATCCCCGAACTGCCGTATCCTGGCGGGATCGACGACGAGCTCGGACTCGGGCATCTTGTGCTCCTCCTGACGCGCACGGGCCTGGGCGTTGGATGCCGCGGGGGCCGGTGGAATGTCGGGCGAGGCCGGGCCGGTTCGAGCGCCGGAGGATGGTCCCGAAATAGTCCCGGAGGGCCTCGTGAAGACGGTGCGCTGGTACGTGGAGTTCCGTGCCAGACGAGATTTCACGGTGACGATGAATGATGTGGGGGGCGGCGCCCGACACAACCCGTTGACCGGACGGATTGCCGCGCCTGCCGCTATGGTCCGTGGACCGGAACGGACCGGCAGAGTGAAACTATAACGTGCCGCCAGGTGCCCGGGAAGCTCTTTCGAAGAAATTCCCGGGACGGGGCGGGATTACTCCGGTCACACGATTGTCCTTGGGCGGATTGCGGGGCACCGGCGGCGGGGGCAGGGCCGCGTGATCCGTGTCCGGGGAGGGCGGGCACGGCGTGCGGGCTCAACGGGTCGGGATCCGGATGGGCTGGGTGGGTGGGCTCAGCGGATGGACTCGGCGGATGGACTCGGCGGGTGGGGATGCGTGCTCAGTGGCTGAGGAGAGGGGCGGAGTGGGGCGCGGGGATGGGGACGCAGGTCCGTACCTCGCGGCGGTCGTGGCCGGGGGGCAGGGTCACGCCGGTGACGTGGACGGGCACGCCGTAGAGGTCGCTGAGGCGCTCGCCGGTCACGACGTCGTCGGGATGCCCGTCGGCGATGACCAGGCCGTCGCGCATGAGCACCGCCCGGTTGGAGTACGTCAGGGCGTGCGAGGGCTGGTGGGTGGTCATGATCACGGCATGCCCCTCCCGGGCCAGCTCGGCGACGACATGCAGGGTGCGCACCTCGTTGCCGTAGTCCAGCGCGGCGGTCGGCTCGTCGAGGATGAGGATCGCCGCCTCCTGGACGAGTGCGCGGGCGAGCAGGACGAGCTGGCGCTCGCCGCCGGACAGCGCGGCGAACGAGCGGTCGGCCAGGCGCGCGATCCCGAGTCGGTCGAGCTGCGCCAGGGCACCGCGGCGGTCGGCGGCACCCGGCGCCTCCAGCAGGCCGAGGTGGGGCGTGCGCCCCATGACGGCGATGTCGAGCGCGGTGAACGGGAACGGCGAGGAGGTGCTCTGCGGAACGTAGGCCACCCGCCGGGCGAGCTCCCGCGGCGCCAGGGTGTCGATGTCCCGGCCGGTGATGCGCACCGAGCCGCTCTCGGGGCGCAGCAGGCCGAGAAGGCAGCGCAGCAGCGTGGTCTTGCCGGCACCGTTGGGGCCGAGCAGGCAGCAGACCTCGGTCGACCGCACACTCAGGGAGACGTCGGTGATGCGGTGGCCGCCGCGGCCGTAGCCGAAGGACAGCCCCGTGACCTCGACGTCTGCCGGGTCGCTCACAGCCATTGACGACCCGCCTTGGCGAGCAGGGCCACGAAGAACGGGGCGCCGATGAGCGCGGTGAGGATGCCCAGGGGAAGGTCGAGCGAGGAGGCGGTGCGGGCGACGTCGTCGACGGCGAGCAGGTAGCCGGCGCCGATGAGGGCGGTCACCGGCAGCAGCCGGTTGAACGACGGTCCGACGGTGAACCGCGCCAGGTGCGGGACGACGAGCCCGACCCAGCCGATGATGCCGGCGACGCTGACCGCGGTCGCCGTCATCAGCGTCGACGCGCCGATGGTCAGGGCCCAGATCCGCGTGCGGTTGACCCCCAGCGAGCGGGCCTCGTCGTCGCCGGTCGCAAGGACGGTGAGCTGCCAGCGCACCGCGTACAGCAGGGTGAGGCACACCGCGACGATGATCGCGGGCACGATGAGGCCGTGCATGCTGGCCCGGGCCAGGCTGCCGAACAGCCAGAAGGTGATCTCCGGCAGGGTCGTCTCCGGGTTGGCGAAGTACTGCACGCTGGAGATGAGCGCGTTGAACATGGCGCCGATGATGATGCCCCCGAGGACCAGGATGATCAGTGATCCCTTCCCGACCACCCGGGCGATGGTCAGCGACAGCACCGCGGCGAGCAACCCGCAGCCGAACGAGATGACCTGCAGCAGCGTCGTGTCCAGGCCGACGAGGATCGACACGGAGGCGCCGAAGCCGGCCCCCGCCGCCACCCCGAGGATCTCGGGGGAGACCAGCGGGTTGCGGAACATCGTCTGGTAGGCGGCACCGGAGGAGGCCAGCGCCGCCCCGACGAGCAGCGCGGCGAGGATCCGGGGCATCCGGATGTCCATCACCACGGCCCGGTCCTGGCCGGCGACGGGGTTGCCGAGGCCGAACAGTTCGTGGGCGAGAACGCGCACGACGGTCGCCGGGCTCAGTGAGTACCGGCCCAACCCGAAGGAGATGATGATCAGGACGAGCAGGCCCACGGCGAGCAGGACGACCCGCAGGTGGTCGCCGAGCGTCGCGCGGACCCGAGCGGTCGCGGCCGCCCGGACACCGGGCCCGCCGCGGCCACGACCGGCCGGGCTGGCACCGCCGCCGGTGCTCGCGCCGCCACCGTCCTGCTCGCTGGTCACGACCGGGTCCGTGCCGACCGGGTCCGTGCCGACCGGGTCCGTGCCGACCGGGTCCGTGCCGACCGGGACTGCGGGACGGGTCACGAGGTGACCCTCCGGACTGCGGGCTGCGCCAGCATCGGGGCCACCTTCGCGGCGAACATCCGCACGGTGCTCTGCTGCAGAGCCAGCGACGCGGTGCCGCTGAACGACGGGCGCAGGTTCACGTGCTGCACGCCGAGCTCGTCGCGAAGCTCGGCGAACCGGCGGGCGACCGTCGCGGGCCCGCCGATGACGGCCGTCTCGTCGTGGAAGCGGAACGGGTCGAGGTCGGACGTCCCGACCGACTGGTGGCCGTGCTCGTCGCTGCCGAGCGCGGCCAGCCGCCGGGTCAACCGGACGACGATCGGGGTGGCGCGTTCCCGGGCGGCGGCATCCGACTCGGCGACGAGGCAGAACCGTTCCACCCGGACGTCGCCGGCCTTCCCGCCGTGCGAGGTGTAGAGCTCCAGGCAGGCGGTGAGGGAGGCGACGGTCTGCGTGGCGGACAGCAGCAGCCCGTAGCCGCGGCTGGCCGCCCAGACGATGGACTCGTCGGTGTGGGCGGCCACCTCGATCGGCGGGTGGGGATGCTGGGCGGGGGTCGGCTCCACCCGGAACTGCGCGCCGTCGGCCGCGCGGGTGCGGCCCCGCCAGTAGCCGACGAGTGTGTCGAGGGCGTCGGGCAGGTCGACCTGGGGCGGGCCGGCGCCCTGGTAGGCCCTGGTGTAGGGGGCGATCGGCCAGCCGACCCCGAGGGTGACCCGCCCGCCGGAGAGCCGGTCGAGCGTCGCGAGGTCGGCGGCCAGCCGGATCGGGTCGTGCAGGGTGAGGTGCAGGGCGGTGAAACCGATCCGGATCCGGCTGGTCGACGCGGCGACGGCGGCGGCCAACGGGATCGGCGAGGAGCGGGCTCTCATCGTCCGGGAACCGACGGAACTGAGGTGGCCGTCGGTGAACCACAGGCTTTCGTAGCCGAGAGTCTCGGCGACGCGGGCCAGTTCCACCGTGGAGGTGGCACCAGCCCCGTCCAGATCGCCGCGCCCTCCGGGCAGGCCGAATCGCATGGAGATGGTCATCACTGCGCCGGCGGGCGCGGTCCTTTCAGGTCCAGGAGTGGTGCCGTGGCGACGAGCTGTGCCGTGGCCGAGATCGGCGCGACTACTTGCTGCCGACCTGGAGGATCTGATCGAGATCCGCCTCGGTGGTGTGGTAGTTGAAGAACTTCTGGTAGAAGCTGCGGGTCTCGGAGCGGATGTCGACGTCGGTGAACAGATCGGGGTGCAGCACCTTCGCCGCCCACTGGATCTGCAGGGCCTCCTCCGGACCGAACCGGTCCCACGGGTAGAGACCCTGCGGGTTGAGGTAGACCCGATTGGCCTTGACCGCCTTCAGGTCGGCCCAGCCCGGTGACTTCGCCAGGTTGTCGACGACGGACTGGGCGGAGTTGGCCGCCAGTCCCTGGTCACCACCCGGTGTCTCGATGATCAGCACATCCGGGTTCCACTGCAGGAGCTGCTCCATCGACACCGTGACGTGCGTGCCCTTCACTCCGCTCGCGGAGTCGGTACCGCCGGCGATCTTGATCCAGCCGTCGATGAGGGACTTCCCGCCGTCGACGACCACGGGCGGGTAGCTGGCGATGTGCACCACGCTCGGCTTGTCCGTCTCCGGCAGCTTCGCCAGCCGGGACTGCACCATGGCCAGCTTCGCGTTCACGTAGTCGGCGTATTCCTTGGCCTTGGTGACGGCCGTTCCGCCGTACACCCTGCCGGCGAGCTGAATGGACGGGGCGAGCTGCGGGAAGGTGTCGAATGCCATGTTGACCGCCGGCAGTCCGGCCTGGGTGAACGGCGTCATGGTGTCGCCGCCGCTGATCGTGGAGACGACGTCCGGCTTGAGCTTGAGAAGCTCCTCCATGTTCACCTTGCCGCCGTTCCGGAAGAGCTCCGGAAGGTCGTTGACCCCCGGGAACACCTTTCGCAGGAACGGGATCGTCTTGACATTCTGCGGGATGGCCACCAGCTTGTCGCCGGCGCCGAGCATGATGTCGGTGACGGTATGGGCGGGGAACTGCTCGGCGATCCGGTCGACCTTCAGCGGGATGGTCGTCTTCTCTCCGGACACGCTGGTCACCACCTGGGTGGTGGGCGCGGGCGGGCTGGCGTCCGAGGAGGAGCTGCCGCAGCCGGCGGCCAGCGCCGCCACCGTGGCCGCCACTCCCAGGGCCAGCACCTGCCGGGACGCGACCGGCCAGGCCGCGACCGGCCGGAACAGGGCGCGGGTCGCCGATCCCGGCGTGCCGGTGCGACCGCTGCCGGGGTGAGGCTCGTTGGACGGGAGATGAGGCGAGCCGTGGGGACCGCCGCGATGGGTCGGCAAACCCGTCATGATGCGTCGCGAAAACACTGCCGAGCGTGATGCCACGTTCTTCCCCCGCCGGGCGAATAGGTTTCTGGAAACGAAACGTAATTACCTGCACACGGACGGTGTGTGCAACGATGCCAACCACGAACGAGCGGGCGATGCTTCGGCGCACCAGGACTCCGCGGAAGCGGCTGGAATGCACCATAGCCCCCGCATGTGCGCCTGTCACGCAGACAGGAACCCTGATCTGCGGAACTAGCCGGACTGCTGCCGAGCAGAAGCGGGGCTCGGGTAGCTGCGGTGCTGGTCCGGGGCGGTCCCGGCAGATGAGGGTGGCAGGCCGGATCGCGCCAAAAATTTTCCAGATTCGGATCCATAGGAAGATGAACTGCGGTCATCTGTCACCTGGACCGAAGATCTCACGGTATGTGGCCGACCTGTCGCCGCTGTCCTGGTGTGACGGTCGCGTGACGCGTAACAAATTCGTTTTTTACGAGTGCGCTGAACGTAACGTGCACAGCGGGATAGTCCGGGATGTGTTCGATCCCGTTCTCGTCCGGCCAGGACAAGATGGTCGCCGTTGACGATGCCTCGGGTCCGCCGCGCGCACGGGCCGGACGGGACGTCACGTCCGCATCTGCGGCCCGCGTCCGCATCTGCGGCCCCCGTCCGCGCCTTCGGCCCGCGTCCGCGGCCCGCGCCCACGGCCGACCTTCGCCAACCTGGCGGTCCCGCCCGGCGGGTGCCTCCACCGCCGGGCGCGGGTCAGCCGGCGGTGGCCTGGATGCCCCAGGTGCCGCCGACGGTCTCGGCGGGCTCGAGGACGCGCAGACCGTCCCCGCTGTTGAACGCGTTCGCCGGGCAGGTCAGCGGTTCGACGGCGATGCTGCGCCGACGCTCCTGCGGGCTCAGCGTGTCTCCCGTGAAGACCTGCACGTAGGGCCAGGTCTCGTCCATCCACACCGTCACCGAGCCGCCGCCGGGTGCGCCGAGCCGCACGCGCGCCCGCCCGTCCGGATCGCGGGCGAGGCCCGTGTAGCAGGTGTCCAGGGCGAGGGAGCCGACCGCGTGGGGGCGGCGGAAGTCGACGGGTGCGCCGGCGACCTCGCGCGCGCCGACCGGGATCGAGCGGTCGTCGGTCTCCAGCCACGTCGTCGCCGGGACGGTGAGTTCGACGTCGTCGGCCCGCACCGTGGCGCCGTCCGCCCCGACCGTCATCAGGTAGGGATGGGCGCCCATCCCGACGGGCGCCGGCTGGCCGCCCAGGTTGGTGGCGGTCATCGTGACGGCCAGGCCGTCGTCACCGAGGCGGTACTCCGCGGTGAAGCTCACGGTGAAGGGGTAGCCGCTCTGGGCGCGCAGGATGAACGAGGCGCGGGCGGCGGCCGGGCCGAGGCGGTCGAGCTGCCAGGCCGACCAGCGGGTCAGCCCGTGGCTGGCGTTGCCGAGCGGCACCTCGTTCACCGGGAGCTGGTGGTCGGTGCCACGGAACGTGTAGCGGCCGTTCGCGATCCGGTTGGGCCAGGGGAGCAGCAACTGCCCGCGCCCGCGGCTGGCCATCGCGTCGGCGCCGTAGCCGTCGAGGACGGGCACGCCGCCGATCCGGTACTCGCGCAGCCCGCCGCCGACCTCGGTGATGGTCACGCTGCTCTCGCCGTGCACGAGCTCCACCTGCCGCCCGGACGGCGCCAACGCCTCCACCACGTCCTCCTCATGCCCGCGCACCGCCGACACCGACCGGTCGGCGGCAGGGAGCGTCCTTACACATCCAACCAAGGATGAGCGCCGTCGGCCCGCCGGCACGGCACCCACGGGTGCCCCGGGACGTCGGGTGCGGTGCGTTGTGCACGGTCTGTGGGCTCAGACCGTGCACGACGTGCCGCAACCCGCCGCACCCCTGGTCCACTAGGGTCGACGGCGTGGAGACCTGGGATGCGATCCGTGCTCGTCGCAACGTCCGCAGCTACCAGGACCGGCCGGTGCCGGCCGAGGACCTGGAGCGGATCCTGGAGGCCGGCTGGCGGTCGCCGTCGGCGTCGAACCGCCAGCGGTGGGACTTCGTGCTCGTCACCGATCGGGCGGTGCTCGGCGAGCTGGCGACGATCTGGCGCGGCGCCGGTCACATCGCGAGTTCGGCGGCGACGATCGTGCTGGTGCTTCCCGAGCCGGAGTCGGACCGCTACCGGCTCATGGACGAGTACGACCTCGGCCAGGCGACCATGTTGATGCTGCTCACCGCGACGGATCTCGGCATCGGTGGCGGGCACTCGGCCGTCGGTGACCAGGAGGCCGCCCGCCGGATTCTCGGCGTGCCCGCCACCCACCGGGTGGCCTACATGATCGGTCTGGGCTACCCCGACGACGGGCCGCTGCGGCCGGTGGAACGCCTCGACCGTCGGCCCTACGACGAGGTCGTCCACCGCGGACGGTGGTAGTCCACCGCCGTCGGAGGTGGCCGTGCCGGCCGCTCCCGCTCGGTCGGTTGCTCCCCTGCGTTCGGGTGTTCCCCTGAGTTCGGGTGTTCCCGTCCGGTCAGGTACTCCCGTGCGGTCAGTGGCGGCCGGTGGCGAGTCGGGCGGCGATCGTCGGGAACAGGGCGAGTGCGTTGTCGCGGGCGATGGCGCGGCGGGTCGCCGGGTTCAGCGCCGGGTCGGCGAGGAACGCGTTGCGGCCCGCGAACACGGTGTCGGCGGGCACGGCGTTGTAGTCAGAGCCGTACAAAATCCGGCCGGCTCCGATGGCGGCCAGCAGGGACGGCGTGCTGTACGGGGACATGGGCCCGGCGGTGTCGACGAAGAAGCGGCGCAACGTCCGGTCGACGGTGGCGAGGTCGGTGCCGTAGCCGAGGCTGCGGCCAAGGGCGAGCCGGGCCGCCTGGTACGGAAAATAGCCACCACCGTGGGCGAGGATCCACCGTATCCGCGGATACCGGTTCAGCACCCCGTTGACGACGAGCTGGACGGCGGCGCGGGTCGTGTCGGCCAGGAAGTCGGCGACGAACGCCGGAACGGCGATGCCGGTCACTCCGGGCAGGGCGAACGGATGCACCAGGGCCACGGCGCCGCGCGCGTTCAGCTCGGCCATCACCGGCTCCAGCGTGGGATCCCCGAGATAGGTCAGGCCGTCGTGGGCCATGAGCAGGACACCGTCGGCGTGCAGGTCGTCGTAGGCGTGGCGGATCTCCGCGACGGCGATCTGCGGGGTGGCCCGGGGAACGTACGCGAGCAGACCGAACCGGGTGGGGTGGCCGCGCACGACGCCCGCGATCGTGTCGTTGGCGAGCCGGGCGAGCTGCGCGGCGAGCGCGGGCGTCGGCGTGAACTCGCTCGGGATCGCCGCGGACAGCACGGCCGTCGCGATGCCGGCGCGGTCCATCGTGTCGAGCGCGGCCGGCAGGGACCAGTGCGCGAACGGCGGTCCGCCCACTGGCGGTAGCTGGCCGTGTTCGACCAGCCAGGAGCGCACCTCGGCCGGCATCGCGTGATGGTGCACGTCGATCCGCCCGGTGGCCCCACTGGTGGCGTGGTCGGCCGTGCCGGCCTCGGTCGTTCCGGGCCCGGTTGTTCGCGTGTCGGTCGTTCCCGTGCTGGTCGTTCCGGTGCTGGTCGTCGCCGCCGCGACCGGGGCCGCCGCCGCGGCGCCGGCTCCGGCGACGACCGCGGTGCCGGCCCCGGCGACGACAGCAGCGAGGCCGACGGCGGCACGCCGGCTCGGCCCGCGACGCGAGCCCGGGCTCGGGCCCGGGCCGTCGTCTGCCTGGCTTCCGCCCCGTCCCCCGATTGCACTGGACATTTCCGCTCCGCTCCGTGTGATTCCGCCCGCTCTGCGGGCATTACGGCGCGCTCGCCGCCGGCGGCCTGACGGCGTTCGTCGAAAGCCGTCGAAATACCGATTCCTCGATCGGCGGAGATCTGCGCGTCGACGTTTCCCGGACCCGAACCCTCCTGGTCGGCGCGCGTGCCGAGGTAGGGAACGGGCTGTCGGGATTCGACAGGAATCACATTAGATCTGGCGGCGGATGGGGGCGAAAAATGTCGCCTACGGTACGCGTGGTCGGCCTTTGGCGGCCATCTCGGTGCTTACCGCTACGGATTTGGTCGCATCCGAGCCGTTCGCCCACATTGTGATGGTTGAGAGGTGTGACGGCACGACGCCGCCGGACAGCCCGGCCGCCGACGCGCTGGCCCTGCCCGCCGGGCCGCGTGGCTCGGGCGGAGGCGGGGACGGCGCCGGCTGGCCGACCCGTCTGACGATTCCGTGCGCGTGGACCACGGCCCGACCGGTCACTCGACGCGGGACACGTCCGGGACCGTGGGACAGGGCTGCTGCACTCTGGTCGGTTCGCTGCTCGACGTGCGGCCCCTGCTCGACGCCCCGAGCAACGACCGGAACTCCAGCAGGTCGTCGATCAGTTTGGCCGTGGTCGTGTCGCGAGAAAGCCGCCGCAGTTCGTTCAGCATCGCGTCAGTTTCCTCGACGGTGGGAAACTCATCGATCGAGGCGACCATCGTGACAATATCGGTCATAATACCCGCCACCTTTGTGATCCGCCAATGAGATCAGCCCCGGCACGTCGTTGGGCGGGACGCGACAAAGTAGGATCATACCCCGGTGTGGCGGGGTTCACTCCTCGTCAGGGCCGCCGATGCCGGCCACGACCGTGAACCTCAGCCGGCTGTCGGGGAGTCCGGTCGGCCACCCGGCGGCACCACGCTCGCCGAGCCGAACGCGGGGCCGTCGAAGGTGTCGATGCGGGTGAAGGTGCCGACCGGGTGGCGGGTCAGCCGGGTCGTGCGCCGGGCCGGATAGCCGAGGGCGAGCACGGCGGCGATGCCGTGGTCGGGCGGGAGGTGCAGCAGGGCGGCCGCCGCGGGCTCGCGCCGGGCGGCGAAGGTGGTCAGCGTCCCGCCGAGGTCGGCGTCGCGGGCCGCCAGCAGGATGTTCTGCGCGAATGGGTAGATCGACGCGCCGCCGACGACGCTCTGCCGGTCGAGGTCGACATCGGTCACCGCGAGCGCGGTGAGCCGCACGGCGAGGACGAGCAGGACGGGCACCTGGTCGAAGGCGTCGACGAACGCACTCGGCGCGGGGGTTCGGGCGGCGGCGTCGAGGTCGATCGCGGGGCCGTGCCAGCGGCCGTCCGGGCCGGGCGCGAACGGCCGCACCCCGGCGCGCTGTTGCGCCACGTACTCCCGCCAGCCCTCGCGAACCAGGTCACGCAGTTGCCGGCGCAGCTCGGGGTCGCGCACGACGAGCACGGCCCACGGCTGCTGGTTGCCGCCGCTCGGGGCGAACCGGGCGGCGTCGAGAACCTGTTCGAGCACCTCGTCCGGCACCGGCTCGGCGGTGAACTCCCGCACGGCACCGGCGGTGCGCATCACCTCACGCAGCTCCACGCCCGCGAGCCTAGCGCCGTTTTCCGCATAAGCCACACCTTCGCATGGCTGGCGCGGTGGCGCGGTCGGTCGTTGGTTGCCGTTCGTCGGCCAGCCGTCAGTCGGAGCGACGGCGGCGCAGGGTGAAGCGCTCCAACAGGGTGTAGGCGGGCGCCGGGTCGCCCGCCTGGACGCGGGGCGCGTGATGATAGCTCACGGTGATGGTGGTGGGCCCGCCGGGGCGGCTGCCGGGGTCGAGGTCGAACACGGCGATGCCGTACGGGTGGCCGCTGGCGTCCGGGCGGGCCGACCACACCGCTTCCTCGACCGCGTCGGCGGGCGATTTGGCGTAGGTGCCGGTGGAGGCGTTGCGGGTGATCTCCGTCCGCCTCGTGATCACCTTGCCCTGTCGGGCGCCGGTCGGGGTGGCGCCGTAGCTGTCGGTGGGGCCGCTGGTCCCGCCGCCGCCGAGGACCAGGTAGACGGTGCCGGCGTCGGTGTCGAAGGTGTCGGCGGTCGGGTCGGTGACGACGGGCCGCGGGCGCAGGGTGTCGACGGTCGCGCCGCCGGCGACCTCGGTCCCGCGGTCGCGGTCGAAGCCGCGGACCGGGAACGTCCGCTCGTAGTCGTGGTCGTGCCCGGAGACGACGAGGTCGACCTGGTAGCGGTCGAACAGCGGCAGCCACGCCTGGCGCAGACCGAGGTCGGAACCGTTGCCGGTGGCGGAGCTCGACAGCGGGCACTGGTGCGTCTGGACGATGATCCAGTCGATGGTGCGGTCGGCCCGGGCGGCGGCGAGGGTGCGCTCCAGCCAGCGGGTCTGCAGGTTGCCGCCGGGGGTGAGCGTGCCGTTCGGGCCGGCGGCGAGCGGGCCGGTGTACAGCCGGTTGTACTGGCTGTGACCGGCGGGGATCGTCGCAGCGCCGTTCGGCGGGACGACGTCGGTCGCCGCGAAGGCGCCGCCGTCCTGGTAGATGACGTCGTCGGCGTCCAGGGAGACGAACAGCGCCGAGCCGACCCGGTAGCTGTAGAAGTTGCCGGCCAGGCCGCGGATTCCGTTCGACGGCAGGCTGAACCGGGTCAGATACGACTCGTAGCCGTGCGGGCCGTTGCCGAACTCGATCTCGTGGTTGCCCAGCGCCGGCATCCACGGCCGGTTCGCCGCGGAGCGGGCCACGTTGACGCCGAAGTCGCGCCACACCGCCGGTTGCTGCGCGAACGTCAGGTTCGCGTAGCACAGGTCGCCGTTGAGCAGGTGGAACAGCGGCGCGAAGCGTTCGACCGCGTCCACGGCGTGAAACGCGTTGGGGGACGAGATGGTCCACGCCTTGTCGGTGGCCAGGTCGCCGTAGCTGGTGAAGCGGAACGGGAACCGGCCGCGGCGAGCGGTGGTGAACGTCCCGCCGGGGCCGCCAGAGCCGCCGGGGCCGCCAGGGCCGGCGGTGGACGGCCCGGCCGGGACCGGACCGTCGGCGGTGTCGACCTGGTAGACGTAGGCGGTGCCCGGGTCGAGGCCGCGCAACTTCGCGTGGTAGGTCACGACCCGCTGGCCGTTCAGGCCGTCGACGTAGGTCCGCTCCTCGGCGTCGACGAACCGGCCGAACCCGCCGGCCGCGGTGCCGAGCCGCACCCGCGGCCGGCGCACGGCGGCCGGCGACACCCAGGACACCGTCACCGCCGTCGCCGGGTCGTCGCCCCACCCCAGGTGCACCTGCTCGGGGGCGGTGTCCGGCCCGGTGCCCGCGAACGCCGGCTGCCGCCACAGGGTGGGGCCGGCGGCGACGGTCAGCCCGCCGCCGATCGCGGCCGTGCGCAGCATGGTGCGCCGGGACGGCCCGGCCGAGCTGGTCGTGGGGTTCGCGTCCATGGGCCGTGATGCTGTCGGGTCCGGCGGACGGTGAGCGGACGTGCACATGGCGACAACGGGACCATCAGGTGAACCTGGCCGTACGGTGCGACGGCGACGGCAACGGCAACGGCGGCGGCAACGGTGACGGCATCGGCGACGGCATCGGCGGCGACGGGGCGTCGGTGTCGCGGGGAGCGCCTGCTTCGGGGCGGGTTGCTGGCGTAAAGTCGGCGCTGCGTCGGCCGCGGTCACGCGGTCGGATCCCGTGGCGGGGCGGGAACGGCGGGGTTCGTGGCGGGGCGGGAACGTCGAGGGCCGCCAGGGCCGGGACGCGCAGGCGTGCCCGCCGCCCGCGAGCAAGGAGCGCGCATGCCCGGACTGCTGCACCTGGACTCCTCCGCCGACCTCACCGGCTCGACGACGCGGGCGCTGACCCGGACCTTCGCCGATACCTGGCGGGGGCTCGGCCCGCAGCACACGGTCACCTACCGCGACCTGCACACCGATCCGCCGCCGCATCTCAGCGACGCCGCGCTGCACTGGGCGCCGCGACTGCGCCGTCCGGGGGAGACGCCCGATCCCGCTGCCGCGGCAACGCAGGAGCGCCTGCTCGCCGAGCTGCTCGCCGCCGACGTGCTGGTCATCGGCGCGCCGATGTACAACTGGTCGATCCCGTCGACGCTCAAGGCGTGGATCGATCAGGTGCACGTCCTCGGCGTCACCGCGCCGTTCGACACCCGGGAGCAGCCGCTGGCCGGCCGCCCGGCCGTCGTCGTCTCCGCCCGCGGCGCGCAGTACGGCCCCGGCAGCCCGACGGCGGGCTGGGACCACGCGGTCCCGCCCGTCGAGCTGGTCCTCGGCCGCTCCCTCGGGATGGCGGTGACGGTCGTGTCGACCGATGCGACGCTGGCCTTCCGGGTGCCGGCGATGGCCGAGCTGCGCACGACGGCGAAGGCGGAACTCGACGCCGCCCACCGCTCCGTCATCGAGCTCGCCACCCGCCTCGGTCACCAGTCGGCCCCTGTCCGCTAGGCCACGGTCAACGTGGGGCCGCGGGGGCCGAACAGCGCCCTGTGGAGAGCGAGACGCTCTTGTCCTCAAACGCCGGCACATACAGGGGACCGCGCAGGACGTCGGGTTGGTCGTGCTTTTCACTCTGCAGGAGACGCCCTTGTCCGCCGGACCCGGGTCGCCACGAAGTGGTGCGGAATTCCGTGTCCGGGTAGAGTGATGTCATCCGGAGCAACGGCCTCGAATCTCTCCCGTTGTCATACACAGGTCGATCATCGGGTGGGAGCGTAGCCGAACGGAAGACTCCGTTCGGTGCGGGGGGCGGCGTTGCGAGGAGTTAGCGAGTCGATGGCGATGATTTATACCGGAAACACCATGTATGCCAGGGTCGGGGACCGGCTGATTCAGCAGGGCAGGCCGGGCCATGGCGAGCGCCACGGTGTGATCCTTGAAATTCGGGGGGAAGGGGGGAAGGCTCCGTACGTGGTCCGCTGGGACGACGGACGCCAATCGTGGTACATACCCGGCACGTCCCCGCCGACCGAACTGCGTGCGAGCCGCGACAGATGACCACGAATGTCACGTCGCCGGGGCCGTCGACCGCCCAGCAACGGTCGGAGCCGGCCCCGAAGCGGAGCGGGCAGACGATTCTCGTCGCGGATGACGAAGACGCCATGCGCGAGATCATGCGCCGGGTCCTCACCCGCAACGGATATCACGTTCTTACTGCCCCGTCCGCGGTCGAGGCGTGCACCATCGCCATCGAACATGTTGGTGAGATCGATCTCCTCCTCACCGATGTCATCATGCCGCGCATGCAGGGCAGGGAACTGGCCAACCGGATCAAGGCCGGGCGGCCGGCCATCCGCGTTCTCTACATGTCCGGGTATCCCCACCCCGTCCTCACGGCGCAGGGAAAACTGGAGGCAGACGTCTACCTGCTGGAGAAGCCCTTCACCGGACCGGTCCTGCTGGACAAGGTACGAGAGGTGCTCGACGGATCGCCACCCGCCTCCACGTGACCTGTGACCGGACAGCCCACAACAGGATGGTGGCCGGGTCGGCCTACTTGTTGGTCACGTCCGCGTTCTTCTTGGTTACGTCCAGGTTCGACAGGTTCCACACCTGGTGGGCCCTGGCCACGATCCTGGCCCCCTCCTTGTTCATCGCCTGAACAGTCTCAAGCGCACGGGCGGCGCTGTCGCCGACTCGGCTCATCACAGTGCTGATGGTCTGCAGGGCCGATGCCTGGTCGGACAGTCGCTTCGTGAGATCCTCGAGCAGCCGCTGATTTTGCAGAAGCAGCCGGGCATTCGCCACCGAAACAGCCGCCGGATCGGCGAACAACTCCCCGACCCGGACCGCGTCCTCGGCAAACGCGTCCCGTCCTGTCCCATACACGTTCAGGGACCCGATCAGGTCGCCCTCCACCTCCAGCGGCAACGAAAGCGCGCTTTCCACCCCTAGGCGGGCGGCCTCGACACCGAAACGGGGCCAGCGTGGTTCCGCCCCGAGCCTGGTCGAGATCTGGGTGCGCCGGTCCTTGCAGGCCTGGAGGCATGGCCCCTCTCCCAGCCTGTACTGCGCGTCGTCGACATCGCGGACGAACGGCGCACTCGCCACCACGGTGTCCGGCTGGCGCTCCTCTATCAGAGCCAGGCCGGCACCGTCGGCGCCGGGAATCGCCTGCGCCGCAAACATTGCAATTTTCGTCAGGACCGCCCGCAACGGCTCCGTCAGGGCTACCCCGGAGAGATCGGCAAGGCTCTTGCCTAGCTGATCATCGTCCGACATCGCGACCTCCAACTGATCGGGCGGCTACCGCTCTTCGAGCATAACCATCTGTTCGCGTACCACAACTTGATCTACCCGCCTCTGCTGTGGCCGCAGGGGAAATGGCAGCCGAAATCGACGAACTCCGATCGTTGGTCAATGAACATCGAAAAGGCCGTGGCCGGTCCAGAAGGATGGCTCGGCGCCGCTCCCGACGCGCGGCGAATCGTCTACGCACCTGCTAGCGTCGATCGCCGTCCACGTGAAGTAGGTGCGCGGATACCTGAGGGTGGAGTGTGATGGAGGATTCACCGACTGACCTGGCAAGCGGCTTTCTGGAGGCGGCGCCGGATGCGATTGTCGGGGTCCGGCCGGATGGGCGGATTGTTCTGGTCAACGCGCAGACCGAGCGTCTGTTCGGCTATGGCCGTGATGAGCTGGTCGGTCAGTCGATCGAGATTCTGGTGCCCGATGCCGCCCGCGGCGCGCATCCGGCACATCGTCGCGATTATCTGGCCGATCCGCGGCCACGGCTGATGGGGGCCGGCCTGGAGCTGGCTGCGCGTCGCCGTGATGGCAGTGAGTTCCCCGTGGAGATTGCGCTGTCCTCCATCGACACTCCCGACGGTCTCATCGTCGCCGCGGCCGTGCGGGATGTGACCGATCGTATTCGCGCGGAGGCGAGGTTTCGCGGTCTGTTGGAGGCGGCGCCGGATGCGATCATCGGAGTACGGCCGGATGGGCGGATTGTTCTGGCCAACGCGCAGTCCGAGCGTCTGTTCGGCTATGCTCGTGATGAGCTGGTCGGTCAGTCGATCGAGATTCTGGTGCCCGACGCCGTCCGCGCCGCGCATCCGGCACACCGTCGTGACTATCTGGCCGATCCGCAGCCACGGCTGATGGGCGTCGGCCTCGACGTGGCTGCGCGTCGCCGTGACGGCAGTGAGTTCCCCGCGGAGATCTCGCTGTCCTCCATCGACACCCCCGACGGTCTCATCGTCGCCGCGGCCGTGCGGGATGTGACCGGCCGCCTGGATGCCCGCCTCGAAAAGGAACGGCTGCGCGCCGAGGCGCAGCGCGGCCGCCTTGAGAGCCAACTCCACCAGTCGCAGCGACTCGAGAGCCTCGGTCAGCTCGCCGGTGGGGTGGCGCACGACTTCAACAACCTGCTCGGCGTCGTCATCAACTACGCCACGTTCGTCGCCGAGGAGATCGCTCAGGCCGCGGCGGCGGACGCAGACAAAGAGCGGTGGAGCGACGTCCAGCGCGATATCGACGAGATCCTACGTGCCGCCGATCGCGCCACCACCCTGACCCACCAGCTCCTCGCCTTCGGTCGCCGCGAGACCGTACAGCCCAGGGTCATCGACCTGAATCAGGTCGTCACCGACATGGAGCACCTGCTGCGCCGTACCCTGGGCGAACACATAGTGTTGCAGACCAGTCTCCATCCCGACCTGTGGCCTGTCATGGCCGACCCCGGCCAGATAGAGCAGGTCCTGACCAACCTCGCGGTCAACGCCCGCGACGCCATGTTCGGCGGCGGCGTCCTGACCATCGACACCACCAACGTCGACGCGGATTACGAGTACGCTGCCGAACGGCCAGACGTGAAAGTCGGCCGCTACACACAGTTCCGCGTGTCCGACAGTGGAACCGGCATGTCACCCGAACTCGTCGCCCGGGTCTTCGAGCCGTTCTTCACCACCAAGCCGAAAGGTGAGGGATCGGGCCTCGGACTGGCCACTGTCTACGGAATAATCAGTCAGGCCGGCGGACACTCCGCGATCTACTCCGAGCCCGGAGTCGGCACCACCATCAGATGTCTCCTTCCTGCTACCACCGCCAGGACGGTCACCGTCGACGAGGAGGCCACCCCCATAACCCCCGCGCGCGACGGGGAGACGGTTCTCCTCGTCGAGGACCAGTCCGCCATCCTCGAGGTCACCCGGCGCCTGCTCACCCGTAACGGCTACCAGGTTCTCACCGCAGGCTCCGCCCACGATGCCATCCCCATCGCCGCGGAGTACCCCGGCGAGATACATCTGCTCCTCACCGACGTCATCATGCCGCACATGCAGGGAAAGGAACTCGCCGACCGCATCCGCACCGTCCGGCCGGGTATCCGAGTGCTCTACATGTCTGGCTATGCGCACCCCGTTCTCACCACCCAGGGAAAACTCGACCCCGGTGTCATCCTGTTGGAGAAGCCCTTCTCCGAACATCTTCTCCTCGCCAAGGCCCGGGAAGCCCTCGACCTCGCTCCGGTGTGAGTCCCGGCCGGCGGTAAGGGCCCGGAGAAGCCTGGCAACCGCCTGGCGACGGCCGAGCCGCGCGGCCACGACGAAGGCGACGTTCGATGCCGCCCACCGCCGCGTCGTCATGCTCAACCGCCCGCCCCGGGCACCAGGGGGCCCGTCGTCCGTCAGAGCTTGCGGAAGTCCCAGCTGGTGATCTTCTCGGGGGTGAGGCGGAGCCAGCCGTGGCGGCCGTCGGGCTCGGTCGTGCCGCCGCCGGCGTACTTGGCGGCGAACAGGCGCTCCGGGACCTCCAGGTCGGGGTTCGGCACGTCGGCGCGCGGCGCCTCGCCGACCGGGGCGAACCGGCCGCGCAGTTCCACCCCCCGCAGCTCGCCGTAGCCGATCCCCGCGTCGACGAGCACGGCGGCGCGCGGGTCGCGGGCGAGGTCGGTCCACCGCTGGCTGCGCACGATCGACCACAGCCACAGCGCCTGGCCGTCCCACACGAACCACAGCGGCGTCAGGTGCGGGCCGTCGGGGCTGGCCGTCGCCACCCGGCAGACCCGCTCCTCGGTGAGGAAGGCGTCGATCTCCGCCCGCTCCATCGCGATCTTCCGGCCGCGTCGCTGTTCCTGCATGCGCACATCCTCTCGGGCGGACCGCGCCGACCGCGGCCGGAGCGCAAACATCGTTCCTGCAAGGCCAGAAGGCTATTCTGTGTCTCCAGCCGGCGCCGGTCATCCGCTCGGCGACGGCCCGGAGAGCCGGACCGGCCGGGCAGTTTGACGGGCGGGGCAGTTTGACGGGACGGGCAGCTTGACGGGACGGGGCGTGGAGCGGGCGATGACGGACCGGGACGCGCAACGGGTGGACGTCCACCGCGAGGGCCATGTGCTGATCGTGTCGATGCGCCGCGAGAGTCGGCGCAACGCGGTCGACCGGGCGATGGCCGACGCCCTCGATGACGCGCTGAACCTGCTCGACGACGATGACGACCTCTGGGTCGGCGTGCTCACCGGCACCCCGACGGTGTTCTGCGCGGGCAGCGACCTGACCGCCGGCGGCGACTACGTCACCGAGCGGGGCGGGGAATACGGCGTGGTCCGCCGGCGTCGTCGCACCCCGCTCATCGCCGCGGTCGAGGGCCCGGCGCTCGGCGGCGGCCTGGAGATCGTGCTGGCCTGCGACCTCGTCGTCGCGGGCGCGGGCGCCCGGTTCGGCCTGCCGGAGGTGACGATCGGCGTCGTCCCCACCTGCGGCGCGCTGTTTCGCGGCCCGCGGGCCCTGCCGCTGAACCTGGCCCGCGAGCTCATCCTCGTCGGCGATCCCTTCGATGCCCGGCGTGCCTACGAGGCGGGCCTCGTCAACGTGCTCGCCGAGTCCGGCGGGGCACTCGACGCCGCCCTGACGCTGGCCGAGCGGATCTGCCGCAACGCGCCGACCGCCGTGCGGGCCTGCCTCGCGGCCGTCGACGCCGCGGTCGCCCCGGCCGCCGACGCCGCCGGTTGGCAGGCCACCGCCGGCGCCCTCGACGCGATCCGCGACTCCGCCGACGCCGCCGAGGGCGTCCGCGCGTTCCTGGAGAAGCGCCCACCCGCCTGGACCGGCCGGTAGGCCACCGGAAGCGGGTCTCCTCAGGAGCTCTCGCCACCAGAGCCTCAGTAGTGGTACCTGCACTGGGCTATGCGAATCTGATCGTCACTGATCTTGTAGATCAGTCGATGTTCATCGTTGATGCGCCGAGACCAGTAGCCCTGGAAGCCATGCTTGAGCGGTTCGGGCTTGCCGATGCCGTCGTTGCCGTTCCGGGCTGTGTCCTGGATCAACATGTTGATGCGCTTGAGGATTTTACGGTTCTCCGTCTGCCACCAGACGTAGTCCTGCCACGCGTTCTCGTCCCAGACGAGCTTCACTCGGCGAGGTCGCGTACGGTGCCGGCGCCGTTTTCGAGGCGATCGATGGCGGCCAGCAGCCGGCGGGCGTTCTCGGGGCTGCGGAGAAGGTACGCCGTCTCCTTGAGGGACTGGTAGTCATCCAGAGAGACGATGACGACCGGCTCGTGACCGGCCCGGGTGATGACGATCTCCTCCCGGTCGTCCGCCACCGCGGTGAGGACCTCGGCATAGCGTGCTCGTGACTCCGAGTAGCTCATCGTCTTCACCGGACCTCCTTTGTACAAAAAGTTGTACGTAGGTGCGAGTGTACGTCCGCCCGGCAGTCATGGCGGCGGAGGCGGGGTGGCCGCGCGGTGGCCGCCGGCCCGGCCCGGCAGGCGCTGGTGCTGGTGGTGTCCGGCGTCGATCGCGAGGATGGTGGAGGTCATGGGTAGCGGCGGTGGGGACCTGGAGGATGACGACGCCCGGTTGCGGGTGGGGGCGCCCGCGTCGTCGGCGGCGGGGCTGCCGGGGGTGGGGCACGCGCTCGCGCAGTCGTGGGAGCGGATGGGGCCGGGCCGGGCGGTGCGGACGCTGCGGCTGGTCAACCAGGACCACGGGTTCGACTGTCCGGGGTGTGCGTGGCCGGAGCATGCGCCGGGGGAGCGGTCCGTCGTCGAGTTCTGCGAGAACGGCGCGAAGGCGGTGGCGGAGGAGGCGACCCGCAGCCGGGTGACGCGGGAGTTCTTCGCCGCGCATCCGGTGTCCGACCTCGCCGGTCGCTCCGGTCACTGGTTGGGCAGCCGCGGTCGGATCGTGGAGCCGATGTACCGGGCGCCGGGTGCGGATCGTTACGTCCCGGTCGGCTGGGACGAGGCGTTCGGGATCGTCGCCGCCGAACTGGCGGGGCTCGACAGCCCGGACGAGGCCGCGTTCTACACCTCCGGGCGGACCAGCAACGAGGCGGCGTTCGTGTGGCAGCTGTTCGCGCGGATGTTCGGGACGAACAATCTGCCGGACTGCTCGAACATGTGCCACGAGTCGTCGGGGGCGGCGTTGACCTCGACGATCGGAGTGGGTAAGGGGTCGGTGACGTTGGCCGATCTGGAGTCCGCGGACCTGGTGCTGGTGGTGGGGCAGAATCCGGGGACGAATCATCCGCGGATGCTCAGCTCGTTGGAACGGGTGAAGCGGGCCGGCGGCAGCATCGTCGCAGTCAACCCGTTGCCGGAGGCGGGCCTGCTGCGTTTTCGGAACCCGCAGCAGGTCCGGGGGATCGTGGGGCGTGGCACGGCGTTGGCCGACCAGTTCCTGCAGATCCGGCTGAACGGGGACATGGCGCTGTTCCAGGCGTTGTCGCGGCGGCTGCTCGACGCGGAGGACGCGGCCCCCGGCACGGTGCTCGACCATGCCTTCCTCGCCGAGCACACCAGCGGATTCACCGAGTTCGCCACACACGTTCGTGGGCATCTGTCCGAGGCCGACGTCGCCGCGGCGACGGGGCTCGCCGCCGCCGAGATCGACGAGCTGGCCGGCCGGGTGCTGGCCGCCGACCGGGTGGTGGTGTGCTGGGCGATGGGCCTGACCCAGCACGCCAACGCGGTCGCGACGATTCAGGAGGTCGTGAACTTCCTGCTGCTGCGGGGGAACATCGGCCGGCCGGGGGCGGGGGTGTGCCCGGTGCGCGGGCATTCCAACGTCCAGGGCGACCGCACGATGGGAATCTGGGAGAAGATGCCCGACGCGTTTCTCGACGCGTTGGGCGCCGAGTTCTCCTTCGCTCCGCCGCGGGCGCACGGCCACGACGTGGTGGAGACGATCCGGGCTATGCGCGACGGTCGGGTGCGGGTGTTCCTCGGCCTCGGTGGGAACTTCGTCGCGGCCGGGCCGGATTCGGCGGTGACCGAGGCGGCGATGCGGGCGTGTCGGCTGACGGTGCAGGTGTCGACGACCTTGAACCGTTCCCACGCGGTGACGGGGCGGGCGGCGTTGATCCTGCCGACGTTGGGGCGCACCGAGGTCGACGTGCGGGCCGGTGGGGCACAGCAGGTCAGCGTCGAGGATTCGATGGGCATGGTGCACGCCTCCCGGGGCACGCTGCCGCCGGCCGGGCCGGACCTGCGCTCGGAGGTCGCGATCGTCTGCGGGCTGGCCGAGGCCACCCTCGCCCGCCGGGCCGACGACTCGGTGGACTGGGCGGGGCTGGCCGGGGACTACCGGCGGATCCGCGGCCACATCGCCCGGGTGGTGCCGGGGTTCGAGGACTTCGACGCCCGGCTCGCCGCCCCGGGTGGCTTCCAGCTTCCGCATCCGCCGCGGGACAGCCGCACCTTCCCGACGCCGGACGGCCGCGCGGCGTTCACCGAGAACGTCTGCGAGGTGCTGCGCGTCCCGCCCGGGCACATGCTGCTGCAGACGGTGCGCTCCCACGACCAGTACAACACGACGATCTACGGGATGGACGACCGTTACCGCGGGGTCCGCCGGGGCCGTCGCGTCGTCCTCGTCCACCCGGACGACCTCGCCGCGCTCGGCCTCGCCGACGGTGTGCACGTCGACCTCGTCGGCGTGTGGACGGACGGCGAACGGCGGGCGGAGAACTTCCGGGCGGTGGCGTACCCGACCGCGCGGGGCTGCGCCGCCGCCTACTTCCCCGAGACCAACGTCCTGGTCCCGCTGGACTCCACCGCCGCCCGCAGCAACACCCCGACCTCCAAGTCGCTGCTCATCCGGCTGGAGCCGGCGCGCGGCCCGGTGGCAGGGGCGCGCTGATGGGGCGGGCGACAGCCCGGCGCAGGGTGACCCGGGTCCGGGCCGGGGTCGCGACGGCGGTCCGCCCGGACACGGTGGTCGGCGAGGAACCGCTGGAGATCCGGGTCGGCGGGCGGGCACTGGCGGTCACGATGCGCACCCCCGGCGACGACATGGACCTGGCGCTGGGCTTCCTGCTCGGCGAAGGCATGATCGCCGGAGCCGCCGACGTGGCCTCGATGCGCTACTGCGTCGGGAGAAGCGAGGCGTCCGGGAGAAGCGAGGCGTCTGGGAGAGGCGAGGCGTCTGGGAGAGGCGAGGCGTCCGGGAAGGGCGAGGCGGCTGGCGGGGACGGTGCGGTCGACGCCGACGGGCGGCCGACCTACAACGTGCTCGACGTGGCGCTGGCCCCCGGGGTCGCCCCGCCCGAGGTCGACGTGACCCGCAACTTCTACACCACCAGCTCCTGCGGCCTGTGCGGGAAGGCCAGCATCGACGCGGTCCGGCTGCGCAGCCGGTTCACCGTCGCCGACGACCCGCTGCTGCTCGACGCGGCGACCGTGACCGGCCTGCCCGACGCGCTGCGGGCGGGGCAGCGGCTGTTCGCCACCACCGGCGGGTTGCACGCGGCGGCGCTCGCCGGCGTCGACGGCGTGCTGCGGGCCGTGCGGGAGGACGTCGGCCGGCACAACGCGGTCGACAAGGTGATCGGCGCGGCGGTGCGCGACGGTCTGGTGCCGCTGAGCGGCCACGCGCTGGTCGTCAGCGGCCGGGCGTCGTTCGAGCTGGTCCAGAAGGCGTGGATGGCCGGCGTGCCGATGCTCGTCGCGGTGTCCGCGCCCTCGACGCTGGCGGTGGATCTCGCCGAGGAGGCGGGGATGACCCTCGCCGGGTTCGTCCGCGGCGACTCGATGAACATCTACACCGGCGCCCACCGGGTCGCGCTGGCCTGACCGCCGTGACTCGCCACGCGGTCCCACCTCGTGCCGGCAGGGTTTTTCGGCCGCGGGCCGGGCATCAGTGCGCTGATCGCACCGGATGGAGGCCAGTCGTGGCAGTGACGCATGAGGTCGAGCGCAAGTTCGCGGTGGACGAGATGTTCGCGCTCCCCGCCTTCGACAGAGTGCGGGGGGTCGCCTCCGTCGCCGAGCCGGACGAGCGGCACCTCGACGCCGTCTACTACGACACCGACGACCTGCGCCTGGCCCGCAACAGCCTGACGCTGCGCCGCCGGGAGGGCGGCGCCGACGAGGGCTGGCATCTGAAGATCCCCACCGCAGACGGGGCCCGCGACGAGATCGGCCGCCCGCTCGGCGAACCGTCGCAGATCCCGCCGGAGCTGCTGGACCTCGTCGCCGTGCGGCTGCGGGGCGCCGCGCTTCGACCGGTGGCGTCGATCACGACGGTCCGGCGCACCCGGCGGTTGCGCGACGCCGCCGGCCACGACCTCGTCGAGGTCGCCGACGACCAGGTCAACGCGCGGACGATGGGGGAGCGCACCATCGTGTCGCGGTGGCGGGAGGTCGAACTCGAGGCGCTCGTCCCGGCCGGGGTGGACGTGCTGCCCGCCGCCAGCAAGGCCCTGCACCGGGCCGGTGCGCGGCCCGCGCCGTCGCCGTCGAAGCTGCGGCGCGCCCTCGCCGTCGAGCTCGGCGCGCCCGACGTCCAGCCCGGCCCGGCCCGGCTCGCCGCCTCCGACACCGCCGCCCAGGTCGTCCACGCCTACCTGGCGGAGCACACCGCGGCGCTGCTCGACCGCGATCCGGCGGTGCGCGTCAACGCGCCCGAGGCCGTCCACGACATGCGGGTCGCGGCCCGGCGGCTGCGCAGCACCGTCCAGACCTTCCGGCCGCTGTTCGACGCCGAGCGCGCCGCCGAGATCGAAGCCGGCCTGCGCGAGATCGGCGAGGTGCTCGGCCGGCCCCGCGACGCCGAGGTGCAGCTCGCCCGCTTCACCGGCGAGCTCGCCGGGCAGCCCGTCGAGCTGCTGCTCGGCCCGGTGGCCGCCCGCGTCCAGGAGTCGCTGCTCGGCGAGCGGCTGCGCAGCCGGGAGGAGGCGCTGGCCTACCTGCGCGGCGAGCGGTACCTCGGGTTCATCGAGGCGCTGCTCGCCTTCGTCGCCGACGTCGGGCAGACCGAGCGGGCCCGCCGCCCCGCCGGCACGGTGCTGCCCAAGCTCGTCGCCAAGGCGGACCGTAAGCTCACCCGGCGGGTCGCACGCGCCCGGCGGGCCCCCGCGGGCTCCGAGCGCGACCTCGCCTACCACGGTGCCCGTAAGGCCGCGAAGCGGCTGCGCTACGCCAGCGAGCTGATGGTGCCCGTCCACGGCCGCGACGCGGCGGCGCTCGCGACGGCGGCGAAGCGGATCCAGAACGAGCTCGGCGAGCACCAGGACTGCGTCGTCGCGCAGACCCGCCTGCGCGCCTTCGCCGTCGCCGCGAACCTCGCGGGCGAGTCGTCCTTCACCTACGGCCTGCTCGCCGGGGACGAGCGAGCCCGCGCGGCCGCCACCCGGGCCGCCTTCGACGCCACCTGGGCGCGGGCCTCGCGCCCCCGCCTGCGTCGCTGGCTGCGCGGCTGACCGTTACGCCGAGAGCGTTGCATTGCGGTGCGGTGCGGTGCGGTGCGGTGCGGTGCATTGCGGTGCGGTGCACGCGGTCTGCTCGGCTCAGACCGCGCTGCACGCACCGCAACCCCTGGCCTGGCCCGCGCCGGGGCGGAACAGGCGGCGAGGGCGGGGACGGGTGGCACGGAGGTGCCGTCCGGCGGTGTCCGGGCCGGTCGTCGGCGCGGGCTGACGCCGGCCGCTGCGATGCGCGGCAGTCGGCGCGGGCGGGACCGTCCGGGCCGCCGTCCCGGCCGGCCGGCGCCGGCTGTTCGGGGGTGTGACCGGGGCAACCACCGCCGACCCGTGGTGACCGCGGGTCGGTGCGTGGCGTGCACCGGGGTCCGACCGTGCCCGTCGGACCGGGTCCGGATGGCCCGCCGGACGTGACGTTCGACTGATGGTGTGTGCCCCGCCACGGATGTCCACTGGGTTACGGGCTCGAGTCGATCGCGTGCGGTCCACCTCGACGGCCCTGGACGCAAGGTTGGGAGGGGTGCCATGACGCGAGCTCTGGTGGCGTTCGGAACCGGGTGTGGCGGGGCCGGCGACCTGGCCGCGATGATCGGTGCGGCGTTGAGCGCCCGCGGTCTCGACGCCGACGTGCTGCCGGCGCGGCAGGTGCGGGAGGTGGCGTCCTACGACGCGGTCATCGTCGCCGGGGCGCTGTTCGCCGGACGGTGGGCCTGCGACGCGCGCCGGCTCGTGCGCCGGCGCCGCGCCGGGCTGTCCCGGCTACCGGTGTGGCTGGTCAGCAGCGACCCGCGCGCCGACGCCGCCGTCACCTGGCCCGGCAGCCACGGCGGGCCGAGCGGGCCGAGCGGGCCGGCCGAGTGGGGCGCCCCGGCCGGATCGCAGGGCGCGGGCGCGCGGCTCGGCGGGGCGGAGGCGGTCGGTCCGCAGCCGGCCGCGCAGGTCGCCGAGCTCGCGACGCTGATCGGCGCCCGGGGCATGGTGACCTTCGACGGCCCGCACCGTTCCGGTCGCGCCGCCCAGCCCGCCGCCGCTGCCGCCCGGGCGGCGGCGGGCAACCGGCACCGCCCGGCGCAGCTCGCCGCATTCGCCGACGCCGTGATCGCCGCGGCCCCGCCGCGTGTCCTGCGGGCCGTGCCGGCCTGGGGTCCCGGGTCCGGGCAAGCAGGGGCCGGTCGGCGTAACCACCGGTCGGCCCGGATGCGGCTGGTCGGCGCGGCCCCCCGCCCGCGCCCGTCGTCCGACGCGCTCCAGGGCTCCGCCGACGACGCCGACTACTGGGTCACCGGCTAGCCGCTCGTAGGCGGTCAGTCCTTGGCGAGGATGATCTCCTCGCCGAAGCGGCGCACCGTCTCCTCGGACGCCCCGGGATCGTCGCCGATCACGTTGAAGATGAGCCAGTCCACGCCGAGACGCTCGTAGGCGGCGACCTCGGCCCGGACCTGCTCGGTGTTCCAGCCCTGCCGGACGTCGATCAGGGACAGGACCCCGCCGAGGACGACGGTGACCTCCTGCGGGTCGCGGCCCGCGGCGGTCGTGGCGTCGCGCAGCCTGTCGATGCGCTCGCCGACGGCGGCCGCATCGGGCACGTGGGCGGTGCGGATGGTGCCGGCCAGCGTCTCGGTGGTGAGGGTGAACAGGGCGCCGCCGCCGAAGCGGGCCGCCCGCTCCAGGCCCCACCTGCTGTTCGCGTGCACCCACAGCGGCGGGTGCGGTCGTTGGATCGACGGCGGCCGCAGCGCGGTGCCGGACGTCTCGAAGCCGATTCCCCGGTGGGAGATCTCCTCGATGTCGGTGTCCGCCGTGAGGATCTCCAGCGCCTCGTCGAACAGCTCGCGCCGTCGGTCGAAATCGGCGCCGGAGGCGCGGAACTCACCGCGCAGATAGCCGGTGCCGACGCCGACGACGAGCCGCCCGCCGCTGAGCCGGTCCAGCGTGCGGATCTGGTGCGCGGTGAATAACGGATTACGGTAGGGCAGCACGGTGACCAGTGTGATCAACGTGATGTCCTCGGTCAGCGCGGCGCAGAAGGCCAGGGACGAGAAAGGTTCGGAACTGCCCTCGCCGCCGGCGTGCGTCCATTTCGTGGACGGGGCCGGGTGATCGGTGAAGGCGATGCCGGACCACCCGCTCTCCTCGACCGCCCGCACCCACGGGGTGATGTTCCGCTGGTCCAGCACCTCGGGCCGCCACCGCGGGTCACCGATGCCGTGTTGCACGCCGAACTTCATGGGTCCGCCTCCTCGATCTTCCTGGTTAGGTCGCGTCCTTTCCGGGATCGGGCCGGTGCTGCACGCCGATGGCCCGGCTCAGGAACTCGTGGATCGTGGCCCTGACGGTTTCGCCGTCATTGGTCTCGATCCCGTCGCGACGCCGCAGGAGGACATTGTTCACAATGTCCTGGATCATGATCGAATCGGTGGTCGGCCGGGTGTGCCGGAAGATGCCCGCCGCGGCGCCGGCCTCGAGGGCCCGGACCAGCGGAGCCCTGTTCAGCTCCTGATGCCGCGCGAGCGCCTCGGCATAGCCGGCGACGCGGTGAAGCTCGAGCGTCTGCATGACGAGGGTCCGGCGATGCCGCCGGGGTTCGAAGGCGAGCTGGATGTGGAAGCGGATCCAGGCGCCGACCGCCGTGTACGGATCGGGTGTGCTGGCCAACCGCTGCGTGAGCTGGGCCGTGGCCCGTTCGCTCTCCTCTTCGAACATCGCCAGCAGGAGCTGGTCCTTCGACGTGAAGTGCCGGTAGAACGCCCGGGTCGACAGCTGCGCCTCGGCGAGGATCTCGCTGACGGTGACGGAGCCCGTATCCGCCCGAGCCAACACCCGGTACGCCGCCCGAATCATCATCGAGCGTTCTTCCTCGGGTGGGTGGGCGAGCGGCCGGCCGATGCGGCGCCGAGGGGTGTCCGCCTGCGTACCCTCGACGGACCGCGAACCGCCGTCGGCCCGCACATCCCCGTCGGCCCGCACATCCCCGTCGGCGGGCGCATCCCCGTCTACACGCGCATCTTCGTCGGTCGCCGTCAGGTTCTGCGCACGGGGCATGGCAGCCCTGCCTCCTGCTGGGGACCGTCGGCGCTCGTCGGAAGGGGTTCGGGACGCCCGATGCTATCGAATCGCCCACCGTGGCGGACCCGTCCCGGACGGCCCGGACGGGGGCCTACCCACGGGGAAGATGCTGGACCTGGGGCGAGCGGCGCCGTCAGCGGTCGCCGCTCGACGCTTCCCCGGAGCCCGCCGACGCGCGAAGGCGGCGCGCCTTGGCGGCGGCGGTCCCCTCCGTGGCCTTCCGGTGCAGGCAGCCGCCCAGCCACCCGAACGGGGCGGAGAAGAGCACGATGATGCCGTCGGCGATCGCGTCGCCCCATGAGTCGCCGAACACGAGCGCCATGAGTGGCACCTCCCCTGCCGCGATCAGCAGGATCAGCAGCACGATCAGCCGCCGGCGTGGCGCCCTGGCCCCGCGGGAGCGTGCTCCTCCCCCCGGCTGCCCGGGCGGCGAGGCCGCCCGCTGCGCACCACCACGCCAGCCCAGTCCCCGCCAGCCCAGTCCATGCCGCCTTCGTCCGCCGTCCGCGCTCTCGCCGTCCCCACCGGCCACCCGGCGTCTTCCCATGCTCGACCGCCCGCCCAACGCGACTGATGTGGCAGGGGACATTCCCGCCCTGTCCGCGACGAACACCCTGATCGCGCAGCGTCGTGCCGGGGGCTGAGACCGGGTCGGGCGGCGCGGTGCGGCGCGGTTCCGCGGAACCGCGCCGGCGGGCGCGACCAGTGGGGGCGGCCGTCGCGCCACCCCGGAGCGCTGACCGTGACCGACGCGCGGCGGCGGTCCGCAGTCCGCTGCGCCGACGAGCCCGGATCGGCGGGGGATCGGGCGCCGCGGACGCTCGGCTGACGGCGCGCGGCGCGGCGACAAGGATCGGTCGGCAGCCGCTGTGGCCGCTGTCGCTGTGCCAGTCGCCCTCGTCACCGTCCTCTGTCGTCAGCCGCCGTCGCCGGCGCCGGCCGTGTCGCCGGTCTCGGCCGTGTTGTCGGTATTGGCCGTGTTCGCGGGGTCGGCGCCGACGAAGTCACGGAGGATCCTGGCGAGCTCGGCGGGCTGATCCAGGGGGATGAGGGTGCGGGTGTCGGCCACCTCGACCAGCCGTCCGCGGGGGAGGAGTTCGGCGAGGCGGCGGCCGTGCTCGGGCGGCATCACCCGGTCCTCGGCGGCCCAGACCACCAGCGCGGGGCCGGTGAAGCTCGGCAGGTAGGCGGGCGCGTCGAGCAGGAGCTCCCGCGCCGGGCGCAGTGAGCGCAGCACCCGCACGGTGTCGCGGCGGATCCCGCCACGGTTCTCGCCGCGGCGCAGCAGCGGTTGCATCCACCGGGCGGTCGCGGCGTCCCCGCGGGCCGTCAGCCAGCCGAAGGCGATCGGCGCGCGGCGCATCGGCCGCAGCCGCATCTGCTGCATGACCAGGCCGAGCAGCGCCGGTGGCAGCGCGCCGGCCAGGGCCAGCGTCCGCCCCGTCAGGCTCGGCGGCATGTTGTCGAACGCCTCGCAGGAGACGAGCGCGATCCGGCCGACCCGCGCGGCGCCGTCCCGCGCGGCGCCGTCCCGCACGACGAGCTGCACCAGCGCCCCGCCGGTGTCGTTGCCGACCAGGGTGACGTCGTGCAGGTCCAGCCGGTCGAGCAGCTCCACGACGAGGCGGGCGAGTCCGGGCAGCGAGAGGTCGGCGTCGGGATGCACGGGATGGCGGTGCGCCCCCATGGGCAGGGTCGGGACCACGCAGCGGTGGTCGCCGGCGAGCTCCGCGACCGGGCCGGCCCACAGGGACGCATCCATCAGCAGGCCGTGCAGCAGCACCAGGACGGGCCCGGGCCCGCCGGTGTCCTCGTAGTCGATCGTTCCGGTGGACAGCTCGATCTCCGCCATGCCGGCCGCCTTCCGCGTGTCCGGAGCCCGCGCCCCGAGCCTGTGTCCGGAGCCACAGCTTCTACGTCTTGTAGAAGAGAACCACGCGCCTCGCCGTACGTCCAGCACGGATCGCATCCGCGTCGGGACCCGATGCTGGGATCACTGCTCGGACAGTTGGCCGGGTGGCTGGCCGGGTGGATCCGTTCGGGCCTGGCGGGCGCCTCGTAGGCTGGGCGGATGGACCGCGACCCGCCCGGCGCGCGGGGCGCCCGCACCGTCGAGACTCGAACCCCCCGCCAGGGCGTCCTGCACGAGGCCGAGATCGTTGCGTCCGCGCTGTCGATCATCGAGCGGGACGGCGTCGAGGGGCTGACGATGCGCCGCCTCTCCCAGTCACTCGGGGTGTCCCTCGGCGCGACCTACAAGCACGTCGCGACCAAGGACGATCTGCTCCGCCTGGTCACCGCCGAGCTGTACACGCGGGTCCTCGCCGCCGACACGCCCGACGCGGACTGGCGCCCCCGGCTGCGCTCGTTCCTGCTCCGGATGCACGAGGTGGTCGGCACCTGCCGCGGTCTCGCGGCCCATCTCGCCGCCCACGCCGACGACCCCGTCACCGCCCGCCTGTACTACCCGTTGCACGCGGCGCTCACCCAGGCGGGCTTCACCCCCGCCGGCGCCGATCGGGTGCTACGAACGCTGTTCTTCTACACCTCCGGCGCGCTGCTGACGCCCGCATCGGACCCGGCCCGCGAGCGCGCCGCCGCCGACTTCGCCGCCGGCCTCGACATGGTGCTCGACGGCGTCGCCCACGCCCTCCCCGCCGAAGGCGACCCGGCATCCTGATCCGGCCTTCGGCCGCATCCCGTCCGCGTGCGCAGTGATGCGCAGCAGGGCCTCTCGCTACTGAAGCCCGAACCATCGTGGGTGTCGTCTCCGCACATCGGGGAATCCGCGGGCCCTGCTCTTTTGGGTGAGATCTCAGTGAACGTCGTTGACCGACGTTTCGGGGCGCCATACGCTGTGCCCGCGCGGCGGCGATCAACGTTCGGGACGACCGGTCTCCCGCGCTTGTGGTTCTCCGCATGTGGATTTCCGGCCGTGTACGGGACGTTCGTTCTGGCTTTCCGGCGTCTGCGTGCGGAGGGAGTCCGAGCCGGACGCCGCCTGCGGGCGTCCCGGCTGGGAATCGTCCCCCGACCCCAGGGAGATGCACCGTGTCGAGACGACACCCGATGCGCTGGACGAGACGTGGCCGGAGCCACCTCCTCGCCCGGTCCTTTCACCCTCGCGAACACCGCCTGTCACCGGCCGCACCGGCCGCGGGTTCACCTCCGCGTGCACCCGTCGACTTACCCCCGGCCGCGCCGCCCCCACCCCCGCCCTCCCGCGCGGTCCGCACCCTGCTGACAGTCGGAGCAACCCTCGTCCTCGGCGTGGGCGCGGGCGTCGCGCCGGCGCTCGCCGCGGAACCCGCAACGTCCGCGGCGGTCCCGGCAGCGGCGGTCCCGGCAGCGGTGGCACGGCCGGGCTGCGACGCCGCGGCGCTGCAACGCACGGTCGGCGCCGACACGACGATCACGGCGGCCGCGTCCGCGACCACGCCGAACACCGCCACCCGCTACTGCAAGGTGGACGGCTACGTCGCCACCTCCGGCCCCGCGGGCAGCAACCACGTCAACTTCTCCGCGGCGCTGCCGGACAGGTTCGTCGGCCGGTACCTGTTCAACGGCATCGGCGGCGCCGCCGGCTCCATCCCGCCGATCGACGAGGCGCAGCTTGCCGCCGGCTGGGCCCAGGCCGGAACCGACGCCGGCAACCAGGGCTCGGTCCTCGACTACCGCTTCGCCGTCGACCGGACGAAGGCCCTCGACTGGGCCAGCCGCGGCGTGCACGTCACGACCGTCGCCACCCAGGCGGTCACCCGCGCCTACTACGGCCTGCCCACCCAGGCCGGGGCCCTGCACCGCTACATCAGCGGCTGCTCCGGGGGCGGGCGGATGGGCCTGGTCGAGGCGTCGCTGTATCCGACCGAGTACGACGGCGTGCTGGCCGGTGCCCCCGGCTCGAACAGCCTCAACATCCTCAAGTTCGGCCAGATCGTCTCGTACCTGCTGGCCCATCCCGACGCGTGGGTGTCGCCCGACCAGCTCGGGCAGCTCGAGAAGGCGCTGATCGCGAAGTACGACGCCCGTGACGGTGCCGCCGACGGCTTCATCCGGGATCCCGGCGTCGTCGACACCGACTTCGCGCCGTACGGCCTGTTCACCCCGGCACAGCTCGACCTGCTGCGCCTGATCACCGGTGAGTTGAAGGTCGGCGACCGTTCCTACCCCGGCTTCTCCGCGTCCAACGTCACCGGTTGGTCGGCGTTCCTGACCGGCACGCAGCCGCCCTCGACGTGGGGGACGCAGCCGCCGCCCGCCCTGATCCTCTTCGACACCGTGACCCGGGCGCTGTTCGGTGCCGACTACGACTTCCGCACCCAGTTCGACTTCGCCGACCCGGCCGACCCGCAGTCCTGGGCGACGACGTTCGACCAGGTCTTCCCCGGCCAGAACGCCGCCGCCGACTCCTACGACCGGTTCCGTGACGCCGGGGGCAAGCTGCTGATCTGGCACGGCGCCAGCGACAACGGCATCTCCGTGTTCGACACGATCGGCCTGTACGGCAAGGTGGCCGCCCACCAGCACGGCTACGCCGACACCCAGCGCTGGGCCAGGCTGTTCACGGTCCCCGGCCTGTTCCACTGCTTCGGTGGCCCCGGCGCCCAGGACACCCCGGCGCAGGGTCTCGCCGCCCTCGCCGACTGGGTCGAGCACGGCCAGGTCCCACGGACGATCGTCGTGCACTCGGCCGCCGACCAGCCGAAGGCCGACTTCCTGCTCTGCCCGTACCCCGCCCACCCGATCTTCCTCGGCGGCGCCGACAACCCCCGCCACCTCAACGCCCTCGACGCTGAGAACTGGCGCTGCTCCGCCTGATCCCTGACGGCGATCGCGGCCAGTAGGCGATCCTGGCCGCGATCGCCGGGCGCGGACCCGTCGGTCCCGGGCGGTCCCCGGCGCCTTGCCGGCGGTTGCGGGGACTACCGGCGGTTCGCGGGACCATCGCAGGACGGGGGGTCACGGCGCCCCGGTCAGCCGGCCTTCGTTGATCGGCAGCTGCCACGCGGCCACCCGGAGGCCCGATCGGCCGGCGTTCGGGTCACTGAGCAGGGCGGTGCGGGCGAGCTGCACGCGCAGATGCCTCGCGGGATCGGCTGTGCCGTGCCCGCGGTCGAGAAGCATGGCGGTCTGGCCGGTACTCGTGGTCACCACCGCATCGGCCGGATAGCCGCCGACGGTCTGACCGAACTGGGCAGCCGTCTGCGGGTAGGTCACGGCCAGCAGCTCGGCCAGTCGCAGCCGGTACTCGTACTGCGCGTCTGCGACCGCGTCGCGTTGCGTGGTCCCGGGGCCCTGCTGGGCCGCAGCCAGCAGACTGCCGCCGAGTCCACCGCGCGAGTGCCAGTAGTGGCTGTCGCCGACGACGATCAGATGCGAACGAGCCCGGGTGATGGCGACGTTCCAGAGGTTGGCCTGCTGCTCGAGCCAGGACGCAGTACCCGGTCTGATGCCGTCGGCGGCGACGAGCGAGAAAACCATGGCGTCACGTTCACCGCCCTGGAAGGTGTGCACCGTGCCGACCTTGACCCGCTCGGGCTCGCGGGCGGCCCAGATCGTGGAGATGGCCGCGCTCTGCGCCCTGAACGGGGTGACCACCCCGATGGTCCCCGTCGGCGGCAGCTTGCCGAGCAGCAGCGCGATCTGGTCGTTGACCGCGTCGATCTCCGCCCGGTTGAGCCAGGAGCCGTCGGCCGGATTCTCGGCCCGACCTGCGACGTCGACCCAGCACAGCGGATCCATGTCAGCGGACCGCTGGGCACGGACGTTGGTGAGCACCGTGAGCCGGTCGGCGTAGAAGAGCCGGTTCGCCAGACCTGCGATGGCCGGGTGGCACCGATAGTGCTCGTCGAGCAGCAGGCTCGCGCCCTCGACGGTGCGGTCGAAGGCGTGGAAGCTCGAATACCGCAGATAGGACAGGCAGCGGTCGGCCAGCCAGTCCGCGTCCAGGCCGGCTTCGGCCCGGATCTTCCCCTCCTTCGCGGGCGGGAGGGTGGCGATGTGGGGAAGCTGCATCGCATCGCCGATGATCAGTGCGCGCTTGGCGCGGAACAGCAGCGGCAGGACGGCCGGGATGGAGCACTGGCTGGCCTCGTCGACGATGACCAGGTCGAACAGTCCCGGAGCCGTTGGGAAACGGCGCGCCGACAGTGCGGTGACCGCCCAGCCCCGCACATAGGGCAGAACGGCCCGCAGTTCGGACCAGTCAGGCCGGCCCGGCGCGGTCTGCAGAAGCGCGTCGATCGCGCGTTGACCCGCGGCGGACGCGTGTCCGAGATCGACCTCCACCAGCTCTCGTGAGGCGGCGAGCACGTCGTGTTCGCGCTGGCGCAGATCGGTGAGGAGTCCGGAATCGACCGGCATGCCCTCCAGGCTCGCCAGAAGTCCTGCCCGCCTGGATTCGAGGTCGGCGAACTGCGCCACGAGTGCGCAGCGCTCGGCGGTCGGTTCACCGTCGACGCCGAGCTTCGTCAGGAGTCGGGAGCGTCGAGGCTTGCCGAAAAACCAGGCCTTCGCCGTCCGGGCGGCCTGCGCCGCCCACCGCGCCGCCTCGCTGCCGAGCCGCTGCGCCAGTCCCGCCGAGTCCACGTGCAGCTGGCCCGCAACGCGTCCCTGCTCCTCGGTGAGGTCGAGCAGGTCCTGCTCCAGCCGAGCCTTCCCCGCCAGCTGATCATGCAGTGTGGTCTCGGCCGACCGGGCCAGGTCCAATCGGATGGCGCAGGTGGTCGGGGTCTGGTGCGGCGTTGCCCGGTTCCTGAGTTCTTTCAGCGACTGGAGCTCACGCTGTCGGTTGTTCGTCGGGCCGGAGGCGCTGCCGGTGCGAACCAGCAGGCCCGGAAGCTCGTTCTCGCAGCGTTCCCACACCTCGTCCACGGCGCGGTTGTTGGTCGAGGCGACAAGCACGCGCTGTCCGTTCGCGACCGCGGTGGCGACGAGATTGGCGACCAGCTGGCTCTTGCCGGTCCCGGGTGGTCCGGTGGCGACGGTGACCCGGCTGGTCATCGCGGAATGGAGCACGCTGCGCTGGGCGTCGTTCGACTGCCACGGCGTCACGAGGCGCACGGCCGGGGCTGCACCGGCCGACCCCGCAGGCGGCGCGGGAGCCGAGTCGGGCCGCAGGGCGTCGAGGGCAGTCTCCGCGATCTGTGACGAGTGCGCGGAGATGTACTGCAGGTCATCGAGCAGTTTCCGGGTGGCGGTGTCCTGCGGGGCGCGGAGAAGCGCCGCGACGTTCCGTGCGCCCACCACCGGCGTCCGCACGTCAATGTGCTCCTCGAGCGCGAGCGGCTGCAGTTCCTGGACCACCGCAAGTGCGTAGTCGTTCAGCAGCAGGTGGCGCGCCTCGGCCGCCAGCCTCTCGGGTTGGCCCGCGTGCCAGGTGGCCTGGTAGGTCGTCAGCAGGTCGGCGGCCTCCTGTTCGCCGAGAACCTCCCGCGCGAGCGTCGGGTCGGGGCTCGCGACCGAATCCAGCTTCAGGCGCCATCCGGAGCCGTCCTGGACGATCTCGACGCGGCGGGTCAGCAACGGCGCGACCTGTGGCTTCCGCCGCCCTCGGGCGCCCGACGCGGGAGCCAGCACGACCATCGGGTAGCCGGCGACCAGCTCGCCGCCCTCGGCATGGACGCGGGCCACGAGCTCGGCGGCCTCGGGGGGCACGGGGAGGTAGCCCTCGTCGTCCGCGTCCCCGGACAGGAAACGCTCCCGCCCACGCAGGCAGACGTAGTCGGGGCTGGCGGCGCGCAGCTCGTAGATGCCCCCGGCGGACTCCCCGCGCAGGCATGCCCGGTAGTAGTCCAGCAGCCGGACCCAGCCGTCGGGCTGCCGGCGCGGATCGCCGCCCGAGTTCGCTGCCCGGTCTGCCGTCGGAGCCGTCGCCGGGCCCGGTTGCCGGGACCGTGCGGCGCTGGTTCGCGGGTTGTCCGCGACAACGATGCGACCGTTCACCCCGATGGCCGACTTGACCGGGATCTGGCGGGTCGCCCCGTCGCGCAGCCGCAGCCGGCTGTTCACGTGGTCGAACAGCTCGTCCACGGAGATCCTGCCGTCACCGTCGTGATCGGCAGCACCGGTCCGCAGCGCCTCGACCAGTTCCCCGGTGAAGACCGAAGGGGCCTGGCCGTGTGCCCCGACCGGGCCCGCGTAGGAGTTCTCGCCGGGGCCGGAGGAAGACAGTACGTAGACTCCGCGACTGGTCAGCGGGGCGGCCGAGGCCGACCCGCCGGACTTCGCCTCCTGGGTGCGGAAACCCATCGCGAAGCCACCACTGAGGCAGCAGTCGAGAATCGCGATCTTCTGCGGTGCCCGGCACGATTCGAGCTGGTCGTTGACGAAGGTCGCGGACACGGTCGTCTGCGCACCGACGTTCGCATGGTCGGAGTCGTGCGTGATGAAGAAGAACTCGCCGGTGCCGGCCACGTCCCGGACCCCGTGCCCGCTGACATAGAGCAGGGCGAGGTCGTCCGGGCCGGCCGAGCCGAGAAAGTCGTCGATGGCCAGCCGCATCTCGTCCGCGGTCGGGTCGGTGATCACCTGGACCGGTTCGAAGCCGCCGATCGTGCGGTGTTCCAGCACGTCGGCGAGCTGTCGGAGGTCCTCGTGAACGCAGGGCAGGGGGCCGAAGTGACCGTCGATGTAGTCGGCCACACCGATGAGCAGGGCGCGGCGGCGACTCGGCCGGTTCACGATCCGGTGTCCCGAAGAAAATTCTCGATGATTCTTTCCTGCGCGGCGTCCGGCCGTCCGGTGACCTCGACCGACTTTTCCCCGTTCACCAGTCGGACCGTGCGATGTCGATCCCGGGCACACCACGCCTTCACAACGTCGACCACCATGCGCGACAACGTGCCTACAGCGGTGGCGCTGAAGATCCACAAAGTGGGGTCGGTGGGGACCGCGGGCCCCTTGGTCTGCGCCTTTGCCTGCGCCGGGGGAGTGCCGGCCGGTCCGGGCCCGAGGATCAGGCCCGGAACCGGGGCAAGGTCCGCACGCAGCGACCGGGCCAGCCGTTCGGACCGGAACACGTCGCCGTCGTCGGGAATCTCGATCTTGAGTATGGGCTGCGCGGAAGATGCTGTCGAAAATGCGTCGGCCACCTACACTCCTCCCAGTCGAAGGATCAGTCCGCAGGAAGATCGATGGAGTGTTACTGGTCAGCTCGAAAGCGGATGCCGGCTCGAGTGACAACTGATGGCGAGCATACCGAGAACCGTCGGCAGGTCTTCCGACGCTTGCTGCGAAGAAGTCTTCTCCTACCGCGCCGGGTTCGCGTTGACGCCGGGGATGAGCAGGTGGCCGGCGTCGACGGGGATGGTCACACCGGTGACGTTCGCGGCCAGGTCGGAGTTCAGGTAGAGCGCGGTGTCGGCGATGGCCTGCGGGTCCAGGAACGTCGTGCCCTTCAGCGCGCCGTAGTGATAGCCGCCCTCGATCATGTCGGCCTCGGTGCCGCCGGGGTGGCCGGCGAACATGTCCCAGGCGGCCTGGTGGTCGGTCATCGGGGTCAGGATCGCGCCCGGGTTGATGGAGTTGCAGCGAATCCCGTAGCGGGCCAGCTCCAACGCGATGTTCTTCATCAGGCCGATGACGCCGTGCTTCGCGGAGACGTAGTGGGCGTAGTTCTGGCCGGGTTCCAGGCCGTTGACCGACGAGGTGATGACGATCGAGCCGCTGCGGCGCTCGATCATGTGCGGGGTGACCGCCTTGGCGGACTTCCACACTCCGGTCAGGTTGACACCGATCATCTGGTCCCACTGGTCCTCGGTGAGTTTCCAGAAGGGTGCCTGCGTCCAGATGCCGGCGTTGGCGATCAGGATGTCAATCTTGCCGAATTCGGCGATGCCCTGCGCGACCGCGTCATCGAGTTCCGACTGCGACCGGACGTCCGCCTCGATGGCCAGCGCCCGCCGGCCGAGGGCCTCGACCTGGGCCACGGTCTCGTCGACGTCGGCCTGGACCGCCATCTTGTACGCCACCGTCGAGAGCTGCTCGGTGATGTCGACGATGACGACGTCGGCGCCCTCGCGTGCACAGGTGACCGCGTGCGCCCGGCCCTGCCCGCGGGCACCACCGGTGATCAGGGCGACCTTGCCCTCGAGCATTCCCATCTCGGCCACTCCTTGCGTCTTCATCGGCGTTGGTCTGTTGTTCGGATGTGCGGGCTCGGCGTCCGCGCCGCGGCCCGACCTGGGTCAGCCGGCGGTCAACCAGCCCGGCAGGCAGAGCACGAGCGCGTCGATCAGGCGCTCGGGCGGCCAGCGTTGCGGTGGATCGGCGAGCCAGCAGCCGATGACGCCGAGCACCCCGCCCGCGAGAAAGCGCGCGGTGAGGGTGATGTCGACCCCCGGCGGGCGGTTGTCCATCCGCCCGAGCGTCTCGACGGTGTGCTCGGTGAACGCGTCGGCGATCGCCTGCACCAGCCGGGGCGCCGCCCCGGGCCCCAGCAGGCGGGCATAGACGACGCGATGGGAGTCGACGAAGCGGACGATGTCCCGCAGCGCGCGCCGGCTCGCCTCGGCGGCGCTGACGCCGTGCCGCGTGCGCAGTGCGATGTCGGCGCCCTGGACCACGTCGAACACCTCGCCGAGCGCGTAGATCGCCAGATCCTCCGGCGAGGCGAAGTGCGTGTAGAACGACGTGCGGTTGATCCCGGCCGCGCGGGCGAGGGCGCTGACCGACATCTCGCTCGGGTCCGCCACCCGGACCGCCTCGTGGAAGGCGGCCACCAGCCGCTCCCGCGTGCGCACCGCCCTCGGGTCCGTGTTGTCGATCATCGGACGCCGGCGTGCGTCGCGGCCGAGGTCGCTTTCCGGGCTCACCCGCCCGACGCTAGCCCTAACGGACACCTGTCGTCTACCGGTCCGTACTGGACCAATGCTGGTCGGTACCGGTCGTCCGTGGGCAGATCGGTCCGCCGAGGCCTGCGGTCAGCCGCGGGGAACCACCGGAGCGTCGCGGCCGGTCCCCGTGATCATCCTGCTGGTGCGGCTCGCGGGCCTTTCCTCGTGGTACTCCTGTTCGACGTTGACGGTCCAGACGTCGTGCTTCGCGCCGTCGAGGATGTTCTCGACGGTGAGCATCGCCGTCAGCATCGAGTGGTCGGCGTTGTTGTACCGGTGCATACCGTTGCGGCCGACGGGATGCACGTTGGGTGCATGCTCGGCGAGCCATTTCCGCATGATCTCTACATTGCGTCGATAGTGCTGATCGTAGGTCGGATACGCCTTGGGGACCCGCACGACGTAGCCGGCCTCGACGGCGCCCGGGCGAATCAGGCGCAGGGACTCCAGTTCGGCGGTCGCCTGGGCGATGAGCTGGTCATCTGGTTTCGTCCACATGTCGTCGCCCTCGAAGACGAAGAACTCCAGACCCAGGCAGGTCCGTCCCTCCTTCACGAGGAAGGGTGACCACGAGCCGTAGTTCTGGATCCGGCCGACCCGCACACCCGGGTCGTGGATGTAGATCCAGTTGTCCGGGAAGCTGAAGTCGCCGGGGACGACGAGGGCGACGGTCAGGTAGTCGCGATAGTGCAGGTCCCGGGCTGCTGCGAGGACCGCCGGGGGTGCGGGCGGGTCCATGCTGGTGACGAGGGTTGACAGTGGCATCGAAGAGATCACGTGGTCGGCGGCCAGCCGGCGCTGCTCCCCAGGCCCGGAGGTGACGGTCACGGCGACCGCGCGACCGTTCTCCCGGTGCACCGCGGTGACCGCGGTCTTCATCGCCAACGCCCCGCCCATCTTCTCGACCCTGCGGGCGGCCTCCTCCCACATCATCCCCGGTCCGTACTTGGGATAGTGGAACTCCTCGATGAGGCTCGTGATCTCCTTCCGGCCCCGGCCGGGACGAACCGCGTCCAGGATCGCCGCCGCAAGGGAAAGGTTCTTGACCCGCTGCGCCGCCCAGTCGGCGGGCATCTGGCTGACCGGAATCCCCCATACCTTCTCGGTGTACGTCTTGAAGAAGGTGCGATACAGCCGCCAGCCGAACCGGGCCACCAGCCAGGATTCGTAGTTGGCGTCCTGGTCCCGCGGTGGCCGGATGCGCGCCCGCAGATAGGAGCCGATGGCGAGCCCGGCCTCCCCGGGGCCCAGGTTACGCAACGCGTTCAGGGGCTTCAACGGGTAGTCGTAGAGCTTTCCCTGGTAGTAGATCCGGCTCATCCGGGGACGGAGCAGGAAGTCCTCCCCGGGCAGGATCTCATGCCAGAGCGCGTCGACGCGGGCCACCTTGGTGAAGAACCGGTGCCCGCCGATGTCGAAACGCCAACCGTCGCGCACGACGGTCCGGCTGATCCCGCCGACCACATCGTCGGCCTCGAACACCGTGACGGGCGCGCCGCGACCCGCGAGCTGGTAGGCGGCCGTCAGTCCGGCTGGACCGGCTCCGATGACCACAGTGTGGGGCGCTTCGGGTGTGGGCACGTGATCTCCTTGATCGACGACTGCGTCGACCCGCGAGGTCCAGCCCCGGAGGATGGACGATGCCGTCTAGAGAGTTGGACATGACCGTCCAAAGATAGCCTGGGTGGGTGTCAGCCGATGCCACCAGGTCCTCCCGGCCGTCCCGGCGCGGGCTTCCCGCCAAGCGGGAGGCGATCATGGATGCGGCGCTCGGCCTGTTCGTCCGGCAGGGATACGCGGCCACGACCCTCGACGAGATCGCCACCGCGACTCCGGTGTCGCGGCAGACCGTCTACAACCACTTCGGGGACAAGGAGACGCTGTTCCGCGCCGTCGTCGACGCGCATCTGGCGGCCACCCTCGACGTGCTGCGCGAGGCGAGCTCGGGCTTGCACGGGCCCCTGCCCGACGCCGAGACGTGCCTCCACGACCTCGCCCGCCGGCTGATCGCGATCGCCGGCAACCCGCGCGCTGCGTCGCTGCGCCGCCTGCTGCAGGCGGAGGGCGAGCGCCAGCCGGAGCTGCTCGCGCTCTGGCGCGACCAGGTCGCGGCGCCCGTCTTCGCCGAGGTGACCGGCCTGCTCGCCCGTCTGGCGCACGGCGGTGCGCTCCACCTCGACGATCCCGTCCGCGCCGCGGGCCAGTTCATCGCGCTGGTGTGGGGGACCGGCTGGCAGCTCACCTCGCTCGGCACCGTCGCCGGCGCCGCCTCGGCCGACCCGGACGAGCGTGAACTCGATGTCGCGCTGAGATCCTGCGTCCGCCTCTTCGTCCGCGGCTACGGCCAGCCCTGATCGCGCATTCTGGTAGGTCCGCATGTCGGGGCTCCGCCGTCGCGGGCGGGGGCTGGTCCGACGGGAAGGGGAGACGAGTGGAACTGCGTCCGCGGCTGGTGAGCGGGGAGGTCACGGTGCGCCCGGGTCGGCCCGAGGAGGTCGCCCCGCTGCGGGAGATCCTCGGCGAGCCGTCGGTGGCCCGGTGGTGGGGCGAGCCGGCCCCGGCGGCGGAACTCGCCGTGGACCTGGCGGGCGAGGGCGGTGCGGTCCTGCTCGTCGTGGAGGTCGCCGGCGAGGTCGCGGGCGGCATCCAGTACGACGAGGAACAGGACCCGCAGTACCGGCACGCGGGCATCGACATCTTTCTCGGCGGGCGCGTCCAGGGGCGCGGCGTGGGGACGACGGCCGTGCGCCTGCTGGCACGCTTCCTGTGCGGCCCGCGGGAGCATCACCGGCTCACCATCGACCCGGCGGCGGCAAACGGCCGGGCGATCCGCTGCTACGAGAAGGTCGGATTCCGCCCGGTCGGAATTCTGCGCCGGTACGAACGCGGGCCCGACGGCACCTTCCACGACGGGCTACTCATGGATCTTCTCCGCGAGGACCTGCGGCCCGATCCGGCCACCACCTGACGACACCGCACCGGGGACGGCAACCCCCACCGCCCCGCACCCCGCGGCGAACCCGACGGCCGGACTGCCGGGCCGACGGGAGGTCAGTGGTGCCGATGCCGGTGGGGTCCCGTGGCGTGGTGATGGCGGTGGTGCGCCTTGCCGGCGATCATCCCGACGACGACGAGGGGCCAGGGGAACCACAGGGCGCCGTGCGTCACGACCGACAAGGTCAGGAAGAGGGCGAGGATCGCGACCGGGATCACGGCGTACGGCGAGCCCACCAGGTCGCGCCCGTGCAGCCGATCATGCAGGCCGGCACGCTTTTCCGGCGGTGGCGGGGCGGCGGCCTGCGGCCTGGGCTGCAGGTCCGTCGTGAGCGTGGCCAGCTCGTCGAGGGTGCGGGCGGCGTAGGCGCGGGCCAGGCGCTCGTCCGCCTCGTCCAGGGTGAGCTGCCCGGTGCCGGCCGCCCAGGCAAGCCAGTCGGCGGTGCGCGTCCGGTCCGCGTCGCTGGCCCGTACCGGCCCGGGGGCCGGTGCGGCGCCGTTGGCCGGCACAGCTCCGGTGGCCCTTACTGCGCCGTCCGGTCCGTTCTTCGAGGTGCCGAGATCCCGTGTGTCGTCCGTCATCGCCGCTCCTCCGCCGGAGGTTGCACCACCCACACCCCACGTTATGTCGGATGCCGCGGCTTCGCCGCGGGTGTAGCCAACCGGGTTACCGAGCGCCCGATGCTCGGACCGCCGGGTGGGGCGGGATGCTCGGCGGCCAGCCGGGGCGGGAGAAGTGCTCGCCCTGCACATGCAGGCGGACGATCTCTCTGGTGTAGGGCAGTGTCCGCTCCGGCAGCCCGTCGGGTGCGCACCACTGCAGCGCCGAGCAGAGTTCGGGCTCCCGGATGGTCGGTTCGCCCGTCCAGCGGGAGACGAGGAAGCCGAAGCCGATCCGGGCGCCGCTGTCCGGCGGCAGGGCGTGGGTGACGCCGACGAAGACGACGTCGTCCTGCTCGACCCGCAGCCCCAGCTCCTCGTCCAGCTCGCGGACGGCTGCGGTCACCACGTCCTCGTCCGGCTCGAGACGCCCGCTGGGCAGCGCCCACCACCCACTGCCGTAGACGTCGCCGGCCCGCCGGGTCAGCAGCAGCCGCCCCTCGCGGACCACCACCAGCAGCACGTCCACCGGCGTCCGGTGCTCGTCGCGGGCAGCATGCCCGCCGTCTGCGCTCACCCGTCGACGCTATCCGCCGTCAGCGGCCGGGAATCGTGTAACGCTGATCACGTGTCCTGGGAAAGTCGGGACGTTGCGGATCCCGGCTGGTTGAATTTCGCGCCAACACTGCCGGGATGGCTGACGGCTAAACCGGCAGATGGCCGGCGGATGAATGGCAGGGAACCGGAATTCGACGTCTCCGGTGAATCCTCTTCCCGTTTGCGGGGCTGGTGTCCGTCGCGTGCGGGCGGCGACATCCTGATGACGGCTACTTGGTATGGTTCGCTCCGGTCTCTGCCTTTCTGTTCGACCCGCGGACCGTCACCCGTGATGCATGTGGCGATGCCATATCTTCCAGCGCCCGTTCTCGGGTCGCGTTCTCTCCTGTCACGACGACCGCTCAGGGGGTCCCGTGTTCTCGCCTCGCCGGACGTCCGCTCGCCGCTGCCCGCGCGCCTGGGCGGTCGTCACCGCGCTTGCCGTCGCGGGGGTCACGCTCGTGGGATGCGGGCCGGGCGACACGTCGTCGGTCGCGGCCTGTGCCAGCCCGGGGGTGAGCGACGACCGGATCGATCTCGGCGTGCTGTACCCCGACTCGGGGCCGGTCTCGCCGATCTTCGAAGCGGTTCGGGCGGGGATCGACGCGCGCCTCGGGGCGGTGAACGCCGCGGGCGGTGTCCACGGGCGCCACGTCGTCTACCAGTGGCGCGACGATCAGGGCTCGCCGATGGCGAACGGCATCGCCGCGCGTGACCTCGTCGAGCAGCGGCGGGTCTTCGGCGTCGTCGAGCTGTCCGTCGCGGCGTCGGGCAGCGCCGGCTACCTCGCCCAGCAGGGCGTCCCCGTGACGGGCCTGGCCTCGGAACGGGTCTGGGCGCAGGACCGGAACATGTTCGCCGCCACCACGGCCGCCGACTCGGCCGTCGACACCCAGGGCCGGTTCGTCCGGGACCAGGGGGGCAGCCGCGCGGTGATCCTGCAGACCGCGCTGTCGGCGGGTATCTCCACCACCGCCTCGACGTACGCGCGCAGCCTGGCGGCGGCCGGCGTCCAGGTCCTGGGCACGGTCACCTTCACCACGGGCGTCGACGATCCGGTGGCGGTCGCCCGGCGGATCGTCGCCGCCCGCGCGGACACCATCGTCGGCGTCATCGAGCCGAAGGACCTCGTCGCCGTCCTGACCGTGCTGCGAGGCGCGGGCCACAACCCGAAGGTCGTCCTGTCCGCCAACGGGTACGACCACGCATTGCTGCGTTCCGTCGGTCCGCAGGCGGCGGGAGTCTCCGTGCCGGTGTTCTACAAGCCTTTCGAGATCGGCGGACCGGGGATCAACGCCTATCTCGCGGCGATGCGTCAGTTCGCCCCGCAGGTCGCCCAGCCCGAGCAGGACATCGCGGTGATCTCCTACATCAGCGCCGACATCTTCCTGCGCGGTCTGCAACTGGCCGGGAGCTGCCCGACCCGACAGGGATTCATCGACGGCCTGCGCGCGGTGAACAGTTACGACGCCGACGGACTGATCAGCACGATCAGTTTCCGCCCCGGCACCGCCCGCTCCACCACGTGCTATTCCTTCGTCCAGGCCAACACGGCCGGCAGCGGATTCGTCGTGGTGGAGCCGAACCTCTGCGGCCACGAGCTCAGCCCCTGACCGTCGCCTTCGCGACATCTGCCTGATGGCGCCGGCTGTGGTGCGAAAGGGTCGTCGCCATGGTGGACGAACAGGTCGCTCGGGAGTATCTGGCGTCGGTGGAGGCCCGGCTGGCGGCCGACGCCTGCGGTCCGCGCTGGGAGGACTGGGCCGGGACGCCGGTTCTCGTCGGACGACGCGCGGACTTCCGGCTGCAGTGGGCGGCAACCAGGCTGCACCTGTTCACCATCGCCGCGGCCGTTCCCGAGATCACCGTGGCCACCATCGACACCTTCACCGCCCAGGCGCTGGACTATGCCAAGGCGAACAAGGGTGGGCTGCCGGTGGGGTTGCAGACCGGGGTCGCGGTGTTTCCCCTCCTGGTCAGCGACCGGGTCGACCCGGCTGCCGCGGCCTGGGCCGCGGACCGTCAGCGAGTCCGGTTCGCCTGCATGGCGCGTCCCGTGGTCGCCGACGCGGCGCAGCGCCGGGTGGGCTTCTACCGCGGCCGGCCGGCCATCGGGCGTCTCTACGCGTCGTACCTCATCACCAGGGGCGAGCGCTACTTCGGCTCCCCGGGCTGGACCCTCGTCTGAGTCGCGGCGGCCCTGCTGCTGACCGCGGGGCCGCGGCGCCTCGGCATCCCGGCGCTTCGGCGCCGATCCGGGCCCAGGGGGTGTCGGGGCTCAGAGGGTGTCCGGGCTCAGGGGGTGTCCGGGCTCAGAGGGTCGAGTAGAGCCGCTCGGCCTGGTCGCGCTTGGTGTAGAGCTCCCAGTAGATTTCGGCGATCGTGTCCGGCTGGGTCTCGGGGCCGCCGCGGCCGATGAACGTCGCGAGCGGCACGTGGGCGGCGTACACGCCCTTGTCGGCGAGGGCGGCGTTGAGCGCCAGCACCCAGTTGCGCAGCCCGGCGGTCGCCAGGCCGACGTTGCCCATCCGGGGGAAGACCAGCGCGGACGACGCCCCGGTGGTGACCAGCAGCGTTCCGGTGCCGCGCTCGATCATGCCGGGCAGCACGTGCTGGACCGCGGTGACCGCCCCGTACACGTAGTACTCGATCTCCGGCTGGATGCTCTCCACCGTCACGTCGAGCGCCTCGACGATCGGGTTCAGGGCGTTCTGCCGCCCGGCCGGCGCGGGGGAGTACTCCAGCACGTCGATCGGGCCGAGCTGCGTCTCGGCGCGGGTGAGCGCGTCGACGAGGGACGGCCGGTCGAGGACGTCGGCGGCGAACCCGGCCGCCGTGATCCCGTCCTGGGCGAGCTGGGCGGCGAGGCCGTCGAGCGTCGTCTGGTTGCGGGACAGCAGCGCGACGGCGAAGCCCTCCCGGCCGAAGCGGCGCGCGATGGACAGCCCGAGCCCGGGCCCGGCCCCGACGATGGCGATGGTCGGCATGTGCCTTCTCCTTGCGTCGTGGAAAGCGGTGCGGCGAGGGAGCCGCGGGTCACTGTAGCGGATGCTCCGAGCTCGGAACGTCCGAGATGGGAACGTCTTGCCCTGGACGGTCTCCGATAGGATCACCGTCATGCCCACGCCATCGCCTTCCTCCGCGAAACCGCGGGTGGAACCGTCGGCAGGGCCTGCTGCGGGCCGGGTTGCCGAGTCGCCGCCCGGCGGTTCGCAGCCCGTGGATCTCACCTGGCTGCTGAACCGGGCGGCCGCGCGCATGCGGGGGGAGCTCGACACGGTCGCCCGCGGGCACGGCCTGGCCGGCGTGCGCGACTGGATCGTGCTGACCGCGCTCGGCGTCGAGGCCGGCCGCACCCAGCTCCAGCTCGGCCGGGAGCTCGGCGTCGACAAGACCACGCTGACGTCGCTGTTGGACCGGCTCGAAGGCGACGAGCTCGTCATCCGCCGCCTCGACCCGCGCGATCGGCGCGCCCGCATCCCCGAGGTCACCGCGGCGGGCCGGCGGCTGCAGGCGCGCATCGCCGCGGCCCGCGACGAGGCCGAGACCCGGCTGCTCGCCGCGTTCAGCCCGGACGAGCAGAGCCTGCTGCGCGCGTTGCTCACCCGGCTCGCGGACTCCACGGCCGCGTCCGGCCCCTGCCTGTGAGGGCCCGGACTCCGGGTGGCGGTTTGGTGGGTGGCTGTTCGGCGGGCGGCTGTTCGGCAGGCGAAGTGCCGCGCCTGCAGCGCCTGCTGCGTACGGTGGTCCTGACCGTCTGTTGCCGCCGGCTCGGCTGCCGGCATCCCGTCCGGTAAGCAGGAGGACAGTTGACCGTCAGCAATCCGTCCGTCTCGTTACCCGCCGCTGCCACCGCCACCGCCACCGCCGTCGGGCCGCCGCCGCCGTTCGACCCGGAGCTGGCCGCGGCCCTCGAGCCGCTCGCGAAGTTCCTCACCCCGTCGATCACCCCCGAGATGCTGCCGGGGTTACGGGCCGCCTCGGTGGCGCCGTCCGTTCCCGACGAGCAGCTCCACCGCGACGGCGCGTTCACGGTGCAGGAGCTCTCGGTGCCCGGCCCGCCCGGAGCGCCCGAGGTCGGGTTGCTGGTCTGCCGGCCGACGGCGGCCGGCACGCCGGCGGCGGTCGTCTACCACGTCCACGGCGGCGGCATGATCATGGGCGACAACCGGGCCGGGGTGACGGAGATCCTCGACTGGGCCGAGGCCCTGCACCTGGTAGTCGTCTCGGTCGAGTACCGGCTGGCTCCGGAGCACCCGCACCCGGCGCCGGTGGAGGACTGCTACGCGGGCCTGCTGTGGACGGCCGCGCATGCCGGCGAGGAGCTGGGCGTGGACTCCGGGCGCGTCGTCCTCGCGGGCACCAGCGCCGGTGGCGGCCTCGCGGCGGCGATCGCGCTGCTCGCCCGCGACCGCGGCGGCCCGGCGCTGGCCGGCCAGCTTCTGATGTGCCCGATGCTCGACGACCGCGGCGGCACGGCGTCCACCGCGCAGATGGCCGGGCTCGGCGTCTGGGACGACACGTCGAACCGGACGGGCTGGGCGGCCCTTCTCGGCGACGACGTCGGCGGACCGGACGTCTCCCCCTACGCGGCGCCGGCGCGCGCCGGCGACCTGACCGGCCTGCCCCCGGCGTTCGTCGACGTCGGCTCCGCCGAGACGTTCCGCGACGAGGACATCGACTACGCCACCCGCCTGCTGCGGGCCGGGGTGCAGACGGAGCTGCACGTCTGGCCCGGCGGCTTCCACGGCTTCACCCTGTTCGCGCCGCAGGCACGGATCTCCCAGGAGTGCGCCGCCGCCCGCCTGAACTGGCTTCGGCGCCTGCTGACCGCCGCCTGACGCCCGCCGCCCACCCGCCGTCACGCCCACAGCGCGCCCGTAGGACGCCGTTGGAAGAGTTCGCCGGTGAACAAGGTTGTGAAGGTCGCGCCGGCGTCTCAGCCTGACCGAGGAGATCGAGGAGATCAACGTGACCGAGTACGGACTGCGGGTCGGCCGGGCGGAGCTCGGCTCGGCGGGCCCGATCACCTTCGGCCCGGCGGGGATCCTGTTCCTCGCCGACAACGCCGCGGCGACCGTCTTCGCGGTCGACGTCGCCGACCCGGGTGGCCGCCCGGCCGGCTCGGGGCCGTTCGACCTGGCCGACGTCGACGCGCGGGTCGGCTCGCTGCTGGGCGTCGACGCGGCCGACGTCGCCATCCGCGACCTCGCCGTCCACCCCGACGCGGGCACCATCTACCTGTCGGTCCAGCGCGGCCACGGCGAGCAGGCCCAGGCGGTGCTGGTGCGCATCGACCCGGCGGACGCCTCGATCGGCGACGTGCCGCTCACCGACGTCCCGGTCGCGTCGGTGGCGATCGCCGACGCCCCGGCCCCCGACGACGAGCGCGTCGACGTCGTCCTGCCCCTCGGCGACGAGGGGGAGGAGATCACGGTCGGCTCGCGCACGATCCGCATCCTGCGCCGCCCGATCCGCACCTCGACGGTCACCGACCTCGCCTACGTGGACGGGTCGCTGCTGGTCGCCGGGCTGTCCAACGAGGAGTTCTCCTCGAAGCTGCGGCGGATCCCGTTCCCGTTCACCGACGCCGCCGACGCGGCGGGCAACAACCTGGAGATCTTCCACGTCTCGCACGGCAAGTGGGAGACGGCGGCGCCGATCCGTACGTTCGTGCCCTTCGACGGCGGCCGCGCCATCCTGGCCAGCTACACCTGCACGCCGGTCGTGCACTTCCCGCTGGCCGAGCTGGCCCCGGGCACCAAGGTGGTCGGGCGCACCGTGGCCGAGCTCGGCGCGATGAACCAGCCGCTGGACATGGTCTCCTTCGTCCAGGGTGGCGAGGAGTACCTGCTTGTCGCGAACACCTCGCACGGCCTGATCAAGATCGCGCGCAGCGACATCGACGCCCAGGCCCCGCTGACCGAGCCCACCGAGCCGGTCGGGGTGCCGCGGGAGACCGCGGACCTCCAGGGCATCACCAGGCTCGCGAACCTCGACGACGAGCACGTGCTGGCCCTGCAGACCGACCCCGACGGGCGCCGGCACCTGCGCTCGCTGAAGTCCGCCTCCCTGTAGGGGTGGGCGGGGGCGTACATCGAGTGAGCTGTGGGCGGTCGGGCTGACGGCGGGCGGTTGTAGGAGGGCGGACGTGGTCGACCGCAGCGGGGTCGCCGTGTCGTGGTCGCGGCACGGCGGGGCGGACTGCCTCCGGCTGGCGGGGCTGGCCGGGCTGGAGCTGGAGGCGCGGGTGCGGATCCGGCCGGCCACCGCCGTGGCGCTCGGCACCGCCCCGCCGACGGCCGGGCGGCTGCTGCGCGACGGCCCCGACCTCTGCTTCCTGCCGCGCTTCCCCTTCCTCGACGGCACCGCCTACGTCGTCACCGTCGACGGCGCCGCCGTGGCCGAGCTGACCCGCGCCGGCAGCGACGCGGCGGCCACCACCGAGGTGCTCGCGATCCACCCGAGCGCGGCGACCGTGCCCCGCAACCTGCTGCGCGCCTATGTCTGGTTCAGCGCGCCGATGAGCGAGGGCCAGGCGGCGGGCCACGTGCGGCTCGTCGACGACGCCGGCGACGTCCTGGCCGGGGCGCTGCTGGCGACCGACCAGGAGCTGTGGGACGCCGCCCGGCGCCGGCTCACCGTCCTGCTCGACCCGGCGCGGATCAAGCGGGGTCTCGCCCCACACCGCGAGGCCGGCTACCCCCTGCGGTCCGGCGCACCGTTCCGGCTGGTGGTCGACGGCGGGTTCCGCGATGCCCGCGGTCGCCGCCTGCGGGCCGGGGCCGAGCGGCACTACCAGGTCGCCGACGACGAGCGCCGGCACGTCGACCCGCAGGCCTGGACCCTGCGCGTCCCGCCCGCCGGCACGACCGCACCGCTTCGGGTCGGGTTCGACCGCCCGCTCGACCACGGCCTGATCGCCCGCTGCCTGCGCGTCGTCGGGCCCGAGGACTGGCCCGTCGACGGCGTCGCGGACGTCGGCGCCGAGGAACGGTCGTGGCGGCTGACCCCGCGGCACGGCTGGGCGCCCGGGCCGCACCGCCTCGTCGTCGACCCCGTCCTGGAGGACCTGGCCGGCAACTCCCTCGGCCGCCTCTTCGACCGGGACCTCGCCCGCCCCACCGACGACCCCCGCGGCGCCCGTGGCGTCATCGTGCCGTTCCGCCCGGCCTGAGCCGACCGTCATCGTCGCCGCGACCGGCGGCACGCCCAGTGAGCACAGGGGGATGGCCGGCCGGTCGGCCTACCGTCGGGAGGTGGTCAGGGGAAGCGGGCCGGACTGCACGACCTCGCCGAGGATGCCGGTGTCGAGGCCGAGTGCGGCGGTGACCTCCTCGACCGCGGCCACGTCCTTGCGCAGGTAGGGGCCGGCCATGGCGAAGAGCTCCTCGACGCCCCCGATGGCCTGCAGGTGACGGAACACCGCGCTGTCGGCACTACAGGCGGTGATGGCGGTGAGCAGGTCGCCGCTGCGGATGCCGAGCTTCTCGCCGAGCTGGACGGCGGCGACCGCGGTCTGGACGTGCGCCGCGAAGGTCAGGTTGTTGATCAGTTTCACGGTCGTGGCGGAGCCGACGTCGCCGGTTCGCACGATCGTCGAGGCGTAGGCGGCCAGCAGCGGCTCGACGCGGTCGGCCGCCGCGGCGGCCCCGCCGATCAGTACGGTGAGCCGGCCGGCCAGGATGGTCGCGGATGTTCCGCTGATCGGGGCGTCGAGCACGGTGACGTCCTGCGCGGCCGCGTCCGCGGCGAGCCGCCGGATGGCCTCGGTCGCCACGGTGGCGTGCTGCACGACGACGGACCCGGGCGTGGCGTGAGCGAGCAGACCGCCCGGCCCGCCGGTGATCTCGGCGAGCTGGGCCGCGGAGAAGGGGCACACGATCAGCACCCCGGCCGCGGCGGCCACCGCCTCCAGCGAGGGCTCGACGATCGCGCCCAGCCCGGCGAACCTGGCCCGGACCTCGGCCCGGCGGGCATACAGGTGCACGGGAACGCCGGCCGCCAGCAGGCGCTCGACCATCGGCGCCCCCATGGAACCGGCCCCGACGAACCCGACGGGGGGTAAGGTCCCCGACCCCGCTGCGTCCGCTGGCGGCATCTGTTCGACCATGTCCTCTGCACCTCTCGTCGTCGACGGGCTCAGCCGCCCCCGTCGGCAGGCTCGGCTCGCATCGAGGGGGCGCCGACGTCATCATCCGCCCTCGGCGCCCGTCAGGTCCGCCTTGCGCGGGTACACCGGGAGGGTGGATCCGATGCCGGTGCTGCTCACCGTCGGGCACGGCACGCTGGCTGCGGACCGGCTGGCCGGGCTGCTGCGCGACGCCGAGGTCGCCCTGCTGGTGGATGTGCGGTCGGCGCCGGGGAGCCGGCACAACCCGCAGGCGGCGCGCAGCAGCATCGAGCGATGGCTGCCCGTGGCCGGGGTGCGGTACCGCTGGGAGCCGCGGCTGGGCGGCCGGCGCCGGGCCCCGGCGGACTCCCCGGATGTCGCGCTGGTCAACCGGTCGTTCGCCGGTTACGCGTCGTGGATGCGCTGCGCCGAGTTCGCCGGGGCGATCGACGAACTGCTGGCCGAGGCGGCGGCGGCCCGCACGGCGGTGATGTGCGCCGAGACGCTGTGGTGGCGCTGCCACCGCCGGATGATCGCCGATTTCGTCACCCTTGCCCGCGGCGGCACGGTGTCCCACCTGTACCACGACGGTCGCCTCGACCCGCATCGCCCGACCGCCGGCGTCCGCCGCCGCGACGACGGTCTGCTCGTCTACGACGCCGGCACCCTGTTCGCGACATGACCGAGTCCCCTGCCATGACCGAGTCCCCTGCCGTGACCGAGTCCCCTGCCGTGACCGGGTTCTTCGCCGTGGTCAGGGTCGCCAGGGCGGTGCGACGCCCCATCCCCATCGGGGCACCGGGGCGTGCGGCATCGGAGTGGCGTCGGGTCTCGAGTTCTCGACGGCGATGCGGGTTCCCCACTCGACGTAGCTCATGAACGCCGCCCGGAACTCCGGATCGCCGGGCAGCCCGACCTCGTCGGCGGCATCGACCAGGAGGCTGACCCAGCGCCGGCGCTGCTGTTCGGTGATGGCCTTGCCGAGGTGGTGGGCGAGCATGTTCTCGTAGCCCCCACGGAGCTCGGTGTAGACGGCCGGGCCGCCGAAGACCTCACCCAGCCACATGGCGACGTGATGTGCGTGGGCCGGATTCATGCCGGCGAAGAGCGGCGCGAGCAGTTCGTCGTCGGGCACCGTCTCGTAGAACCGGGTGAAAAGCCGCTCGAAGGCCTCCTCACCGCCGGCCCAGTCGTAGAGACTGGGTGGCCGTGCCGTTCCGGCGCCGACACCGACGACGGCGGTCGGCTGGTAGTGACGCATCTCCTCGACAGCGTCGACGTAGGGTCCGACCTGGGCGAAGAACGCCTGGAACAGTTCGCCCTTCCGGAATCCTTCCAGGTGTCCCTCGAGGGAATCCCAGCGTATCCTCAGGGTGTACTGATCGGTACTTTCAACGCCGCGGGAGAGCTCGAAATCGAGGCAGTTCGGCGACTCCCGCAACGAGTCCGCCGCCCGCTCGTAGGCTGCTCGGAACTCGCCCTCCTGGGATTCTGGAATCCTGTAGCGGATGTACTCAAGGATCATTTCTCGGACCTCCCAGGGCAACGCTACCAGGAACTTGCCGTATCGTTGGTACGCACTATTTGGTGCGTACCGACGGCACCGTCCGGTGCCGTCCGGTGCCGCGAGAGGGGATCCGATGGCGGAACGCATCTATCACTGCCCGGTGGAGGTGACCATGGAGGTCGTCGGCGCCAAGTGGGTGCCGGTGATCCTGGCTCATCTCAAGGAAAACGATCATCTCCGCTTCGCGCAGATCCGTCGGCTGGTGCCCGGCATCACCGAGAAGATGCTGACGCAGCGGCTACGGGAACTGGAAAGCATCAGGATCGTCGACCGCACCCTGGTGAGCTCCACGCCTCCGCACGTGGAGTACCGCCTCACCGCGGAGGGCCGGTCCCTCACGCCCGTACTCCAGGCGATGTACGACTGGGGTCGACAGTGGGCAACCACTCGGCGACTCACGGTCGCCCCCGTCCTGGACTGAGCTTCGATCGCCGGCCGCCGCCACCGGCCAGCAGGCGAGGCTTCTCCTGACGCACCCGTGGAAGGAGCCAGGCGGCCTGTCCCGGCCTGCCGTCCTTCTTCGCCGCGTGACCATCCGGCCCTGGGGCCGAACGATTCTCCTGGGGTTCAGTGAACCCATCGGATCGTAAGCGGCGCAGCCATGCGGAAAATGGTGGTCACCGATCTCGCATCGGGCCACTCTTGCGAAAGGGAGATCTCTGATGAGTATCTACCAGGATATTGGTGGCGCGAAGGCCGTGAAGGCCGCGGTCGACGAGTTCTACGTCCGGGTGCTGGCCGACCCGGACCTCGTCCGGTTCTTCGAGGGCCGGGACCTGGCCAGCCTCAAGGCGAGCCAGCGGGAGTTCATCGGCGCGGCGCTCGGCGGTCCCGAGATCTACCAGGGCGACGCGATGTCCCAGGTCCACGCCTCCCTCGGGGTCGGCAACGCGCAGTTCGACGGGGTGGTGGGCCACCTGCTCGCGGCCTTCGCCAGCGCCGGCGTCCCGGCCGAGGCCGCCGGCCAGATCGCCGCGGTGCTCGGCCCGCTGCGTGGCGAGATCGTGACCGCCCCGTAGCGGCCGGTCCTGGGCGGAACAGGGGGTGCCGCGGGCAGGGGCGGCGCGCCCACCGTCCGGCCCGCACCACCGCCGGTCAGCGCCGGCCGGAGTACCCGCGCCCGCGGAGCCCCCGCCGGGCGCGGCTCAGGCGCCGGCCGTGGTGTCCGTCTCGGCCGGGGGCTGTGGGTCGGAGGCGGCCGGTACCGGGCGCCAGACGCCGTCGGCCTGGTCCCAGCCGTGGCCCCGGTCGTAGGCGGCCTTGAGTTCGCTGGACAGCCGCGGCCCCCGCTCCGGCACGGTCAGTCCGTGCTCGTCGGCGTGGTCCCGCAGCCACGCGCGGACCTCGCTGACGGAGGTGCTCTGGTGGGGGCGACGGACCTTGGCCCGGGCGGGCGCCGGGCGGCTCGCCTCGCTGCGGACCTCGGGCGTCGTGATCGCGTCGTTCTGCTCGACCGCCGTCCACGCCGTATCGATCCTGGCGTTGCGGGCGACGTCCACCGTCTCACCGTATTCCGCGTACTCGCCGAGCACGGACGCCACCTCGTCCCGGCATTCATCGCACAGATCCAGCTTGACCAGTCTTCCGTCGTATGCCAGCGCCGCCGTATGCGTCGCGGCGACCCTGTCCTTGGCGTGGCGACCGACATTGTCGCACCACACATTTATGAGCGAAATGACCTCGCGCGCCATCCAGGTTGCCTCATTCCGTGTCCGGACGCCCACTATTCGGGCTTTGATGCCAGCTTAGTGGGACCGCAGACGCCTGGCAAATCAAGTATTTCCGTGGCGTCACGGACCGGGCCGACCGGATTCGAGCGGGGCCACCGACAGTCGTGACAGTTCACCATGGTTGCCGCCGGCCGACCGGTACCCGATTGACTTTCCTCGGATCACACTCGCTTTCGGTGGCACCCTGCCCGGCGACTTCCTGTCGGGCGACGCGATCCTGTCGTGGGAATCCGACCGCGAGAGCACCGGTCACCAGGGCGTCGGAGGCCCGGGTCGGCGTCCCGGTCGGCGCGTGCCCGCCAGTGATGCCAGACCCCGGTCGTCACGCGTGGCGGGCCGAGCGAGTAGGTATACAGGGGTGAGCACACCCGAGACGGCCGAGTTCCCGGCCTCCCACCGCGACCTGCTCGACTCCGCGCTGACCGCCGTGTTCGTCACGATCGGCGCCGACGGTCGGCCGCAGGCGACCGCGGTCTGGTACCTGCCCGACGGACCGACGGTCAAGGTATCGATGATCAGTACGCGGCGGAAGCTGGTGAACCTTCGCCGGAATCCGGTGGCCACCCTGTTCCTGGTCGACCCCGCCAACCCGGGACGCACCCTGGAGATCCGCGCCGACGTCGAGCTTGTACCCGACCCGGACAAGACCGTCCTGCACCGCATCACCGACCGGTACAACGTCGACTTCGCCCGGTTCAGCGCCCTGGACTCCGAGCGGACCACCGCCGTGCTGCACCCGCGGCGCGTCGTCGTCCTCGGCTGAGCGGCCGGTCACCCTCCACCGTGCGGCCGCCCCGCGCCCGGTCGGCCGCCGCTCGCCTCACTTCTGCGGCGCGCCACGCGCAGCTCGGTGAGGTAGCGCTTGGTGATGGCACCGCCGTAGTCGTGGTCGATCAGGCTCTCGATGCAGCGGAGCAGGCCGCGTCGGGCGGCGGGCTCCAACGCGCGGTGCCCGGAATAGGTGCGCAGGACGTCGAGATACTCCGCGCTCGTGTAGGGCAGCTCCCATTCGTAACGCAGGAAGACTGCCTTGTCGAAACGGCCGGATCGGGCGATCTCCTCGTCGTCCTCGGCGATGTCGTGGGCGGCCTGCAGCCGGAGATTCGGCGGGGTCTTCGGATCGAAGTGCTCGTAGCAGTTCTGCACCTCGGCGAAGAACCGTTCGGTGCCACCGGCGACATGGTGGGTCGCGACGGTGGCCAGGGCGCCGCCGGGACGCAGCGCCGCCGCGGCCTTCTCGACCCGCACGGCCGGGTCGATCCAGTGGAACGCGGTCGCGGCGAGCACCACGTCGAACGGCTCCGGCGGCAGCGGCCAGTCCTCGAACACGGCCTCGAGAACATGCACGTCCTCGTGACCGGCGAGATGGCGGCGGGCCACGGCGGCCATCTCCGGACCCAGCTCGACCGCCACGATCCAAGCTCCGCGCCGCGCGATCGGCACCGTGGCCTTCCCGGTCCCGCAGCCGATCTCCAGCACCCGGCATCCCGGCCCGAGCCCGACCATCCCGGCGAGATCGTCGAACATCTCGGGTGGATATCCCGGCCGCGCCCGGTCGTAGAGCTCGGCGTCCTCGGTGAAGGTGGCCCGCAGCCGTTCACGGTCCGAGCCGGTCATGGAGCGGAGGTTGCCGGGGTCCAGCCGAGGTGAGGGGCGACGGTCTCGGCGAGGTCCTCGAGCAGCCGCAGGTTCTCCCGCAGTCCGAACGCGGGCGGCAGGAACGCGATGAGCTCGTCGGCGAGCGGGACGCTGGGATCCGCGAGCAGCTCGTCGACGACGGCGGCGGGGTCCCCGTGGTGCACGGGGCTCATCGTGAACCGGGCGGTGGGGGCCGCGACGGGCGCCAGCGCCCCGGCCGGCCGGGAGGCGGCGGGCCCCTGGGTGCGCCGCTCGGCGTCGTAGGCCGCGTAGACGCGGGCGAGCTCGGGGGTGGTGGCGGGCAGCACGGAGCGAGCGACGGCGACCCGCGACGGCGACGTCCCGGGATGAGCGCCGCGGTAGGCCTCGATGGCCCGGGCGAGCTCCGCGCCGTAGTCGTCGATCTGCCCGCTGAGGATGGTGCTCAGCAGCAGCCGCAGCCCCTGCCGCCCGACTCGTTCGGCGGAGGCGACCGAGCCGCCGCCGTACCAGATCCGCTCGGGCAGCGTCGGGCTCGTCGGGCGGACGAACAGCTCGGTGCCGACGGGCAGCAGCCCCTCGGGGTCGGTGATCTCGCCGACCCGTTCGCCGCGCACGGCGCGCAGGAACGCCGCGAGCCGGTCCTGGGACTGCGCGCGCCCGTCGTTCGGCGCCTGGCCGAAGACGGCGTCGAAGCCGCCCTGGCCGGTGCCGAGGCCGAGCTGCAACCGCCCGCCGCTGAGCAGGTCGGCCGTGCCGGCGGCCTCGGCCAGCAGCACCGGGTCCTCGTAGCGGACGCCGATGATGGCCGTGCCGAGCCCGATGCGCTCGGTGTGCTGCGCGACGGCGGCGTGGAACACCATCGGAGCGGCGAGGTAGTTGTCGAAGTGCCGCTGGTAGACCCATCCGGCGTCGTAGCCGAGCTGCTCGGCGACGCGGAACAGCTCGATGCCGTCGCGCAGCGCGGCACCGGCCTGCCCGGTCGGGAAGGCGATCCGCGCGTTGAAGCCGAGCCGGAGCCGGCGCGGCGCAGGTGGCTCCGCCGGGCTCGCGCGGTGCGCCGGGGCGACGGCGGCGGTGACGGTCGCGGGGGCTGTCATGGGGTGTGCTCCTTCTGCCGGTGGACGGTCTCGTGGGGTTCGGCGCCGGCGGCGGTGTGCTCGACCCAGGCGGCGTGCAGCTCGGCGTAGCGGCCGGGGACGGCGACGAGGTCGGCGTGGCGTCCGCTCTGGACCAGGCGTCCGTGGTCGAGGACGAGGACGCGGTCGGCGTGTTCGGCCGTCACCATGCGGTGGGCGATCGAGACGGTGGTGCGCCCGACCGTGAGCGCGCCGAGCGCACGCTGGATCCGGACGTCGGTGGCGGGGTCGACGCCGCTGGTCGCCTCGTCGAGCACGAGCAGGTCGGGGTCGACCAGCGCGGTGCGGGCGAGGGCGACGAGCTGGCGCTCGCCGGCCGACAGGCGTTCCCCCCGCACCCCGACGCGGGTGTCGAGCCCGTCCGGCAGCGTGTCGAGCCAGGGGCGCAGGCCGAGCGAGGAGACGATCTCGTCGAGCACGTCGGAGTCGTCGCGCACGTCGGAGTCGTCGAGCAGGTCGGGGCTGCCGCGCAGCCCGACGCCGATGTTCTCGGCGATCGTGGCGTCGAACAGGAACGGGTCCTGCGGGACGATGGCGACGCGACGCTGGAACGACGCCTCCGACACCCGGCCGACCGGGACGCCGCCGAGCAGGACGCGGCCGCGGCTCGCCGGGATCTGGCGGGTCAGCAGCTTGGCGAACGTGCTCTTGCCGGAGCCGGTCTCGCCGACCACGGCGACGTGCTCGCCGGGGGAGACGGCGACGGTCAGATGCTCCACGACCAGCGGGCCCGCCCCGTACGCGGCCGCGACGTCGGCCAGCTCGACCGCGATCGGCCCCGGTGGCAGCTCGCGGGCGTCGGCGCCGTCGACCACGCCCGACGGCGTCGCGAGGATCTCCAGCGCGCGGCGCCAGCCCACGACTGCGTTCTGGATCTCTCCCAGGTTCTGTACGAGGGCCTGCAGAGGGCGGACGAAGAAGGTGACGAGCAGGAGCATGGCGACCAGCTCGCCCGCGGACAGGTGCAGCGCCGGTTCCCACCGGGTGTGCGCGGTCGACCAGCGGGTCCCGGCGACGACGACGAACACGGTCATGACCGAGATGGCGACTTCGCCGAGGGCGGTGTTGGTGTGCAGCGGCACGAGGGTGCGGCGCTGGGCCGCCGCGGTGTTCTCGACGGCCCGGTCGAGGCCGAGCCGGGTCCGCTGCTCGGTGCCGGTCGAGCGAACGATCCCGATGCCGGTGACGGCCTCGCCGACGGTGGACTGCAGGGCCGAGACGCTCGTGCGCACGGCGGCGTAGCGACGGGCGACGAGCATCTGCAGGCGACGCATGCCGACGAACAGCAGGGCGGCCAGGCCCAGCACGGGCAGCGCCAGCTGCCAGGAGTAGAGCGTCACGAGGGCGCCAGCAATGATCATTTGGGTGACGTTGACGAGCAGCAGGACGCCGCCGTTCTGCACGAAGGTCGTGACCGCCTCGGGGTCGCTGGTCAGGCGGGTGACGAGATCGGCACCGGAGAGTCCCGCGAACGTCTCCGGGGCGATCTCGTGGATGCGGGCGATGCCGTCCGTGCGCAGCTCGGCGAGGGCGGCCTCCGCGCGCCGGTAGAGCCGCTGGTTGAGCCACCAGGAGGCGAGGATCGCCGCGACGGTGGCCGCCGCGCCGACGAGCACGGCGTGGGCGACGACGTCGCTCGCGCCGCGGTCCGGGCTGAGCAGTCCGTGGTCGAGGGCGTACTGGACGGTCAACGCCGTCACGATGCGCCCGGCGCCGGCGACGACCGCCAACAGCAGGGTCAGCGGCAGGCCGGCCGTCACCACGGGGGTGGTCGACCGGACCAGGCGGGCGAGTTCGCGCGCCCCGACCGAGCCCAGGTCGGCAAGCCCAGGTTCGGCAAGCCCAGGTTCGGCGAGCCCAGGTTCGGCGAGCCCGGGCTCGGCGGGCTGCCGGCCGTCGCGGCCGCGGTCAGTCATGGATCGCCTCCGCCGTTCCGTAGGCCTGCAGGATTCGCCGGTAGTCGGGCTCGGTGTCGAGCAGCTCGGCGTGGGTACCCACGGCGACGAGCCGGCCCGCGCGCAGGAAGGCGACCCGGTCGGCGACCAGCACCGAGCTGGGGCGTCCGCCGACGATGAGCACGGTGGTGTGCCCGCGCAGGGCCGCCACCGCGGCGAGCACCTCGCGTTCCACGGCCGGGTCGAGGGCGGAGGTGGCGTCGTCGAGCAGGATGGCGCGCGGCGCGCGCAGCAGGGCGCGGGCCAGGCACAGGCGCTGGCGCTGCCCGCCGGACAGCCGGGTGCCGCGCTCGCCGACCCGGGTGTCCAGCCCGTCGGGCAGGTCGCGCACCAGCGTGTCGGCACCGGCGGCGGCGAGTGCCCGCCAGAGCTCGGCGTCGGAGTAGGGGCGACGCTCGCGGGGGTGGCCGTCGAGGTGCAGGTTCGCGCGGATGCTGCCGCCGGCCATCCACGGGGTCTGCGACACCACGGCGAGGTGCGCGCGGATCTGCCCGCGGGCGAGCTCGGGAGCGCGGATCCCGCCGATCTCGACGACCCCCTCGGCCGGGTCGACGAGCCGACCGAGCAGGTCCAGCAGGGTCGACTTACCGGCGCCGGTCGCCCCCACCAGCGCGACGATCTCGCCGGGGGTGATCTCCAGATCGATGTCGGCGAGCAGGTGCCGCCCGCCCTGGACGTGCCCGACGCCCCGCGCGGCCAGGCTCAGCGGGCCCGCGCCGGCCAGGGCACGGGTGCCGTAGTCGGTGGTCTCGGTGGACCCGAGGACGGCGGCGATCCGGGACCGTCCGGCCGCCGACAGGGGCAGCATGCCCAGGAAACGGCTGATGACGGCGAGCGGGATGGAGATGGTGAGCAGCAGGTAGACGATCTCGACGAGCACGCCGACGCTGAGGTCGCCGCTTTCGACCCGCCGGGATCCGACGACGAGGACGGCGAGGATCGCGCCGGTCGGCAGCAGCTCCAGGATCGGGTCGAACAGCGAGCTGACGGCGCCCATCGAGGTGGTGGCGCGGCGCAGCCGATCCGCGGCGGCGCCGACGCGGGCGCGTTCGCGGTCGGCGAGGCCCAGCGTCCGCACGACCTGGGCGCCCTCGATGCTTTCCAGGGCGAGGGTGGCGAACTCGCCGCGGCTGTCCTGCACGGCCCGGGCGCGGGCGGCGAGCAGGCGCTGGTAGAGCAGATTCAGGCCGAGGACGGACCCGACGAGGGCGACGCCGACGAGCCCGAGTGCCAGGTCGTGACGGAACATCTGGCCGATCGCGACGACCAGCATGACGACCATGCCGAGGGCGAAGTACCAGACGACCATCGGTGACCACAGGGCGTCCACGTCGGAGACGGCGGTCGACAGCAGGCGGCCGGGCGCGTGCCGACGGTGCCACGACAGGTCCAGCTCGAGGTAGCGGCGGACGACGGCGCGGCGGATGCGGGCCTGCGAGCCGTACTGGACGTGGCCGGTGGCGATGCCCCGCACGAGGATCGTCGTCCAACGCACGGTGGACACGCCGAGGATCGCGCCCGCGGCCAGCCACCAGGTGGCGCGGGCGACGTGGCCGCCGGCGAGGGCGGGGACGATCAGATGGTCCGTCGCCCAGCCGATCGCCGCCGCGGAGAAGATCATGGTGACCCCGTTGACGACACCGGTGACGGCGCCGACCACGGCCGCCTTCGGATGGGCGAGGGAGCCGTCCAGCATCGTGCGCAGCCCCACCCAGAACGTCCCGGCCCCGCCGCGAACCCGCTCCCGCCCGTCGTGTCCCCGCGTCACCGTGGTCTCGGCGCGTGGTGGCGGTCGACCCGCCACGGGATGACCGCCACCGCCGCCGTCATGCTTCGTCCACTCCCGTCATCGTCATCGTCATCGTCGTCGCCGCTCGTCGCCGCTCGTCGTGCCGGCCGTCGTCGTGCCGGGCCGCTGCAGTGCCGTCCGCCGTCGTGCGGTCTGCTGTCGTGCGGTCTGCGGTCGTGCTGGTCGTCCTCAGCGGGCGCCGGCGAGCGTGGCGGGGTCGAAGCCCGGGGCGAGGGCGCCGGGGTGGGCGTCCTGAAGGGCGCCGCGCTGCCCGGTGGCCGCCCGGTGCGCGATCTCCTGGCGGACCAGCGGCAGGACGTGTCGGCCGTAGTCGACGGCGTCCGCGAGGGTGTCGTAGCCGCGGATCGACACCAGGCTCGCGCCCTGGTCGACGTAGTCGAGGATCGCGGCGGCGACGGTCTCCGGGCTGCCCACCAGCGCGGTCGACGCACCCAGCCCGCCGGTCGCGGCCGCCGTGCGGGTCCACAGCGCGCGGTCGTAGACCTCGGACTTCGCGGCGAACGCGAGGGCGCGCTGCGAGCCGACGTTCTGCGGGGCACCCTTGAGGAAGGCGCGGGCCGGGCCGGCGTTGAAGGTCTGCTCGATACGAGCGGCGTAGTCGAACGCCTTGCGCCAGGCCAGCTCGTCGGTCCTGGCGATGATCGGACGGAAGGTCACCCAGATGCGCGGGCGGTCGGTACGGCCGGCCGCGGCGGCGATGCCGTTGACCCGGTCGATCTCCTTGCGCAGGTCGGCCAGCGGCTCGCCCCAGAAGCTGAAGATGTCCGCCTTGGCGCCGCCGACGCCGAACGCGGCGTCGGACTGCCCGCCGATCGAGATCGGGATGGTGCTGCCGTACGGCGCGAAGCCGGGGCCGAACTCGTCGAACTTGTAGAACTCGCCCTCGTGGCTGAACGGGCTGGTCTCCGTCCAGGCGCGGCGCAGCAGGTCGATGAACTCCGACGTGCGCGCGTAGCGGCGGTCCTTGGGCAGGTAGTCGCCCTGACGGGCCTGCTCGGCGTCGTTGCCCCCGGAGATGAGGTGGACGACGGCGCGGCCCTCGGTCAGCTGGTCGAGGGTGGCGAGCTTCTGCGCCGCCACCAGCGGGAACGTCGTGTTCGGCCGCAGCGCGACGATGGGGCGCAGGCGCTCGGTGAGCTGGCCGACGGCCGAGGCGAGAACGAAGGAGTCGGCGCTGTTCGAGCCGTAGGGCAGCAGGGTGTAGTCGTAGCCGGACTCCTCCAGGGCGCGCACGTACTTCTTGAAGTACGGCAGGTCGATGCCGCGGCTGGGTACCGGGTTGAGTTCGGTCGACGGGTTGAGGTGCGACAGGCTGATGAACTCGACCTGCGGGGACGCGGTCTCGGGGATCGCGGTGGGATTGGTCATGCCGGAGTCCTTTCGAAGCTGTCGTAGGAGTCGAGCCGGCGTACGGGAGTCGAGCGGGCGTTCGGGAGTCGAGCCGGCGTTCGGGAGTCGAGCCGGCGTTCGGGGGTCGGGCCGGCGCATGGAGGTCGGGCCGGTGCCAGGGGCGCGGCCGTCCCTCGGCGGTTGCCGTCGTGGTCGTCCGTCTGCATCGCTTCCGGGCACGCGGAAGGCCGTCGTGTGCGGATCGGGGCGCGCTCGCGCCGCAGGGAGCGCGGGAACAGGTCCGACCAGGCGGCCGGGGCGCCGTGGCCCGGTCCTTTCCCGGTCAGGGCGGCGGTGCTGCGGGGGAGCGGCCGGCCCGGGCCCTCGCCCCCGCGCCGAGCGCACGGTCGGACATCGCCCAGGTGTGGGAGCGGCTGAGGTCGGTGGCGTGGCTGACGTGCGGGCCAGGACCGGGCGGGGGACACCGGGTCCGGCAGGCGGGCCGGGACGGCCGGACGGGCAGGAGCGGAAGAGGACCCGATCAGCAGGGACGACAGCAGGCGGAGGCGAGGATCCCGTAGTCGACGAACCGCCGGCGGGTGAGCACCCGCCTCGGGGCGGTCACACGCGCCGGGCGGCGGACACGCGCGGGAACCAGCCCGCCCGCGTTCCCACCCAGAATCCCAGACATGTTTGTCAGGATGATGGGAACTTGTTGGGCTGTCCAACGCCTATCCGCGATCGCACTGATCGGGTTTCGTCATCGATCGAATCGGACGGGACGCCGGCGTGATCAGGCCGACACCCGGGACGAGTGCCCGGACCGGCTGCCGACCACCGGTGTCGCCTTCACCGACCATGGGGTTCCGCGGAACCGGGTCGCGCGTCCCCGCCTGCCGGATATGCTCCCGGGAGCCTGGTCGTCGCCGATGACGTCGGGACGCCGCCCACCGGGCACGAGGTCGGCGAGGCGCTCCGCCGGCTGACCGATACCGCCCGCAGGCGGCGCGGCGCCGTGGGCCACGTCCACCATCACCATTCTCATCGCCGGGCCGATGCTCCGCGTGGTAACGGCGTCGACGTGCCGAACCGGCCACGTCCATTTCCTGATGCGGCGCGTCCCTTCGTATCACGGCGGGGGACTCGCCGCCTTCGTGGGCAGCCGCCGAAGGAGGGTCTGGCACCGTGAGCACATCCGACGATTTTGTCGCCATCACCGGCGGCCCCGGGGCCGGTAAGTCCACGCTTGTCGAGGAGCTTCACCGGCAGGGATTTCCCTGCATCCCGGAAGCCGGCAGGTGCATTCTTCAGGATCAGATCGTCATCGGCGGCAGGGCCCGCCACGAAAGGGATTCCCTGCTCTTCGCCGAGATCATGCTGTCCTGGGACATGCGCTCTCACCACGACGCCACCCGACGGGCGGGGACGGTCTTCTTCGACCGGGGCATACCCGACGTCGTCGGCTACTTGCTGCTGCTCGGCCGGCCGATTCCGGCGCACGTCACCGCCGCCGCGCGGACGTTTCGCTACCACCAGCGGGTCTTTCTCGCGCCGCCCTGGCCCGAGATCTACACCCACGACCGCGAACGCACCCAGGACCTCGACGAGGCCGTCCGCACCCACGATGCGATGGCCGAGGCCTATACCCGCCACGGGTACCAGCTGATCAACCTGCCCAGGACCGACCCCGAGTCCCGCGCCGCGTTCATCCTCCGGCGTCTGTCTCCCCAGCCGGAGAGCTGAACCGGATGGCGCCGGCGATGGCCGTGCTCACGACCGAGCGGACGGCGTCGGCATCCGGGGCGGTGCCGTCCCGGCCGGCGAAGAGCAGGTGCCCGCCGCCGATCAGCATGAGCGCAAGCGTGTCGGTGTCGGCATCCGCGGCGAGGCGGCCGAGGTCGCGCTCGGCGGCGAGGTAGGCGGCGACCGTCGCGGTGGCCTCCGTCAGGACGGGGACGCCGACCGTTCCGGTCCGGCGCAGGGCGGCGCGCAGCTCGTCGCGGGCGGTGACGAGGCTGACGACGGCCAGCGCCACCGAGCCGAACAGGTCCGACAGCGCGGCCGTGAGGTTGTCGGCGACGGTGCCGGTCCCGGCCCGTGCGCGCAGGCCGGCGCCCTGGCCGGTGATCCGGGCGGTGCGGTCGCGCACGAGTTCGGCGAGGAACTCGTCGAAGTCGGCGAAGTGCCGATGCAGGACGCCCTTGGCGCAGCCCGCCTCGGTGGTGACCGCCCGGCTCGTCAGCGCGCTCGGTCCGTCGCGCAGCAGGACGCGTTCGGCTGCGGCGAAGAGCTGCTCACGTACGTCGCGCAGGGCCACCCCGGTCGGCATCGTTCCATCCTCCTGCTTGCGGCCGGCCGCACGTCGAGGGCTGCTGGTGCGGCCTGCCGGGGGTGGCGGGTCGCTCGTGGCGAGGCCTGGCGCGATTGCCTAGTGGGCAAGTGCCCACTAGGGTGGGCGCATGCCCACTCCATCTTCGGGCTCGGCGTCTCCCTGCGACCAGGAGCCGCACCGCCACCGGCAGCTGGCGGAGTCGTTCGGCGCCGACCCCGATCGCTACGACCGGACCCGTCCCCGCTACCCCGAGGCCATGGTGGGCCGGATCGCGGCGGCCAGTCCCGGGCCCGACCTGCTCGACGTCGGCTGCGGGACCGGTATCGCCGCCCGGCAGTTCCACGCGGCCGGCTGTCGGGTGCTCGGGGTCGACGTGGACGCGCGGATGGCCGGGTGGGCGCGGCGCAGTGGGATCGAGGCCGAGGTGGCGGCGTTCGAGACCTGGGATCCCGCCGGGCGCACCTTCGACGCGGTGATCGCCGGGCAGACCTGGCACTGGGTGGATCCGGTCGCGGGCGCAAGCAAGGCGGCGCAGGTGCTGCGGCCCGGCGGCCGGCTGGCCGTGTTCTGGAACGCGGGCCAGCCGCCACCCGGCCTGGCGGCGGCCTTCTCCGCGGTCTACCGCCGGGTGCTGCCCGACGCGCCGCTCTTCCACCGGACGATGACCGGCCCGGACGGGCACTCGACGGTGCTCGCCAGGGCCGCCGACGGCATCCGTCAGACGGGCGCGTTCGGCGACCCGCAGCGGTGGCGGTTCCATCGGCAGCAGTCCTACACCCGGGACGAGTGGCTGGACCAGGTGCCCACCTTCGGCGGCCACAGCCGGTTCCCGCCGGCCACCCTCGCGCGGCTGCTGGCGGGCCTCGGCGCCGCCGTCGACGCGGCGGGCGGTGCCTTCACCGTGCGCTACACCGCCGTGGTGATCACCGCGGCGCGCGCCGGCACCCGACCAGGCGAGTAGAGTCCTCCTGACTGCGCAGAATCAGTGTGTCGGCTCGTTTTCTCCGGCGTCCACGCGGCGGCCGGAAATGGGGCCGAAATACGTCAGGGAGAAGCGCGTGCGTGCAATCCAGTTTGCCGGAGTGCGGGACGTCCGCCAGGTGGAGGTCCCCAAGCCCACCATCGGTGCCGGTCAGGCTCTCGTCAAGGTCACGGCCGCCGGGGTGTGTCAGACCGACATCCACATTCGCGGCTCGGCCGAGGAGATGATTCCCGCCGGGACGATCCTGGGCCACGAGATCGCCGGTGAGATCGTCGACATCGCCGACGGCTTTCCGCACTTCTCGCCGGGTTCCCAGGTGATCGTGCATCCGGTCTGGTCCTGCGGCGTGTGCCGGCTGTGTGTCGCCGGCCAGGAAAACGCCTGCCGCAACACGGGGAACCGACTCTACCCGGCCCCGACGCCCGGGGTGTCCGTGAACGGCGGAATGGCCGACTACGTCGCCGTGAACGCCGCCGCGCTGGTCCCGGCCGACGGTCTGGACCCGGCCTTCGCCGCCGTGCTCGCCGACGCGGGCCTCGTGCCCTACCACTCCATCCGCGCCACCCTGGACCTCCTGCGCCCCGGTTCGACGGCGGTGGTCATCGGGATCGGCGGCCTCGGGCAGTTCGCGGTCGAGCTGCTGCGGGAACTCACCGCGGCGCAGGTCATCGCGCTCGACATCAGGGACGCGTCGCTCGCCGCCGTCCGGGGGAAGGTCGACCACGCGCTGCGCTCCGACGATCCCGAGGTCGCCGCGAAGGTCCTGGCGGTCACCGGTGGCTATGGTGCCGACGTCGTCCTGGATCTGGTCGGCAACAACCAGACCCTCGCGCTGTCGGGCGCCGTCGTCGCGCCCTACGGCGCCGTGCGGGTGCCGGGGCTCGGCGACGGGGTCTTCGCGTTCGAGACCTCGCAGACGTCGGTGTCCCTGCCGTGGGGCGCGTCGCTCACCCGCCCCTACAGCGGGAACCACCAGGATCTCCACGACCTGGTGGCGCTGGCCCGCACCGGCCGGATCACCGCCGACCTCACCCGGTACAGCTTCGACGACGGCCTGCAGGCGTTCGACGACCTCGAGGCCGGCAAGATCTTCGGTCGCGCGGTCATCGTCCTGGCTGACCCGGCGAGCTGACCCGGCGGGCTGACCCGGCGGGCTGACCCGGCTACGCGGGGAGAGGTCGACGCCGCTGGTGTCCCGGCGGTCGTCGGCCGCGTTCCCCGGCCGTTCCTGCGGCCGTTGTCCCGGGTACCTCCACGATGCTCGACCGACAACGGTCAGCCATCGACCCGGGGGGAGTCACCATGACCAGCAGCACCGTGCCGCTCGCCGGCGTTGCCATACCCGACACGAGCCTGGCCGCCCAGGCCACCGAGCTGGTGCGCGACGCCACCGACGACCTGATCTACCACCATTCGCGGCGGGTCTACTGCTTCGCCGGCCTGCAGGGCCGCCGCCGCGGGTTGAGCTTCGACCCGGAGCTGCTCTACGTCGCGGCGATGTTCCACGATCTCGGTCTCAACGAGGAGTTCCGCCGCAGCGGCCGGCGTTTCGAGGTGGACAGTGCCGACGAGGCACGCCGTTTCCTGCACGGGCACGGGATGCCCGAGGACAGCATCCGGCGGGTGTGGACGGCCATCGCCCTGCACACCACCCCAGGCATCCCGGAGTTCATGGAGCCCGAGGTCGCCCTGCTCACCGCCGGGGTGGAGTACGACGTGCTCGGAATCGGCTACGACGACGTCAGCGAGGCCGACCGGGACGCGATCACCGAGCTGCACCCCCGGCCGGACTTCAAACGTCGTATCCTGCGTGCCTTCACCGACGGCATCGCGCCCAGGCCGGACACCACCTTTGGCAATGTCAAGGCGGACGTCCTCGCGCACTACCTGCCCGGCTTCCGCCGCCGCGACTTCGTCGACACCATCCTCGACTCCCCGTGGCCCGAATAACGCCGGTGATGGCACCCCGCTCCGCTGCCGGCGCGCCGCGGACCAGGCAGTCTCCTCGGTCGCGGCGCGCCGCGTTTCGTTGCCTGTGCGGAGACGTTAACCCGTAATTCCGGGTACGTTCCGGCTGGCTCGATAGCTTGCCGAGGCTCGGAAGAAGGACAGCGGGGCGATCGCCTCGAATTGACCCGACCCCGAAGCATGAACCGCGCCGCCCTTTGTGTGAAGGAGCCTAACCGTTGCGTTACCGCAGGATTGCTTTAACCATTGTCGCGGCGGGTGCCCTCACCGTGACGACGTCGATGTCGGCCAGCGCGACGCCCCCGACCAGCGCCGGCGCCGCCCCGTCGACGATCGCCGTCATCGGTGACATCCCTTATGGTGCGGAGAAGATCGCCGCGTTCCCGGCGGACATCGCCAAGATCAATGCCGATCCCGACGTGTCTCTCGTCGCGCATCTCGGCGACATCAAGAACGGCAGCAGTCTCTGCTCGGACTCCTACTTCGCGACGATCAAGGCAGATTTCGATCAGTTCCAGGATCCGCTCGTCTACACGCCGGGCGACAACGAATGGACTGACTGCCACCGGGCGAACAACGGCGGTTACGTTCCCACGGAACGTCTCGCCGCGCTACGCCGACTCTTCTTCCCGGTGCCCGGCCGGACGCTCGGGGTGAACCCGAAGCAGGTGATCACCCAGGCTTCGGACCCGGCGTACGCCGCCTTCGTCGAGAACACCAGGTGGACCCAGTCCGGCGTGGTGTTCGCGACCCTGAACATCCCTGGCAGCAACAACGATCTCGGTCCCTGGTTCGGCGTGACCCCGCTGTCCGCGGAGCAGCAGAACGAGTACTCGACCCGGCTCGATGCCACGCTGTCGTGGATCAACACGGCGTTCAACTCCGCCCGGCAGACCGGCGCGCCCGGCGTCGCGCTGCTCCTGCAGGCGGACATGTGGGACACCAGCGCGCTGGCCGCGGGCGGGGACGGCCTGACCGGCTACGACGCCATCGTGAAGCGGATCGGCACCCTCGCCGGCCACTTCGGCAAGCCGGTGCTCCTCCTGGAGGGCGACTCGCACGTCTTCCGGGTCGACCATCCGTTCACCCGCACGGATCCGCTCTACGGCATCCATCCGCTGGCACCGAAGGACCTTGAGGTCCCGAACGTGACGCGGATCGTCGTCGACGGCAGCGGCCAGGCGAACGACTATCTCAAGCTCAGCATCGACCCGTCGGCCCCGGCCGTCTTCAGCTGGTCACGCGTCAACTTCTGACGCGTGTTCGCCGCCACCGGGGTCCGCATCTCGGTGGCATAGGCCAGGCGCTGGCCGGGACCGTTGCGCTTCGCCGTGTACATGGCGATGTCGGCGGCGTTCAGCAGGGTCTCGGCGTCGGCAAGGTCCGGGTTTGACAGGGCCAGTCCGACGCTCCCGGTCAGCGTGACGGGGCGGTCGAGCAGCCGGACCGGTGCCGCCAGCGCGGTTACCACCCGGTCGGCGATCGCCTCGAGGTCGGCGACGCCGTCGACGTCCTCGCAGAGGACGGCGAACTCGTCGCCGGCGAGGCGTCCGGCCACGTCACCGGGCCGCACGGCGTGGGACAGCCGGGCGGCGGTGGTGCGCAGCAGGTCGTCGCCGGCCTGGTGGCCGAGGGTGTCGTTGACGGCCTTGAAGCCGTCGAGGTCGACGAAGAGGACTCCGACCCGCCGTCCGTCGTGGCCGGCGCGGTGCAGGGCCCGGTGGAGGCGGTCGAGCAGCGCGGTGCGGTTGGGCAGGCCGGTGAGCCCGTCGTGCAGCGAGCGGTGGCGGATCTCGGCTTCCATCTGGAAGCGCAGGGCGGCCGAGCCGAGCACCGCGGTGACCGCGTGGACGAACTCGCGCTCCTGGTCCTCCAGCGGCGCCCGGTGCAGTTCGATCACGGCCAGCGGTCGGTCGGGGCGGCCGACCGGCACCGTCGTCACCCACGCGGCGGTGCGGCGCGGCGGATCCCGCTGCGTCCCGGTCGGGACCTGCGGTGCGCGCCGATCCTCGTGGGCGAGCGGGCCGACCCGCTTCCCGTCCGCGTCGAGACCGTAGGCCCGCACCAGGTCGGCGCCGAGATGGTCGGCCAGCGCCGTGACCGCCCGTTGCCACAGCTCGGCCGGCTCGCGCGCCTCCAGGGCCCGGCGGCCCAGGTCGGCGACGACCGCCTGCTCGGCGGAGCGGGCCCGCAGGCTGGCCAGCGCGAGGTGCAGGTCGGTGACGTCGCTGGCCACCGCGGCGACGGTGTCCACCTGGCCGCCGGGCCCGGGGATGGGCACGAGGTGCACGTCGAGGCGGCGGCCGAACGCCTCGAGGATCTGGTGGACGCGCTCCCCGTCGAGTGCCCGCCGCATGATCGACGTCGCCTGCGGCAGGTACGCGAACGTGGTGAAGATGGACGACGCTCGCGCCTCCGCCAGCCCGGCGGCAGCCTCCGGACTGGCGGTGCCCTCGCTGACGAGGACCCGCCCGCTGCGATCGATCAGGAACATGGACACCGGCGTGTTCTCCACGATGAGCCGCAGCCGGTCCTGGGCGGCGATCTCCTCGGACACGTCCTGGAGGTGGACGACGAAGTACTCCTCGCCATCCGGATCGGCGCGCAGCACGATGGTGGCCAGGGCGTGGCGCAGGTCGCCGTCCGGCTGCAGCAGCCGGACCATCATCCGTTCCCGGCGTCGGCCGCTGGCCTGGCGGAAGCGGATCTGCGCATGCAGGCGGGCGTGGTCCGCCGGGGTGGTGATCTTCTCCCAGTCGAGGCCGACGACCTCGGCCTCGGGCCGGCCGAACAGGGCGCAGGCGGCCGGGTTGGCCCGGCGGATGCGGTGATTCCGCACGGTTGCCTCGACGACCGCGATGTCCAGAATCTCGATGAGATCCGGCTGCACCCCCAGGGGCATGACTGTTCACCCGCCTACCAGCACGTTGCCATCGGGCTTCGTCCTACCCGGGCGCCCGACCGGTAAGCAGATGTATGCATTCAGTGATGACTTGGTGCTGTGGGTGGAGATGGTCGCCCGGCGGTCCGGCGAGTCAGTCGGACGGATGCTGGCGGCTGTGCAGGTAGCGGCCGAGGGCCATGACGGGCCAGACCAGCCGATAGCCGTGGTAGTTGAGGTAGAAGAAGCCCGGGAAGCCGGTGCCGGTGAACATCTCCTCGTCCCAGCCGCCGTCCGGCCGCTGCTGCTCGGTGAGCCAGCGAGCCGCGGCGGCCAGGGCGTCGGCGTGGACGCCGCCGTGATCGGTGGCGAGCAGGCCGAGCATCGCCCAGGCCGTCTGCGAGGGGGTGGAGAGTCCGCGGCCGGACCACGCCGGGTCGCCGTAGGAGCGGATGTCCTCACCCCAGCCGCCGTCGGAGTTCTGCCGCGACAGCAGCCACCGCGCGCCCGCCACCATCGCCGGGTGGGTCGGCGGGAGCCCCGCCGCCTGCAGGGCGGGCAGCACCGAGCCGGTGCCGTAGACGTAGTTGACGCCCCAGCGGCCGTACCAGGATCCGTCGGCCTCCTGGTTGCGCAGCAGCCAGTCGACGCCGCGCAGGGTACGCGGGTCGCGGATCCGCCCCGTCTCGCAGAGCAGTTCGACGACGTGCGCGGTGACGTCGGCGGACGACGGGTCGGTGAGCGCGCCGAAGTCCGCGAACGGAATCTGGTAGACGAGGGTGCTGGCGTTGTCGGAGTCGTAGGCCCCCCATCCGCCGTCGCGGGACTGCAGGGCGAACAGCCAGGCCGTCGACCGTTCGAGGGCGGCGTCGATCCGGGTGTTCGTGGGGTGGCGCAGCCGGCGAAGCCGGTTCAGCCGGTGCAGCGCCAGCACGACCTCGGCGGTGTCGTCGGTGTCGGGGTAGGTGTCGTTGTCGAACTCGAAGGCCCAGCCGCCCGGCGCCACGCCCGGGTGGGTGATGGCCCAGTCACCCCTGCGGTGCTGGATCTCCTGGCCGAGCAGCCAGTCGGCAGCCCGTTCCAGCGCCGTCGGAACCGGCGCGGATGGCGCCGGGGCGCCGGTCGCGACCCGCTGGGTGGGCAGCGCGGGCGCCACGTCGACGTCGGCAGGGGCGTCGATCCCCGCGTCGGCCAGGGCGAGGACGGCCAGCGCCGTGTCCCAGATCGGCGACTGGGAGGCCTCGATCATGCGCGAGCCGTCCTCGCGGTGCAGGGTGTACGCGTCCAGCGAGCGCAGCGCGGCGGCGAGGACCGGATGGTCGAGGTCGTAGCCGAGCAGGCGCAGCGCGATGATCGAGTAGACGGCGGGCGGCTGGATCCCGCCGAAGCAGCCGTCCGCCTCCTGCCGGGCGATGATCCAGCGTTCCGCGGTGCGCAGCGCGTGGCGGCGCAGGGGCCCGATCGGGTGGCGGTGGTAGCGGTGCAGCGCCGCGTCGAGCCCCCGGAAGAAGACCTTGGCCGTGTTCGGCCGGTCGCCCCCCAGCCGCCGCATCGCGCCCCGCAGCGTCCGTCCGCCGGCGGGGGACCGAGTGTCGGGGGACTGGGCGGCGCCGTGGGACTGGGCGGCGGGGACCTCGTCGGGGTCCAACTCGGCCAGGTCGAACGGCGCCGGGCACTGGGGGCGGGCGGCCGAGACGATCGTCAGGGGGACGATGGTCTGGCGGGCCCAGGAGGCGAACGAGTAGATGCTCAGCGGCGCCCGCGGGGGAAGGAACATGATCTCGGGCGGCAGGACCGGCAGGTCCTCCCAGCGCCACCAGCCGAACAGCGCCAGCCAGATCCGGGTGAACACCCTGGTCGCCGGGATGCCGCCGCGCTCGCGAATCCACGCGGCGCTGCGTCGCAGCGGTTCGTCGTCGGGTGAGTCACCGGCGAGCCGTAGGGCGATGTAGCACTCGACCGTGGTGGACAGTTCCCCGGGGCCGCCGAAATAGGTCGGCCAGGAGCCGTCGTCGAGGCGCCGGGAACGGATGTGCTTCGCGGTGGCCTCGGTCTGCTCGACGGTGCGGATGCCGAGGTACTCCCGCAGGAGGAGGTCCTCGGCGTCCATCGTCGGATTGGTCTCGAGGTCGAACTTCCACCAGCCGCGCGGGTCCTGCAGTCGCAGCAGGTGCTCGGCGGCCCGCTGGACCGTCTCCCGCAGTGCATTCTCCGGTGCCGGTGCCGGTGCCGGTGCCGTAGTCGGGGTCGGGGTCGGGGTCGCCACCGCTGCGGGGGTGGAGGCCGGTGCGGGCTCACCGGTGGGCGCGCTGGGCGACAGGGTGTCCGTGCGCCCGAGGTTCGGGGCGTGGTGCCTGCCATCCGCGCGGTCGACATCGCGAAGCTCGAGGTCAGGCACGGTGTGCGGGGTTCCTTTCGATGACGAGGCTGTCCAGGCAGATCAGGGCGGTGGCGACGAGATCCGCGGGATCGGTGCTGGCCGAGGCGCACCAGGCGCGCACGGCGACCTGCACGGCGGCGAGGAACGCGAACGCGGCCAGCGAGGCGTCGAGGTCCGTGCGTCGCGGCTGTGGGCCGTCGTGGTCGTCGCCCTCGACGAACTCCAGCGCGAACCGGTCGCCCAGGGCGACGATCCGGTTCTGGACCGCCCCGGCGAGCGCGGAGGCGTTGCCGATCGGCAGCAGATGATCGGTGTAGTGCCGCAGCGACTCGCCGTCCGGGCTCATGATCGTCCAGGCGTCGAGGACCGCGGCGCGCAGGGCGGTGAGCGGCGGCTCGTCGGCCGGACGCCGGCGCAGGGCCGTCAGGGTGAGCTCGCCCATCTCGTCCAACGGCGCGAGGGCCACCTCTTCCTTGTTCGCGAAGTAGCGGAAGAAGGTGCGGACGGACACGTCGGCGCCGGCCGCGATCGCCTCGACCGTGGTCGTGTCGTAGCCGTCCTCGTGGAACAGGGCGTGCGCCACGTCGATGATCGACTGGCGCGTGCGGCGCTTCTTGCGTTCCCGCAGGCTCTCTGCCTGCTTCTCGGACATCCCGCGCACCACCCGAAGACCTTGCTGGACTAAAGCGACATCCGGAACTTATGGCACGAACTGTCACTTGGCAAAGGGTGCCTACTGCGTCCGTGTGACAGTTGCCGGCTGTCGGCGCTCCCTCGGCGCCGCGAGGCGCGGCCGGCAGCGGGCGCCCTACGCCCCGGCGAGCCGGCGGGCAGGCATGTGCGCAGGCGGATCGGGTACGCCGTCATGCATGCTGACCTGGGGTATTTCGCCGCTCAAGGCCCGATCGGACCGGAGTCGGGCGCCGTGGCCGGGCCTCCTGGCATAGGCCGCTTCCTGCGCGCTGTCCGCGCCGATCACCTGTACCCGCGTCGAGAGGACGAGCCCCAGTGTCATGCACCTCCACCAGGAACCCGCCCGATGGTGTGCCGACCCTGATCGACCGCGGCGTGCTGCGCGCCGTGGTCGCTTCCACCGGCAGGCGCGCGCCGGTCGTGGTCAGCTCCCTGAGTAACCACCAGAAGCCGTGGCTGGCCGCGACCGTGGTCCTGCTGGTGCTCGGTGAACGTCGGGCCGCGGCGCGCGGGCTGATGGCCGTCGCCGCCGCGGGGGCGGTCAACGGAGTGCTCAAGAACCTGGTCGACCGGCGCCGCCCCCAGACGTCGGACTCCGCCGGTCGCGCCCCGTCCGGCGACCCTCCCCACAGCGCCTCGTTCCCGTCCGGCCACACCATCACGGCGGTCGCCTTCACCGCCGCGGTCACCGACGAGCTGCGCCACCCCCTGCTCGCCGCCGCCCTCGCGAGCATGGCCGCCGCCATCGGACTCGCCCGGGTCGCGGCCGTCCGCCACTGGCCGACCGACATCGCCGGCAGCGTCGTGATCGGAGCCGTCGGTGGTCTCGCGACCCGGCGCCTCGTTCCCGCGTCGCGCGTTCCGCGTCCCCCGCTGCCTTGATCTGCCGGTGGTCGGGGGTAGCGACAGGCACCCGCTCTGACCGTGTAACATCGCAGACGTGCGCGGGTGAGACACCCCGCGACCACCTGTCCGGGTGGCGGAATGGCAGACGCGCTAGCTTGAGGTGCTAGTGCCCTTTATCGGGCGTGGGGGTTCAAGTCCCCCCTCGGACACTCTCGTTCGTACATGATCGCTTGAGGTTGGGTCTCGGCGATCACTCTGTGGGCTCCTGGCTGGTAGGTGAGCTGGAGTCCGAGCGACACTGTTGCATTACGGGGAAGCTGAACATGCCAGCGGCTGGGGCGAGCGCCGGTCAAACGGCTGCGGCGAGTTCGGTGAACGCGGCTGCCAGTCGCAGCGGCGGGTGGGCGTCGATGGCGAGTTCATAGTGGCCGCGGCGGATGTTCTGGATCAGGGCGTGTCCGGCGCTGACGGTCTGGACCGAGCGCAGCCGTTTCAGCCCGCGCATAGGCCGCAGCCGTGCTTTCAACCGGCCGTGGTCGGCTTCGATCCGGTTGTTCTCCCGGGCGGCGTCGACGTGGCAGGCCTCCGGGAGCAGCTCGTCGAGGACCCGCGGGTAAACGGCGGCCTTGTCGGTGGTGACCTCGACCGGTCGACGGCCATGAGACAGCGCCCGGGTGAAGAAGCGGCGGGCGGCGGTTTGGTCGCGTCGTTCGCTGGCGAAGACGTCGATGACCTGTCCGTGCTGGTCAACGGCACGGTACAGGTAGGTCCAGCGGCCGGCGACCTTCACATACGTCTCATCCACGAACCACCTGTCGTCCGGCCGATGCCGACACGGCCTGGCCGCCTCGGCAAGCAGGGGTACGAAGCGCTGCACCCACCGGTAGACAGTCACGTGATCAACTTCGAGGCCGCGTTCCGCGAGCAGCTCCTCGACATCCCGGTACGACAACGCGAACCGCAGATACCACCGCACCGCCAGGACGATCGCCTCCGGCGGGAACCGGAACCCCGCGAACTCCGACACCGGAACCGGCGGACAGCCACGACGTCGACGCATCCCTCGATCATGACCGATCGACGGCCGCTGGACAGCGGACTCCGCCGATGCAACAGAGCCCGGATGGTTGTTCCGGTGCCGGGGTCGGTGTGGACGGTCAGCGACCCGCCGAAGGCTTCGGCTCGGTCGGCGATGCCTCGCAGCCCGGGTCCACTGGGCTGAGCGCCGCCGATGCCGTCGTCGCGGACCTCGACGATCAGCTGCCCGTCTGGGGCTGAGACGTCCACGGCGATGGTGGTCGGGTGGGCGTGTTTGACCGCGTTCGCCATCGCCTCGCAGGCGATGAACCAGGCGGCTGCCTCCAGATCGGGCGGATATCGCCGGTCCGGAGCAGAGATCTTGATGGGTACGGGGGTGCGGGCGGCGACGTCGTCGAGCGCGGCGGCGAGCCCGCCGTCGGCGAGGACCGCGGGGTGCAGGCCGTTGGCCAGTTCGCGGAGCTCGACCACGGCGGCCTGCAGCTGATCGATGCCCGTACTGATGGCTTGGCGTAGCGAGGCTTCGTCGCCGCCCAACTGCACAGCTCGTAGCTGAAGGGCGAGTGCGAGCAGGCGTTGCTGCGCGCCGTCGTGCAGGTTGCGTTCGATGGTGCGGCGCTCGGCGAACTGGGCCGCGGCGATCCGGGTGCGGGACTGGCGTACCTCGACGAGCTGGAGTGCGACCGCGGCGCGCAGGCCTGCGTTGTCGAGTTCGGCGGTCGCCGCCGTTGCCGCGGCGCGGACGAGGCCGGGTTGAGCCCTGCCACGGTCGAACGTCACCCGGGCGATGGGTCGGCCGCGCCGGTATACCTCGACGGCCGCCATAAAACTGTTGCCGGGGTTGGCTGGCTGTCCGTCTGCGCTGACCCATTGGCGACGGTCATCGACCAGGTAGGCCACCGCTAGCGTGGGGTCACCCAGTGCACGGCGCAACACCTCCTCAACGGCGACGTCGGGGTCGGGGTCCCGTAGATAGCGTCGGATCACCTGCAAGGTCTCGAACCGCCGCCGGCTAAACCGCCGGTCGACCCCTTCCTGGATCTTCCGGTAGGCCGGGGCGGTGACCGCGACAGCGGCGAGCGTCGCGAGCACCGCGGAGATCTGTGAACGCCCGGTCCGGCCGGCGAGCGACTGCCCGACGACGATCACGACCGTCGCGTAGGACGCCGCGAGCAGCCCGGAGACGAGCAGGTACGTGACGGCCCGGCTGAGGATCTCCTCGACGTCGTAGAGGTGGTACTGGCCGATCGCCAGCCCGGCACCGATCGCCAGCAGGCCGATCAACGTCGCCGCGGCGAGGCCGGCGGCGGTGTTGTTGCCCGCGTACGAGGCGGCGAACGACGCAGCCATCAGCACCGGCAAGGGGACCGCGGCCACCGCCACCCACAGCAACTGGCGGCGCTCGACGTCTACGGATCGGCGGAACCGGACGATCAGCGACACCGCCGCCAGCACAACACCAGCTCCAGTCGCCAGCCCCAGGACCCTGCGAGCGACCAGCAACGGACCGAGCGGCCCACCGATCAGCAGCGGATTGGTGACTGACTGGAACGGGGGCTGCATGGTCTCGGTGGTGACCAGACCCACGAGCAGCCACAGGCCGCCGGCGACCGCGGTCGCGAGCGCGATCCGTCCCCAACGGGCGGACAGCGGTCGGCCCGTCGGCGTCAGATGAAGAATGAGCGCGACGAGCACCAGCCATGGAATGAAACCGGCATCCGCGTAGATCGCCACCAGGTCCGCGGCGGGCAGACGACCCGGGCGGGCCACCGCGCCGTAGGCGGCATACCCCTGTGTCCCACCGGACAGCAGCAGGACGCCGCCCAGGGCGAGGAACAGCCAACCGACCGGATGGCGCGGGCGACGCAGCGCGAGAGCGACTCCGACCGTCGACGCGGTCGCCGCGACCAGCACAAACGGGATCTCTGCCCCGCCGGTGGTCGTCACGAGGTCGGGACGTCCCATGGCGCGCAGACGCTGATCCAGCCACACCAGCACACCGACGCCGGCCGGCAGCAGCAGCCACGCCGCCCCCGCGACAGCCACCGCGGTTCTCCGCCGCGCCAGCGTCATCTCCATCCGTGAATGGTGACACCGCACCGGTCGTCTTTTCTTCCGGGAATACCCGGAAGAAAAGATCCGGGCGTACTCCGACGCGCCCCACGGTCCGGATGCGACACCGTCGCGGCAACCGTTCCACCCGCCGAAAGGACGCCTCCGATGACCCCATCCGCCCGTAGTGGCCCCACACCGCCCCCGGCCCTGCTGCTCTGCCTGGTCGCCGCACCCCTGGTCGCCCTGATCGCGCGACTTCTTTCCGCCCCCTGGGTGGACGATCCCGCGAACTTCCTCGCAGACGTCAGCGCCCACCCGACCCGCTCGGACGCCGGTGGTCTGCTCGCCATGCTCGCCGCGGCGCTCCTGATCCCAGCCGGCCTGACACTCGCGGCGGCCATCCGCCCACACAAGCCGAAACTGGCCGCAACCGGCGCCACGCTCACCGTCGTCGGCACGATCGCGCTCGCCGGTATCGCGACGGCCTCACTGATCGCCGGACAGATCGCCCGGCAACCCCAACGGGCCGCGATGGTCGACCTGTGGGACCACTTCCACAACGCCAGCATCGGAAACGTCATCTTCTTCGCGCTCGTCGCCGGCGGCGTCGGTTACCTCCTGCTCGCCATCGGCCTCTACCGCGCCCGAGTCGCCCCGCTACCGGCCGCCGCCCTCACCGGCCTCGGCGGGGTCGGCATCATGCTCACCGCCCCCGGCCCAGCCCGTCCAGTGATCATCGGTGTCGCGGTGCTCGCGCTCGTCGGCTTCACCTGGGTCGCCGCGGCATTCCGCCCCCGAACTGACCCCGACCACGCGCATCGCACCACTCCCGCAGCCAACACCGCCGCCTAACGGCCGCCGCCGCGCTGGCCCGCGCCTGTCCCACTATCCAGCCTGCCAATGGCCATCTCCCAGCCGCGGCACCAATTCCACGACGAGCCCGGGAGGGGTCGTCCACCGACGGCCTCGCATTTCCCCGGGAGTCATCGCCGCCGCTCACCAGTGCGGCCGATCTCCGCAAGCCAGATCTCCACTCATGCCGTCACCGAGACAGACCTGGCAAACCAGGTCGAGCAGATGTCCTGACCGAAACGAGGACGCAGTGCCGGTCACAATCGGTTTCAATCACGTCGCCACGCTCACAGCCGATCTCGATAAGATCGTGAAGTTCTACACCGACGCACTCGGGGCCACGATGACGTCCGAGATGCAGGCTGTGGGAGACCACCCACGCATGGCCGTCGTCGACCTCGGTGAAGGTGCCGCGCTCAATGTCTTCGAGGTGCCGGCCGAAGCCATCATCGGCGACAGGCGCCAGAAAGGCGGGCGGGGCCCGATCGACCACTTCGCTCTCGCCGTCGACTCGCTGGAGACCCTCCAAGCCACTAGGGATCGGCTGCGCAGTCTGGGGGCTGACACCGGCGAGATCCAGCGGCTCGGATCCGAGTGGTCGCTGTTCTTCCGCGACCCGGACGGCATGGAGCTGGAAATCTGCTGCCATGCCGATCAATGAACCGCTCGACCTGCAGCTGCCGGTCGAAGGTGGGGTGCGGGGTCAACACCGGCGCGGTGCAGGTCCGCCAGACGGTGGCGACCCCGACCGGGTAGCCCAGCCCGACGAGCTCGCCGTGGATCCGGCGGTGGCCCCAGGTCGGGTTCTCCTGCGCCAGGCGCAGGACCAGATCGCGGATCTCCCGGCGGATCAGTGGCCGTCCGGGCGACTTCCGCGGATAGGTCCATTTCCTGACCCAGCGTCTACGCCACCATTGTGGCCAGTTGCCCCACCGACGCTTCGAGTTGGGCAGCGGAGACAAGCGGCAGACGCGGTACTTTTGCCGGGTGGGTGACCGCCGCCCAGTCGTAGGTGTGGGTCACCTCGGTGCGGCCGTCGTCGGTCGGGGTGAGCGTCCAGGTAAAGCGGTGACCGTCCGCGCGCTGACTCGGTCGGCCGGGCGCCCAGCCGATGACCCGGTTCTCGGTGAAGGTCACGACGTGGTTCTCGATCCGGTAGTCACCCTGCTCGTCGTTGTGCATCGCCATGACGAAGGTGTCGCCGACGGCGCCGATCGGGTCGAGGGTCTCGGCGCGGCGCAGGAAGCCGGTGGCGTCGAGCTCGGGGTGGCGGCGGGGGTCGCGGAGCACCGCGAAGATCCGGTCGGCCGGGGCGTCCAGCACCCGGGAGACGGTGGTGTGGGTCGGGCCGTTCATGGTGACCGGGTCGGGGTAGAACCGGGCCCATGCGATCCGTCCGTCGCGGGTGGTGAGCACCACTGGGCCGCGCAGCACGACCGTCGCCCCGGTCGGGGCGGTGCCCCGCATCTCCCACTCCGACCACAGTTCGTCGCCGTTCTGGGCGTGGCGCAGGATCTCGGCCTGCAGGTCCGGCAGCCCGGCCAGGATCTTCCTCCAGTTCGCGGCGACATGGTCGGAGCCGATAAACCCCTCATGCGGCTTCAGCGGCCGCTCGGCCACGTAGTCGTCCGTGAAGCAGCTGGCGATCCGCTCCGGGACGTGGGAATTGATCGCCACTCGCAACGCTTCCAGGGCCTCGGGGACCATGCCTTCGACTCCTCACTCGCCGGTTCGTCCTGTCACTGTCCATCGTGATCATCGGGATGCGGCTCGACAACCGGACAACGCCCGGACACCGCCCCTACAGCGGCGGACATAATCGAGATCGTGAATGATCCGTCGGGACCGGCGCGGAAGGCGCGCAGCTTCGCGGCCGTGCTGCGTGAACTGCGGGAGGCCAGGTCGCTGACCCAGCAGGAGCTGGCCGCCGCCGCGGGCCTGTCCGTCGATGCGGTCAGCGCGCTGGAACGCGGGCGGCGGACCCAGCCCCAGCCGCACACCGTGCGGTCGCTGGCCTCGGCGCTGCAGCTCCGCGACGCCGAGGCCACGGCGCTGCTGTCGACGCTGGGACGGGCGGGGAACGGGGCCCTCGAGATGCCGTCCCGCACCTTGACGTCCCACCCTCCGCCTCCGCCGGCTGTCCCGGTGGTCGGGCGGGACGACGAGGTCGCCGAGATCGTCGCCGCTCTGCGTTCCGCGCCGGGCCGGCTGGTGACGCTCACCGGCCCAGGCGGGGTCGGCAAGACCACCGTCGCGCTGTTGGCGGCACAGACGGTGGTCGCCAACCACCCGGGCGGGGCATTCTTCGCCGACCTCACCGACGTCACCGACCCCGACGACGTCCTCGCCGTCGTCGCCCTCGCGGCGGGAACCCACGCCGACACCGTGACCGGCCTCGCCGTGCACCTTGCCGGGGCGGCGGTCCTGCTCGTTCTGGACAACCTGGAGCGTGTGGCCGCCTGCGCTCCGCAGTTGGTCGAGCTGCTGTCGGCCTGTCCCGGCGCGGTGGTCCTGGCCACCAGCCGCGTTCCGCTGCGGGTGCGTCGGGAACGCGAGATCCGCATCGCCCCGCTGGACCCGACGGCGGCCGTGCGGCTCTTCAGCGAGCGGCTGACCGCCGCCGGCGCACGATCGCCGACGACGGGCGGGCAGGACGACGATCCCGTCGCGCAGCTGTGTCGGCAGGCCGACGGGCTACCACTGGCCATCGAACTCCTGGCCGCCGCAGCCGCGCGACTCGGCCCCCAGGCACTGCTGGACCGGGTCGATCAGTTGGCGGAGCTGCCTGTGGCCGGCCCCCGGGACCTGCCGGCGCGGCAACGCACCATGGCGGCCACCATCGAGTGGAGCTGCCGAATACTCGGCCCCGCGGCTCGCCGGCTGTTCCCGCGGCTCGCCATCGTCCCGGGCAGCTTCTCCCTGGATACCGTCGACGGGATCGCTGCGCCGGACACGGCGGATGCGGTGGGCGCGCTCGCCGAGTTGATCGAGCACTCGCTGGTCGCCCGCAGCGACGCCGGACAGGTCGCGCGGTTCCGGCTGCTGGAACCGGTACGCCGGTGCGCGCTCGAGACGCTCGAACCGACCGAGCGGGAGCAGGTCCAGCGGAGCGTCAGCCAGTGGGCCCTCCACACGGCGCGCGAACTCGGCGCACGGATCCGGGGCCGCGGCGACATGACGGCGGTGGAGCAGGTCGAGGTCGATCGCGGCGTGCTGCGGCTCGGGTACGACCAGCTCGTCGACGCCCGCCGTCACGACGACGCCGCCGAGCTGCTGTGGTCGGTGTGGTTGCCGATGTGGATGAGCGGGCACACCCGCGAAGGCTTCGCCTGGACCGAACGCCTGCGTGAGGGCGACCTGAGCGAGCGAGGCCGGGCCCGCTGGTTGGTGGCGCGCGCTGGGTTCAACCGCGTCGCCGCGAACCTGTTCGCCACCGCGGAGCGGGCGATGCGGCTGGCCGAACGGGTCGACGACGCCTCCCTGGCCGCGGAGGCGGCGATCTTCGCGTCGGCGGCGGCGCTGCGCCTGGGGGACTTCGACGGTTCAGGGGCTCTGCTGGCTCAGGCCGAGGCGCACGTCACGCAGCGGCTCGACGTTGGGAACGACGTGTGGGCGGCCGTGCACGTGCCCATCGGACGGGGGGACGGCGCGCTGCTGCGCGGCGACCGGTCCGCGGCGATGCGGCATTGGCGGGCGGCCGCAGCCACGGCGCAGGAGGTGGACAGCGGGTTCTCGGTGGCCGCGGTCCTCGCGGAGTGCGCGCAGGCCGCCCGCAGCGAAGGACGTCTGGACGACGCGGCCGTAATGCTCGCCGCCGCCGACGAGCTGGGCCCCCAGCGGGACGGGCACCGGCGTCGGGCGCACCTGGCGGGCGTGGCCGCTGCCGTGGCGGCCGAACTCGGTGACGTGGCCTCGGCGCAGTGGTGGGAGGGCGTGGCGGGACCGGACGCAGCTTCATTGGACACCGATGAGCTCCGCGAGCAGTTCCGGGAGCTGGTCCGGCGCGCCGACACCGTCTCCGGGCAGGACTGAGCTCGACCGTCCGTACCGGCGGCGTCCGGTCGGTGTCTGGTGGTCTCTCGCGAGCGGGGTGGCGAGACTCGAGGTCATCGGGTCGGCCTGTGGGGCTCCAGAATCCCGATTCGGCCTGTGATCTGGTCTGTTGCGGTTGATGCGATCTTCCGCGGGAGGTGTCGGATGTTTCGTGACCCCGAGAACATGGACGTCGCGGGTGGCGTGTTCGACGACGAAGAACACGTAGATCCGCTGGAGGAACGCGGTGTCCACCGTGAAGAAGTCGCAGGCCAGTATGCCGGAGGCCTGCGCGGACAGGAACGTGCGCCGGGAGGTGTCGGCCCGGCGGGGCGCGGGGTCAACACCGGCGCGGCGACCGGATCCGGAGAACCGACTACCAACCAGGCCCCAGTCTGGTCGACAGCTCATGCCCGCCACAGTTGAACGCCCGGTCGGGTAAGCACGACATTGGGCACTGCTGCGTAGCGCGACATCCGGCTCAACCCCATGACCAGCTCGGCGACGTCGTCAACCTTGATCATCTCATCTCGGGGAATACGGCCGCGCACCCACTCGGTCATATCGGTGTCGACGTAGCCCGGCGAGATGGCCGTGGCGTTGACGCCGCGCTTTCCCTCGGACACGGTGAGAGACTCGCACAGCGAGATCAGTGCAGCTTTGGTAGCCCCGTACGCGGCTAGATCCGGTTCGGCGGCAACGCCAGTGATCGACGCGATCGCGACGACCCGGGCGCCTCGGCTCCGCTGCGCGTCGGCCGCAGCCCGCAACGCCGGCAGCAGACGCTGCACGAGCAGAAATGGAGCCCGCAGGTTCACCGCGACCTGGACGTCCAGGCGACGCAGCGGGTACTCGGCGAACGGACCAGCCGTGCCCACACCTGCCGCGAGAACCAGCAGCTCCAGCCTGGGTGATATTTCGAGTTGGAAGCGGGCCAGTGCCTCGACGTCCGACTCCTGTGCCATATCCCCAGCGAAACCGTGCACATCGCCGCCCGCTGCTCGCAGCTGCGCGGCGGTCTCCTCGAGCGGTTGGGACCTGCGTGCAGCGATCACCACGGTATACCCCGCCGCGGCGAGTCTCTCAGCGATGCCGCGGCCGATTCCCCGCGAGCCTCCGGTGACCAGTGCTGTGGCGCGGTCGTTCATACCGGCCCGGCCATCGTCTCGATTCGCCCGAGTGCCAGGGCCGCCCGCTCGCGCGGGAGCGATACGAGCCGAAGGGCGGGCACCGGTGGTCGGCTCCGGCCTGGTGTCCATGCGTCGGTGTAGTCCGCCACCTGCCAGGTCTCCCTCCCGTCCGAATCCGTGATGGACATTCTTGCGCCGGCAGGGATCGGCCCTGGCGGATCCCACTGCATGCCGGATCGGCTGGACCTGACGATCCCGTCGATGTGTCTGCTTTTCGGTTCTTCGCTCAGTGGAATCATCGCCTTTGCTGTGGGTGACCCGAATTTTCGCGCCAGTAGTGCTCGATGTTCACTTCAAAGGGGCGGGATCACTTCGAGGAAAAGTGTCGGCCCGATTCCCTTCCCGGCGGGGCCGAAGTCGCCGCCGGCAGTACTCCCGCCGCCTGCTATCCGGCCGAACGGTCCAGGGCCTCGACGAGATCGGCGCCGGTGCGTCGCCGGACCTCGTCGAGGGTCACCGCCGGAGCGAGTTCGCGGAGTACGAGTCCGATGGGTTCGACGTCGATCACCGCGAGGTCGGTGATGATGCGGTGCACGCATCGTGTGCCGGTCAGCGGCAGGTCGCACTCGCGGACGATCTTCGGCGCGCCCGCTCTGTTCGTGTGCTCCATCATCACGATGACCCGCCGGGCCCCGTGGACGAGGTCCATCGCGCCGCCCATGCCCTTGATGGTCTTTCCCGGGATCGTCCAGTTGGCGAGGTCCCCGTTCCGCGAGACCTGCATCGCGCCCAGGACCGCGACGTCGATGTGGCCGCCGCGGATCATCGCGAACGACCCCGCGGAATCGAAGAAGGCCGCGCCGGCCAGCACGGTGACGGTCTCCTTGCCAGCGTTGATCAGATCCGGGTCGACGTCGTCCTCGACGGGGTAGGGGCCCACACCGAGGATCCCGTTCTCCGAATGCAGCACGACCTCCATCCCGGCCGGCAGGAAGTTCGGCACCAGGGTCGGCAGCCCGATGCCGAGGTTCACGTACTGGCCGTCGCACAGTTCCGCCGCGACCCGTGCGGCGAGCTGGTCGCGGTCGAGACCCACGATCACCCCTCCGTCCTGATCATTCGCTTTTCGATGCCCTTCCCGTCCGGACCCACCTCGATGACTCGCTGGACGAAGATTCCCGGCGTGTGCACCTGTTCGGCGGGCAGGTCGCCCGGTTCGACCAGCCGCTCGACCTCGGCGACAGTGATCCGTCCGGCCATGGCGCACAGCGGGTTGAAGTTCTGCGCCGACCGGGCGTAGACCAGGTTGCCGTGGCGGTCTCCCACGGCCGCCCGGACGAGCGCGAAGTCCGTCGTGATGCCGTGCTCCAGCACGTACTCCCGGTCGCCGAACCGTCGCGTCTCCTTGGCGGGCGAGGCGACGGCGACGTCCCCGGCCGGCGTGTAACGCCACGGCAGCCCGCCGTCGGCGACCGCCGTCCCCACCCCCGCCGGGGTGAAGAACGCCGGGATTCCCGAGCCCCCGGCCCGCAGCCGCTCCGCGAGTGTGCCCTGTGGGCACAGTTCCAGCTCCAGCTCCCCGCCGAGGTACTGGCGGGCGAACTCCTTGTTCTCCCCGACGTAGGAGCCGGTCGTGCGCCGGATCCGCCCGGCGGCGAGCAGGAGCCCCAGTCCGGCACCGTCGACGCCGCAGTTGTTCGACACCGTTTCCAGATCGGTCGTCCCACGCGCCAGCAGCGCCTGGATCAGGACGTGCGGGATTCCGCACAGCCCGAACCCGCCGACGGCGAGCGATGCACCGTCGGCGATGTCGGCTATCGCCTCGTCGGCCGAGCCGCAGGTCTTGTCCATCGGTCGCCTCAGAAGGCCGCGGCGGCGGAGGCGGAGCCGGCCTCGGCCCGCCGAAACGCCGCGCTCAGCAGGTCGCGCTCCTGCTCGGCGCTCATCGGCACCCCGTAGCCCGTCTCCGAGCAGATGACATCCCACCGGTCACGGACGTCTTCGAGGCTGAGCTCCGGCGAGTAGAAACCAGGCGATTCGGCGATGAAGATTCGGGCGACCCGCCCGGCCGCCGCGGAGAAGATCTCCCCGCTGGTCGGGCAGGATTCGTGGGACAGGAACGCGACGACGGGCGAGACGAGCGCCGGGTCGAGCCGACGCTCCCAGTCCTCGTCGAGCAGTCCCGCCGACATGGTGGTCGCGGCGATCGGCGCGAGGACGTTCGCCTTGACGCCGTGGCGTGCACCCTCCAGCGCGAGTACCCGGGTCAGCCCGACGAGGGCCATCTTGGCGGCGCCGTAGTTGGTCTGGCCGAAGTTGCCGAACAGCCCCGCTGCCGACGAGGTCGACACGATCCGGCCGTACCCGCGATCCCGCATGTGCAGGTAGGCCGGGCGGGTCACGAAGAACGCGCCGCGCAGGTGGACGTCGAGCACCGGGTCCATCAGGTCCGGAGTCATCTTCGGAAACGTCTTGTCCCGGACGATGCCCGCGTTGTTCACGACGATGTCCAGGCCGCCGAAGGCGGCCAGGGCCGCGTCCACGATCGCCTGACCGCCCTCCGGCGTGGCGACAGAGCTCACGTCGGCGACGGCTGTTCCCCCCGCCGCGACGATCTCGTTCACCACGGCCGCGGCCGGCGCGACGCCGACACCGTCCGCGGGCGGCGCCGGGTCGTTGACGACCACGGCCGCGCCACGGGCCGCGAGTAACAGGGCGTGCTGCCGGCCGAGTCCGGCGCCGGCGCCGGTGATGACGGCGACGCGGCCGTCGAATCGCATGTCGGTCAAGACCGTCCACCTTCGTGTGTCACGACGACGCCGCGCGCCACGAGCGCATCGACGTCGAGGTCGGAATAGCCGAGGTCGCGCAGCACGGGGCGGGTGTGCTGGCCCAGCCGCGGCGCGCGGGAGGCGATCACACCCCCGGCGCCGTCGAACAGGACCGGTTGCCGGACGACCCGCACCCGCCCGCCGCGCTCGTCCGGTCCGGCGCCGGGCGGATCGCCGTCGCCGGGCACGTCGACGATCATCCGGCGGGCGACGACCTGCTCGTCCGTGGTGATCTCCCGATCGTCGTAGACCGGGCCGAACCCGACTCCGTGCGCGGCGAGCTGTGGCTCGAGCAGAGCCCAGTCGGCCTTGCGGAAGGCCGACCTCAGCTCGTCGGCGATCGCCCGGCGGTCCCGTTCGCGCTCGACGGTGCTCAGCGTGGCGAGATGGTCCAGCCCGAGTGCGGCGCACAGTCCCCGCCACTGGTGGTCCTCCCCGGCGATGCTCAATGTGAGCCGTTCACCGCGCGAGTTCTCGACCACGCCGTAGCCGGGGTCGAGCGGCGGGTACGGCGCGGGATCCAGCCCGTTGAGCTCGGACACCAGCACTGTGCTGCGCCAGCTCACCAGCGAGTCGAGCATCGAGACGTCGAGGTACCCGGCGGTCCCGTTACGCTCGCGGCCGAGTAACGCTGCGACGACCCCGAAGGCGGCGAACATGGCCGAGGCCAGGTCGGCCAGGGGGAGTGGCGCCGGCCGCGGGTCGTCGCCCTGCACCAGGCCCGTCATGCCCTGCATCGAGATGTCGTGCCCGCCGCGCGCCCCGAGCGGGCCGGTCTGCCCGAAGCTGGAGATCGACGCGTACACGAGCGCCGGCAGGCGGGTCCGGGCCTGGCGCGGTCCGATCCCGAGACGGTCGACGGTGCCCGGCTTGTAGCCCTCGACGACCGCGTCGGCGGTCGGGGCGAGCCGCCAGAACACCTCCCGCCCGTCCTCGGACTTGAGGTCGAGCGCGATCGAGCGCTTGTTGCGGTTCAACGCCTCGAAATGGCCGGTGAATCGCCGCGTCGGGTCGCCTCCCGTGGGACGTTCGATCAGGATGACGTCGGCGCCGAGGTCGGCCAGCAGCATCGTTGCGAACGGCCCGGGATACTGCTCGGCGAGGCTGAGCACCCGCAGACCGGCGAGTGGCAGATCCGGCCGCGGCCGGGTCGGCCGCTCCGGCTGCGACGGAACCATCACGACCGGTCTCGGACGGGCTCGAACCAGAAGTCGGTCACCCGCCCCTCGCGCTTGTCGCCAAAAACCGCACGTACCGGTGCCTCGATCGCGATGTCGGCCGGCAGCCGATCGAGATCGCCGAGGTCCACGCCGTGCACGTAGTTGCAGATCGACGACGTCGCGCCATCGAGCCGCACGTAGGCGACGACGTACGGGACGGGCGGCGAGCCGGCGAACGGGGCGGTCACGACCGTGACGGCCTCGATCCGGCCGGTGTCACCGACTTCGACGAGCTCGTCGATCGGGACGAAGCAGTACTCGCAGAAGGACTTCGGCGGCACGCTCACCCGACCGCACTGTGCGCATCGGCAGCCGAGGATCCGCTGCTCGCGCAGGGCGTCGAAGAACGCCGTCGCGAACGTCCCGATCGTGTACTGGTAAGGGATGTGCCACTCGCCGGGGATGCGCGTGGGGACAGTCGTGGGAACGGTCATGTCGGACCTCGTGTCTGTCAGGTGGCCGGTGGTGCGGGGCGTCTGCTGTCCGGGCGTCGGCCGCGTGCGACGACGGCCGGGGGTCTCGGTCAGGTGGGCTGGGCGGAGAGGACGGCCGCGGTGTAGAACTGGTCGATTCCGCCGCAGGCCGTGGCGAGGGCCAGCCGGGCGCCGTCGACCTGGTGATCGCCGGCCCGTCCCATCACCTGCGCGGCGGCCTCGCCGAAGCGGATCAGGCCGGTGGCGCCGATGGGATTGGTTGTCATGCAGCCCCCGGACGGCACGACGGGGATGTCGCCGTCCATCGCGGTGGCTGCGGTCTCGACCAGATCGATACCGCGGCCGGGAGGCGCCAGGCCGAGCGACTCGTAGTAGGCGATCTCGAGGTTGGCGAACGGCGCGTAGACCTCGACCACGTCCAGCTCACGCCGCGGGTCGGTGATGCCCGCCTCCTGGTAGGCCTCGGTGGCCGCCCATGCCTGGGCGCGCGGGATGGCGAAGTCGGATTCGTCGTCGTGGATGCGGTCGCCGATGCGGTACACGTCCGCCGCACAGCCCAGGCCCGCGACGTAGGCGGCGTGGGACTTCTCGCGGGCCTTCTCCGCGCTGGTCATCACCACCGCCGCGGCGCCGTCCGAGCGCGGGCAGGTGTGCAGCAGGCGCAGCGGGTACGCCAGGGAACGGGACTGCTTGACCTCCTGCTCGGTGATCTCGCGGTGCAGGTGCGCGTACGGGTTGCGCAGCGCGTTGCCGAAGTTCTTCGTCGACACCCACGCCATGTGATCCTCGGTCAGGCCGAAGTACCTCATCTGTCGCGAGGCGACGAGCGCGATGCCGGTGATGACGTTGAGCTGGACGTCCTGCTCGTACACCGGATCGAAGATCGTGGTGAACACCGCCTGCGCGTCGGCCGTCTCCGAGGTGCGCTGCAGGCCGACGACGAGCACGGTCTCGTACAGGCCGGCCGAGATGAGCCGTGACGCCGCGAGTGGGCCGGAGCCTCCGGTGGCCCCGCCGGTGTGCACCCGGATCAGCGGCTTGCCGACCCCGCCGAACGCCTCGACGCACCAGCGATCCGGCTCGTACACGCCCTCGAACACCTCGGGCGCCGAGGCGAACACGACGGCGTCGATCTCGGTGAGCTCGGTGTCGGCGTCGGCCAGCGCGCGGCTGACCGCCTCGAAGATGAGTTCGGGTGTGCCGACGTCGACCCGTGACGTCTTGTAGCGGGTCTGGCCGAAGCCGAGGACCGCGGGCTGCTGCGGGCTCATGCGACCTCCACCAACGCGGCGTGCGCGTTCTCGTATCCGATGCCGCCCGCTGAGAGCACCAGCGCCGGGCCGGGCTCGCCGGCGGCGAGCGACTCGTGCACGGCGAGCAGGCCGGCGGCGTAGCCGAGGTCGGCCCACCGTTCGCTCTGGCGGGCCAGAATGTCGTGGGGCACCCCGACCGCGCGTGCGAGCTCGTCGTCGTCCACCGCGTGCAGGCCGGCGACCCGGGCGCGGCGCAGATCGGTCACGTCGCGGCCGGCGAGCTTGCACGCCGCGGTCGCGGCGGCGGTGACGGGCCCCAGCAGCGGCTCACCTGGACGCAGGTACGGGCCGTTCGCGGCGCCGAGGCCGATGACCGTGCCGCGGGTCCGCCGCTCGGGCGAGGGTGCGGTGAGGACCAGCGCGACGGCGACGTCGGCCGATTCGACGGCGGTCCGTTCGACGAGCGTCGGCCGCCCCAGATCGGACGACCGCCGCAGTGCGACGACGGCGTCCGGATGGGCGTTCAGCCCTCGGGTGAACACCGGTTCCAGGCCGAGTGCGGCCATGGCGTCCCGGTTCGCGTCGCTGAGCTTGCTCCAGGTGCAGACGATCACCGCCTGGGCCGCGTCCGCCGCCACCTCGGCCGCGGCCAGGGTGAGCGCCGCCAGGCTGTCGTTGCAGACGCGCATCTCGTTCTTGTGGAACGAGCCGGTCGATCCGGTGAGCGTCATGGTCGCGATCGCGCGGCCGTCGTAAAGGTCGGACGCCGCCATGAACGAGCCCGAGACGTCGCCGATGCCGAGTCCGGCGTCGCGCAGTGCGCCCGAGGTGACCGTATAGATCATCTCGTCGAGGGCCATCGGTATGTCGGGGCGCGGGGGCAGGCAGTAGCTACCAGCAATGTTCACCGATATCACGCGCTCACCTCACTTCTTCGGTGACGCCGATCGCGGGGCGATCCGTGACGTCGAGGGATGGATGGTCGAACGAGTCGCCGACGACGAGCGCGGTGCCGGTGAAGACGACCGCGCCGCGCTGGTTGGTGGTCGCGAGCTCGATGGTCACGAGGGCATCGGTCCCGGCGCCCTCGACGGCGATGATCGCCGCGGTGCCGGACAGCGAGTCGCCGGGGAACACCGGCGCGCGGAACCGCCCGCCGAACTCGCGTAGTCGCGTCACGCCGACGAGATCGGTCACGAGGCGGCCGGTGATCCCCATCGTGAGCATGCCGTGGGCGATGACCGACGGGTAGCCGGCGATTTCGATGGCATAGGGCTCGTCATGGTGCAGCGGGTTGTAGTCACCGGACGCGCCCGCGTACTGCACGATCACAGCTCGCGAGAGATCTGTCACCAGAGGCCGCTGGCAGATCTGGCCCGCGGGCAGCGCGGTACTGGCACCCCCTTCCGTGTCGCCGGCGGTGTCGCCGGCCGGCAGCCGACGGCCGGCGTCGCGGCCAGGCCGATCGGCCGGGGCCCGACGGCTCACGGCGCCGCCTTCCCCGACTCGGGCCTCCACCGCCACCGCGCGCAGCACCAGCTCGCCGGCCTCGTCGGCGAAGTCGGTGACGATCTCGCGGAACCGCAGCGTCCCGCTCCTGGCGCTGGTCCGCTCCCAGCTCTCGCCGGCTCGCTTCGCCGCACGCAGAGTCTCCCCGGCGACAACCGGTCGGACGTAGGTGTAGCGCTGCTCCGCGTGCAGGACAACCGGACTGTCCGCGACCTGCGTCGAGCCCGGGCGCTGCGATCCGACCCATGGCGTGTCCGGCCGGGGCCGCCATGGGTACCCCGGGATGAACTGCTGCAACGCCTCACCGAAGGTCGGCGGGGCCGGGACGCCGCCGAGGCCCGCGCGGGCCGCCGCCGCGGGATCGGTGTAGACCGGGTTGTCGTCACCGACCGCCCGGGCGAACAGCATGACGTGCACCGGGTCGATCGGGAAGACGATCGTCTCGTCCGTCGTCCCGCCCGGTGCCTCGCCCATCAGTGGCCACCCTCGGCGCCGAGGGCCCGTCGATGGGCCGACGGGAAGCCGAACTGCGCCCGGCCGCTGACAGCTCGACGCAGATACAGGTGGGCCGGGTGTTCCCAGGTGTAGCCGATGCCGCCGAGGGTCTGGATCAACGCGCCCGCCGCGTGGAAGAAGGCGTCGGAGGCGGCGGCCTTGGCGACATGCACCATCGTCGCGGCATCCGGGGATTCGTGTTCGAGGGCGCCCAGCGCGAAGACGGTCGCCGCCTTCGCCGCCTCGACGTCCATCAGCACGCTGGCGAGCTGATGCTTCACGGCCTGGAAGCTGCCGATGGGACGACCGAACTGGTGGCGTCGCTTCGCGTGGTCGACGGCCTGTTCCAGGCAGTGCTCGGCGCCGCCGATCTGCTCCGCCGCCAGGCACACCGGCGCGATCCGCCGCAGCCTCGCGAGCGCCCGGGAGCCGCCGTCGAGCGCGCCCAGCGGTCGGGCGGCCGCGGCGGTGAACCGGACCCGCGACAGGCGTCTCGTGAGATCCATGCCCGGCAGCCGTTCGACCAGCACGCCGGGTGCGTCCGGATGGGCGAGGAAGCAGCCGACCCCGTCGCGGGTCGACGCGAACACGACGAGCCGGTGCGCGCCGTGCGCCTCCCAGACATGGTCGGAGACCCCCGTCAGCCGGGGTGTCCCGTCGCCGTCGGCGGTCGCGGCGGTGGCGACCACGCCACCCATGTCGGGAAGGCCGTCCGGGCCGTCGTCGCGCAGTCCGGCGACGGTCGCCAGGACCTCACCCCGGCACAGCCCGGGCAGGATCTCCGCCCCGACGGCCACGTCGCCGCTGCCCACGATCGCCTGCGTGGCGAGAACCCCCGAGGAGAAGTACGGCCCGCTGTACAGCGCACGCCCCAGCTCCATCAGCGCGACGCCCAGCACCGGCAGCGGCGCGCCACCGCCGCCGAACCGCTCGGGTGCGGCGAGCCCCACAAGGTCGAGTTCGGTCGACAGCAGCTTCCACAGCGCCGGGTCGAAGTCCTCCTCGCCCGTGGCCAGGGCGAGCTGCGCCGGCCCGGAGCAGTGGCGGGAGAGCGCCGCGCGCAGCGTCTTCTGCAGCTGGATCTGGTCGTCGTCGAGGCTTGCCGACACGCCCGTCATCGCGGCTCCCTCGGCAGTCCCAGCATGCGCTCCGCGATGATGTTGCGTTGAATCTCGCTGGAGCCGGCGTAGATGGTCGCGGCGCGCGCCCGGAGGAAGTAGTCCGCCCAGGTACCCGCGGTGTTGGGGGTTCCGGCCTCGGCGGCGGGGAAGCTCACGCCGCGCAGCCCGTCGCTGCCGGCGGTGACCGCGTCCATGCCCAGCACGTCGAGGGCGAGTTCGGTCGTCTCCTGGATCCACTCGCTCCAGAACAGCTTGTGCAGCGACGACTCGGCGCCGATGTCCCGACCGGCGACCCAGCTGTCGACCGCGCGCAGCCCGAGGCACCGCAGCTCCTCGACCCGCTGTCGGCTCCGCCCGAGACGTTCGACGATGACCGGATCGGTGGGACCCTCGGGGTCGACCGCGATGCGGTGCAGCCGTTCCCAGTCCTTGCGGAAGCGAATGGCCAGGGTGGCCACCGCCTCGCCGCGTTCGAAACCGAGCAGGCTCATGGCGACGGGCCACCCGCCGTCGACCGGCCCGACCACGGCGTCGGCGGGACATTCCGCGTCGGTGAAGAAGACCTCGTTGAACTCGGCCTCGCCAGTAAGCGTCCGCAGCGGGCGCAGGTCGATGCCCGGCTGGTCGAGGGCGCACAGCAGCAGGCTGATCCCCCGGTGCGGCGGCACGGAGGAGTCGGTGCGACACAGGACGAAGATGTGCGTGGCCAGGTGCCCGTAGGAGGTCCAGATCTTCTGTCCGTTGATCATCCAGCGGCCCTCGACGAGCTCCGCGCGGGTGCGGATGCCGGCGAGATCGGACCCTGCCTCGGGCTCGGAGAAGCCCTGGCACCAGATGTCCTGTTGGCTGAGGATCCGCGGCAGGTAGTACCGGCGCTGTTCCTCGGTGCCCCAGCGCAGCAGCGTCGAACCGAGCATCTGCACCCCGAAGTTGTCGTTCAGGCCGCCCTGGGGCACGCCCGCCGTGGTGCACTCCTCGGCGAGGATGAGCTGTTCGCGCGGGCTCAGGCCGGATCCGCCGTACTCGATCGGCCAGCCCACCGCGAGCAGTCCGTTCTCGTGTAACAGCCTGCGCCAGCGTGTGCGGAACTCCTCCTGTTCGCGGTCGGACAGCGCGCCGATGCCGCTCCAGCCCGCGGGCAGGTTCTCGGCGAGCAGCGACCGCACGCGGGCTCGGAACATCTCGCCATCGCTGTCCACGTCGCGGTCCCCACCGGTCGGCGCGGCCCCGGCCGTGTTCACAGGCGCTCGATGACGGTGGCGTTGGCCTGGCCGCCGCCCTCGCACATCGACTGCAGCCCGAAGCGGGCCTGCCGGCGCTCGAGCTCGTGCAGCAGCGTGGTCATGATGCGCGCGCCACTGGCGCCGATGGGGTGCCCGAGCGCGATCGCGCCGCCGTTGACGTTGAGCCGCTCGGAGCCGACGCCGAGCTCACGCTGCCAGGCCAGGACGACCGAGGCGAACGCCTCGTTGATTTCGAACAGGTCGATGTCGTCGAGGGCGAGACCGGCGCGGCGCAGCACGTCGCGGGTGGCCGGGATCGGGGCGGTGAGCATGTAGACCGGGTCGTCGCCCCGCACCGACATCGCATGGACGCGGGCGCGCGGGCGCAGCCCGTACTGCTCGACCGCGCGCTCGGAGCAGATCAGCAGGGCCGCCGCACCGTCGCAGATCTGGCTCGACAGGGCCGCGGTGATCGATCCGCCCTCGGTCAGCGGGTTCAGCGTCGCCATCCGCTCCAGGGAGGTGCTGGGCCGGGGACACTCGTCGCGCGACCCGGCGCCGAACGCCTCGATCTCGCGCTCGAACCAGCCGTGCTCGGTGGCGTGCACCGCGCGCTCATGACTCGCCAGGGCGAAGCGCTCCATCTCCTCGCGGGGGATCTCCCACCGCCGCGCGATGAGCTCGGCCGCCCGAAACTGGCTGACCTCCTGCGTGCCGTACCGGCCCTGCCAGCCCCGACTGCCGGAGAACGGGTCCGGGTGCACGAGGTCCTGGCCGGCCGACCAGGCGATGTTCATGGGGACGACGCTCATCAACTGCACGCCGCCGGCGACGACGACATCCTGGGTGCCGCTCATGACGGCCTGCGCGGCGAAGTGCACCGCCTGCTGGGACGAACCGCACTGCCGGTCGATGGTCACGCCGGGCACGTTCTCGGGCAGCCCGGCGGCCAGCCACGCCAGCCGGGCGATGTCGCCGGCCTGGGGGCCGACCATGTCGGTGGCTCCGAGGATCACGTCGTCCACCACCACCGGATCGATGCCCGCGCGCTTGACCAGGGATGTCAGCACGTGCGCCGCGACGTCGACCGGGTGTTCGGCGCTGAGGCTGCCCCCGCGACGTCCGACCTGAGTACGAACCGCTTCGACGATGAAGGCTTCCGCCATGTCATACCTTCCGGCGTTCGGGCGCGGGCAGACCGCGCAGCGAGATCAACATTATCTACCAAACGATTGGTCGTCAACGGTGAACGGTGGCCCGCAGGTCGGGTCGACGATCGATCGCGGGATCAGTCGGGGCGGGTGGAGGGCTGTTCGAACCGTTCGGCGAGGAGGTCGAGCGCGCGCTCGACCGAGGTCCCGAGCGGCCCCGCGAGATCATCCGGACGGACATCCGTCGCATACAGCACGAGACACCGGTGGTTCCCGTCGGGGATGACATCCACGGTTCCCAGGTGCGACTCGACGTCGATGCCCCGGACGATCCGGTACTGCAGGCGCATGAGGGCGTCGTCGACGGTGATGATCTCCTCGGCGACCACCTCCCCGGACCGCAGGGTGCACGTGCGCGTCGATCCGGACATCTCGCAGGCCACGATGCTCGGGAACCATGCGGCGATCGCCCCGGGATCGCCGACCAGCGCCCACACCCGCTCGGCCGCGGCCTCGACCCAGACGTGCCGGCGACTGCTCGCCACGTCACCCACCCGCCCGTACCGCCGGCCGGCCGGCGGTACCGCCGGCCGCCCTCGCCCTGTTTCTCGCCCTGCCCCTCGTCCGCCAACGTTTCGTCATCAAGGCCCCTTCCGACCGTTTGGTTGCTAAACCGTAGGTCGTCGGGACCGGTTGGGTCAACGGGTCCCGCGAGCGGAGCTGGGTCGGTCCAGACAGGTACCCACCAATCGTTTGGTTTGGTACCCTTCCCCGGCGATCGTGAAAACCGACGAGGAGAATCGAGCCGCGATGACGGTGCACTCGACTATCGACCTTCTGCGCGAACACGCGGCCCGTTCCAGCCGTGGTACCGCCCTTCACGCCGACGGCCGCGCCCTCTCGTACGGCGACCTGGACGGGATGTCGAATCGCATCGGCCACGCGCTCGCGGTCACCGCCGGTGCCCGCGTGGCGTTCCTCGGGAAGAACAGCGCCCACTACTTCGCCGTTCTGGCCGCGTGCGGCAAGGTCGGCGCGGTCATCGTCCCGCTGAACTGGCGGCTGGCCTACCCCGAGCTGACCGCGATCGTCGCCGACGCCGACGCCGCGGTGATCGTGGTCGACGACGAGTTCGCCGAGGTCGCGCGGCGGCTCGAGGCCGATCCGGAGGTCACCCTCGTGGTCCGCACCATTGACACACGCACCGGAACGGGCAACTGGTACGACACCTTCCCCGCGACGGACCCGGGGTACCGCCCGCACCGGGACGACGTCGCCATCCAGATGTACACGTCCGGGACCACCGGCCAGCCGAAGGGCGTGATGTCCACGCACGGGGCCGTCCTGGACTCGCTGCGCATCCTGGCCGGCGTTGCCGGCATCGGGCGGGACGCGGTCAGCCTGTGCACGTTGCCCACCTTCCACATCGGCGGAACGTCCTGGACCCTGACCGGGTTGTGGGCCGGCTGCACGACCGTGCTCTTACGCGAGGTGGAGCTCCTATCCGGGAGGTACGGGTGGCGGCGACCGCGAGCGTTGCCCACGGATCGAGGTACACCGCGGGCGAGTCGTATACCCAGGCCCGGTCGTATCCCAGGCTCTCCGCCGCAACAATGTCGTCGGGCGTCTGCTCGGCAGGCCCGAACGCGCAGGATATCTTCATGGGGCACTCCCACCGGCTTCCACCGGCCTCAGGCCGGTAACGACACCTTCGGGGCGACTTCCCGGCTCAGCAACTCGATCGAGTGATTCCATGGCTCCGGGTTGTCGATGTAGTCGTAGCCGTACATCATGATCGTCCCCCACCCGCCGGTCGCGGCAAAGGCCTCTTCGAGCTTCTCGACCGCGGTCTCCGGCGAACCGACGATCCAGACGTTGTCGGCCAGGTAGTCGAGATCGACGTCATCCGCGCTCATGCCCGGATTCTTGATCATCGTCTCCAGGATGCCGTAGTTGTGGTAGCGCGGTAGCACGTACTCCTGCCAGGCCTTGCCCATGCCGCCCTCGATCGCCCACCTGCGCGCCTCCTTGTCCGTGTCCGCGATAAAGACGTCGCGAACCACGTGGTGCACCGAGCGGTCGACGATCCGGCCCTTCTCCTGGGCCGCCGTGGAATAGGTCTCCCAATGGTTGCGCAGGAAGTCGTCACCCGAGTAGATGGAGAGCGGTAAGTAGCCGTTCTGCCCGGCGAAACGCAGCGACGGGGAGTTCGGGCTGAGACCTGTCAGGCCGATCTCGATCGTTCCGTTGTACAGGCCGACGTCCCGGAGGGGATGCCCCTCCGGTGCCTCCGGATAACCGGCCCGCCAGTAGTCGCCCTCGAACTGGAACGGCTCCTTGCGCCAGACCCTCCGCATGATCTCGAGGGACTCGGTCACCATCCTGTGGTTCTCGGTCAGGTCCTTGAGCCCCCGCAGTGCGGCGTCCTCGGGAAAGGCGCCGGCACCGATGCCGAGAATGTAACGACCCTGGGTGACCTGCGTCAGGTAGGCGATCTGGACCGCCAGCGTCGCCGGGTGGTGGTACGGCAGGAGATGTGCTCCCGGCGCCAGTCTGATCTGTTCGGTCTGCAGCGCCGCCGCCGCGATCACGAGCTCCGGATTGGGGATCGACTCCCACGCCTGGGTGGCGTGCTCGCCGATCCAGTACTCCGAGAGCCCGGCCTGATCGCAGACCACGGCCTGCTCGACGGCCCACGTGAAGGTCTCACGCGCCGACCGGGTCGGCGGCATGAAGGGTGTCTGAAACATCGCTGCGTGCATGATTCACTCCCCAGACTGACTTGGCTGTGGACGGAACGGTGGGGCGGACGGGACACCCTCCGGCGTTCCGGGGACAATAGGGCGCCGGGGGTGGCGGACAAATGTCGGTGCGCCCCCTTCGGCCCGTTATACCTTCTGCAGGAAACCGCCGTCCACCGGGATCATGGCTCCGGTCACGTAACGTGATTCGTCGCTCGCCAGATAGAGCACGGCGTTGGAGACGTCGACCGGTTCCACCCATGGAATTCTCATGGGGTTCAAGGTCTGGAAGATCTCGCCAAACCGCTCCCGTGTTGGGTTCGCCGGATCGAACAACCGGTATGTGGCGTCATTCATAATCATCTTGGTGTCGACCGAGTTCGGATGGACCGTGTTGACGCGGATGCCGTGCGATGAGATCTCGTTGACGAGGGTCCGCATCAGGCCGATGACGCCGTGCTTGGCCGCGGTGTAATGGGCGAAGTTGGCGAAGCCCACCAGACCGGCGGCCGAGCTGATCAGGACGATCGAACCTCCTCGACCCGACTCAATCATGGAGGGCAGAACGGCCCTCACGGTGCGGAAGACGCCCGTGAGGTTGACGGCCAACATGTCGTCCCACATCTCGTCGGTGATCTCACTGAAGGGCGCCATGCTGAAGATTCCCGCATTCGCGCACACCACGTCGATCGGACCGAGCTCGCTGATGGCCTGCTCTACCACCGCATCGAGTTCGCCGGACTTGCGGACGTCGGCCTGCCGTCCGACGACACGCCGATCGAGGGCTTCGATCTCCTTGATCGTCTCCGCGAGGTCGTCGGCGGTTGCCATGTCATAGGGAACCGAGCCGATCCGGCCACACAGGTCGACGGCAATGATGTCCGCGCCCTCTTCGGCTAGCCGTAACGCATGGGCGCGCCCCTGTCCGCGGGCCGCACCGGTCACGAACGCGACTTTTCCGTCCATCCGTCCCATTCAACGCTCCTTCGTTGATTTCACGGCTGGCAGAATAGGGGCGGTGGTCAACCGGACGCCCAGGATTCCGATGCCCACAATAAAAGCAACGACCGCCAACCAACTGTTTGGTGCCATCACGTTAGGCGTCGGCGGTAGACCTGTCAACGGGGGAATCGCGGGGGAATTCTGCGCCGAACCGTGCACTCTCCGCCGGCCCGCCGGGGCCGCCGTGCGCGCAGGATAGCTGACTCGGCACGGGAGGTGTGGGGGCGAGGTCGTCGAAGTTGCACCCACGGACTTCGTGCGACCTGGTTCGTGCGGCTTACGTCCGTGCGGCCTACGTACTACTGTCCTTCGTGCGATGCCGCCTGCGCGGTCAGCGCCTTGGCGGGCTGCGCGATCCCCAGGACGGTCGCCATCGCGAGCTGCGCGTAGCTGCGCGCGACCTCGTCGGGGGAGTCGTCGCCGTCGCTGCGGTACCAGTCGGCCACCCAGTTCGTGCCGCCGATGACGAAGGAGGACACGTAACGCTGATTGACCGTGCTCTCGATGCCCAGAGTCTCGTACGCCTTCGTGATCAGGCCACGTAGGTAGTGGTCGTACTGTCGGCGGCGTTCGACCAGCTTCTTCCGCCGCTCACCGGTGAGATTGCGCCAGTCCCGGAAATAGAGCGTCTGTAGTTCGAGGTTCTGCAACGTGTTCGAGACGCTGCGCTCGAGATAGGACCGCAGCCGCTCGACCGCGTCGACCTCGAGGGCGTCGAGCTCGGTCATCAACCGCTCGGCGTCGACATGGGCGTTGTCGAAGATCTGGAAGAGCAGGTCTTCCTTCGAGTCGATGTAGTGATAAAGACTGCCCTTGAGTACGCCGACTGCGTCCGCGACGTCCTGGATGCTGGCGGCGGCATAGCCCTTGCGCGCGAAGATCTCGAGGGCGGCCTGCAGGATCTCCGCTTCACGATTGCGGCGATCCGTGGGCTGGCCGGTGGCCTTCTCGCGCCTGGACTTCATCACACCCCGTAACCGACCGATTGTTTGGCCGAGGTTACCCCTTCCTCGATGCAGCGGGCAAATCAGAACCGCCGTCACGATGAGGTGTGCCCGCCCTCACATGCGGCTGAACCGCCGACCGAGGCAGTGCCGTGATCGGCGTCATGTGAGGCCGGCCGTCTTCGCAATGAGGCGAAGGGCGTCGAGCGTCTGGTCCCGGGGCGCCGTCTGCAGCAGGAACACGCAGGCGTCCACGCCCATCGCCTCGTACGCGGCGATCCGGTCGGCGTCGGCCGCCATCCCGAACAGGTACACCGGGATGTGCCCGCGGCCCCGTTCGGCCGACCGGGTCCGCAGCTCTGCGATGCGGTCCGCCAGGTCCGGCATCGGCGGCCACCCCGGGTTCGGCGCCCAGATGTCGGCGTACTCGAGTACCCGGTCGATCACCGTCGGCCCCATCCCGCCGAGCACGATCGGCGGGTGCGGGGTCTGTGCGGGCCGGGGTCGCACCGTCGTCGGGGCGATCCTGACCAGCTCGCCGTCGAAGCTCGCCACGTCGTCGCTCCACAGCGCCTTCATGGCCTGGACACGCTCGCCGACCAGGCGGGTGCGGAGGCGCGGCTCGGTGCCGTGCTGGCGCATCTCCTCGACGTTCCAGCCCGCGCCGACCCCGAACAGGAACCGTCCCCCGCTCAGCTGGTCGAGGCTCGCGACGGACTTGGCGGTGTGGATGGGATCGCGCTGGCCCAACAGGCACATCCCGGTGCCGATGCGCAGCGTGTTCGTCGCGTGCGCCGCGATGGTGAGGGCCACGAACGGGTCGTAGGTGCGCAGGTACTCGGGCGGTAGTTCGCCTCCCCCGGGGTACGGCGTCTCGCGGCTCGCGGGGATGTTCGAGTGCTCGGTCAGGAACAGGTGGTCGAAGCCGTGGCCCTCGACGGCGACGGCGAGGTCGTCGGGACGGATGCCCTCGTCGGTCGAGAAGGTGACGATCCCGAACTGCACGACTGTTCTCCTTCACGGACGGCCGCGGAGGGAACGCGACCAGGGTCGGAAAGCGATCGAGACTGCGGTCGCCGGACAGCTCGACGCGGTGTCTGGTGTGCCCGCGGCATCGTGCGGAATCGACGGCGACGACGACCGTCGAAGACCAGCCGGCTGACCGCTCAGCGGGCGGGGAACCCGCGCGACCGGAGCGTCGTTCTGCGCCGCGTCTGTGCCGCCTCGCTGATCAGCGCGGGGGTCCAGTCCAGACCGTGGTCCATGCTGACCACGATCGACGTGACCCCCGTGACCTCGGTCAGGCGACGTTTGATCTCGACGCTGAAGTAGCCGACGTTGTGGCACAGTGGCGCGGTGAGCCGCATGGCGACCCGGACGCGTCCGTCCGGCTCGACCTCGACGGTATCGATCAGGCCCATCTCCTCGATGCCCATCGGGGTCCCCGACGCCACGCTGCACGGGTCGCCGATGGTGTTGAGGACCTCACGGATCCGGTCGGCCAGGCCGGGCTCGGAGGTGGGCGGGGTGGTGGGTGCGGGCACGGACAGCGGGATCTCAGGCAACGCAAGTCCCTTCGGGCAGCGGGGTGGTTACGGCGTCCTTCAGCGGCGTCGTGGAGTAGGGGATCGGTAGCGGCGCGCCCTGGGCGAGATCGAACTCGTCGCCCTTGATGCCGGCGGCCAGCGCGTCGACGTCCCAACCGTGCAGCCGCGCGATGTTGCCGCTGAGGATCGCCTTCTTGTGCTCGCGGGTAAGCTGTGGGACCGGGAAGAAGATCCCGTGTCGCGCCATCTGCTCTTCGGTGAACTGGAAGTCGACGAACGCTTCCAGGCCGGGTCGCGGGTGCGAGTTCATCGCGCCGCTGGCCCAGTAGATACGATTCAGAGCGTCCTCACCCGCGACCCCGAGCAGCCCGGCGAGCAACTCGCCGAACACACTCGGACGCATGGTCAGGACGAGGTTCATCGTCTCGAGGTTGACCCAGATGTTCGGGAACCGCGCGAGCAGCCAGGCTGTTTCCTCGACGAACGACAGTCCGCCGTGGACGATGGAGAAGTTGAGGTCGGGGAATGCGGCGGCTGCGCCCTCGACGTCGATCGGGCTGAACGCGTCACCGCCGGACGGCGACGGGCCCATCGGTAGCGACTTGTGTGTCGCGACGCAGGTCAGACCGAGCTCGCGGGCCTTCTCGTAGAGCGGGAATCCGATCGTGGGGTCGTCCATGCGCCACGGGGTGACGTCGCCCTCGTGATAGCTGACCGGGTACAGCTTCAGTCCGACGGGGTTGTCCAGCAGCTCGACCTGGCGCTCCATCTCGCCGAGCGGGTCGGGACGCAGCGGGTCGATGGCGATGTAGGAGCCGATGAACCGGTTGGGCCAACGCCGCGTCGCCGCTACGGCCTTGTCGACGCTGGAGTAGCCGTCCTTGAAGAAGAAGATCGGGACGGGGTGGAACACCGCCACGTCGGTGTGGGACTCCCGGAAGAGGATGTCCGCGGTCTCCTCGACCGTCCAGTCACGCAGCGTCGCCTCGGCATCGAGGTCGTAGCCGGCGGGCTGTCCCGCGAAGAAACTGGCCTGCAGCCGGCGCAGCGCGTCGGCGTACTCGGGCGAGGCCATGTTGGCCTCGCTCATGTCGAACGTGTGCGCGACGCCGTCGATGACGAAAAACTCGTCCTGCATTTTGGCTTCCCTTCGAAAAATCGGCCGCATGTTACCAACCAACCGTTTGGATTAAAAGTATCCGCATGCCAGTTGAGGGTCAAGGATCCAGGTATGCGTCCGATCTCGGAGAATCCGAGGTCAGGTGATCAGGGCTCCGGCGTCGACCGGCAGCGCGACGCCGGTGATGTAGCGCGCCTCGTCCGAGGCCAGGAACAACAGTGCGTTACTGACATCCCGGGCCTCGACCCACGGAAGGGGCAGGGCGTTCATGGCCTGCGAGGCCGGCGCGAAGTCCTCGCGGGTCGGGTGCGACAGGTCGGGCCGGAACAGCCGGTAGGTCGAGTCATTCATGATCATCGGAGTGTCCACCTGGGTGGGATGCAGGGTGTTCACCCGGATGTTGTGTGGCGCCAGCTCGAGCGCGAGCGCGCGCATCAGGCCCACCACGCCGTGCTTCGCCGAGACGTAGTGCGCGACGTTCGCATACGGCTGCAGCCCCGCCGCCGAGCTCGTCAGGACGATCGCCCCGCCGTGGCCCGCCGCAACCAGGTGCGGGATGGCCGCCCTGCACGTGCGCCACACGCCGCTGAGGTTGATGTCGAGCATCGTGGTCCACACGTCGTCGGGGATGTCCTGCGCGGGATGCGGTGCCGAGCTGATCCCGGCGTTCGCCGCGACGATGTCGAGCCGGCCGAACCGGTCGAGTCCCCGAGCGAGCGCGGCCGACACCGCCTCCTGGTCGCGCACGTCGGCCTCGATCGCGACGATGCGTCGGTCCAACCGCTCGACCTGCTTCACCGTCTCGGCGAGGTCCTCCGGGGACGGCCCGTCGTAGGGCACACCCTGAATCGACCGGCAGATGTCCATGGCGATGATGTCCGCGCCCTCCTCGGCCAACCGGACGGCGTGGCTGCGTCCCTGCCCTCGTGCGGCGCCGGTGATGAAGGCGACCTTGCCTGCTACCCGTCCCGTCATGTGACTGCGGTTCTCCGTTCCCACTCGTCTGTTCCATTCGCTGACCATCCCCGGCACCCGGCCGGTGGCTGCGCGGTCGGCGAGGTCAGGGTCCGGCCCGGTTCGCGCCCGCGTCCTGCGTCACGTTCGTGGGACGGCGGTCCGACCCGTCGGTGTCGTCGGCTCCGTCGAGGACGGGTGGTGCGTCGAGGACGGGTGGTGCGTCGAGGACGGGTGGTGCGTCGAGGACGGGTGGTGCGTCATGGGGCGCCGTCGTGGCCGCGGCTGCCATCTCGTCCGGCGACGCCGTCCCCCTGCGGCCGGGCCTCCTGCGCCGAAGGGCTCCGGCGTAGACACCGAGCCCGACGCCCACGATCAACGCCGCACCGTCGAAGAGCTCGCTGACCCACGGGGCGGCCCCCCACAGGGTCAGCCCGTTGACGCTGATGGCGAGAAAGAACACCGCGGTGATCGTGCCCCACACGTTGTACCGACCGGGCTGGATCGACGTCGCGCCGAGAAACGCCGCAGCGATGGCCGGCAGCGTGTAGTTCGAGCCGAGCTGTGGGCTGCCGGCGCCAACGGCCGCGACGAGCAGAACGCCGGCGCCGCCCGCGATGCCGCCGGCGAGCACGAGAGAGCCGAACGTCTGCCGGGAGACGCCGATGCCCACCAACAACGCCGCCCGGGGGTTCGATCCGATCGCGTAGAGGTTCTTACCCGTCGGCGTCTTCTCCAGCAGATACCACGCGACGAGGGCGATGCCGAGGAGGAAGTAGAAGAGTGTGGGGACGCTGAGCCATTTCCCCGGGCCGAGCCTGAGGAGCCCGGGGCTCACGCCCGTGGTGATCGAGACTCCGCCGGAGTACGCGAGGACGGCCGCCCCGATCACGCTGGACATCCCCAGCGTGGCGATGATCGAGTTGATGCCCACCGAGGCGACGAGGATCGCGTTGATCGTGCCGATGACGAGGCCGACGACGATGGCGGCGAGGATCGCGGGGAACAGCGGCCAGCCGGACTTCGACATCAGGCCCGCGCACAGAACGGAGGTCAGGCCGGCATTCGGCCCGACCGAGAGATCGATCTGACCGGCGACCAGCGGAATCACGGTCGCGATGGCCAGGATCCCGAGGATTGACTGGTCGGTGAGGATGTTCCTGAGGTTGGCGACGGTGTCGAACTGGGGGGTCGCGGAGTTCACGCTGAAGAAGACGATGACCGCGACGAGCAGGGCCACGAGGCCGTACCGCTCGAAGAACTCGGTAATCCGTAACTGCGCCTTCATCGGGTCGCCCTCTGCTTCTCGAGCACGGATTCCAGCAGGTCATGGCTGGTCATCCCGTGTGGGTGTTCGTCGGCGATGCGGCCGTCGCACAGCACGAGGACCCGGTGGCTGATCCTGGTGAGCTCCTCGAACTCGGAGCTCACCAGGATCACGGCGGTGCCGGCACGGCTCGCCTCGGACACGAGGCCCAGGACGGTCTCGCGGGATCCGACGTCGATGCCCTGTGTGGGTTCGTCGAGCAGGAGCACCGTGGGTGAGGTGCGCAACCACCGGCCGAGCACGACCTTCTGCTGATTGCCGCCGGACAGGGCATTGATGGGCAGGTGAACGCTGCTCGTCCGGACCGCATAGGTGGAGACATCCCGCGCCACGTCCCGCAGCAGCAGGCCGGTGCGCAGCCGCAGTTTGGCGAAATAGCGTCCCGACTGGCCGGCGGTCATGTTCGTCGCGACACTTTCCTGCGGAAAGATGCCCGCCGCGATACGGTCCTCGGGAACGAACGCGACGCCCCGGCGGGTCATCGCAGAGGTCGACGGCGATCGGACGGCAGTGCCGCGCACGACCAGGTCACCGCGCTCGATCCGGCGCGCGCCGTAGATCATCTCCATCAGCTCGGTCCGTCCGCTGCCGAGCAGGCCGGCGATGCCGACGATCTCGCCCGGACGCAGCGTCAGGCTGACATCGCGCAGCGGGCCACCCGCGACATGACGCAGCTCGAGCACGGGCGCCGCCGACGCGTCGGCCGGCCCGGCGGCCGTGACCGTGCGCTCGAGCTTGCCGCCCAGGATCAGCTCAACCAGTCGCGCCTCGGACAGGTCGGCCGCATCGAGGGTGCCGACGTGTCGGCCATCCCGGATGCAGGTGACCCGATCGGCCGCCCGCCGCACCTCGTCCAGGCGGTGGGTGACGAGCACGACGCTGTGCCCGGCCTCGGCGAGCCGGCGCAGGGTGCGCAGGAGCTCGCTCGCCTCCTCGGCCGGCAGCGCGGCCGTGGGCTCGTCGAGGACGAGGATGGCCCGGCCGGACTCGTCGACGTCCTGCAGGGCGCGGGCGATGGCGAGCAGGGCGCGCTGCGGTGTGGACAGCGACGCCGCAGTCACCCGCGGGTCGACGTCCAGATCGAACCGGCGCAGCACCTCGGCCGCCCGTCGCCGCGAGCGTCGCGAGCGGATGGTGCCCAACGGCCCCCGGACGAAGTGACCGCCGAGCCCGAGATTGTCGCCGACGCTGAGCACGGGCACGACGCCCAGGTCCTGGTGGACGAAGCGGAAGCCGGCCCGGGCGGACTCCGCCGGCGTGTGCCGGGTGAGGTCCCACGTCGACCCGTCCGTCGTCAGCTCGCCGGCGTCGGCCTCGAGCACTCCGGCGAGAATCTTGATCAGGGTCGACTTGCCCGAGCCGTTGCCGCCCACCAGGCCATGGATCTCTCCCCACGCGAGCTCGAGCCGCACCCCGTCCAGCGCCTGGGTGCTGCCGAAGCTCTTCGACAGCCCCCGGACGACGATCGCGGTCCGGGCGTCGTCAGCAGGCATCGCCGACATCAGCGCGTGACTCCCCAGGACTTCTCGTACGCCGCCGGGACGTCGAAGCCCGGCGCGAAGTCCTTGCCTGCCGTGGGAAGGTCCTGCGCTCCGTCCACGATCTCGAACCCGAGGCCTTCATCCCGGGCGGGCGTCTTGTTGAAGTAGCTGTTCAGCGTGTCGACGGCCGCGAAGGACCACCATTGCAGCGGCCACGAGTTCACGGCCGTCAGACCCTGGTGCGACCGCAGCGCGTCGTAGTCGGCGGCGACGCCGAATCCGCCGATCATCTGCATCTTGCCGGTGAGCCCGGACTGGGTCACACCCTGCGTGATGCCGAGGGTCGGGTTGGTCGCGCCGTTGGCGGCCACCGCGTCCGGGTTCTGCAGGAAGGCGGCCTTGACCTTCGAGGTCAGGGCCGGCCCGAAGTCCGCGGCGAGCCAGGGGACCTCGACCCGCTTGCACGCCGGGCAGCCTGTCTTGATCTTCTGCGAGAAGCCCTGCTCAAGCAGCTTCAGCGTGGTGTACTCGTTGTTCGAGAAGTCGATGATCTTGCCTCGGCAGTCGGCCTTCGTGATAGCCCACTGCGCGGACGCCGCGCCGTAGGCACGCACCGCCGCGGCGAAGTCCTGGTAGCGGTCACCGAAGCTGATATGGGTCGTGAAGATCGGCTTCTCGGTCTGGGTCGACGGGTCGTCGTTGAGATCCCAGCCCTGGACCGAGATGATGGGAACGCCGGCCGCGGTCGCGTCCTTGGCGGCCTGCGTCACCAGGGGCGCATCAAGCCCGACCCCGATGATGCCGTCGGCCTTCGATGCGACGGCCTGCTTCACCATCACCGGGAAGTTGGCCGGATTGAGCTTGCCGTCGTACAGGGTGGTCGTCCATCCGATGGCCTTCGCGGCCTCCTCGACGCCCCGGGCGCCGACGGCGACCGTGGATGACGACATCCCCACTGCGATGATCGCGATCTTCTTTCCCCGGACCGCGGGGTTCGGCGCCGTCGGCGGCGCTGTGTAGGTCCTGACCGCGTCCGTGGACGGATCCGCCGAGCAGGCCATGGTGGATGCGGCCGCGCCGCCGCCAGACCCGGCCGTTGCCCCGGAGCCGGACGAGGCGCAGCCGGCGACGGCTGCCGATAAGACCGCTACGGACGCCGCAAGGCGTGCGGTTTTTCGCACATTGACCCCCTGAGATCAATTGTGATTCGCGCAACACGCGGTGAGGCAGTTTCTACCAACCGGTTGTTTGACTGTCAACGGCTGAGGGCGATGCGGCCGGGGAGGATCGGCCGGGGACGGCTCGCCAGCGCCGGGAGGCAGGGGAAGGTGGGACGGCCGCGCGGACGGAACCGGACCCGACACCGGAGCGCGGGTGACAGGCACGGCAGATGACCCTGCCGGCACTGTTGCATCGGCGATGTCCGCCTTCGCGTAGCCGCCGATCGGTCGTGATCGGTGGATGCGTCGACGTCGTGTCCATGTCCCGGTTCGGACGTCTGAGTTCGCCGGGTTCCGGTTCCACCCGAGGTGATCGTCCTGGCGGTCTGCTGGCACCTGCGGTTTGCGCTGCCGTACCGGGACGTCGAGGAACTCCGCGCCGAACGGGGCCTCGAGGTCGACCACGTCACGATCTACCGCTGGGTGCAGCGCTTCACACCCCTGCTCGCCGACGCGGCCCGGCCCTGCCGGCACCGTCCCGGCGACAGGTGGTTCGTGGCTGAAACGTAGGTGATGGTCGCCGGCCGTTGGACGTATCTGTACCGGGCCGTCGACCAGTACGGACAGGTCATCGACGTCCTCGCCAGCACCCGCCGCGACCAGGCCGCCGCCCGCCGATCCTTCACCCGGGCGCTGTCTCACGGCCGCCGGCCAGTCGAGGTCACCACCCCAGGTCAGGGTCCGGCGCAGCTGCTCGGGCAGCACGGCGAACGCCTGTGTGATCGCCTCGCGGACGGCGTCGGCGCCGCGGCCCGCCAGCGCCGGACCGTTTTTCACCCGCGGTTCATGGCCGTAGCCGTCCATGCGGGGCAGGTGCAGCAGGAGGGTGAACCGGGTGGTGCGCTCGACCAGCGTGCCGATCGCGGACCGGTTCAACCCGATGATCAGGTCTCCTTCCCAGTGCCCCGCGACCGCCCGGTCTGTGGCCTCGACCGGGCGGGCACCGATCCGCACCTCGGGGGTGACCATGCCATCGGGGCGCCGTCCGGCCCGCGCGCGTGGCGCCCGCAGCGCGCGGCCCGTGCGCAGACACGCGACCAGCTCACGGCGCAACGCCCCCCGCCCCTCGGTGTAAAGGGCCTGGTAGATCGCCTCATGTGAGATCCGCATCGCCGCGTCGTCGGGAAAGTCGACCCGCAGCCGCCGCGAGATCTGCTCCGGGCTCCACGCGCTGACCCAGCGGCGGTCCTGGCGGTGCGGCTTGTTCCTATCGGTGAACGGCGCCGTCCACGGGCCGGGCACCACCGTGCCGTCGCCACGGCGGACCGGCCCGGCGAGCCGCTCCTGCACATAGCCGCGCAGCTGCTCGTTGCCTGCGAGCTTGGCGGTCTTGGGGCGGGTGGCCCGCCGGTCACGATGCCACAGCGCGAGCGTGGCCCGGTAGACCAGCGTCCCGCACCGGGTACCGGCGTTACGTCACAGCTCCCGCGACACCGTCGACGCGGGCCGGCCCAGGCCCCGGGCGATCTGACGGATGCTGTCCCCACGGGCACGACCCAGCGCGATCTCCTCGCGCTCCGCGAATGGGTGATCACGTGTGCGGCGTGAACCGGTGTACCCCAGCCCGCGTCCGGCTCCGTGCCGCAGGACAGTCCGCTGCCAGGCGATCGATCATCTGTGGATGGTGACCTACGCTTACCCACCTGCGTTGCGCACGCGTCCATCCCGTACGTGCCCAGCCCGGTGGACCTGCGGGCTGCTGATGCGAGTCGGAGGAGCGTTAGCGCGAGCGGTGCTGACGGACTCCCGTACCCACCGTCAGCTGGTCCTGGCTGAAGCGGGCGCCGCCCGCGTTGTGATCGGGCCGCTGCGGGCATTCACCGCAGCCCCGGCTGGCATCTGATGTCGGTCGGACGTCAGACATGGCGGGTCAGGAGGAAGCGTTGCCGGCGGTGTAGAGCGCGGGCGTAGTGGCCGAGTCCCCCCGGCGTCACCCCGGGCCCGGCGACACGCCACCCTGGAGACCCAGGTACGGGCGTTGTTCGCCGCGTCCCGCCAGACCTACGGCGCGCGGCGGATCGCCGCCGCCCTGACCACGTCGGGCCGGCCCACCTCGGTTCGCCTCGTCCGGCGGATCATGCGTCGGGCCGGGCTGAAGGGCTGCCAGCCCAAGGCCTACCGGCGCACCACGACCCCCGGTCAGGCGCCCGCCCGCCGACCTCATCCGCCGCGACTTCACCGCCACCCGCCCTGGCGCCAAGCTCGTCGGGGACATCACCTACGTCCGCACGGGCGAAGGATGGCTGTATCTCGCCACCGTCATCGACCTCTACTCCCGCAGGGTCATCGGCTGGTCGATGGCGAACCACATGCGCACCGAACTCATCATCGACGCGTTCACCATGGCCACCTCCCGCACCGCCCTCATATCCGACGCGATCTTTCTTCCGACCGCGGAACGCAAGTAATCCGTCGGTCGTCCGGGTAGGTTCGTGAGATTCTCTGCTCTGCGCGGGTACCAGGACTACGGTTCCCGCGAGGACATGTGCACGGGAGGTGCGGTGATGGGTGATCACGTGTGCGGCGTGAACCGGTGTGCCCAGCCCGCATCCGGCTCCGTGCCGCATGACAGTCCGCTGCCAGGCGATCGATCATCTGTGGGTGGTGACCTACGCTTACCCACCTGCGTTGCGCACGGCCGAGAGCACCATCGACTTGTCCTGGGGCGGGATCCCCGTCCCGGCGATGTCACGATCCTTGATTGAGAGGGCTGGGCGCCCTGCAGGCGGGAGCCGCCGGGCGGTGCCCCCTGCCCTGCCGGCGGAGTGGGCAGGGTGACGCCGTTGCTAGCCAGGCACTCCTGGTAGGCGGATCGGGCCGTATGCGGCAAGGACCAGCGCCAGGGCTGGCAGCGCCATCACCCGGTGCGCCACGTCCCGCGCCAGAAGTCGCGCCCTCGGCGCGGTTCTCCGCAGCATGATCATGCTTGCCGCAGCATGATCATGCTTGCCCGGCACCTGCTCCACGACCAGACCGCCCACCGCGACCCCGCTCCGACCACCACCAGCGCCGGCACGAATGAGGACATCGCACCCGCCAGCTCGGCCGCTGGCTCCCTCAGGTCGACCACCAGATCATGGTGAGAGTTTTACCCTGAGTCATGTTCGACCCCACATGAGTCCGCCGGTCCCCGCGTCCGGTGCCCGGCGGGGTGGTCCGGGAGCGCGTTCCCCGGCCACCCCCGGGGGGGCGGCCGCCGCCCCGCGCGACGCTGGCAAATCTCCGTGCTTGGCTGGTCATGGTGGCGTTGACCACATGAGGCAAGGCATCGCGCGGTGTTGAGTGGGGCCGGTCGCGCCAACATAAACGGTGCCCGCGAGTTCCTGAAGCCAAGGCTGGCGGCGCGTCAACCGTGCGTAGCTGCTCGACAATCTTCTGCCCTGCGGTTCAAGGTCATGTAACGCTTCTCGTTGCCAACGTGTTAGATTCTGTGTCGACAGTGTGGCTCTGCGGCGCGCATGGCGCCGCCCCGGGATACGACGCCGGATCTCCGGCTGGAGCGCTCCTGTGGGGTGAAATGGAGTTCAGGTTTCTAGGTCCTCTGGAGCTGCTTCACAACGGTCAGCAGCTGACTGTGGGCGGTCCCCGGCTACGGATCGTGCTGGCGATGCTGGGCCTGGAAGCCAACCGGGTGACGCCGTTGGAGAGGCTCATCGAGGCGGTGTGGGGTACGGAGCCGCCGGCAACGGCGCGCTCCCAGATTCAGATTTGCATTTCGGGACTGCGTCGCACCTTTGCTGACGCCGGCCGCTCCAATGCCATCGCCACCCGCGCGTCGGGCTATTTGCTTTCGATCGACGCGGAAGAATTGGATGTCACCCGCTTTGGTCGGATGGTCGCCTCGGCACGCGACCTCGCCGGTAAGGGCCAGGTCGCCGAGGCGGTCGAGGAGCTGCACGGCGCTCTCGGCCTCTGGCGGGGCCCGGCGCTGCAGGGCGTGGAGAGCGACTTCGTGCAGCGGGCCGCCACCCAGCTTGACGAGATGCGGCTGACCGCGATCGAGGAGCGGGTGCGGCTGGAGCTCGCGCTCAACCGGCACGACAAGGTCATCAGGGAGCTCTTCGAGCTGGTGGAGCGTGAGCCGCTGCGGGAGCGGCTGTACGGCTCGCTGATGCTCGCGCTCTACCGCGCGGGCCGGCAGGCCGAGGCGCTGAAGTGCTATCGCCGGATGCGTGCCATCTTCGTCAACGAGCTCGGCATCGAGCCAGGCAAGGAGCTGCAGCAACTCGAGACGGCGATCCTGAACCACGATCCGGTCCTCGACCTGCGGGTGCCGGACCGGGAGGCCGACGTGCCTGCGGCGGCGACCGGTACTGGTACGGGTGCCGGCTCGGGTCCGGTGTCCGGTGCGCCCGGGGAGGACACGGCCGCGGACTCCGGCGTCGTACCGCCGCGGCAGCTGCCCAGCGACATCGCCGACTTCACCGGCCGATCCGAGCAGCTGGCCGAGATCGTCCAGTCGCTCGGCGCCGATCAGGACCAGATGGCGGCACGCTACTCGGTGCGCGTGCTGGCCATCACCGGCAAGGGCGGTGTGGGCAAGTCCGCGCTCGCGGTGCGCGCCGCGCACGAGCTCAAGGCGCATTACCCGGACGGGCAGCTCTACGCCAACCTGCGCGGCATGACCGGTGCGGCGGGCTCCGCCGAGGTGCTTTCGCGGTTCCTGCGCGCCCTGGGCGTTCCCGGACCGGCGGTCCCCGAGGATCCGGCCGAGGGCGGCTCGATGTACCGCAGCAGGCTCGCGGCGAAACGGATCCTCGTGGTGCTCGACGACGTGGTCGACGAGCCGCTCGTCCAGGCGCTGCTGCCCGGCAGCCCCAGCTGCGCGTTGATCGTGACGAGCCGCTCTCGGATGACCGGTCTGGCCGGTGCCGTCTGCATCAACCTCGAGGTGTTCGACAACGATCTGTCGATCGACCTCCTCGCGGACATCGCGGGGCAGCAGCGGGTCCGCGCCGAGCTGCCGGCAGCAACGCAGCTTGCCGAGTTCTGCGCCGGCCTGCCCCTGGCGCTGCGGATCGGCGGGGCCCGCCTCGCGCACCGCCCACACTGGCCCATCGCCAAGCTCGTCCGTCGGCTGCAGGACGAGGCCGGACGCCTCGACGAGTTCGAACACGGCGGCCTGGAGCTGCGCTCGACCATCAGCGTCGCCTACCGGGGCGTCGACGTGTCCGCCCAGCGGCTCTTCCGCCTGTTCGCCCTACTGAACGGGGAGGACTTCGCGGCCTGGACGGCCGCCGCGCTGCTCGACATCGACGTCACGGAGTCCGAGGACACCCTGGAGCGGCTGGTCGACGCGCAGCTGCTCGACGTGGTGGTCATGCTTGGCGAGGAGCCACGTTACCGCTACCACGACCTCATCCGGATCTACGCGAAGGAACGGCTGCGCGAGGCCGGTCGGGAGGACGAGTCGCGGGCCGCCCAGGAGAGGGTGCTGGGATGCTGGCTCTCGCTCGTGCGGCGGGCGCACCGCCGTGAGTACGGTGGCGACTTCACCGTCCTGCACGGCGACGCCGCCCTGTGGGAGCTTCCGGATGACGTGATCGACGACCTGGTCGAGGACCCCATCACCTGGTGGGAAAGCGAGCGCCGCCCGCTGGTGGGCGCCGTGCGCCAGGCCGCCGAGCTGGGCATGGACGAGCTGTGCTGGGACCTGGCCCTGACCTCGGTGACGCTTTTCGAGGCGAAGGGCTACTTCGACGACTGGCGGGAGACCGCCGAGCTGGCTCTTGCCGTCTGCGAGGGCGCGGGCAACGTCCGTGGCGCCGCGGCGATGCGCTACTCGCTGGGGAGCCTGGCCGTGTACCAGCAGGATCTGCAGGAGGCCGAGCGTCTGCTGCCCGCGGCCTTCGCGGCGTTCGAGGAGATCGGCGATCTGCATGGCCAGTCGCTGGTGCTTCGCAACATGGCGCAGATCGACTGGTTGCGCGGCGATCACTCCGCCATGTTGGACAAGTACGACACCGCCCTGACCGGTCTGCGCGCCGTGGGTGACCGCGCGGGCGAGGCGCACGTGCTGGTCAACATCGCGAAGGCCCGCACGGAGGAGGACACGGAGCACGAGTCCGCGCGGGACATGCTCACCGCGGCGCTGGCCATCTGCCGGGATATTCACTGCGAGCGCGTGGAAGCGCAGGTGATTTTTCGGCTCGGCGAGCTGTATCTACGCGATCATGAGGCGGGATCGGCGGCGCAGGCATTCGAATGGGCGCTGCGTCTGGTCCGCCGGAACCGTGATCAGTTCGGTGAGTGCCATGCTCTCAACGGACTCGGCCGGGCCCAGTGGAGGCAGGGCAATCTCAGCGCCGCGGAGGCGAGCCTGATCCAGGCGTTGCGTCTCGCGAAACAGGTGGGCGACCGCATGATCGAGGGCCGCAGCCTGCTGGCCCTGGGTGAGATCGCGATGGTGGGAAGCGGCTATGAGGTCGCTCGTATCCACCTCGCCGCGGCGCGGGAGCTTTTCGACCGGCTTGGAGTGGGTCTGCTTCAGGCGAGCGTTCGGATGATCTTCTCCGAACTTCTCGCCGCCGAGGCGGACTATGTGGCGGCCGGTGCCGAGCTGGCGGGGGCCAGGCTGATTCTGCTCAAGCTCGGTTCTCCGGAGGCTGCTCGGATGCTGGCTGAGCTGACCGTGAAGTGGCACCTTATTCCGGGCGCCGCGACCTCCTGATTCAGGCTGCTGTGGTCGCGGCGCGGGGCGCGATCACTACCAGTGCGTGTCGTCGCTCGCCACCGTCGGGTTCGACGAGAAGTCCGGCGCGCTGATTCCGCAGGTGCCCCAGTGCGTGTCGTCGCTTCCCGCGGGAATGCTGGAGTGTGCCTTCAGGGCGAAGGTGGAGGAAATCGCGCTGGTTGTCATCCTGGGTCTCCCGTTCAGGTTTTCCGCCGTACCCCGGCGGTCTGTTGCGGCCCGTGGCGGCCGCTTCGGGAGAAATCACACAGCGCGGCGGTTTCAACGCGCCCTCGTTCGGCTTTCGGTCCCATTCGATAGCTGGCATGATCGACAGATGGCGGCCTGATAGCCGGTCAATACCCCCGCCGAGCATGGTGTGTTCCAGTCATCCGGATTTCGCGGGATGGCCGGCTGCGCAAGCGGTACGAGCTGAAAGGGGAGTAACCGGATGCCCGAACGATTCGTCGGTCCGACGGCGGCCAGGCGGTTGTCCATCCGGGCGGGGGCGAACGGGGGAATCGTGCCCGCCGACGATCGGCCGGCGGCGCTGCTCCTCGGCGCCGACTGGCCCGCGCCACTCGGCGAGGACATCGCGGGACGAGCGCTGCTGGAAGGCCGGGCCCGCGGGGTGTGGACGCACGTCACCGACCGGACGCGGTCGCTCGCCGCGGCGGCCACGCTGCGCGAGCTGGCGGACGTCTGCTCCGCCGTCGACTTCGCCCGCACCGATGAGTGGGTAGCGTGGGCGCGGTCGATGGTGGCCGGCGGCGCCCGCTTCGACATGGTGTTCGACGTCGGTTCGCGCAGCCAGCAGATGGTGGCCGAGGTGGCCGCCGAGATCGGCGCCCCCGGCAACGCGCCGAAGGCCGTGGAGCTGATCGCCGACAAGGACCGCTGCCGGGCCGCGCTGTCCGCCGCGGGCTTCGTCCAGCCGCGCTTTCGGCTCTGCGCCGACCGCGCCGAGGCCGCCGAGTTTCTGCGGGACACCCGCAGCCCCTGTATCGTCAAGCCCCGCCGGTCGGCGGGAGGGAACACGGTATCCCTGGTGCGAAGGCCCGCGGATCTGACCGCCGCGCTGGCCCGACTGCCATCGGACGAGGAGCTCCTGGTCGAGCAGTTCGTGGGAGGGCGCGAGTTCAGCGCCGAGGGCGTCTTCCTCGACGGGGAGCCACGCACGCTGGCCATCGCGGAGAAGGAGCTCGGCCCCGGGCCGCGGATGCGGACTCGGGCCCGTGTCCTGCCGGCGGACCTGCCCGCGGACGACCTCGCCCTGGTCGAGAGCACGGTGGTCGCCGCGCTGCGCAGCCTGTCGCTGTCCTTCGGCGCGTTCCATGTCGACCTGACGCTCACGGACGCCGGTGTCGTGCTCGGCACGGTGAAGGCCCGCCTGGGCGGCGGCTGGACCCACGTCCTGCTCGCCCATGCGATCCCCGACCTGGAGCTGTTCGGGCTGATCTACGGAGACGCGCTGGGCCAATCCCGCGACGCCCAGCCGCTGGTGCCGCAGCGTGCCGCGGCCGTGCGGTTCCTCACCGGTCCGCTCGGACGGTTCGTTCTCGTCGAGGAATGGCGCAGGGTGCTCGACCATCCGGCCGTCCTGCGCGCCGAGCTCTTCGTCGAGCCCGGTGCGCTGGTCGACCCGGAGGACGGAGGGTACGTGGGAATGATCCTCGTCGCCGCCCCCACCCCGGGGGAGGCGGCCGCCCTGGCCGCCGACCTCGCCCGCTCCACGCGGGTCGTCGTCGAACCTATTCAGACAGCCGCTGATGACTCGGTGTACTCCGAGGTTCGCAGAATTGTTGACACGGAGGCGTGATGATGAATCAGATCGAGGGGCGGGAGAACTCCGACGTGCTGACCTCACGCGCGGAACCCGAGGGAGTGCCCAGAGCGCGGCGACCGGGCGGGCAGGGGCCGCGGTTGCCCCAGGTGCTCACCACGAAGGTCGGGCTGCACATCCCCCCGGGGCTGGCCTTCGAGGACTGGGAGCGCGCCGGCCGTCAGCTGTCCGGACTGATCGACTCCTCCAGCTGGTGGCTGGGGGACTGGCTCATCTACGGCAAGGACCAGTACGTCGACCGTTATGAACGGGGCATCCGCGCGGCCGGCCTGCAGTACCAGACGCTCCGCAACTACTCGTGGGTCTGCCGGCGGTTCGATATGCCCCGCCGGCGGTCCGCTCTCAGCTTCCAGCACCATGCCGAGCTGGCGTCCCTGCCCGTCGACGAACAGGACGCCTGGCTGGATCGCGCTGAGCACCTGAAGTGGACGACCAAGCAGTTGCGCAATGCCGTTCGGGCCGGCCGGCAGCGCGTCGCCGGCCCGACCAGCACCGCCATAGCTCCGCGTGCGCTGGTCCTGCCCGACCACCGGCTCCAGCGATGGCACACCGCGGCGATCCAGGTCGGCAGCGAGCTGAGCGCCTGGGTGACGACCACCCTGGACGCCGCCGCCAGCCAGGTGCTGAAGGATCGGAAGGCCGAGCCGGAGCTGCCCCGGGCCTGACCGGCCGACGGCCGGGATGACGGCCTGTCCGCGACCGTGGACGTCGAGGTGGGTCCGCGCCCCGACGGGGTACGGACCCCTTTCGGCACACCATGGTGAGCGGTGTCAGTGCGGCAGTCGGCTGATGAGTTCCGCTGTCTGCGCGTGCCGCGTGGATCCGTGGGCGGCGAAGGACCGCGCCACCCGCTCGCGGATCTCGGGGGTCTGTTCCTGGCTGAGCTTGAACATGCCCTGGGCGCCGGTCACCCGCAGCCGGAAGGCGCCCACACGGGGCACGATCCGGCGGAAGTAGCCGAGGGAGTCGGTCATGTCCCAGCCGTCGCCGAACTCCTGCTCGAAGGCCAGCACCGTCGCCCGCACCACCTCCAGCGTCTCCTCGGTCGTGGTGAGCTTCTCGACCACTCCGTGCACGTGCACCGAGGTGAAGTCCCAGGTCGGAGCCGCGGGCGTGAGGCCGTAGACGGTGGGTGAGACGTAGGCGTGTGGGCCTGTGAACGTCAGCAGGATCATCGAGCCGGTCTCCAGCGCCGCCCAATGGGGATTGGCTCGGTTCAGATGACCCAGCAGCACCATGCCGCCCAGGTCCGGCCCGGCCTGTCCGTCCCAGCAGGGGTCGGTGATGACGGGGAGATGGGTGGCGAACGGCACCGCCCCGGGAGCCCCGTTGCTCACCATCAGCGCCAGCGGGTTCTCCCGCATCAGGTCGACCATCATGGACACGTTCGGTGCTCGGTAGTGGCAGGGCACGAACATCGGGAGTTCACCTTTCGTGGGACGGCGGAGACCGGGTGTTCTTTCCGTGTCGGGGTGTGACGCGCCGGCGGCGGTGCTCGGGGGGTGCCGTTACGGCCGCGGCGGTCAGACGGCGATCGGGGTCGGCCGCGGCGACTGCCGTGGGACGGACGGCTCCAGCAGGGGGGTCAACCGCTCCTCGCCGATCTGGGCGCGCAGGGCGGGATCGGTGACCCCGAGCCCGGTGCGGGGGGCCAGGCACAGCACCCCGACCTTGCCGATGTGCCGGTTGGTCTGGACCAGCCGCGTGGCCTCACCGACCTCGTCGAGCGGATAGACCGTGCTCAGCGCGGGGGCGAGCCTGCCCAGCTGCACCAGCCGGTTGCACTCGACCTGTTCCTGCAGGTTGGCCACGTGACTACCGATGATCCGCTTGAGGTTCATCCACAGGTAGCGGTTGTCGTACTGGTGCTGGAAGCCGGTGCTGGATCCGCAGGTGACGACCACGCCACCCTTGCGCACCACGAACACCGAGATGCCGAAGGTGGCGGAACCGACGTAGTCGAACACTACGTGCGGGTCCTCACCCACCTCGGCGCGGATCCGCCGGCCGAGCCGCCTGCCCGCGTCGATCATCTCGTCCGGGCTCTCGGTGCCGTTTCCCAGACCCAGCTCGTCGCGGTTGATGACCACGTCGCAGCCCAGCCGGCGCAGCACCCGCTCCTTCTCCGCCGAGCTGACCACCCCGATCGGAATGCCGCCGCCGGCCTTCACCAGCTGCACCGCGTACGCACCGAGACCCCCGGTGGCGCCCCAGATCAGCACGATGTCGCCTTGCTTGATCCGGGCTCCGTGGTCGCCGACCAGCATCCGGTAGGCGGTGCCGCCGCACAGTGTCACCGAGGCGGCTTCCTCCCAGGACAGGTGGGTGGGCTTGGCGACCAGCTGACTGACCCGCACCACCGTGTAGTGGGCCAGGCCGCCGAAGTTGGTCTCGAAGCCCCACGCGCGCTGCTCCGCGCCGAGCATCCCGTCGGCGTGCGTCGCGGCCTCCTGGTCATCCACGTAGGCCGGCGAGATGACCACGTGGTCGCCGACCTTCCAGTGCCGCACCCCCGAGCCCACCCGCACGATGACGCCGGCGCCGTCCGAGCCGACCACGTGGTGCGGCCGGTCGTGCCGGGCGGCGAAACCGCCCTGGCGGCCGAAGCGATGCAGGAAACCGAAGGTCGGCAGCGGCTCGAACATCGCCGACCACACCGTGTTGTAGTTGATGGAGCTGGCCATGACCGCGACGAGGGCCTCGTCCGGAGCCAGCTCCGGCATCGGCACCCGGCCGACCCGTAGCGACCGGCGCACGTCCTTGTCGGCCGTGCCGCCGAACATCTGCACGTCGTCCTCGTGCAGATAGGTGGCGAGGTACTCGGCCGGCACCTCCTTGCTCAGTAGTTCGTCGCGCGATGCGCCCGCGAGCACGGCCTCCGCCAGAGCGTCCATCCGGATGTCCCTTTCTTCGGTGCGGCGCAGGCGTGTCGCCGCTACGCGTCAGTGTTGATTGCGATTTCTTTCCGATGTACTCGCCGGGGTCATCGGGGGGATGTCGCGGAGTCCTGGCCGGCGCGGTCGACAAGCAACCACGCGCTCTTGCCGGCCGCGGTCCGGAATCCGAGGAATCCGGGTACGAGCGGGCCGGTCCGTGGAACGCGGCAGGCACATCGTGGCACAGCGTCCGGACGGTGTGCAGAGGGTTCTCCGCAGAAGGGTCTCGGCCGGGCGACAGGGGGCCGACAGACCGTCATCCCCTTGTGGCACCATCGGTCGGGCCATAACGTGGGCTGTGCATTTCGAGCGACTGCGATGTCCTGCCGACAGGACACCCGGCCCGGAGACATCGCGCCGGGTCCTGCGATTCCCTTCTTGAGTCACCTGGTGACGGACGAGGACGGTGGAATGTGAGCACGAACCCCTTCGACGACGAGAACGGCCGATTCTACGTCGTGGTCAACGACGAGGAGCAGCATTCCCTCTGGCCGGTGTTCGTCGAGGTGCCCGCCGGCTGGCGGGTGGTCTTCGGTGAGGCGGCGCGGGCGGAGTGCCTGGAGTACGTCGAACAGAACTGGACCGATCTGCGGCCGAAGAGCCTGCGTGAGGCCATGTCGGTGGATTGATCCGCCACTGGATCCGGCCGGACGGCCGGAAAGGGTGGTGTGGGAGTGATCGCCAATGGGGTGCTGACGCTGGCAGTCGGCTCAAAAGCGGGGCGTAACTCTGGTTGCGAGATGAAGGTTGTGGGTGGTGTTCGGTGAGAGCCACGAGCAGTGTGGAGATACGGCCGGTTGGATCCAGCGCTGAGCCGGCGCAGCGCGATGCGACCCTGTCCCTCATGGGGCTGGAAGCCAAGATGCAGAAGTCGGGAATGACGTTCCCGCAGAACCTGTCCGAACGATCCTGGGAAAAGATCGGGATCAGTCTTCGTGAACTCACCAACTCCTCGGCGTGGTGGCTGGCCGACTGGTTGATCTTCGGTGAGGCCGCCTACGGCTGGCGCCGCTACCAGGAGGCGATCGAGAGAACCGGGCTTGATTACCAGACCCTCCGCAACTACGCGTGGGTGGCCCGCCGGTTCGAGCATCACCGCAGGCGGGACGGGCTCAGCTTCGCCCATCACGCCGAGGTCACCCGCCTGTCGACGCCTGAGCAGGACTACTGGCTACGCAAGGCCGAACAACAGAACTGGTCGCGCAACGAACTTCGTCGGGCGATCCGGGCCAGCCTTGCGGAGCAGTCCCAGGAGGACGAACTCCCCGAGCAAGGCGGTGACGAGAGGCGGGCGGCACCCCGGCCGATCAGATCGACCTCCGCCGGTCGCCGCCGACAGCAGGCCACCACCCTCACCATCGAGCTGTCCGCCGGCCAACTGGATTCCTATTCGAAAGTGGCCGCCGCGCACGGACTGCCTGTCGGCAAGTGGGTGACGCAGGTACTCGATGCGGCCGATCGGTACGCCTCCTAACGACGTAGCATCCGCCGGCGCCGAATCGGGGTGGTTCCCGTGACGCGCCGGCGACTCGTCCGGCCAGATATCCGCGACATCGGAGTCAGTTGATGATTATCCAGGGAAAGCGGGTCGCCCTGCCCTCGGCCCCCGTCGTCCACACGAAGTTCGAAGCGCATGCACAGGCCACACCCACCGCAGTTGCCGTCGTCTGCGCCGGGCAGCAGCTGACGTACGCGGAACTGAACGCGAGGGCCAACCAGTTCGCGCATCTTCTCCTCGCGCGCGGACTCGGGAGAGGTGCCAAGATTGGCGTCTGCCTCGACTACTCGGCCGACCTTCTCGTCGCCATTCTTGGCACCCTGAAGGCGGGCGCGTGTTATGTCCCCATGGACCCGTCCTACCCGGCGGAGCGGCTCCGGCTGCTGCTTGCGCAGATTCCGGACCTGGCCCTGGTCGTGACCTCCGCGGCGACGGCGGGCCTGGTCGAATCGGCGCGCGCCGACCTGGTCTCCCTCGACGGAATCGACGCCGATCTCAGCAGTCGCTCGCCGGAGAACCCGGACGTTTCGGTCACCGGGGACGACCTGTGTTACGCAGTCTTCACCTCCGGGTCGACCGGTACCCCCAAGGTGGCCACCGTCCGCCATGAGGGCTGGTTCAACCTGTTGAACTGGCTGATGCTGGAGTACGGTCTCCATCAGGGGTCGAACAATCTGGTGGTCAGCGCGTTCGGGTTCGACCTCTCGCAGCGCAGCCTTCTGATGCCGCTGTTCTGCGGCGCAACCCAGTACCTGCTGTCGAGCCGAAACTTCGACGCTGCGATGGCCTATCGCATCCTGACCCGGCATGACATTCGCACCGTGCACTGTGCCTCGAGCACGCTGTATCTGCTGGTGGAGTGGGAGACCGCCCGCGGCGGTACCGCGCTCACCCAGCTCGACTATGTTCTCTTCGGCGGAGAGCCGCTGCACACCGAGCGGATCGAGGTCTGGGCCCGGCAGCCCGGAAACACCTGCACCCTGCTCCACCAGTACGGCGTCGCCGAGTGCACGGACGTCGCGTCGTCCTACGACCTCGCCGACTACTGGCGGGGCGGGCAGAACATCGCGCCGGTCGGCAGGCCGGCCTACAACACCGAGCTGCACATCGTCGACGAGCAGCTGCACGGTGTCGCGGCGGGCGAGTACGGCGAGATCTGTATCTGCGGAACGAGCGTGGGTGCCGGCTACCTGGGTGGTACCGGCCCCGAGTCGGAGCGCTTCACGACCGTCGAGGTCGACGGTGTGGCCCACCGGCTGTACCGCACGGGTGACCGCGGCTATGTGACCGGAGCGGGGGAGCTGGTCGTCGCCGGCCGGTTGGACGCGCAGGTGAAGGTGCGCGGTATGCGCATCGACCCGACCGACATCGAACGTGCGCTCGGCCGGCTGGCCGACGTCAGGCAGGCGGCCGTGGTGGTGGACCGGACCGGTTTGGGTGAGCCCGAGCTGATCGCGTTCATCGTTTCGGAGCGAGACGGTCTCGCCGAGGACGAGGTGCGTGCCCAACTACTCGGGAAACTTCCCAGGAACATGGTGCCCGCCCGGTTCCTCAGCGTCGCGGGTATTCCCCTGAGCCCGCACGGAAAAGTCGACCGGCGGGCGCTGGCGGAGCAGCTCCGGAACGAGCGCGCCGACAACGGCGTGCCGGCGTAGTCGCCGAAGCCGATGAGTGTGAAGGGATCCATGATGATCTCCGACAGCGTGCGCGCCATCTGGTGCCGCGAACTTCGCCTCGATGACCTCTCGGTGGACGACGACTTCTTCTCGCTGGGTGGCCAGTCCGTGATCATGGCCAGGATCCAGGGCGCCTTCATGGAAGAGCTCGGCATCGAGGTCCCGGTCGATCAGATGTTCCTCAACCCGACGGTTGCCTCGATTTCCGCGTACATCGAGTCCATGGACGTGACTGCCGGTTAGGACCGGGCGGCTGCCGGCCTCCCGTGGGCGTCCGGCGGCTTTCTCGACCGCCGGGCGACGCCCGGTCGAGACCATGTCGCGAACCATTAGTGTCTGCTAGGAGAGGCGCCATGTACGACCTCATTGTCATAGGTGCCCGTTGCGCGGGCGCGCCGGCGGCCATGCTGTTCGCCCGGCAGGGATACCGGGTCCTGCTGCTGGAGAAGGCGCAGTTCCCGCGGGACACCCTTTCCTCGCACTACATCCACCAGCCGGGCGTGGCACTGCTCGACCGGTGGGGGCTGCTGGGTGACCTGCGGGACGCGGGCTGCCAGCCGATCGACCAGCAGAGCTACACCGCGCCGGGCGTGCGCCTGGCCGGTTTCTCCCTGCCGGTCGACGGCAACCGGACCACCTACGCCCCCAGGCGGTTCGTGCTCGACCCGATCCTGGCGGCGGGCGCGGTGGCGGCCGGAGTGGAGTTCCGGGAATCCTGCGAGGTCACGGACCTGCTCTTCGACGGCGACCGGGTGGTCGGCGTGCAGTACACCACGCCCGGCGGGGCGGTGGCGACGGACCGGGCCTGGCTGGTCGTCGGCGCGGACGGGATGCGGTCCGTGGTGGCCCGCCGGGCCGGCGCGGGCAACGTCATCGAGCATCCGCGGATGACCTGCACGTACTACAGCTACTGGGCCGGAGTGCCCGCGCACTTCGAGCTGTACGAGCGGCCGGGACGCTGGATCGGTGTGATCCCGACCAACGACGATCTCACCCTGGTCATGACCTATTTCCCGCAGGCGGAGTTCACCAGGGTACGCACCCGGGTGGAGGCGGCCTACCTCGAAGCGGTCCGTGCGACGGCGCCCGCGTTGTACGAGCGTATGGCGGCGGGCCGCCGAGTGGAGCGACTGTACGGCACCGGCCAGCAGGAGAACTACTTCCGCAAGGCTTTCGGCCCCGGCTGGGTACTGCTCGGCGACGCGGTGCACCACAAGGATTCCATTACCGCCCGCGGCATCACCGACGCCTTCATCCAGGCCCGTCTTCTCACCGAGCGCATCGGCCAGGGACTGCACGACGAGGCGGCCCTCGAGGTCGCCCTGAAAGCCTACGAGGAAGATCTGCGCGACGAGTTCCTGAACCTCTACCAGGGTGTGTTGAACGTGGCCGAGCTCAGGCCCGAGGGGCGCACGGAACTGCTGGGAAAACTGGTCGGCCACCAGGAGCTGATCGACCGGTACTTCTCGACGGTGTCGGGCGCGTGCTCCCTCGACGACTTCTACAACGACGAACTCCTCGCCGTGCTCGACCAGAGCTGACTTCCGGGTCACCCTCCGGGTTGACCTGCCGATTTGGAGACACGATGATCCCGTTGTCGTTCGCGCAGCGTCGGCTGTGGTTCGTGGACCGGTTCGAAGGACCGTCGGCGACCTACAACGGCGCTTTTGCCCTCCGACTGACTGGTGACCTGAACGCGGATGCGCTGCAGGCGGCGCTGCGGGATGTCATCGACCGGCACGAGGTTCTCCGTACGGTGATCGTCGAGGGCGACGACGGCGTGCCGCACCAGAGGATCCTTTCCCCCGGCGAGAACCGGTTCGACCTGCCCGTCGCCGAGGTCACCGAACAGCAGCGGGCGGCGGCGGTCGAACAGGTGGCCACCGCGCACTTCGACCTGGCCGCCGACGCCCCGATCCGCGCGAAGCTGCTGCGGTGCGGACCGCGCGAGCACACGCTCGTGCTGGTGGTGCACCACATTGCGCTGGACGGGGAGTCCCTCGGGCCGCTGCTGCGCGACCTCACCACCGCCTACGCAGCCCGCCGGCAGGGCGCGGCCCCCGCGTGGGAGCCGCTTCCGGTGCAGTACGCGGACTATGCGCTGTGGCAGCGGGACGTGCTCGGCGACGAGTCCGACCCGGACAGTCTGGCGGCCCGGCAGCTTGCCTACTGGCGCGAGGCCCTGGCCGATCTCGCCCAGCCGCTGGCCATCCCGACGGATCGGGCGCGTCCCCGGTCGATGACGTCCCGGGGTGGACTGGTCGAGTTCTCCCTCGACGCCGGCCTGACCCGCCTGGTGGAGACGCTGGCGGCCGAGCAGGACACCACGGTGTCGATGGTGATGCAGTCGGCGCTGGCTGTGCTTTTGTACCACCTGGGATGCGGCGACGACGTGCCCCTGGGCGCGCCGATCGCGGGGCGCACCGACGAGGAGCTGCGGGACCTCGTCGGCTTCTTCGTCAACACCTGGGTGCTGCGCGTCGACCTGTCCGGGAATCCGACCTTCCACCAGCTGCTCCAGCGTGTGCGGGAGCGGGCGCTGGCCGCCTACGACAACCAGGACATGCCCTTCGAGCGGCTGGTGGAGCTGCTCAACCCGGACCGCTCCACCGCCTACCACCCGCTCTTCCAGGTGATGCTCGCCTGGCAGGAGCCGCTGGGCCGGCTGGAGTTCGCCGGCCTGGACGTCACGAACGAGACGCTCGAGACCGCGACGGCGAAGTTCGACCTGTTCTTCAACATGATCCCGAACGCCGAGGGCGGGGCGGGCTGCCGCCTGGAGTACTCGACGGACCTGTTCGACCGGGAGACGGTCGAGGATCTCGCGAGCCGGTTCGTCCGGGTGCTGCGTGAGCTCACCGCCGACCCGCGCCGCCGGATCGGCGGCATCGACGTGCTCCACGAGACCGAGTGGGAGCAACTGCGTGCCGGGCTCGACGACAGCGCCGACGCGGCTCGCGACCTCACGATCCCGGCGCTGTTCGAGGCGCAGGTGGCCCGGACCCCCGACGCCGCGGCGGTCGTGTGCGAGGAGCGGACCCTGACCTACCGGCAGCTGGACGAGCGCGCCACCCGCGTCGCCCGTGAGCTCGTCCGGCGCGGCGCCGGGCCGGAGGACCTGGTGATCCTGGCGCTGCCGCGCACCGAGGACCTGGTGGTCGGCCTGCTCGGCATCCTCAAGTCCGGCGCCGGATACCTGCCGCTGGACCCGAAGTACCTGACCGGACGCGTCGACGTCGTGCTGTCCGATGCCGCCGCCCGGTTCGCGGTCACCGACGTCGCGACCTGGCAGGCCCTGCCGCCCAACGACCTCTCGGTCCTCACCCTCGACGACCGCGACGGCTGGGACTCCCGCGGTGACGGTGCGGACGGCGCGGGCCGCGTCCCGCCGCTCGGCCCGGACAACCTGGCGTACGTGATGTACACGTCCGGTTCCACGGGCAGGCCGAAGGCGGTGGCCATCACCCACCGCAGTGTCGTCAACGGGGTGCGGGAACTGGCCCGCGTGCTCAGCCCGTCCGCCGGCTGGCGGATGCTGGCCGGCACCTCGGTGAACTTCGACGTCTCGGTCTTCGAGCTGCTGACCGCCCTGTCCACCGGCGGCACGGCCGAGGTCGTACCGAGCGCCCTGGTCCTGGGCGAGCGCGAGGGCTGGCACGGCCAGGTGATCAGCGCGGTCCCGTCGGTGCTCGGGGAACTGGTCGACCACCTGCCGAGCACGTCTGGCGTGCGTTCGGTGGTCCTCGCCGGCGACCTGCTGCCGACCCGGCTGGTCCGGCAGGTACGCGAGGCCCTTCCCGACGCCCGGATCGTGAACTGCTACGGGCAGAGCGAGAGCTTCTACGCCACGACGTTCTCCCTCGCGGCGTCCGAGCCGTCGCCCCAGGCCGAGGTCGCGCCGATCGGCACCCCGCTGGGAAACATGCGTGCCTACGTGCTGGGCCCGGGACTGGCTCCGGTCCCGCCGGGCGTGGTCGGTGAACTGTACGTGGCGGGACGCTGCCTCGGCCGCGGCTACCACGGCCAGCCGGGCCTGACCGCCGTGCGGTTCGTGGCGAACCCGTGGTGTCACCCGGGCGAGCGCATGTACCGCACGGGTGACCTGGCGCGTCGCGACGCCGACGGCCGGCTGGAGTGCGTCGGTCGCGGCGATGGTCAGGTGAAGGTACGCGGCTTCCGTATCGAGACGGCCGAGGTCGAGGCCGTGTGCGAGCTGCACCTGGGCATCAGCCGGGCGGTGGTGGTCGGCCGGGAGGCGCCCTCGGGTGGCCGGCGGCTGGTCGCGTACGTGGTGCACACCGGCGAGGGTGCCGTCGGTGACGACGGCGCGGGCGGTATCGGCGACGTGGACATGCAGTCCGGGGCGTCGGCGGCGGAACTGCGGCGCTTCCTCGCCGCCCGGCTGCCCGACTACATGGTGCCCTCGGCGTTCGTGGTCGTGGGCGAGCTGCCGTACGGCCCGACCGGCAAGCTCGACCGCTCGGCCCTGCCGGAGCCGGAGTTCGTGGAGGAGGCCTACCGCGCGCCGCGCACCGAGGCGGAGGGGATCATCGCCGCGGCCTACGCGGACGTGCTCGGCGTGGAGCGGGTTGGTATCGACGACGACTTCTTCGCGGCGGGCGGTGACAGCCTGCGGTCGATCCAGGTGGTGGCGCGGGCCCGCGCCCGCGGCCTGGAGGTCACCACGCGGGAGATCTTCGAGGCCCGGACGGCGGCCAGACTCGCGGAGACGGCCCGGGTCCGCGGAGCGCGGGTGCCCGTGCTCGCGGAGGAGCCGGGCGGCGGGATCGGACCGATGCCGCTGCCGCCGGTGGCGCGGCATGTCTTCGGCCACGGCGGTGGGATGAATCGCTTCGCCATGGCGATGGCGCTGGAACTGCCCGCCGACATCGACGCGAGTGAACTGGCCACGACGCTGGACGCCGTGCTCAACCGGCACGACCTGCTGCGCGCGCGGCTGATCGGTGACGACGACCCGACCCTCGTCGTGCCGGCGACCGGCACCGCGCGGGCGGCGGATCTGATCCACCGGGTTGCCTGCGACGGCCGGTGGGACGAGCCGGCGCTGCTGGCGGTGGCGAAGGCCGAGCTGGACGACGCGGTCGGGCGGCTCGACCCGCGGGCCGGGATCATGGCCGCCTTCGTCTGGTTCACCGCGGCGTCGGGTGCGGGTCGGCTGCTCGTGGTGCTGCACCACCTCGTGGTGGACGGGGTGTCGTGGCGCATCCTGATGTCCGACCTCGCCGAGAGCTGGCAGCAGTCGCGTCGCGGCGGCACGTCCGCCCTGCCCCCGGTCGGGACGTCCGCCCGCCGCTGGCTGTCGGCGCTGCAGGCCGAGGCGCTGCGCCCGGCGCGCGCGGCGGAACTCGCCCACTGGCAGGACGTGCTCGCCGTGCCGAACCCCCCGCTCGGCGCGCGGGCGTTCGACCCGGCCGTGGACGTGATGGCCACGGTCGACAGCGTGCGGGTGCGGCTGTCCCCGGAGGTGACCGAGGCGGTTCTGACCACCCTGCCGGCGACGTTCCGGGGCACCGGGACCGACGTGCTGCTGGCGGCGCTCGCCCTCGCGGTGGACAGGTGGCGCGGCGCGCAGCGCGCGACGCTGGTCCGGCTCGAGGGGCATGGCCGCGAGGAGAGCGTGGTGCCCGGGGCGGACCTTTCCCGGACCGTCGGCTGGTTCACCAGCATGTACCCGGCCCGGGTCGACGTGCGCGGGCTGGACCTGGCCGACGTGCTCGCGGGTGGTGCCACCGCCGGCAGGGCGATCAAGCTGGTGAAGGAGCAGCTGCGGGCCATTCCGGACCGGGGGGTGGGATTCGGCCTGCTGCGGTATCTGAACCCGGACACCGCCGCGGCGCTCGCCAACCGTCCGGCGCCGCAGATCGGGTTCAACTACCTGGGCCGCATCTCCGACGCCGACGTGCCCGAGCACCTGCGGGCAGTCGGCTGGGGGCCGGCGTCCTGGTCCACCGAGCTGGTCCCGCAGCCGGATCCGGACCTGCCGGCGCTGTCCGCGCTGGAGGTCAACGCGGTCGCCACGGACGCCGCCGAGGGCAGCCAGTTGCAGGCCGTGCTCATGTTCCCCACCGGGCTGCTGTCCCGGGAACGGGTCGCCGAGCTGGCGCAGCTGTGGGTCGAGGTGCTGCGCGGCATGGCCGCGTACGCCGCCGGCCCCCGGGTGGGCGGGCTGACGCCGTCCGACACCCCGCTGGTCGCGGTGCGCCAGGACGATCTGGAGACCTGGGAGGCACGTTACGGCCGGCTCGCCGGGGTCTGGCCGTTGCCGCCGGCGCAGTCCGGGATCCTCTTCCAGGCGGAGCTCGCCGAGGGCTCCTTCGACGTCTACCACATGCAGTTCGTGCTGCACCTTTCCGGACACGTCGACCCGGCGCGCATGCGCGGGGCCGGGCAGGCTCTCCTGGAGCGCCACCCGAACCTGCGCGCGGCCTTCGTCACCGGGGCCGGCGGCGACCCGGTACAGGTGGTGCCGGAGCACGTCGACATGCCCTGGCAGCACCTCGACCTGACCGGCCGCACCGACGCCGAGCAGGAGGCGGCGCTCGAGCGCTACCTCGCCGAGGACCGCGCCGACCGGCTGGCTCCGACCCGTCCGCCCCTGACCCGGCTGGCGCTGCTCACCACCGGGCCGCAGCGGGCGAAGCTGGTCATCACGGCGCACCACGCCCTGTTCGACGGCTGGTCCTCACCGCTGGTGATCGAGGACCTGATCCGGCTCTACGCGGGTGCGCGGGACCTGCCCCCGGCCCGCGACTACGGCGACTACCTGGCCTGGCTGTCCGCGCAGGACCGGCAGGCCTCCGCCACGGTCTGGGCTGCGGAGCTCGCCGACCTCGACCAGCCGACCCTGGTGGCCGCCCACACCCCCACGCGGGAGACGCCGTCCGCGCTGGGTCGGGTCGAGGTTCCGCTGTCGATCGACAAGGGTCGCGAGCTGGCCAAGCGCGCCGCGGAACTCGGGGTCACGCTGAACACGCTGCTGCAGGCTGCCTGGGCGGTTCTGCTGTCGAAACTGACCGGGCAGAAGGACGTCGTGTTCGGCGCCGCCGTCAACGGTCGCCCCGCGGACCTGCCGGGCTCGGACGCGATGGTCGGCCTGTTCATCAACACCCTGCCGGTCAGGGTGCTGTGCCGGCCGGACCTCAGCCTGGCCGACGTCGTCATCGAGCTGCAGCAGCGGCAGACCGCGCTGCTCGACCACCATCACTACGGGCTCGCCGACATCCAGCGGGGTGTCGGGCTGCCGGCGCTGTTCGACACGATCGTGGTGTTCGAGTCCTTCCCGATCGACCGCGAGGGTCTCGTCGAGGCGAACGACGCCGCCGGATTCACGATTGACGGCATCCGGCCGTTCGCGGGCTCCCACTATCCGCTCACCCTCAATTCCGCCGACCCCTATCTGCGCCTTTCCCTGGACTACCAGAACCACCTCTACGACCGGGTGACGGCGGAGGGGATCGCGGCTCGGTTGGTGCGGGTGTTGGAGGCGTTGGTTGTTGATCCTGGTGTGCGGGTGGGTGCGGTGGATGTGCTGGGGGCTGGGGAGTGGGAGTGGTTGGTGGGTGGGGTTAATGAGACGGGTCGTGGGGTGGTGGGGGGGACGTTGCCGGACGTGTTTGAGGCGCGGGTGGCGTCGGCTCCGGATCGGGTGGCGGTTGTTGGTGAGGGTGTGCGGTTGAGTTATGGGGAGTTGGATCGGCGGGCGAATCAGTTGGCGCATTGGTTGGTGGAGCGGGGTGCGGGTCCGGATCGGGTGGTGGCGGTTCGGGTTCCTCGTTCGGTGGATTTGGTGGTGGCGGTGTATGCGGTGGTGAAGGCGGGGGCTGCGTATGTGCCGGTGGAGGTGGATGCGCCGGTGGATCGGGTTCGGCAGGTGTTGGCGGGTGCGGCGCCGGTGGTTGTGTTGGAGGGGGTGCTTCCGGATGTGTCGGGGTATCCGGTGGTGGCGCCGGAGCGGAGGTTGTTGCCGGATCATGCGGCGTATGTGATTTATACGTCGGGGTCGACGGGTGGGCCGAAGGGTGTGGTGGTGTCGCATCGGTCGATCATGAATCGGTTGGCGTGGGGTGTGGAGTATTTCGGGGTGGGTCCGGATGATCGGGTGTTGTTGAGTACGTCGGCGAGTTTTGATGTGTCGGTGCCGGAGTTCTTTGCGCCGTTGCAGGTGGGTGCGGCTGTGGTGGTGGCGCGTCCGGATGGGCGGCGGGATCCGGGGTATCTGGTGGATTTGGTGCGTCGGGAGGGGGTGACGGGGGCTGATTTTGTTCCGTCGCTGTTGGAGGCATTTGTGGCGGAGCCGGCGGCGCGGGAGTGTGTGAGTCTGCGGTGGGTGGAGGTGGCGGGGGAGGCTTTTGGTGCGGGGTTGGCGAACCGGGTGGTGGAGGTGTTGCCGGGGTGTGGTGTGTTCAATTTGTACGGGCCGACGGAGGCGGCGGTGGAGGTGACGTCGTGGCGGCATGTGGTGGGTGCGGATCGGGTGCCGATCGGGGTGCCGATCTGGAATATGCGGGTGTATGTGCTGGATGCGGGGTTGCGTCCGGTGCCGCCGGGTGTGCCGGGTGAGTTGTATCTGGCGGGCGTGGGGTTGGCGCGGGGTTATCTGGGTCAGGTGGGTTTGACGGCGGGTCGGTTTGTGGCGTGTCCGTTCGGTGGTGTGGGTGAGCGCATGTACCGGACCGGGGATGTGGTGCGGTGGAACTCGGCGGGGCAGGTGGAGTATCTGGGCCGGTCGGATTTCCAGGTGAAGGTTCGTGGGTTCCGTATCGAGCTCGGTGAGATCGAACAGGCCCTGACCTCGCAGCCGGGCATCGGCGGTGCGGTGGCCATCGTCCGGGAGGACCAGGCCGGTAACCAACGCCTGGTCGCCTACGTGGTGGCGGAGGACCAGGCGTCCGTCGGCCAGCCCGACATCGAGGAGGTGACCGACCGGCTCCGCCGGCAGCTGCCGGAGTACATGGTCCCGTCAGTGATCGTGCCGCTCACGGAGTTCCCGACGACACCGAGCGGCAAGGTCGACCGTGCGGCGCTGCCCGCACCCGACCAGTCCGAGGCCGCCGTCGGCCGGGGACCCCGCAACCACAACGAGGAAGTCCTCTGCCGGCTGTTCGCGGAGCTCCTCGGCGTGGCCGAGATAGGTATCGACGCCGATTTCTTCAGCCAGGGCGGATATTCACTGCTCGCCACCAAACTGATCGGTCGCATTCGCAACGAACTCAATGTCGACGTCAAGGTCACCATGGTCTTCAACAATCCGACCGTCGCCGAGCTGGCGACGCGCATCGAGGACCTGGCCACGTCGAAGCGCCCCCGGCTGCGCCAGCTTACCGTACAGGAGTAACGTCGATGATTCCGTTGTCCTTTGCTCAGCGACGGCTTTGGTTTCTCCACCGACTTGAAGGCCCTTCCGCCACCTACAACATCCCGTTCGTGCTTCGGCTGGACGGGTCACTGGATCTGCCCGCCCTGTCCGCGGCGGTGACGGACGTTGTCGCCCGGCACGAGAGCCTGCGCACTCTGATCGTGGAGAGCGCCGACGGCGCACCGGAGCAGCGGGTGCTGCCGCCGGAGCAGGCCGGGCTGACGGTCCGGGTGGTGGACGTCGCCGCGGACGCGGTGGACGCCGCGATCCACGGGGTCGCGTGCGAGGGTTTCGACCTCGACACGGACCTTCCCCTGCGGGCGGTGCTGCTCCGGGTCGCCGCCCAGCACCACGTGCTGGTGTTCGTGTTCCATCACATCGCGGCGGACGGGGCCTCGATGGCGCCGTTCATGCAGGATCTGGTCCGCGCGTACTCCGCCCGTCAGCGCGGGGACGCGCCGGGCTGGACGCCACTTCCGGTGCAGTACAAGGACTACACGCTGTGGCAGCGGCAGCTGCTGGGGGACGAGGCGGACCCCGACAGCATCGCCGCGGCGCAGCTGGCCTACTGGCGGGAGGAACTGGCCGGGGCACCGCAGCCCGTGGTGCTGCCGCTCGACCGGCCGCGACCGACGGCGGCCAGCCATCGCGGCGGTCACGTGTCCTTCGAGCTGGAGCCCGAGCTGCTCACCGGGCTCGGCAAGCTCGCCGCGGAACACGGCGCGACCCCGCCGATGCTCGCCCAGGCGGCGCTCGCCGTGCTGCTGCACCACCTCGGCGCCGGCAACAATCTGACGATCGGCAGTCCGATCGAGGGCCGTGCCGACGAGCAGCTCGGTGATCTGATCGGGTTCTTCGCCAACACCTGGGTGCTGCGTGCCGACCTGTCGCGCAATCCGGCGTTCGGCGAGGTGCTGGACCAGGTCCGGACCCGGGCTCTCGCCGCCTACGACAACCAGGACTATCCGTTCGAGCGGCTGGTCGAACTGCTCAACCCGGACCGCTCCACCGCCTACTCCCCGCTGTTCCAGGTGATGCTGGCCTGGCAGTTCGTGTGGCCGGGCATCGAGATGCCCGGCCTGCGGGTCACACCGGTCCCGACCGGTACCGGCACCGCCAAGTTCGATCTGTTCTTCAACATCGTTCCGCATGCGACCGGGGGCGCGCACGGGCGGTTGGAGTACGCGGCGGAGCTGTTCGACCACGCCACCGCCCAGGCCATCGCGAACCGCTTCGTACGCGTGCTGCGACAGGTGGTCGCGGATCCCGCAGTGCGCGTGGGTGGGGTGAGCGTGCTCACCGACGCCGAGCGGGACCTGCTGGTCGCGAGCGACGAGCCGGCCCGCGAGGGAGCCGCGTCGACGGTGCCGGAACTGCTGCGGGCCCAGGCGTTGCGGACACCGGACGCGACCGCGGTGGTGGCCGGCGACACCATGCTGACCTACCGCGAGCTGGACGTGCGTGCCAGCCGGCTGGCCTCGGTTCTGCGCGAGCGGGGGATCGGGCCGGACGTCCTGGTCGCCGTGGCGTTGCCGCGCTCGGCGGACCTGGTGGTGGCGCTGCTGGGCGTGCTGAGGGCCGGCGGGGCGTACCTGCCGATCGACCCCGCCTACCCGGCCGCGCGCATCGAGCTCCTGCTGACGGCGGGCGAGCCCGCGATGGTGCTGACGAGCGGCGCCGGGGCGGCGGACCTGCCGGCCCACGGCCTGCCGGAGCTGCGGCTGGACGAGCTGCGGCTGGACGAGCCGGGCTTCGCCGAGGCCGGCGCCGCGGCCCAGGGCCCGCACCCACAGCCGGAGAACCTGGCCTACGTGATGTTCACGTCGGGGTCAACCGGCACTCCCCGCGGCGTCGCCGTGACGCACGCCAGTGTGGTCAACGGGGTGCGGGAGCTGCGCCGGGCGGTGGGGGTCGGCCCCGGCTCACGCATGCTCGCCGCGACCTCGGTGAGCTTCGACGTCTCCGTGTTCGAGGTGTTCACCGCGCTCGCCGCGGGCGCGAGCATCGAGATCGTCCGCGACGTGCTCGAACTCGCCGAACGCGACAACTGGTCGGGCAGCACCGTCAGCGCGGTGCCGACGGTGTTCTCGGTCCTGCTGGAGCAGCTCGCCGCCGACGGTCGGCCAGCCCGCCGGCTCGACGTGCAGACCGTGGTGTTCGCCGGGGAACCGCTGTCGACCGACCTGGTCCGACGGCTGCAGGAGGTTCTGCCGCAGGCCCGGGTCGTCAACGCCTACGGGCAGACCGAGAGCTTCTACGCCACGACGTACACGCTCCCGGACCACCCGTCGCTGCTACCCGACCTGGCCGAGGGCGAGGCGACGCCGGTCGGGCGGGCGCTCGCCGGCATGCGCGCCTACGTCCTGGGCCCGGAACTGGCACCCGTGCCGCCCGGCGTGACGGGCGAGCTGTACGTCGGTGGTCTTCTCGCCCGCGGCTACCACCGCGCCGCCGCCGCGACCGCGGCGCGTTTCGTGCCCTGTCCCTTCGGCCCGGCCGGCGCCCGCATGTACCGCACCGGCGACCTGGCCCGGTGGGACCGCGAGGGCCAGCTGACGTACGCGGGGCGTGCCGACACCCAGACGAAGGTCAACGGCATCCGGATCGAGCCGACCGAGATCGAGGCCGTGCTCGCCCGGCATCCCGCGGTCGGCCGCGCGGCGGTGGCCGTACGCGAGGACGCCGCCGGCACCCGACGGCTCGTCGGCTACCTGACGCCGGTCGGCACCACCACCGGCGCGGACGCCGGCGCCGACGCTGGGAACGCGGCCGGCAACGGCGACCTGTGGGCCGGCGCGTCGGCGGCGGAGCTGCGGCGGTTCGTGGCCGAGCGCCTGCCGGACTACCTGGTCCCCGCGCTGTTCGTCGTGCTGGACCGGCTGCCGCTGACCGCGAACGGAAAGCTGGACCGGGCGGCGCTGCCGGAGCCGGAGTTCGCCGGCGCCGAGTACCGCGCGCCCCGCGGCGCGGCGGAACAGGTGCTGGCCCAGGTGTACGCCGAAGTGCTCGACACCGAGCGGATCGGCGTGGATGACGACTTCTTCGCCAGCGGCGGGGACAGCATCCGCTCCATCCAGGTGGTCGCCCGGGCGCGGGCCCGCGGCGTCGAGATCACCACCCGGGAGATCTTCGACAACCGCACGGTCGCCCGGCTTGCGGAGCTGGTCGAGGGACGGGCGGAGCAGGAGCGTCCGACGCTCGCGGAGCTGCCGGGCGGCGGCATCGGGTGGGCGCCGCTGCAGCCGACCGCCGCGCACGTCCTCGCCCTCGGCAGCAGCATCAGCCGGTTCTGCATGTCCGGCCTGGTGCGGATGCCCGCGGGCGTGAACCGCGCGAGTCTGGTCGCGACCCTGCGGGCGGTCGTCCAGCGGCACGACGTGCTACGTGCCCGCCTGGATCGGGTCCGGCCGGGTCTGTGGATCGAGCCCGCGGACAGCGTCGACGTCGACGCCCTGCTGAGGGAGGTCCCCGGCGACGCCGAGGCGGCGGCCGAGCTGGACGCAGCCGCCGGCCGGCTGGACCCGGAGAACGGCGTCATGGCGCAGTTTGTGTGGTTCACCGCAGACGCCGACGCGCACGCGGAGGCGCACGCGGACCGGTTGCTGATCGTGCTGCACCATCTCGTCGTCGACGGCGTGTCGTGGCGCATCCTGCTCCCGGACCTGGCCGCTGCCTGGCAGCGGGTTCGGGACGGCCGCGCCCCGGCCGCGACCGCGGTGGGTACCTCCGTGCGCCGGTGGGCGCACGCGCTGGTCGACGAGGCGGCCACCGCGCGGCGGGTGGCGGAACTGCCGGCGTGGCAGGCCGTGGCGCGCGGGAACGAACCGACGCTCGGTGCGCGGGAGCTGGACCGGGCCCGCGATGTCGCCGCCACCGTCGACACGGTGCGGGTCCAGATACCGGCAGCGGTGACGGAAGTCCTGCTGACCACGGTGCCCACGCTCTTCCGCGGCGGCGTCGACGACGGCCTGCTCGCCGGGTTGGCCCTGGCGCTGGCTTGCTGGCGCCGGTCTCGGGGCGTCGCCGCGTCCTCGACGCTGGTCCGTCTCGAGGGGCACGGCCGCGACGAGCAGATGGTGCCGGGCGCGGACCTGGCCAGCACGATCGGCTGGTTCACCGCGATGTACCCGGTGCGCCTCGACCTCGCCGGCATCGACGTCGCGCAGGCCCTCGCCGGCGGCCCGGCCGCCGGCGCGGCGATCAAGGCGGTCAAGGAGCAGGTACGCGCGGTGCCCGCAGGCGGAATCGGTTACGGCCTGCTGCGCCACCTCAACCCCGACACGGCCGCCGTGCTGGCGGGGGAGCCCGAACCGCAGATCGGCTTCAACTACCTGGGCCGGACCTCCGCCGCGGACGTCCCCGCGGACCTGCGCTCCCTGGGCTGGTCACCGGACACGACCCACCCCGACCTGATCGCCGCGCCCGACGGGGACATGCCGGTGCTGTCCGCGTTGGAGATCAACGCGGTGGCGACCACCACCCCCGCCGGCAGTGAACTGACGGCCTACTTCGGCTTCCCCACCGGCGTGCTCTCCCGGGACGAGGTGACCGAGCTCGCCGGGCTGTGGGTGGACGCGCTGGGCGCCCTGGCTCGGCACGCCGCGACCCCCGACGCGGGTGGGCTGACGCCGACGGACGTGCCTCTGGTCAGCCTGGACCAGCGGGAGATCGACACCTGGGAGAGCCGCTTCGGCCGGCTGGCCGCGGTGTGGCCGGTGACCCCGGCACAGTCGGGGATTCTCTTCCACGTTCTCCTGGCCGGCGGGTCGTTCGACCCGTACCACATCCAGCTGGTGTTCCACCTGGCCGGCAAGGTCGACCCGGCGCGGATGCACCGGGCCGGGCAGGCGCTGCTGGACCGCCATCCGAGCCTGCGCGCGGCGTTCGTCCGGCGGCCGGACGGCGACGTCGTGCAGGTCGTGCCGGAGACGGTGGTGCTGCCCTGGCAGTACCTCGACCTGACCGAGGCCGACCCGGCGAGCCAGAAGGAGACGTTCGCGCGCTTCCTGGCGCAGGACCAGACCACCCACTTCGACGCGGATGACCCGCCGCTGTTCCGGCTGGCGCTCGCGGTCCTCGACCCGGAGCGACCCGAGCTCGTGCTGACCGCCCACCACGTCCTGTACGACGGCTGGTCGACCCCCCTGCTCATGCGGGACCTGCTGCTGCTCTACGCCGCCGACGGCGACCCGTCGGCGTTGCCCGCCACCCGCGACCAGGGCGACTTCTATGCCTGGCTCGGTCGGCAGGACGCGCAGAGCGCGGCCCGGGAGTGGGCGGCGGAGTTCGACGGGTTCGAGACGCCGACGCTGCTCGCGCCCGAGTCCGCCGCCGACACGTCGGACGAGACGGCGGGCGTGGCGGGCGGGGCGGACGACGACGGCGCCCGGGACGAGATCGACGTCGAGCTGGCCGACGACGACGCGCACGCCCTGCGTCGCCTCGCCGCCACCTGGGGCATCACCCTCAACAGCCTGGTCCAGGGCGCCTGGGCGCTCCTGCTCGGCCAGCTCACCGACAGCCAGGACGTGGTGTTCGGCGCCACCGTCTCCGGGCGCCCGCCCGAGCTGTCGCAGGTCGAGTCGATGGTCGGGATGTTCATCAACACCGTGCCCGTGCGGGTCCGGTTCGCACCCGGGGAATCCCTCGCCGAGGTGTTCACCCGACTCGCGCGCCGGCAGGCCGCCCTGGCCGAGCACCACCATCACGGCCTGACGGAGATCACGCGGTCGGTCGGCCTGCAGTCGCTGTTCGACACCCTGGTCGTCTTCGAGTCGTATCCGATCGACCGGGACGCCCTCGACGCCGCCACGGAAGCCGCGGACGGCATCGCCTTCACCGGCCTGCAGCCCTTCGCCGGCAACCACTACCCGCTGTGCCTGCTGGCGGCGGCCGACCCGGAGCTGCAGCTGGTCCTGCAGTACGCGCGCAGCGCCTTCGACGAGGCGACGGTGCGGGGCTACGCGGCCCGGCTCGGCCGCCTCCTGCGGCAGCTGGCGAGCACCCCGGACCTGCTGGTCGCCCAGGTCGACACCCTCGCGCCGGACGAACGCGAACGGCTGCTGACCTGGTTCGACGAGCCGGGTGCCGTGGCCAGCGACGCCACCCTCACCGAGCTCGTCGACGCGCAGGTCGCGCGGACCCCGGACGCCATCGCCCTGGTCGCCGGGGACGAGACGCTGACCTACGCCCAGCTGGACGCGCGGGCCCGGCGGCTCGCCCGCGAGCTGACCGACCGCGGGGTGGGGCCGGAGACCGTGGTGGTCGTGATCCTTCCGCGTACCGCGAACGTGGTCGTGGCCCTGCTGGCCGTGCTGCGGGCGGGTGCCGCCTACCTTCCCGTCCACCCCGGTCACGCCGCCAGCGGCCGGCTGCGGCAGATCCTCGACGGCGCCCGGCCGCACCTGGTGGTGGTTGACGCCGACACCCGCACGCTGTTGCCCTCCGCCGAGATCCCCCGCCTCGTCCTCGACGATGCGCACACGCACCGCGAACCGACGGCCGCGGACCCCGTCCCGGCTACCGGCGCCCGGCCGGCGGCCGGCCCCGACAACCTCGCCTACGTCGTGTACACCTCGGGCTCCACTGGCGTGCCCAAGGGCGTGGGGATCACCCAGCGCACCGTCGTCAACGCCGTGCGGGCTCTGGCCACGCAGGCCGGGATGCGACTCGGACAGCGGGTGCTGCTCGCGGCCTCGGTCGGCTTCGACGTCGCCACCTTCGAGCTGTTCTGCGCGCTCACCACAGGCGGCAGCGTCGAGATCGTGCGCGACGTGCTGTCGCTGGTCGAACGCGACACCTGGGACGTCGACGTGATCTGCTTGGTGCCTTCGGCGCTGGCCGAGCTCGTCGACCAGCTCGGCGGTCGCGTCCGGCCGACGGCCCTCAACATCTCCGGGGAGGTGCTGACCCCCGCTCTGGTGCGGCGGGTGCGCGAGCTCTGGCCGACGGCCCGGCTCATCAACAGCTACGGTCCCAGCGAGACCTTCTACGCCACCGGACATCTGCTCGACCCGGGCCGGTCGTACGCCACCGGCGTGCCCATCGGCGGCCCGTTCCCCGGGCTGCGCGCCTACATCCTCGGCCCGGGCCTCACCCTGCTGCCTGCGGGCACGGCGGGCGAGCTCTACCTGGCCGGAGCCGGTCGTGGCTACCACCGCCGGCCCGCCCTGACCGCGGAACGGTTCGTCGCCGACCCCTACGGCCCGCCCGGCTCCAGGATGTACCGCACCGGTGACCTCGCGCTGCTCACGGCGGACGGCGACCTGCACCACATGGGCCGTATCGACACTCAGGTCAAGATCCGCGGCTACCGCGTCGAGCCGGGCGAGATCGAGGCCGCGCTGACCGCGCATCCCCACCTGCTCCAGGCCGCCGTCGTGGCTCGACGCACCGGCGACACCCACCTGCTGACCGCCTACCTGGTGCCCGCTCCCGGCAAGACCGTCCCGAGCCCCGCCGAGCTGCGTGACCACCTGGGAGAGCGGCTGCCCGACTACATGATTCCCGGCGCCTACGTACCGCTCGACCGGCTGCCCCTGTCGCCCAACGGCAAGCTCGACCACAGGGCGCTGCCCGCACCCGACCTCACGCCCGCCACCGCGTTCCGGGCACCCCGGACAGCCCGCGAGGAGGGCCTGGCACGGGTGTTCGCCGACGTGCTCGGCGTGCCGCGGGTCGGCATCGACGACAGCTTCTTCGCGCTCGGCGGGCACTCCCTGCTCGCCACCCGGCTCATCGGCCGGGCCCGCGCCGAGCTGGGGATCGAGCTACCCATCCGCAAGATCTTCGATCTGCCGACGGTCTCCGCGCTCGCCGCCTGGTCGCAGGAATCGGCCGCGCCGCGTCGCCCCGGTCTCCGCAGAATGCCCGTAGAGGAGTGAGAGCAGTGATTCCGCTGTCGTTTGCGCAACGCCGTATGTGGCTCACGCACCAACTGGAAGGGGGAGCGGAGACCTACAACATCTCGCCGGCGTTCCGGCTGACCGGTCCGCTGGACGCCGACGCCCTCGCCGCGGCGATCCGTGACGTGGTCGACCGGCACGAGATCCTGCGCACCATCTACGTGACGGACGACGACGACGAGCCCGGCCAGTGCATCCTGCCGCTGTCCGAGGCCGAGGTGCGGGTGCCGACCGTCGACGTGGCGCCCGAGGACCTGGCCGACGCCATCGACGAGGTCATCGCCCACCGCTTCGACCTGGCGGTCGAGATCCCGCTGCGGGCCCAGCTGTTTCGCTGCTCCCCACAGGAACACGTCCTGGTCCTCGTCATCCACCACATCGCCTCCGACGGCGTGTCGGGCGCGCCGCTGGCCCGGGACATCGCCCGCGCCTACACCGCCCGCCGGGGTGGCCAGGCTCCGCGGTGGGAGCCACTGCCCGTCCAGTACAAGGACTACGCGCTGTGGCAGCGCGAGCTGCTCGGCGACGCGGCGGATCCGGACAGCCTCGCCGCGACGCAGGTCGAGTACTGGCGCCAGCAGCTGGCTGAGGTGCCGCAGCCGCTGAACCTGCCGCTGGACCGCCCGCGGCCGGTGGAGCGGAACTCGGAGGGCGACACCGTCGACATCCGGGTGGACGCCACGGTCGCGGCCGGACTCCAGCGACTGGCCGACGAGCGCGGCATGACAATGTCGATGGTCATGCAGGCCGCGCTGGCGGTGCTGCTGGCCAGGCTGGGCGCCGGGGACGACGTGACGATCGGCGGTCCGATCGCCGGGCGCACCGACGAGGCGCTGGCCGACCTGGTCGGCTTCTTCGTCAACACCCTCGTGCTGCGGGTGGACCTCTCCGGCGACCCGTCGTTTACCGACCTGCTCGCGCAGGTACGGGAGAAGGCGCTGGCGGGTTACGAACACCAGGACGTGCCGTTCGAAATGCTGGTCGAGCTCATCAATCCTGACCGCTCGGCCGCGTACCAGCCGCTGTTCCAGGTCATGTTCGCCTGGCAGAACTTCGCCAGCCAGGAACTCGAGCTGCCGGGTCTGCGGGTGGAGTTCGAACAGCATCTCACCTCGACCGCGCTGTTCGACCTGTTCTTCAGCATGACCATGGACGACACCGGCGTGCTGCGGGGCGACCTGCAGTACTCGACGCAGCTTTTCGACCGGGTGACGGCGGAGGGGATCGCGGCTCGGTTGGTGCGGGTGTTGGAGGCGTTGGTTGTTGATCCTGGTGTGCGGGTGGGTGCGGTGGATGTGCTGGGGGCTGGGGAGTGGGAGTGGTTGGTGGGTGGGGTTAATGAGACGGGTCGTGGGGTGGTGGGGGGGACGTTGCCGGACGTGTTTGAGGCGCGGGTGGCGTCGGCTCCGGATCGGGTGGCGGTTGTTGGTGAGGGTGTGCGGTTGAGTTATGGGGAGTTGGATCGGCGGGCGAATCAGTTGGCGCATTGGTTGGTGGAGCGGGGTGCGGGTCCGGATCGGGTGGTGGCGGTTCGGGTTCCTCGTTCGGTGGATTTGGTGGTGGCGGTGTATGCGGTGGTGAAGGCGGGGGCTGCGTATGTGCCGGTGGAGGTGGATGCGCCGGTGGATCGGGTTCGGCAGGTGTTGGCGGGTGCGGCGCCGGTGGTTGTGTTGGAGGGGGTGCTTCCGGATGTGTCGGGGTATCCGGTGGTGGCGCCGGAGCGGAGGTTGTTGCCGGATCATGCGGCGTATGTGATTTATACGTCGGGGTCGACGGGTGGGCCGAAGGGTGTGGTGGTGTCGCATCGGTCGATCATGAATCGGTTGGCGTGGGGTGTGGAGTATTTCGGGGTGGGTCCGGATGATCGGGTGTTGTTGAGTACGTCGGCGAGTTTTGATGTGTCGGTGCCGGAGTTCTTTGCGCCGTTGCAGGTGGGTGCGGCTGTGGTGGTGGCGCGTCCGGATGGGCGGCGGGATCCGGGGTATCTGGTGGATTTGGTGCGTCGGGAGGGGGTGACGGGGGCTGATTTTGTTCCGTCGCTGTTGGAGGCATTTGTGGCGGAGCCGGCGGCGCGGGAGTGTGTGAGTCTGCGGTGGGTGGAGGTGGCGGGGGAGGCTTTTGGTGCGGGGTTGGCGAACCGGGTGGTGGAGGTGTTGCCGGGGTGTGGTGTGTTCAATTTGTACGGGCCGACGGAGGCGGCGGTGGAGGTGACGTCGTGGCGGCATGTGGTGGGTGCGGATCGGGTGCCGATCGGGGTGCCGATCTGGAATATGCGGGTGTATGTGCTGGATGCGGGGTTGCGTCCGGTGCCGCCGGGTGTGCCGGGTGAGTTGTATCTGGCGGGCGTGGGGTTGGCGCGGGGTTATCTGGGTCAGGTGGGTTTGACGGCGGGTCGGTTTGTGGCGTGTCCGTTCGGTGGTGTGGGTGAGCGCATGTACCGGACCGGGGATGTGGTGCGGTGGAACTCGGCGGGGCAGGTGGAGTATCTGGGCCGGTCGGATTTCCAGGTGAAGGTTCGTGGGTTCCGTATCGAGCTCGGTGAGATCGAACAGGCCCTGACCTCGCATCCCGGTGTGGCGCAGGCGGCGGTCGTGGTGCGGGAGAACCAGCAGGGCGACAAGCGACTGGTGGGGTACGTCGTGCCCGATCGGAACGCCGCCGTGGCGGACGCCGGCACGCAGGTCGACGAGTGGCGTCAGGTCTACGACGACACGTACGCCGAGTCCGCCGACGAGGAACTCGGCGCGGACTTCCAGCAGTGGGTCTCCACCTACGACGGTGCGCCGATCGCCACCGAGCAGATGCTCCAGTGGCAGGACGCGGCGGTGGCCCAGGTGCTGCGGTTCGCGCCGCGACGGGTACTGGAGATCGGGGTGGGTACCGGTCTGCTGCTCGCCAGGATCGTCCCCGAGGTCGAGGAGTACTGGGGCACCGACATCTCGGCCACGGTCGTCGACCGGGTCCGGGCGCAGGCCGAGCAGGCCGGCTACGGCGACCGTGTGCGGCTCAGCGCGCAGCCCGCCGACGACCTCTCCGGGTTGCCGCGGGCCCGTTTCGACACCGTCGTGCTCAACTCGGTCGTGCAGTACTTCCCGAGCGCCGAGTACCTCGACGAGGTGCTGCGCGCGGCCCTGACGCTGCTGGCGCCGGGCGGTCGGCTGATCCTCGGCGACGTCCGCAACGCGGCGACGCTGCGCCTGCTGCAGACCGCGGTGGCGCAGCACGCGCAGCCGAACGCCGGACCGGCGCAGGTGCGGGCGTTGGTGGAGCAGGCACTGCTCGCCGAGCGGGAGCTCCTGGTCTCTCCGGAGTGGTTCGTCGCGTGGGCGGCGGACCAGCCCGTCCGGGTGGACATCCGCCTGAAGCCGGGACAGGCCCACAACGAGCTGACACGGCACCGCTACGAGGTCGTCCTGCACACCGAACCGGTCGACGTGCTCGACCTGGCCGAGGTGCCGACGGTGCCGTGGGGTCACCAGGTTTCGGATCTCTCCGCCCTGGCCGATCATGTCGCGCGGGCGTGCGGCCCGGTGCGGGTGACCGGAATTCCCAACGCGCGACTCGTGCGGGAGGCCGCCCTGGCGACCTCGGCCGGCGTGCTGAACGAGGCCGTACCCAGTGGGGCGCCGGTCGATCCGCACGAGCTGGCCGCCTGCGCGCAGCGGCACGGCTGGCGGGCGGTCATCACCTGGTCGGGCGAGACCGTCCAGGCCTTCGACGCGATCGTGGTGCCGCGGGGACCGGTCGACTGCGAGGGGTTCGTCTTCAGTAGCCTGACCGGGCGGATCCAGGTCAACGCCCCGGCGCTGGCCACCTCGATCGGCCCGCTGCTGGCAGCCCTTCCCGAGTACCTGCGGCAGCGCCTCCCGGACTACATGGTCCCGGCCGCGGTGGTGCCGCTCTCGGAACTTCCGCTGACTCCCAGCGGCAAGCTCGACCGGCGGGCGCTGCCTTTGGACCACACCACCACGGTGGGCCACCGCGAACCCCGCAACTCCCACGAGGAGAAGCTCTGCGCGCTGTTCTGCGAGCTGCTGGGCCTAGAGCGGGTCGGCATCGACGACGACTTCTTCGTGCTCGGTGGGCACTCGCTGCTGGCCACCCGCCTCAGCGCCCGCATCCGCCGGCACTTCGAGGTCGACATGCCGCTGCGGACAGTCATCCAGTACCCCACCGTGGCCGAACTGGCCGCCCTGGTGCTCATCGGCGGGATCCCTGACGACCACGCCGACTCGCTGGCGGTCGTGCTGCCGCTCAACCGTGACCCCGGCACGGGAAAGCCGCCGGTGTGGTTCTTCCACGGCGGCGGCGGGCTGGGCTGGGCGTACTTCACGTTCGCCCCGTACCTGCGTGACCGGCGGGCCTACGCTCTGCAGTCCCGCGGCTCCAACGGCACGGACGAGGTGGCGGGGTCCGTCGAGGAGATGGTCGAGGACTACCTGAGCCAGATCCGCGCGATCCAGCCGGAGGGTCCTTACCACCTGGTCGGATGGTCCTACGGCGGTCCGCTCGCGCATGCCGTCGCGGAGGCGCTGGACCGACGCGGCTGCGAGGTCGGCCTGGTGGCCATCCTGGACTCCCAGCCGGCGAGCGGGTTCGACCAGCTGGCCGGCTACCAGCCGGTGGCCTACCGCGAGGACGTCGAAGAGATCTTCGGCCAGTTCATGAACACCGACAACATGGAGAGCTTCCTGACCAACATGTCGAAGGTGGGGGCCAACAACCTCTCGAAGATGGCCGAGTTCACCTCGCCCGTCTACCGCGGGGACGTCATCTTCTTCAATGCGAAGCTGGACAAGCCGGAGGGTTCTTGGGGGCCGATGTGGCGGCCGCACGTCCTCGGTTCCATCGAATCGCATGACCTCGACGCCACGCACCACGACCTGCACATGCCGAAGCCCGTGGCCCAGATCTTCGAGGTTCTCGCCGGCAAGTTGACGCAGTGACGCGGCGGTGCCGAGCGGCACCTGACGTCGGATCCACAGATGGTTCGGAACACCTGGTTTGCCGAGCCGTTCACATACTCTGATTGGGGTTGACCGAGGTGAGTGCACCTGACATCTCCGGGCCGGAAACCGGTCGGTCCGCGCTGCTGTGCGTACCGTTCGCGGGCGCTGGTCCTGCCTTTTTCCATCCGTGGCGGGCGCTGACCGCCGACCGGTGGCGAGTGGTTCCGGTCGAACTACCCGGCCGGGAAAGGCGTATTATGGAACCGCCTTTTCGGAATGTCGTCGAGGCGGCCAGGAAGTCGATGGACGACGTCGCCGCGGCGCTCGGCGGCCAGGCCGGCACCGTGGTGTTCGGGCACAGTCTGGGCGCAGTTCTCGCGTACGAGCTGGTGCACCTGCTGAGTGCCCGTGGCGTGCACGTGGAGCGCCTCGTCGTCAGTGGGTCTCCGGGGCCGTGGACGCAGCGCGAGCAACGCGCGACCGGGCTGGACGGCGACGAGTTCCTCGCGCGGGTCGAGGAGTTCGCGGGCTTCCGGCACGAGGCGCTCGACCACCCCGAGATGCGCGAGCTGATTCTTCCCGTCCTGCAGGCCGACTGCGAGATGCACGAGAACTATGTCCCGAGCACCGACGAACCGGTATCGGTGCCCATTCTTTCGATTCGGGGAGGCTCGGACGGCCTGGTCAGCGCGGGACAGGCCCAGGAATGGCAGAAGGCGACCACCGGTGAATTCAGCTACGCGGAGCTGCCGGGCGACCACATGTATCTGGTCGACCAGGCCCGGGCGGTGCTTGACCTCATCGGCGCGGAATCGTTCGGCCGCGCCCCGCGAGGCGGTACTCCGGTCACCTGCTGACCGGGTCGCCACCCCGGCAGCTGTGTCAGTTTTCATGATCGTGCCGTGACGCGTGGATGTCAGGGCAGTGAGGAACGGTGCACCCATGGGAAAAACAGCGATTGCGGTCGCGGGACTCAGCAAGTCCTATGGCGACAAGGTCGTACTCGACGGCATCGACTTCGAGGTCGCCGCGGGCTCGGTCTTCTCGATGCTCGGCCCGAACGGGGCGGGCAAGACGACGACCGTGAACATCCTGGCGACATTGATGAAGGCCGACGCCGGATCGGTGCGCGTCGGCGGGCATGACGTGCTCACCGCGACCCGGCAGGTGCGTTCGGTCATCGGCGTCACCGGCCAGTTCGCCGCGGTGGACGAGCTGCTCTCCGGCCGGGAGAACCTGCAGCTGGTGGCCGACCTGAAGCGGGTGCGGTCCAGCGGCCAGGTGGTCACCCGGCTGCTGGAGCGCTTCGACCTGGTCGACGCGGCCGACAAGCTGGCGGCGACCTACTCCGGCGGCATGCGCCGACGCCTGGACCTCGCGATGACGCTGGTCGGCGACCCGCAGATCATCTTCCTGGACGAACCGACGACCGGCCTGGACCCCCGCAGCCGACGCGCGATGTGGGGGATCGTCCGCGAGATGGTGGCCGACGGGGTCACCATCTTCCTCACCACGCAGTACCTCGACGAGGCCGACCAGCTCGCCGACCAGGTCGTGGTGCTCGATCACGGGCGCATGGTCGCCGCGGGCACGCCGGCCGAGCTCAAGCGCCGTGTCCCCGGCACCCACGTCCGCCTGCGCTTCGACACGCTCGCCGCGCTCGACGGGGCGGCGCGGCTGCTGTCCGGGTCTGTGCGGGACGACCAGGAACTCACCCTGCGGGTGCCCAGCGACGGCGGGTCGCGGTCGCTGCGGGCCCTGCTCGAGAAGCTCGACGAAAACCTGATCAACGCCGAGGAGTTCTCCGTGCACACGCCGGACCTCGACGACGTCTTTCTCGCCCTGACCGGGCGGCCGAAGGTGGAGGCAGTCGCAACATGAGCACACTCTCGATGCCGTTGACCGATTCGACGATCATGCTGCGCCGGAACCTGAAGCACACGCTGCGCAACCCCGTCGTGGTGTTCCAGGCCGTGCTGTTCCCCGCGGTGATCATGTTTCTCTTCGTCCACGTCTTCGGCGGCGCGTTCGACGTCGGTGGGAAGTACATCGACTACGCGACGCCCGGCGTGCTGGTGATGGCCTGCAGCTACGGCCTGGGATCCACCGCGGCGGCCGTGAACTCCGACATGACGAAGGGCATCATCAACCGCTTCAAGGCCATGGACGTGTCCCGCGGGTCGGTGCTCACCGGGCACGTCGTCATCACCACGGTGCGGAGCCTGATGGCGGTCGCGGTCGTCATCGGCGTCGCCTTCGCCATGGGGTTCCGCTCGTCCGCGAGTGCGCTGGACTGGCTCGGCGTGCTCGGCCTTGCCGTTCTGCTCAGCCTGGCCGCCGGCTGGTTCACCGTCGGCCTGGGGCTGGCCGCGAAGACCGCGGAGTCGGCGGGCCTGGCCTCCGTGCCGCTGGTCATGCTGCCCTACATCAGCAGTGCGTTCGTCCCCGCGCACTCGATGGGTGTCGGGGTGCGGCAGTTCGCGCAGTACCAGCCCTTCACTCCCATCATCGAGACGCTGCGGGGGCTGCTGGAGGGCAACCCGTCCAGCAGCCACGCGATCGCGGCCGTCGCCTGGTGCGTCGGATTCGCCCTGATCGGCTACGTGTGGGCCGTCACCACCTTCAACAAGCGAGCATGACCAGCGCGAGATGAGACCAGCTGGTCCGCATCCTCTCCAGAGCCGCCTCGGCGACCCACGGGTTGCCGAGGCGGTGTGCGGTCCGCTCGATCCGGATTGCGTCCGGATGGGAACGGTCCGCCAGCCCAGACATCTCACCGCCCGCCGTGGGGAGTGCCCGAGGTCCGCCGAGGTCCCGGGCGAGACGACGCGGCAGATCACGGCACACCGTACGCAGGGTGGCCGGCCGCGGGCCGGCGCTCGTCAGGGTCGGGGCGGCGCGCGGCGGACGGTGGTGTGGCATCCCGGCGTCGCCAGTTCGTGGGCCCAGGTGCGCGCTGCGCATCGCCCCGCCGAGGCGGTCGTGCTCGGCTCGGCGAGGCGCCGGCAGGGGCCGCCCGAGCCGGCTGCGGCGGTCGGCATGCGCCTGGCGCACTGCGGCGTCCTCCTGCGGAGCGGCGTCCGGGGCCCGCGAGTGTTCCGCACCCACCCCTGCGCCGGCCTCGACTCACCCGGCCGTGTCCGTGCTCGCCCCGCCGGTGACTACCAGGAGCCGCTTCGGCACGGGCGGCACCGTCTCGGCCCGGTCCCGTCGGAGCCGGCCGGCGGGCGTGGACTCCGTCTCGACGCGGCCGCCGGAGCAGGTCGGTGGCGGTACCTGCGGTGTGAGCCGCCCCTGCGCCGCACCGGTGATGCCCGGCTGCCCCTGGCTCGTCGCCGGGATCCACTGTCGCCGGCGCGGCCCGAGCATCTGGAGGGCGGACCATGCCACCGGGGCGGTCAGCCGCGCGCGACGGCCCCCGCCACAGCGGCGTCGTCCGCTTCCGGACCGCGGCCGTGAGCCGTTCCCTCGGTGTCGCGTGCGGGGCTCGGCCGGGCAGGGCGTCGCGCGGATGGATGCCGGTACGGGGGGTCCCGCTGGCCCCGCTGACGGCGGCGAGTGCGCGGCCGGGTGCTCCCAGGGCGCGCAGCAGGCCGTCCACGAGCCGTGCCCGGGTCGGTGGGGCGACCAACCTGGTCGGTTCCGCGGCCAGCTCCGCATCGAGGTCGGGGGCGGTTCCGGCGCCCGAAGCCCTGGGCTGTGACGGGCAGGCGCAGCCCCTCGACGTCGACCACGGGGCTGCCGGGCAGACCAATGACCTGCAGCGCAGCACTGCGCTACAGGTCAGCGGCATTGCACGGCGGAGAAGGTGGCGAACCAGTGTCCGTGGCATGGGCCTGGGCCGCGCGGACGCGGCACGAGACGACCCGGCCTGGCGGCGGCGTGAGACCGGCGAGAAGGTTGCGGGGCCACGGACCCGGCGCCCCGGCCAGTCCGCAGTCGTCCGCGCGCCAGGAACGACGCACGACGCGGACCGCGCGACGGGTGACGCGCGGCCGGGACGGCGGGCGCAGCCGGTCGGCGACGCCCGTCACGCACTCGGCGGCCGGCCGATGACACCGCGTCCCACGGCACGGCGCCGTGGGACCGCGGATCCTCGGTCAGCGTTTGACGGTGCCGTCGCGAAGTCGATCGATCATGTGTCGCGTTGTTTCGATCGGGCTCCGTCCGGGAAGGTCCCGCGCCCGCGGTCGCAGTTTCTCGTTCAGAGCGACCAGATGCTCGTCCCACTCGTCCCGACCGCGAAACGGAATGGTCTCGTCCGGGTGGTAGGGCGGAAAGAGCCGGTAGTTGTTGACACCGCTGTCGGCGGCGCCTCGTACGAGCAGCGGATCGAGGTAGACGCCCTCACTGCTGATACGGGTGCTGGTCGATATGTAGCCGATGTCGAGACCGCACCGCCGCCGGGGGGAAGTGTTTGCCTCGGAGCAGTGCAGCAGGTTCGGGTGGTGAATGGAGACGTCGCCGGGCTGGAGCTCGATGTCCACGACTCCACGCTCCTGGCTCCATTCCCGCACCAGGTCCTCGTTGCAGATGGAGAAGAGCATGTTTGGCTCGTCCGTGCGTGCCGTCGGCTTGTGCAGGGGAAGTACGTGGCTACCGGGGATCATGCGGAGGCAGCCGTTCTTCGTGTTGCTCTCGTCGACGGCCAGCCAGACCGTCAGGGCCTCCATCGGGGACAGCGACCAGTAGGCCCCGTCCTGGTGCCATAGCACGGGCTGGCCGTCGTACGGGGGTTTGCAGATGTAATGGGCGGTGAAGCACGCCAGGTCGGGGCCGAGGAAGTACTCGGCGATGTCCACGAGGAGGGGGTATGAGACCAGGCGGGCCCAGAAGGCGTCGTTGCGGATGAGGGGGTGGTGGAAGTGCTCGGGACGCAGGTCCGGATAGCGCCGGGAGAGCCATTCGACGTGGTCGGCAACCTCGCCCAGGAGATCCTGTGGCACCACGTTGCGGAAAACGGCGAATCCTTGTTCGGCGTACTGGACCGCGGCCTTTTCCAGAACGCCGTCGTCGAGTGCGTCCATGAGTCAGCTCCCTGTGAAGAGTTTCTGGTTCGTGTTTCCGGTCTGGACCTGCGTGGCTGTCGCGGTGCCACGCCGCTCACCAGGCGAACGCCTCGCCGTAGCTCCGCTTCTCGATGCAGTAGGTGCGAAATGCCCGGGCCTTCGCGACGGCGGCCGGGTCGCCGGTGCGTGCGGCGGCCTGCTCGAACCAGTCGAACGCCGCGGCGGCATGCGCGCGCCGGGCGAAGTGCAGCGCGGCGAACCGGCGGAAGTCGTGGCGCATGGAGCCCGTTGCCAGGGCGTTTCCGCAGGTCAGAAGCTCTTCGAGCTCCGTCTCGGTGGGCGCTGGCCGGTCCACGATGTGAATGGGCTCGGTCGCGGGAACGTCGCCGCGGATCTTCACGGGCTCGTCGGAGCCCGCGAAGTCGAGGCACAGCGAGAGCCGCGGGGCGCCGGCGGCGCTGAGGGCCGAGTGCGGATCGGTCGTGTGGATCTGCCATACCTCGCCGCGCCGCAGGTGGTAGACGACGTCGTTCTCGGAGTGCAGGGACTCGGCGGTGGTGCGCAGCGGAATCTGCAGCCTGGTGCCCGGCCGGGCGAACTCGAGAAAGTCGACATGCGGGGCGATGATGCCGTCGCGAAGGCTGAAGATGCGGACCCACTGCAGCCGATCGAGTGGAAAGTGATCGGTCACCAGGGCCATGATCCCGGGTAGCCGGCTGCCTAGTTCCGTGCGGGTCAGCCGGTCGCTGTGTGGGCGGAAGCTGAGGTCGTACTCCGCCCCGCTGCCGTTGGCCAGCGCATGGGCCGACCACGTTCCGAAGGTGAACGCGTCATATTCTCCCTGGTAGTTGTGCTGATCGACGATCGACAGCTCGGAATCAAGGTCGTACGAGTCGATGGGTAGGGTCGCCAGGCGTTGCGACTTAAGCAAGGGATCTCCCTCGATGTCATTCTGGGATCGCGTCCGGGGTGCCGGCAGCCGGCGCTGGTGACCGGTTTGGGGTGGCCGACGTTTCGTCTGGTCGGCTGGCCGGCTCGATTTCTTCCGAGATAGGTCAACCATAGGGCGGGCGACCCCGCCCTACGAGTCGAACGGGGCCGTGCTCGCGCGGCCCTCCTTCATGGGTTGGCAGTGCGCTCGAATGATGTACGTGCCGGCCGTGGCAATGGGATGTGTCTCGCCGGCGGGACACCCGGAGAACCCGGTTCCCGCCGGCTGTGATGGCGGCGAGGATCTGAGCGTGGCCCGCCGAGAGGGTGGGCGGTGACTCCCCTTCGGCGGAGGAAGGAATGACTGAGGATGGAACTGTCGCCGCAGGCCCGTGGAGCGGGCAGGAAGAGTGATGAAGTCATGACGCACACCGCGCACGCGGACGGGATGACGCCCCTGGCAGCGCAGGTCTCGGCGCTGTGGTCGGAATATCTCGACGGTCGTGAGGTGACGGCCGACGATGATTTCTTCGCACTGGGCGGAAACTCGCTCATCGGAATCCGGATTCTCGACCGGGTGACCGTGGACTTCGGCGTGGAGCTGTCCGTGCGCGCCTTCTACATGGCGCAGACGCCCGCGCGGGTCGCCGCGCTCATCGAGCAGGAGAGGAGGCAACCATGCGGCTGAGCCCGGGCGCCGCCAGCGACGTCGACCTCGACCGGCTCGACCTGTTCGACCTCGACCTCTACTCCTCGGGCGATCCGCACGCGATCTGGGAGGTGATGCGGGCCCAGGCGCCGCTGCACCACCAGGTGCTGGCGGACGGCCGGGCGTTCTGGTCGGTGACCCGCTACGACGATGTCCGCGCGGTGCTCGGCGACCACCGCCGATTCACCTCCGAGCGCGGCACCGTCGTCACCCATCTCGGCGAGGACGACCTCACCGCCGGCAAGCTGATGACCTCCACCGACCCGCCGCGGCACACCCAGGTGCGCCGGGCGATCGGCACCCGGCTCACGGCCCGGGCGGTGGCCAGCCGGCAGAACCAGATCCGGCAGGCGATCGTGCGTTTCCTCGAACCTCTCCTCGACGGCGGCACCGACGACCTGGCGGAGCGCGCGCTGCGCCTACCGATGGTCGTCGCGGGCCCGTTGCTGGGGATCCCGGAACGGGACTGGGACGAGCTGGTCCAGTTGACGGCGATGGTGACGGCTCCCTCGGATCCGCACTTCCAGTGCGGCGGCCGGGCCGCGACGCTGGCCATCGCCCACCACGAGATCGTCACCTACGTCACCGACTGGGTGCGGCGGCGGCGCTCTTCGGGGGAGCGGGACGGCAGCCTGCTCGACCATCTGATGAGCGTGCGGGCGGGCGACGCGCCGCTGACGGACGAGGAGATCGCCTACGACGGCTACAGCCTGCTGCTGGGAGCCAACGTCACGACGCCCCACACCATCTCGGGCACGGTGCTCGCGCTCGTCGAGCTGCCCGAGCAGTTCGACAAGGCGCAGGCCGACCCGACGCTGGTGCCCTCGCTGGTGGAGGAGGGCCTGCGATGGACCTCGGCCGCATGCAACTTCATGCGGTACGCGGCGTGCGACACCGAGATCGGCGGCGGCACGGTCCGCAGGGGTGACGCGGTCGTCGCGTGGATCGCGTCGGCGAACCGGGACGAGTCGCGGTTCGCCGACCCGCACGAGTTCGACCTCACCCGCGACGCCAACCGTCATGTCGCCTTCGGGGTCGGGCCGCACTACTGCATCGGTGCGCCGCTGGCACGGCTGACGGCGCAGATCTTCTTCGACGAGCTGCTGGACCGGTGCGCGTCGATCGAGCTCGGCGGCGCGCCCGAGCACCTGCGGTCCTACTTCATCGCCGGGATGACGCACCTTCCCGTCGTCGCGCGGAAGCGGAGGTCGTCATGACATCCGGCGGCACCGCGGCAGTGTCCGCCAGGTCCGTCCCGTCCCGGTGGTTCGTCCGTGGGCCGTCCACCGAGCACGCCTCCCGACTGTTCTGCTTCCCCTACTCCGGCACCGGTGCGTCGGCGTTCAGTTCCTGGCCGGCCGCGCTGGCGCAGGTTGAGGTGTGCCCGCTGCAGTTTCCCGGCCGGGAGAACCGACTGGGTGAACCGCATTACGGCACCTACGAGAACCTGGTCGCCGACCTGGTCAAGGCGTTGCGACAGCGGCTGGACCGACCGTTCGCGTTCTTCGGGCACTGTGCGGGAGCGGTGGTCGCCTACGAGACCGCGCTTCGCCTCGCCGACCTGGGGCTGCCCACACCGGCCTGCCTGTTCGTCTCGGGCCAGGCGGCGCCGCACGAGGTCCCGCGCGACCGGATGCTCGACATGACCGACGACGAGCTGCGCGCCGAGCTGGCGCAGTTCGTGCGCGGCCGGGGGATCGAGCCACGGCCGGACATGATCGAGGTCGGCCTGTCCGTCCTCCTGGGGGATCTCGCGGCCGCACGCGCCTACCGGCGGGACAGGCCGGTCGCCGTGCGCAGCCCCGTCGTCGTCCTGCACTGGCGGGATGACCCGGAGGTGACCCTCGACGAGCTCCAGAGCTGGCACCAGTACTCGGATGCGGTCGACATCCGCATCGTCGACGGCGGTCATCACGATTTCACTCATGCGCCCGACGAACTGCGCTCCCTGCTGACCCGATGGCGATGAGCGCAGTGCTGAGGGCAGCGCCGTCAAGGAGCGGGGAGGAATTCGAATGAGTGGCGCAGCCACCGATATCGCGGTTGTCGGAATGTCCTGCCGTTTCCCCGGTGTGCGTAATCCGGCCGAGTTCTGGCGCCTGCTGGTCGACGGCGGGTCGACGATCGGGCGTCTGCCCGAGCGCCGGGCCCCTGGCCCACAGGCCGGGTCGCACCCGGATGCCGTCACCGTCACCTCGGGGTCGTTCCTCGACTCCGTCGACACCTTCGACGCCGAGTTCTTCTCGATCGGGTCGGCGGAGGCGGCGGCGATGGACCCCGTGCAGCGACTGGGACTGGAGCTCGCCTGGGAGGCCGTGGAGGACGCCCGGATCGCGGCGCCCAACCTCGCCGGCCGGGAGATCGACGTCCTGGTCGGCGCCGCGTCCTCCGGGTACGACGTCCTGCGCCGGCTGACCGGCAGCGACCGGGACGACCACTACGCCGCGATCGGTTCCAGCGGCGCGCTGATCGCGAACCGTATCTCGGGCCTGCTTGACCTGCGCGGCCTGAGTCTCTGCGCGGACTCGGGTCAGTCCTCGTCGCTGGTGTCGTTGGCGTTGGCCTGCGACCGGATCCGCGGTGGTGCGACCGACGCGGCGCTCGTCGGCGGTGTGAACCTGATCGTCGACCCGGAGGCGGGCCTGGGGATTGCGAACCTGGGCGTCCTGTCGCCCGAGGGGCGCTGCAGCCCCTTCGACGAGCGGGCCGGCGGCTACGTCCGGGGTGAGGGCGGGGTCTTCGTGCTGCTGAAGCGGCTCGACCTCGCGCTGGCCGACGGTGATCGCATCTACGCCACGGTCCGCGGCTGGGGAGTCGGCAACGGTGGCGCGTCGGCGCGGATGCCGGATCCAAGCCCGCAGGGTCAGGCGGCGGCCGTGCTGTCCGCCCTGCGCAGCGCGGACGTCGCGTTCGACGGCATCGACTACGTCGAGGCACACGGCACCGGCACCCGACGCGGAGATCCGGCGGAGCTTGCCGGTCTGCGCGAGGTGTTTCGGCAGACCGGCCGCGGGCGCCCGCTGGTGATCGGGTCGGCGAAGGCGAACGTCGGCCACCTGGAGCCGGCCGCGGGCATCGTGGGCTTCGTCAAGGCGGTGCTCTGCCTGCGTCACGCCCACCTGGTCCCGACGCCGAACTTCCGGTCGCCGAACCCGGACGTGGCGGACTTCGACCGGGACTTCGAGGTCCTGTGCGCGGCGCGGCCCTGGCCGGAGGAGGCGGGTCGGCCCAGACGGGCAGGGGTGTCGGCGTTCGGAATGGGCGGCACGGTCGCCCATGTGGTTCTCGACGAGGCGTGCGGGGCGGAGACGACGCCCGGCGGGCCGCGGCCCAGCGGGCAGGTGCCGGACGCGCGCGCCGCGGTCGCCGGTCCGGCCGGCGTGCAGCGGGGCGGGGTGCTGCCCTGGGTGCTCTCGGCCCGGTCGGAACCGGCGCTGCGCGAGCAGGCGGCGCGGCTGCGCGCCTTCGTGGCGGCGGACTCGTCCCTGTCGGACGTCGACGTGGCCGCGTCCCTGGTGTCGACGCGCGCGTTGTTCGAGCACCGGGCGGTGGTGCTCGGCGGCGACCGAGCCCAGCTGCTGGCCGGCCTGGACGGACTGGCCGCGGGCGAGGACTCGGCGTGGGTGGTGCGCGGGGTGGCCGACGCCGCGGCGGGGCCGGTCGTCCTGGTGTTTCCCGGCCAGGGGTCGCAGTGGGAGGGCATGGGCCGGCGGCTGTACGCCGAGTCGAAGGTCTTCGCGCAGGGAATCGACGACTGTGCGCAGGCACTGGCGCCCTGGGTCGACTGGTCGCTGGTGGATGTGGTGACCGGCGCGGACTCCACGCCGTGGCTGGACCGGGTGGACGTCGTCCAGCCGATGCTGTTCGCGCTGATGGTGTCGCTGGCACGGGTGTGGCAGTCCTGGGGAGTGGTGCCCGACGTCGTGGCGGGGCACTCCCAGGGTGAGATGGCGGCCGCGTGCGTCGCGGGTGCGATCCCGCTGGCGGACGCGGCCCGGCTCGTCGTGCTGCGCAGTCAGGCGCTGCGCGTGCTGTCCGGTCTGCGCGGCGGGATGTGCGCGGTCTCGGCGCCCCTGGAGTGGGTGCGCGGCCGGCTGGAGCGGTGGCCCGGTCGGCTCGGCGTGGGCGCGGTGAACGGGCCGTCGTCGGTGGTGGTCTCCGGGGACGGCGCGGCGTTGGACGAGTTCGCCGCCCTGGCCGCCGCCGAGGGCGTGCGGGCGGGGCGGGTCAGGATCGACTACGCGTCGCACTCCCACCATGTGGACAGCGTCCGTGATCAGATGCTGGCGGACACCGCGACTCTGGTGCCCCGCGCCACTGCCGTGGAGTTCCACTCCACGGTGACCGGCGGGCCGCTCGACACGCAAGCCCTCGACGGCTCGTACTGGTACGACAACCTGCGTTCACCAGTGCTGTTCGGTGCGGTGATCGAGCGGCTGATGCGTGAACGCGGCGGCGTGTTCGTCGAGGTCGGCCCGCATCCCCTGCTGACGGTGGCGATGGCGGAGACCGCGGACGCGCTGGTCGCCGCCCCACCCGTGGTGGCCACCCTGCACAAGGACGACCCGGGGGTGAGCCGGATCCTGGAGTCGCTGGCCGAGCTGCACGTGCGGGGAGTGCCGGTGAACTGGGACGCGGTGATCGCCGCGGATCGGCCGCGCCGCGTCGACCTGCCGACCTACCCGTTCCAGCGACGACGTCACTGGCTCACGGCGGGCGAGGACGCCGGCGCCGCCCCTTGCAGCGCCGCAGCTGTCGCCGTGTTCGTGGGCGCGGCGGCGTCCCCGTCGCCGTCCGGGCCGGCGACGCCGGAGCGCTCCGCCGCGGCGGCGGGGCTCGACTCCGAGTCGGCGGTGCTCAGGCTCGTGTGCGCGGAGACGGCGGCGGTACTGGGCCGCCGGGGAGCGGGCCCGACCGGCGCCGAGCTCGCGGCGAGGGCGACGGACACCTTCAAGGATCTCGGGTTCGACTCCGCGATGGCGGTGCGGCTGCGTAACCGGCTCACCGCGGCGGCCGGGGTCCGGCTGTCCGCGACCGCGGCGTTCTCCCATCCCACTCCGCACCTGCTTGGCCGGCACATTCACGCCCTCCTCCAGCCCGCGGAGCCGGACCTCCCGGAAACGCCGCGGGGAGATATCCCGGAAACGGAGGCGGGAGATGTCTCGGAGGCGTGCCGGGACAGTGACCTCTACGAACTGATTGACCGCGGATACGTCTAGTGCCGGTGCCGCGCGCGTGAAGACGGGTGCGCCACCTCTTCGTCAGACACCTCAATTCCTGTCATCTGTTCGTCCTGACCGTCAGGGAGACCGACGTGGAGGAAGTCGACAAGATCCGGTCCTATCTTCGCCGTGCCGTCGGCGACGCGCAGGCGCTGCGCCGACGGGTACACGAACTGGAGGAGGCCGCCCGCGAGCCGATCGCGGTCGTGGGGGTGGGCTGCCGGTTCCCGGGCGGGGTGGCCTCGCCCGAGGACCTGTGGCGCCTGGTGGCCGACGGGGTGGACGCGATGGGTGGCTTCCCACTCGACCGTGGCTGGGACGTCGACGCCGTGTACGACCCGGATCCCGAGGCCCTGGGCAGGACCTACACCCGCTGCGGCGGATTCCTGGCCGACCTCGCGGAGTTCGACGCGGAGTTCTTCGGGATCAGTCCGCGTGAGGCGCTGGCCATGGATCCGCAGCAGCGGCTGATGCTGGAGACGTCGTGGGAGGCGCTGGAGCGGGCGGGGATCGACCCGGCCGCGTTGCGGGGCTCGAACACCGGCGTGTTCACCGGGATCTACGCCGTCGACTACGGCCCGCGGATGGGCGGCGGGGCGGCCGGCGAGGTCGAGGGTTTCGCGATCTCGGGAACGTTCACGAGCGTGGCCTCCGGTCGGGTGGCCTACGTCCTGGGCCTGGAGGGACCCGCGGTGTCGGTGGACACCGCGTGCTCGTCGTCGTTGGTGGCCGTGCACCAGGCCGTGCGGTCCCTGCGTGCGGGGGAGTGCGGGCTGGCACTGGCCGGTGGGGTGTCGGTGCTGCCGACGCCCGGCATGTTCGTGGAACTCGCCCGCCAGCGTGGCCTGTCGGTCGACGGGCGTTGCAAGTCCTTCGCGCAGGCCGCCGACGGAACGGGCTGGGGTGAGGGCGCGGGTGTGCTGGTGCTGGAACGGCTCTCGGACGCCCGGCGGCACGGTCGTCACGTCTGGGCGGTGATCCGGGGTTCGGCGATCAACCAGGACGGGGCTTCCAACGGGCTGACCGCGCCCAGCGAACTGGCGCAGCGGCGGGTCATCCGCGCGGCGCTGGCCGACGCGGGCCTGTCCGGCGCGGACGTGGACGTGGTGGAGGCGCACGGGACGGGCACCGTGCTGGGCGACCCCATCGAGGCGGAGGCGCTGCTGGCCACGTACGGGGAGGACCACGACCGCGCCCGCCCGCTGTGGCTGGGGTCGCTGAAGTCGAACATCGGCCACACGCAGGCGGCCGCCGGCGTCGGCGGAATGATCAAGATGATCATGGCGATGCGCCACGAGGTGCTGCCCAGGACGCTGCACGTCGACCGTCCGACCCCGCACGTGGACTGGTCGACGGGCGTGGTGGAGCTGCTGACCGACGCGCGGAGGTGGCCCGGCGAGTCAGGACGGCCCCGCCGGGCGGGAGTGTCGTCCTTCGGCGTCAGCGGCACCAACGCGCACCTCATCCTCGAACAGCCCCCCGAGCCCGAGCACGTCGCGGCGGGCGTCGAGGCCGGGGCGGGCCCGGTGGCCGCTCCCGCGCAGGTGCCGTGGGTGCTCTCGGCGCGCTCGGAGCAGGCGATGCGCGCGCAGGCACGGCGGCTGCGGGACAGCGTGGCCGCGGGAACGCAGCTGTCGGTCGCGGCGGTGGGGTACTCGCTGGCCACGACGAGAGCCCGCTTCGACCACCGCCAGGTGGTGATCGGCGCGAACCGGGAGGAGCTGCTCGCCGGCCTCACCGCCCTCGCCGAGCACGGCCCGGACGGCGCCACCGCCGCGGCGTCCGCGGTCGCGTCGCCGACGGCCAGGACGGTGTTCGTCTTCCCCGGTCAGGGATCGCAGTGGCTGGGCATGGGCGCGGAGCTCTACGCGTCGTCTCCGGTGTTCGCCGAGCAGATCCGCGCGTGCGCGCAGGCGCTGGGGCCCTGGGTCGACTGGTCGTTGATCGACACCGTGTGCGGTGGGCCGCAGGCCGCCGACCTGGACCGCGTCGACGTCGTCCAGCCGACGCTGTTCGCGGTGATGGTGTCGCTGGACCGCGTCTGGCGGTCGCTGGGCGTGGAACCCGACGCGGTGATCGGTCACTCCCAGGGCGAGATCGCCGCCGCCCACGCCGCGGGCGCCCTGAGCCTCGCGGACGCGACCAGGATCGTCGCGCTGCGTTCCCGCATGTTGGCGAAGGTCGCCGGCGCCGGTGGCATGGCGGGGATCCTGCTGCCCGAACAGCGGGTGCGGAAGCTGCTCGACCGGTGGGATGACCGGATCGTGATCGGCGCCGTCAACGGGCCGAACTCCACCACGGTCTCGGGCGAGGCCGGCGCGGTGCGGGAGCTGGTCGCGCTCTGCGAGGCGCAGGGCGTGCGCGCGCGGTGGATCCCGGCGAGCGTCCCCGGACACTCGCCCCTGGTGGACCAGTTCGCCGACCAGCTCCGTGCCGAGCTCGCCGGGATCACCCCGCTGCCGACGTCGGTGACCTTCCACTCGACGGTCACCGGCGGACCGCACGACACCCGGGAACTCGACGCCGACTACTGGTTTCGCAACCTGCGCGAGCCGGTGCGCTTCCAGTCCACCATGGCCCGTCTGCTGGACGGGGAACGCAGCGCGGTCCTCGAGATCAGCCCCCACCCGCTGCTCGCGCTGAACATCCAGGAGATCCTCGACACCTCGCCCGCGACCGCGGGTCTGGTGGTGGGCACGCTACGCCGGGGCGAGGGTGGGCTGGCGCGGCTGTACCGGTCGGCGGCCGAGGCCTTCGCCGCCGGGGTTCCGGTGGCGTGGGAGGCGGCCTTCGCGGGCTGGGACGGCGGATGGGTGGACCTGCCCACCTACGCCTTCCAACGACGGCGCTACTGGCTGACCACCCCGTCCGAGACCACCGCCCGCGACACCTCGGACCATCCTCTGCTCGACGCGGTGATCGATCTGCCCGGTGACGCGGCGGGCGGCGCCCTGGTGGGCAGCGGACGCCTGTCGCCGCAGCAGCACGCCTGGCTCGCCGACAACCCTGTCCACGGCGCCCTGGTGGTGCCGGCGACGGTGGTGATGGAGCTTGCGCTCTGGGCGGCACGTCGGGCGGGCGCCGAGGTCGTCGACGAGCTCACCCTGGAGGCTCCGCTCGTGCTGTCCCGCGCCGCCGAGCGGGAACTGCGGGTCGTCGTCGACGACGCGGGGGCGTTCAGCGTGCACTCGCGGGCCGAGGGCGAGACCGTGTGGACCCGCAACGCCGTCGGGGTCCTCGGCGCCCCCGGGCCCGGAACCGGCCCGGACCGCGGTGCGGCCGACCTCGCTTCCTGGCCTCCGGCCGGTGCCGTCGAGATGCCCGTGGACGACGCGTTCGCAACGTCGGTCGCGTCGGGCGTGGACGCCGGGGCACGCGGTGTGCGGCGGGCCTGGCAGCGCGGGGACACCGTGTTCGCCGAGGTGGAGCTGCCCCCGCCGCCCTCCACCGGGCAGGGTCGGTTCCAGATCCATCCGGCGCTGCTGCACGCGGCGCTGCTGGCGACCGGCCTCGGACGCCTCGTCGAGGGGTCCGCCGCCGACGGCTGGCTACCAGCGCGCTGTGCGGGGCTTCGCCTGCACGCGGGTGGTCCGGACACGGCCGGTTCGACGGTCCTGCGCGTGCGCCTCGCTCCCACGGGGCAGGCCGGCGACAACCAGCTGTCGGTGGACCTCGCGGACGAGCACGGCGCCGCCGTGGGCGGTGTCGACGCGTTGACCGTGCAACCGGTGGATCGCGACCAGCTGACCGCGTTGAGCTTCGACCGTCGGGACTCCCTGTTCCGGGTCGACTGGTCACCGCTTCCGGTTCCGGTTCCGCCGGCGTCCGCGTCGGCGGGAAACCGGTACGCGGTAGTGGGGGCGCCGCAGCCGGGCGCCGCCTGGCCGCCGCCTGGCGGGGTCCGCGACGCGCAGGCCTACGCCAGCCTCGCGGAGCTCGCCGCGGCCGGCCGGGAGGTGCCCCCCGTCGTCCTGGCGAGCGCGGCGGGTGTGGCCGGCGCCGACGACGCGGGCGACACGCCCGCGGCCGTCGGGCGGGCCGTTCACCAGGTGCTGCGGTGGGTGCAGGACTGGCTCGCTGACGACCGGTTCGCCGATTCGCGCCTGGTCGTCGTGACGCGCGCCGCCATCCAGGACGAGCAGGTGTCCTCTGTCGATCCGGCGGCGACAGCGGTCTGGGGGCTCGTCCGCTCGGCGCAGACCGAGAACCCGGGGCGTTTCGCGCTGGTGGACACGGACGACTCGCCCGCCTCGTGGGCGTGCCTACCGGCGGCGGCCGCCACCGGAGAGCCCCAGCTCAGGATCCGCGCGGGCGCACTGAGCCGCCCCCGTCTGGCGCAGGTGCACCGCGGCACCCAGCCCGGTGGCAGCCGGGACGGGTCGGGCGAGCAGGCCGTCGACGGGCCCGACCTCACGTCCGGGACGGTGTTGATCACCGGTGGCACCAGTGGGTTGGGCGCGCTGCTGGCGCGGCACCTCGTGCGGCGCCACGGAGTGCGCCGGCTGGTGCTGACCAGCCGGCGCGGGCAGCGGGCTCCCGGCGCGAGCGCCCTGCGCGACGAGCTGGTCGGGGCGGGGGCGCACGTCGAGATCGTGGCGTGCGACGTCACGAGTCGGCAGGCCGTCGCCGAGCTGATCGCGGCGGCGCCGCCCGAGTCTCCGTGGACAGCGGTCGTGCACTGCGCGGGCGTGCTGGGCGACGGGGTCGTCGCGGCGCTGACCGGGCAGCAGGTGGACGCGGTGCTGGCGCCGAAGGTGCATGGAGCCTGGCACCTGCACGAGGCGACCCGGCATCTCGACCTGTCGGCGTTCGTGCTGTTCTCCTCGATCGCGGGGGTGCTCGGCACGGCGGGACAGGCCAACTACGCGGCCGCCAACGCGTTCCTCGACGGGCTGGCCCAGGCCCGACGGGCCGAGGGGCTGGCGGCCAGCTCGCTGTGCTGGGGTTTCTGGGCCCAGCGCAGCGAGATGAGCGCCGAACTCGACGAGGTGGACGTCGAACGCCTGGCACGGCAGGGCGTCCTGCCGATGGCCTCGCACGAGGGTCTCGCGTTGTTCGACGCCGCGCTCGCCCTCGACGAGCCGGTTCTGGTACCCGCCCGGCTGCACCTGTCTCCGTCGGATGCGGCGCGGACCGGCGGCGGGCCGCCGCTGCTGCGCGACCTGCTGGGCAGCCCCGGTGCCGGTGCTGGCACCGGCACCGGCGGTCCTGGCGAGCGCGGACCGGCCGACGCCGGCCTGGCCCAGCGGCTGGGCGCGCTGCCGATGGCCGACGCGGAAGCCCCGCTACGCGATGCCGTGCGGGAGCAGACCGCGCTCGTTCTCGGCCACGCCGACGCCGGGCGGATCGGCCCCACCATGGCCTTCAAGGAGCTCGGGATCGACTCACTCACGGCCCTGGAACTGCGGAACCGGCTGATGGCGATCACCGGCCTGACGCTGCCCGCCACGCTTGCCTTCGATCATCCAACCCCGAACGCGGTCGCCGAGTTCCTCAACGTCGGCCTGCATCCGGGCTCCGAGCGGGAGACCGCGGCCGAGAGCCTGGCCCGGGAGATCGAGCATCTCGGCGCCCGGCTGTGGGGCGTCTTCGAAGATCTCGCACCACCTGACCGGACCACCATCACCACCGCGCTCGGTGAGCTGCAGAGCCGGCTGCGCGCGAAGGTCGCCGACTCGTCACCGGTCGGGGTCGTCGACCGGATCAGTTCGGCGTCCGCCCATGAACTGCTCGCGCTGCTCGACCACGAGCTCGGCTAGGGGAGAACGATGACACACGACAACAACGGCGAGGTTCTCGACTACCTCCGGCGAACATCGATCGAGCTGGTCGAGACCCGTCGACGGCTGGGGGAGCTGACGCGGGCCGCCGCCGAACCCATCGCGGTGGTGGGAGTCGCCTGCCGCTTCCCCGGCGCGGTGAACTCACCGGAGGCGCTGTGGAACCTGGTGGCGGCCGGCGAGGACGCGGTGGGGGACTTCCCCGAGGACCGCGGCTGGGACCTGGAGGGGATGTACGACCCGGATCCGAACCGGCCGAACACCTGCTACACCCGCTCCGGCGGGTTCCTGCCCGACGCCGGTGACTTCGACGCGGAGTTCTTCGGGATCAACCCGCGCGAGGCGCTGGCCGCGGACCCGCAGCACCGGCTGCTGCTGGAGACCTCGTGGGAGTCCCTGGAACGCGCGGGTATCGACCCGCACTCGCTGCGGGGAAGCAGCACCGGTGTCTTCGCCGGGCTGGCGTACTTCGGCTATGGAAACCACTTCTTCACGCCTGAGATCATCTCGGGCTACGGGCAGACCGGTTCGCTGCTGAGCGTGGCGTCGGGTCGCATCTCGTACGCGCTCGGCCTGGAGGGACCGGCGGTGTCGACCGACACGGCCTGCTCCTCGTCGCTGGTGGCGGTGCACCAGGCGGTGCAGTCGCTGCGTCAGGGCGAGTGCACGCTCGCTCTGGCCGGGGGTGTCACGGTCGTGGGCACCCCCCAGGTGTTCCGGGAACTCTCGCGTCACCGGGGACTGGCGGTGGACGGCCGGTGCAAGGCCTTCGCCGACGCCGCGGACGGCGCCGGGTTCTCGGAGGGCGTCGGGGTTCTGGTCCTGGAGCGGCTGTCCGACGCGCAGCGCAACGGTCACCGCGTCTGGGCGGTGATCCGCGGGTCGGCGGTCAACCAGGACGGGGCGTCGAACGGCCTGACCGCACCGAACGGTCCGTCGCAGCAACGGGTGATCCGGGCGGCGCTGGCGAACGCCCGGTTGCGAGCCGCGGACGTCGACGTGGTGGAGGCGCACGGGACCGGGACGACGCTCGGCGACCCGATCGAGGCGCAGGCGATCCTGGCGACCTACGGGCAGGACCGGGACGCGGCCGACCCGCTGTGGCTGGGGTCGCTGAAGTCGAACATCGGTCACGCGCAGGCCGCCGCCGGCGTGGGCGGCATCATCAAGATGATCATGGCGATGCGGCACGGGACGATGCCCGCGACCCTGCACGTGGATCGCCCGACGACCCACGTCGACTGGTCGGCCGGTGCCGTGGAGCTGCTGACCGAGGCCAGGCCGTGGCCGAGCACCGACGAGCGGCCCCGGCGGGCGGGTGTCTCCGCCTTCGGCATCAGCGGAACCAACGCGCACGTGATCCTGGAACAGGCCCCCGCGGAGCCCACCGCGCCCACCGCGCCCGACGCGGCCACCCGGCCGGCGGCCGGTCCGGCGCTCGGCGGGGTGGTGCCCTGGGTGGTGTCGGCGCGCTCGGAGCAGGCGCTGCGGGCCCAGGCGGACAAGCTGCGCGACCTCGCCGTGACCCGGCCTGACCTGGACGTCGCCGATGTCGGATGGTCGCTGGTGTCCGGCCGCGCAGGCCTCGACCACCGCGCGGTGGTGCTCGGACGTGACCGCGAGGAGCTGGCCGACGCCCTGCGGTCCCTCGCCGAGGGCACGCCGTCCACCACGGCCGTCCGCGGTGTCGCCGGCGGCCTCGGCGACACCGTGTTCCTTTTCCCGGGGCAGGGGACACGGTGGGCCGGGGCGGCCCGGCCGCTGTACGACACGTTCGACGTCTTCGCCTTCGCCCTCGACGAGGTGTGCGCGCGTTTCGACTCGCACCTGCCCTTCGACCTGCGGTCCCTGCTGCTCGCCGACGAGTGCGCGCCCGAGCTCGCCGGCCGGACCGACCTCGCGCAGCCGGCGTTGTTCGCGCTGCAGGTCAGCCTCTACCGGCTCCTGGTGACCTTCCTCGGGACGCCGGACCGGCTCGTCGGCCACTCGATCGGGGAGATCGCCGCCGCGCACGTGGCCGGAGCCCTGGACCTCGACGACGCGGCGCGACTCGTGGCCGCCCGCGGCCGGATCATGCAGACGCTCGACGAGCAGGGCGCGATGGTGGCGGTGCGTCTCTCCGAGGCCGCGGCGAGCGCCCTGCTCGACGGGTACTGCCGGGTGGGCATCGCCGCCGTGAACGGTCCGGAGTCCGTGGTGCTCTCGGGCAGCCGCGCCGAGGTCGTCGAGCTGCGGGAGCGGCTCGTCGCCGGCGGCACGTCGGCGACGCTGCTCGGCGTCGACCATGCGTTCCACTCGCCGCTCATGGAACCGATCATGGCCACGTTCGAGGCGTCGATCGGCACGCTGCGCCCGGGCAGCCTCTCGATCCCGGTCGTCTCATCCCGCACGGGCCGCGAGATCACGGCGCAGGAGCTGACGTCCCCCGAGCACTGGGTGCGCCACGTGCGGGAACCCGTGCGCTTCTTCGACGCGGTCGAACGCGCCCGCACGGCCGGAGCAGACGTCTTCGTCGACGTCGGCCCCGGTTCGACGGTCGCGGGCATCGTCCGGGAGGCCTGCACCAGCGCCGGCGTGGACGGCGCGGTGGTCCTGTCCACGTCGCGGCGGGACCGCGGCGCGGTGGCGGCGCTCGTCGGCGCGCTGGCCGAGCTGCATGTCCGGGGCGGGGTGGTGGACTGGGCGGCCTGGTTCGGGTCGCGCTGCCAGGTGGACCTCCCGACGTACGCGTTCCAGCGGCGGCGGTACTGGCTGGACTTCCAGGCCGGCGCGGGCACGGCCGACGTCACCGACGCGGGGCTCGACGCGGCCCGGCACCCGCTCCTGGGAGCGGTGGTGGAACACCCCGGCACCGGTGAGGTGGTGTGCACCGACCGGTGGTCCCTGCGCACCCACGGCTGGCTGGCCGATCACGCCGTGTTCGGCGCCGTCGTCCTTCCGGCGACGGCCCACCTGGACCTGGCGCTGTGGGTGGGCGACCTCGTCGGCTGCGCGACGGTGGAGGACCTTTTGCTGGAGGTCCCGTTGCTGCTTCCCGCCACGGGAGACGTGCAGGTGCGGGTCGTCGCCGGTGCGGCGGACGAGGACGGACGCCGCGAGGTGCGGGTGTACTCGCGTGCCGGCACGCAGGCCGGGACGGAGGGCGGCTGGACCCGGCACGCGACGGGGAACCTGGCACCGGCCGCGCCGCCGGGCACCGAGTGGACGCGGGACGCGCGAGCCCTGGCCGTGTGGCCACCGGTCGGCGCGCGGCCGCTCGACATCGACGGACTGCACGACAGCTTCGCGGCCGCGGGCTTCGACTACGGTCCGGCGTTCCGCGGACTACGGGAGGTGTGGCGGCGCGACGACGACCTGTTCGCGACGGCCACGCTGCCGGCGGACGCCGACGGCGCGGCCACCGGCGTCGCCGCCGGTGGGTCGACGGGCGGCCCGGACGGCCAGGGGTTCGTGCTGCATCCGGCACTCATCGACGCGGCACTGCAGACGGTGGTGGCCGGCGGGGTCGTCGAGGTGGGCGAGGAACGGGGATCCATGCCGTTCCAGTGGTCCGGGGTGGAACTGGCAGGACCGTGCGGCCCGCACGTGCGGGTCCGCGTTCGCCCGCTCGGGGAGGGGGCCGTGTCCGTCGTGATCGCAGACGAGCACGGTCGCCCGGTCGCGCACGTCGCGGCGCTGACCTTTCGCCCGGCGGTTGCCGAGCAGGTCCGTGCGGTGCGCGGCGGGCAGGACCGCGCGCTGTTCGCCTTGCAGTGGCGGCCGGTGGAGCCGGCCGAGCCGGCGGCGACCGACCGCGAGCGGTGGGCTGTCGTCGGGGCGAGGCACGGGTTGGCCTCCCGGCTTGTCGGGACGGGTGACGCGCAGGTTGTGTTCCACGAGTCGGTCGACGACCTCCTCGCGCAGCCGGTGGTGCCCCGCCACGTCGTCCTGTGCCTGGACGACCAGCTCGGCGGCCCCCCGGACGTCGGCCTGGACGTCGGCCTGGACGTCGGCCTGGACGTCGGCTCGCGGGTCGGCCGGGACGGAGTCCTGGCCGGCGACCCGGATCCCCTCGCCGCCGTGACGGCCGCGGGCACCCAGGTGCTCGGCTGGGTCCAGCGCTTCCTCGCCGAGGAGTCGCTCGCCGCGTCCACGCTTGTGGTCCTGACCCGGTTCGCCCAGCTCGCCGGCGGATCCCGCGGTGTGGAGAGCCTTCCCGGCGCGTCCGTGTGGGGTCTGCTGCGTTCCGCCCAGACGGAGCATCCCGGCCGGTTCCGACTGGTGGACATCGACGACGCGCCGGCGTCCTGGGAAGGTTTCCCGGACGTGCTGGCCCGCGGTGAGGACCAGCTGGCGGTGCGGGACGGGCGCTGCCTCGCCCCGCACCTGACGTCGGCCGCGCCGCCCACCGGTCTGCTTGAGCCGCCGCCGGCCGGAGCCTGCCGACTGGGCATCACCGACAGGGGGACGCTGGAGAACCTGACCTGGGTGCCCGCGCCCGAGGCGCAGGCCGCGCTGACGAGCGGCCAGGTGCGTCTCGCCGTGCACACCGCCGGGCTCAACTTCCGCGACGTCACGATCGCACTGGGCCTGGTCGACAGGACCGCCCTCGACGCCGGGCTCGGCAGCGAGGGCGCCGGCACGGTGCTGGAGGTCGCGGACGACGTCCGCGACCTCGCGCCCGGCGACCGGGTGATGGGCATCTTCCCCGGTGCGTTCGGCCGGGTCGCCGTGGCGGACCACCGCCTGCTCATGCCGATCCCCGAGGGGTGGAGCTACGCCGAGGCGGCGTCCGTGCCGGGTGCCTTCCTCACCGCCTACTACGCGCTGTTCGAGCTGACCCACCTCACCCGGGGGCAGCGCCTTCTCGTGCACGCCGCGGCGGGCGGGGTCGGGATGGCCGCGGTAGCGCTGGCGAAACACGTCCGTGCCGAGATCTACGCGACTGCGAGCCCGGCCAAGTGGCCCACCCTGCGTGCCCTCGGCCTGGACGACGAGCACCTGGCCTCGTCCCGGGACCTGGCCTTCGTGGACCGGTTCCTGTCGGCCACGGACGGCGCCGGCGTCGACGTCGTCCTGAACTCGCTCGCGCACCACTTCGTCGACGCGTCGCTGCGCGTGCTGCCGGGTGGCGGGCGCTTCCTCGAGATGGGCAAGACCGACATCCGTGCTCCCCACCAGGTGGCCGCCGATCACCCCGGCGTCGGCTACCAGGCGTTCGACCTCTACGAGGCCGGCCCGGACCTGATCCACAAGATGTTCCGGGCCGTCATGGACCTGTTCGCCGACGGACTGGTGCAGCGGGGACCGATCTCCGTCTGGAACATCCGCGACGCCCGCCGGGCGATGCGCGAGATGAGCCAGGGCCGCACCATCGGAAAGGTCGTCTTCGAGGTGGGCGACGGCTTCGGCGGCGGGACGGTCCTGGTCACCGGCGGCACCGGCGGAGTGGGCTCGCTGCTGGCGCGGCACCTCGTCGCCGACCACGGCGTCCGCAGCCTGGTGCTGGCGAGCCGTCGCGGCATGGCGGCCGACGGGGCGGCCGAGCTGGTGGCGGACCTGCGCGGCGCCGGGGCGCTCGTCCAGGTCGCGCGGTGCGACGTGGCGGACCGGGACGAGATGGCGGCGGTGCTCGCCGGCATGCCCCCCGGCTACCCGCTGACGGCGGTCGTGCACGCGGCCGGTGAACTGGCGGACGGCACCGTCGAGTCGCTGTCCGCCCGCGGCCTCGAACGCGCGCTGCGGGCGAAGGTCGGCGGGGCGGTCACTCTGCACGAGCTGGTCCAGGGGCGTCCCCTGTCGGCGTTCGTCCTGTTCTCCGCGCTGGCGGGCACGCTCGGCGTCGCCGGGCAGGCCAACTACGCGGCGGCGAACGGGTTCCTGGACGGCCTGGCCGCGCGACGCCGGGCCGCGGGACTCGTCGCAGTCTCGTTGTGCTGGGGCTGGTGGGAGCAGCGCAGCGGCATGACCGGGGGACTGGGCCAGGCCGACTTCGCCCGCATCCAGCGTCTGGGTGTCGCCGCGATGCCGACGGCGCAGGCACTGGCGTTGTTCGACGCCGCCAGCACCCACGACAACCCGGTCCTCGTCCCGGCCCGGCTGGACGTCGCGGCGCTGCGCGAACGGCCCGACGGTGAGGTGCCGGCGCTGCTGCGACACCTCGTCGAGGCCAGCCGGCCGTCGCGTGGCCGCACCGCCGGGACCGGCAGGAGCCAGCCGCCCGCCGCGCTCGCCCTGACGGCCAGGTTGAGCACGCTTCCGGACGACGAGGGCCGCGCCGCCGTGCTGGACTGGGTCCGCGAGGAGGTCGCCGTCGTCCTCGGACATGCCGGCGGGACGGCCGTCGCCGCCGACCAGGCGTTCACCGATCTCGGGTTCGACTCGCTGACGTCGATCGAACTGTGCAACCGCCTGTCCGCCACGACCGGCCTGCGCCTGCCCTCGACCCTCGTCTTCAACTATCCGACGCCGCGTGAGCTGGGCGAGGAGGTCCTCGGCAGGGTGCGCGACGCGCAGGGCGCCCATCCGGGTGCGCAGCGGGCCGCGGACCCGAGCCCGACCTCGCCGGCGGACGAGGAGATCCGTGCGGTGCTGCGCACCGTCCCGATCGACCGGCTGCGCGAGGCCGGCGTCCTGGACCTGGTTCTCGAATGCGCGGACCCGGTTCGGACGGGCGCGGCCGACCCGACGACGCAGGCGTCCACCGACCCGGAGGGACGTGGGGCGATGTCCCTGGCGGCTCTCGTCGACCTGGTGCTAGAGGAAGGCAACGCGTGACATGAGCGACTCCACGCAACAGACGACGGACGACGCCCGGCGGGTCGAGCGGGCGCTGCGCACGCTGCTGGTGGAACGGGACCGTCTGCGCCAGGAGAACGAAGCCCTGCGCGCCGCGAGCACCGAGCCGATCGCCGTGGTGGCCATGGCCTGCCGCTATCCGGGCGGCGTCACCTCCCCCGAGCAGCTGTGGGAGATGGTCCGTGACGGACGCGACGTCGTGGGCGAGTTCCCGACCGACCGCGGCTGGCCGGACGTCTACAACCCGGATCCCGACGCCCCCGGCGGTTCGTACGTGCGTCAGGGCGGATTCCTGTCCGACGTCGCCGACTTCGACTCCGACTTCTTCGGTCTCACTCCGCGGGAGGCGCTGGCGACCGATCCGCAGCAGCGGCTGCTGCTGGCGACCTCCTGGGAGGTCCTCGAACGGGCCGGTATCGTCCCCGCGGACCTGCGCGGAGCCGAGGTCGGCGTCTTCGCCGGGGTCAGCTCCTCCGAGTACGGCGCCCGGTTCGCGGCGGCGAACGGGCACGAACTGGAGGGCTACCTGCTGCGCGGCAGCGCGCCCAGCGTCGCCTCCGGTCGGGTGGCGTACCACCTGGGGCTGACCGGGCCGGCGGTGACGGTGGACACGGCGTGTTCGTCGTCGCTGGTGGCGCTGCACCTGGCCGTGCGGTCACTGCGCGCGGGAGAGTGCTCGCTCGCGCTGGCCGGGGGTGTGTCCATCATGGCGACCCCGGCGATCTTCGTGGAGTTCTCCCGCCAGCGCGCCCTGTCCCCGGACGGCCGGTGCCGGTCCTTCGCGCAGGGCGCGGACGGGACCGGGTGGGCCGAGGGAGCGGGTGTCCTGCTGCTGGAACGGCTGTCCGACGCGCGCCGGGCCGGCCATCCCGTGCTGGCGGTCGTCCGCGGCTCGGCGGTGAACTCCGACGGGGCCAGCAACGGCCTGAGCGCCCCGAACGGCCTGGCCCAGGAGAAGGTGATCCGCCAGGCACTGGCGGACGCCGGGGTCGCGGCGGCGACGGTGGACATGGTGGAGGCGCACGGCACCGGCACCTCGTTGGGCGACCCTATCGAGGCGGCGGCGCTGCTGGCGACCTACGGTCAGAGCCGCACGTCCGACCGGCACTCGCGCCGGCCGCTGTGGCTGGGGTCCATGAAGTCGAACATGGGCCATGCCCAGGCCGCCGCCGGGGTCGCCGGGGTGATCAAGACGGTGATGGCCATGCGGCACGGGCACCTGCCGCGGACCCTGCATGTCCAGGAGCCCTCCCGGTTCGTCGACTGGTCCACCGGGGCCGTCGAGCTGCTGGTCCAGGGCCGCGAGTGGGCCCGCGGCGACGATCCGCGGCGCGCCGCGGTGTCGTCGTTCGGGGTCAGCGGAACCAACGCCCACGTGATCCTGGAGGAGGAACCGCCGCCGGACCGCGGTGCCGAGATCGCCGCCACGGCAGATCCAGGTGGGGCGGACGGCGCGGACGTCGCGGCGCTCGGCGGATGGGTGCCGTGGGTGCTGTCCGGTCGGGGCGCGTCGGCCCTCGCCCGGCAGGCGGACAGGCTGCGCGACGTCGCCACCGACCTGGAGGACGACGTCGCTGACGTCGGGTGGTCGTTGGCGTCGCTCCGGTCGGCCTTCGAGCACCGCGCGGTGGTGCTCGGGCGTGATCGTGGCGAGCTGCGGGACGCCCTCACCTCGCTGCGTGACGGCGCGGAGTCGGCGCGGGTCGTGCGTGGTGTCGCCATGGAGAACAACGGGGTGGTGTTCGTCTTCCCGGGCCAGGGCTCGCAGTGGGCCGGGATGGGACGCGAGCTGTACGACAGCTTTCCCGCGTTCGCGCGGACCTTCGACGCGTGCGCGGCCGCGCTGGCGGAACGGGTCGACTGGTCGCTGCACGACGTGCTGCGCGGGGTGGCGGGAGCACCCGGCCTGGACCGCGTGGACGTGGTGCAGCCGGCGCTGTTCGCGGTGATGGTGTCCCTGGCCGACCTGTGGCGATCGTGGGGGGTGAGACCGGCCGCGGTGGTCGGCCACAGCCAGGGCGAGATCGCCGCCGCCTACGTGTGTGGCGCGCTGTCGCTGCGCGACGCCATGAAGGTCGTGGTGCTGCGCAGCAGGGCGCTGGTGGGCCTGGTCGGACGCGGCGGGATGGCCTCGGTCGCGCTGCCGGCGGACCTCGTGGCGCAGCGGCTGCGGCAATGGCAGGCCCAGCTGGGTGTCGGCGTCGTCAACGGGCCCCGTTCCGTGGTGGTGTCCGGCGAGTCCGACGCGCTCACCGAGTTTCTGGAGAAGGTGAAGGCCGACAGGATCGGGGCGCGGCAAATAGCCGTCGACTACGCATCCCATTCGCCGATGGTGGCCGACGTGCGTGCCGAGGTGCTCGAGGCGCTGGCAGGTCTTCGGCCCGAGACGTCGACGGTTCCGCTTTATTCGACCCTGCGGGGAGAAGTCATTGACACGGCCGAGATGGATGGTGCCTACTGGTATGACAACCTGCGGGAGAAGGTGCTCTTCTCCGCATCGGTCGGGCGCCTGATCGAGGATGGCTTCCGGGTCTTCCTCGAGGTGAGTCCCCACCCCGTCCTGGCCGTCCCGGTCCAGGAGATGATCGAGGAACGCGACGACGCGGTGGTACTGGCGTCGTCCCGGCGGGACCGCGACGCGGCGGAGACGCTGCTGGGCTCGCTGGCCCAGCTGTACGTCCGCGGCACGAGCGTCGACTGGAGGGCGCTGTTCGGGACGCGCCGGCGGGTGGATCTTCCGACGTACGCGTTCCAGCAGCAGCGGTACTGGCTGGACTCCTCGTCCGCACCCGCACCGGTGGTCTCGCCCGTGACCTCGCCGTCCACCGACGAGGAGCGGCTCGTTTCCTTCCCGGAGCGGCTCGTCTCGCTCTCGGCGGGCGAGGCGTCGCAGGTCGTGCTGGAGCATGTGCTGCACACGATCGCCGTCGTCCGGGGGCAGCCGAGCGGGGAGGTGGTCGGACCGGACCAGGACTTCCGGGATCTCGGGTTCGACTCCCTGCTCTCGGTGGAGCTGAGCAAGCGGCTGGCGGCGTCGACCGGGCTGCGCCTGCGCGCGAACCTGGCGCTGCGCCACCCGACGCCGAACCTGATCGCCGGCCACATCATGTCCTCGATCGCCGACCGCGGCAGGGGGTGACCGCACCGCGTCCCGCGGCGCCAGCGCGCGCTGGTCGAGAACCACGTTCATGCCGGTCCGTTCGTCCACCGAGATCCTGATCCCTCGTCCCGTCGTTCCGTCATCGCCTTCCTCCTTCGTCCGTTCGCACCTTCGTTCCCAGTTCGGAAAGGCGGCGGAAGCCTGCCGTGAAGTCGGCCCCCAGGATTTCTTCTCTAGGAGATGATCTGTATGCGAAGCTTCGACGCGACCGCCGCCCAGAAGGGACTGTGGCTGGCCGAGAACATGGCCCCCGAAACGCTGAACCACGCGCTGTTCATGTGGGATGTGGACGGCGAACTGGACGCGGCGGCCATGGCATCCGCGTTCCGCCACGTGCTGGACGAGGCGGAGGTGCTGCGGGTCACCTTCGTCGACGACGGCGGCGACGGGCTGCGGCAGGTGGCCCGGGAGCTCGGAGACTGGCAATCGTTCTTCCTGGATCTGAGCACCGAGCCCGATCCGCCGGACGCCGCCCGAGCGGCCCTGGCCGACGTGGTGGGGCGGCCCTTCGATCTGGAGCGGGATCTGCTGGTCCGGCTGGGCGTGATCCGACTGGCGCCAGCCCGCTCGCTGGTGGTGATCGCCTATCACCATCTCGTGTCCGACGGGTACGGCGCGGGGGGCCTGTTCTCGCGCCGCCTCGCCGAGGTGTACACGGCGCTGGTGCGCGGCACGCGGGTCCCCGGACTGCCGCGCCGGTGGGACGTCGAGACGCTGGCGGCCGAGGAGGCGGCCTACCGGGCCTCGCCGGCGTTCCGCGAGGACACCGACTTCTGGCGTGAGTACCTGGCCGCCCCGGTGCCGGTCGCCAGGGTGCCGCGCGTCGCCCTGTCCGAGCCGATGCGCCACGCGTTGTCCGAGCCGATGAGCGAGGCCGACCGCTGGTCGCCCGTGGCCGAGTCCATCGGCATGGTGAGCCGGACGCTGAGCGTCGCGCGGGCCGAGGCCGACGAGTGGGCCGCGACGGCGAGATCCCTGGGCGTGTGGATGTCGTCGCTGCTGGCCGCGGCCGCGGCGGTGTACTTCCGGCACCGGCTCGACCAGCCCGAGTTCCACTTCTCGCTGGCCGTGGGCAACCGGACCGGCGCCATGGGCACGACTCCCGCCCTGGCGGTCAACGTCGTGCCGTTGCGCGCGCGGGTGTCGCTCGACGCCACGTTCGCGCAGGTCGCCGACGCGATGGTCGACGAGACCTACGAGATCTCCGGGCACACCGCCTGCCACTACTCGGAGATCCAGCGTGCGGGCGGACGCGGTCCGACCGACCGCGGCAGTTTCGGCGCCGTCCTCAACGTCGTCGAATTCGTGGAACAACCCCGGTTCGGTGACAGCCCGGCGCGCTACGTCGGGGTGACGACCGGCGCCTTCGGCGAGCTGTCGATCGGCATCTACTCCGACGGCAGTGCCGACGGCGACCTGCTCCTGCGGCTGGACGCGCCGGCGAGCCTGTACAGCGCCGGGGAGCTCGGCTTCATGGGCGCGGAGCTGCTCGGGTACCTGCGCGCCGTCCTGGCCGCCGACGCGGAGCAGCCGATCGGCACGCTCAACCCGGTCGGCGTCCTCGATCCGGTCGGCGAGCCCGCGTCCGGATCCCCCCCGGCCTCCGTCGCCGGGCACCGGCAGCAGCCGACGGCGTCGGGCACGCCGGCCACGGCGCCGGCAGCACCGCGGCGGGCGCCGACGGTGGTGGACCTGTTCGCCCGGCAGGTCGAGCGGACGCCGGACGCCGTCGCGGTGGTGTCCGCGGACCGCAGCGTCACCTACCGGGAACTGGACGAGTCCTCCAGCCGTGTCGCCGCGGCCTTGCGACGTCGGCGGGTCGAGCCCGAGACGACCGTGGCGGTGGCGATGCCCCGGTCGGCGGACCTGGTCGTCGCCCTGCTCGCCGTGGTGAAGGCGGGCGGTGCGTACCTGGCGATCGACCCGACCGCCAGCGCGGCGCGGATCAGGTCGGTGGCCGGCGGAGTCCCGGTGGGTCTGCTGATCGCTGACGCGGGGACGGCCGACGCGCCGCGCGCCGTCCTGGACGTGCCGGCGGTCTCGCTGGACGACCTTCGCGGTGGTGGCGCCGGCGACGACAGCCGCGGCGGGCGCGACGATCTGGAGCGGGGCGGCGACGGCACGCCGGTCCGGTCGTGGCCGGACGCCCTGGTGACCGTGCTGCATGGCAGCGGCACGGACGGCACGAGCACCGGCGTCGCCGTCACGCACCGCAACCTTGCTGCTCTGGTCCAGGACGGGCGCTGGCGCGAGGGTGCCCGCGGCGCCGTGCTCTGGCAGGCCCCGCCGGACGTCGACGCGTTCGCGCTCCAGCTGTGGGCTCCGCTCGTCGGCGGCGGCCGGGTGGTCGTGGCCCCGCCTGGCGAGCTGGACGCCGACGCCCTGGTCACCGCGCGCGCGGCGGCCCAGGTTCACACGGTGCCGCTGGCGGCGGACCTGCTCCCCACGATCGCGGCGCGGCGACCCGCCTGCCTCGCCGACGTGCGTGAGGTGTGGACGGGAGGCGATCGGGTGCCCGCGGCCGCGGTCGAACGAGCCCGGGCCGGCTGCCCCGAGCTGACGATCGTCACCGGATTCGGGCCGCCGGAGACGACCGGGCTCGCCGCCGGCCGCCGGCTCACGCCGGACGATCCGCCCGTGGCCGCGGGCGACGTCGGCCATCCCGTCGACCACGTCACGCTCTACGTGCTGGGACCGGGGCTGGTCCCCGTTCCCCCCGGGGTGACCGGGGAGCTGTACGTGGCGGGGCCCGGCGTGACCCGCGGCTATCCCGGGCAGTCGGGGCGGACGGCGACGAGGTTCGTGCCCTGCCCCTTCGGCCCCCGCGGCGCACGCATGTACCGAACGGCGGACCGAGTGCGCTGGGCAGCCGGCGGCGGCCTCGAGTACATGGGCCCGGCCAACGGCCAGATCTGGATTCGTGGTGACACCGTCGAGCCGGCGGAGGTCGAGGAGGCGCTGGCGGCGCATCCCGACCTGGCCCAGGCGGTCGTGGTCGCGAGGAGGGACGGCGCCGGGGAGCAGCGGCTGGTGGCCTATCTGGTCCCGGCGCAGAGCGGAGCGGCCCTCGGCCCGGACTCGTCCGTCGCGGTGGCCGGCCCGTCCTCGGACGACCTGCGTCGCTTCGCCGCGCAACGGCTCACGGCGTCCGCCGTGCCGTCGGTGTTCGTGTGGGTGGATCGCCTGCCTGTGGCCGCCAACGGCCGGGTCGACCAGACGTCCCTGCCGGAACCCGACTTCGGGCACGGGACGTACCGGGCCCCCCGCAACGACACCGAGCGCACCCTGGCCAGGGCGTTCGCCGAGGTCCTCGAGCTGGAACGGGTGAGCATCGACGCCGACTTCTTCGATCTGGGGGGCAACTCGCTGCGCGCGGTCCGACTGGTGGGTCTGATCCGGGCCGAGCTGAACCTCGAGGTGTCCATCCGGACGTTGTTCGCGACCCGCACGATCGTCGGCCTCTCGGACAAGTGGGAGGGCCTGGCGCGGTCGAGCCGACCGGCTCTGCGCAGAAGGACCAGGGCGGGAGCGCTGCTGTGAGCACGGTCCGTCAGAGGCGGGACGTAGTGATCCACATGGATGGGAAAGGTGCGGTGACATGAGTAACGGCGACATGCGGGACGCGGGTGTCGACACCGACGTCGTGATCGCGGGTGCCGGGCCGACGGGTCTGATGCTCGCCTGTGAGCTGCGGCTGGCCGGCGTCGACGTGGTCCTGCTCGACCGGCTCGCGGGGCGCACGGGTGAGTCGCGAGCCGGCGGTATGCACTCCCGTACGCTGGAGGTGCTCGACCAGCGCGGGGTGCTGGACCGCTTCCTGGAGGCCGGCGAAGTGCAGTCGGTGGGCCACTTCTCGGGGCTGTGGCTGGACTTCGACGCCTCGGAGTCCAGGTACGCCCAGCCGCTGATGGTGCTGCAGTCCGTCATCGAGCGACTCCTGGAAGAGTGGGCCGCCGAGCTCGGCGTCCGGGTGCGCTGGTCATCCGAGGTCTGTGGGTTCCGCGAGGACAGTGACGGCGTGACGGTGGAGTGGGGAACGGCACCGGCGGCCCCCACGACGCTGCGCGCCCGTTACCTGGTGGGCTGCGACGGCGGGCGCAGCGCGGTGCGCAAGCTGGCCGGCATCGAGTTCCCCGGCACACCGGCGACCATGACCGCGCTGCTCGGCGACGTCGAGCTACCCGACCTGCCGGAGGACTACATCTTCATGCGGCGCTGCGAAGGCGGCCACTTCTCGGCGATCGCCTTCGAAGCCGGCTGGTACCGGGTCATCACCTCGGAGTACGACCGGGTCGCGGAGAACGGCGAGCCGGCGACGTTCGAGCAGCTGCGCGAGTCGCTGATCAGACTCGCCGGGACTGACTACGGCATGCGGGCCCCCCGGTGGATCTCACGGTTCAGCGACGCGGCCCGCCAGGCCGCCCAGTACCGCAAGGGCCGGGCACTGCTCGCCGGCGACGCGGCGCACATTCACTATCCGGCTGGCGGGCAGGGGCTCAACATCGGTGTACAGGACGCGGTCAATCTCGGCTGGAAACTCGCCTCGGTAGTGCGTGGCGGGGCTCCGTCCGAACTACTGGACAGCTATCACGCCGAGCGTCATCCGGTCGCGGAGCGGGTCCTGCGCAACACCCGGGCGCAGTCGGCCCTGGCACGTCCCGGTCCGCAGATGGACGCCCTGCGTGACGTGTTCAGTTCACTCATCGTGTTCGACGATGTCAACCGGCAGCTGAGCGGAATGCTGACGGCCCTCGACGTCCGGTATCCGGTCGGTGGCGGTCATCCGCTGGCGGGACTGCGCGTTCCCGACGCCGATCTCAAGACCTCCGAGGGCGAGACCAGCGTGCACCTGCTGCTGCACGCCGCCCGCGGCGTGCTGCTCGACCTGCAGGGCAGCGCGGAACTGGCGGCGGCTGCCCACGGCTGGGCGGACCGCGTCGATCTGGTCGAGGCACGCAGCGAGGACGCGTTCTGGCCGGTGCCCGTCGTCGGCGAGATCAGCGCCCCCGCCGCGCTGCTCATCCGCCCCGATGGCCACGTCGCTTGGGTGGCTGGCGCCGGCGACGCGGCTGACCTCGCCGCGCTGCGCACCGCTCTCCACACCTGGTTCGGCCCAGCCCGGTCAGGAGTCGCGGCCGCAGGGCCCGGGCGAGGCCCCGGGCGCACGACGTCGTCCTGATCGGGGCGTGGTTCCGGTGCGGCTGATCGCGGTCGTCGTTCTGTCCCGGCGACGGGACAGAACGACGACCGCTGTCGGGCCCCGGCCGCGTCAGCTCCTCGGACGCATCGGCTGACGCAGCCGCGGATGCGAACAGCTCTGCCGTGCTTGAAGGGCCCGGCGCGTGGGTCTATCTTTGCCGAATCGGCCGATGGAAATGCAGACATGCTCGGGTGCCGCTTATCTGGGTGTGGAGCAGTCCGATCAGTAGTGTGAATCACGTAGTTTCTTTCCAGGTCGGCGGGAGAATGTTCCATGAGTGCTCGCGAGTTCGACATCTACGATGTGGTCGGAATTGGTTTCGGACCTTCCAATCTTTCTCTTGCCGTCGCCCTGGATGAGTTCCGGGTCAATGGAATGGGGAACGTGTTCAGCAACATCTTCTTCGAGCGGCGGTCCTCCTTCGCCTGGCATCCCAGCATGCTGCTGCCCTCGGCGACCATGCAGATCTCCTTCCTCAAGGACCTCGTCACCTTCCGGAACCCGACGTCGAGTTTCAGCTTCGTCGCCTATCTGCACGAGTCGGGCCGGCTGCCGAGGTTCGTGAACAACCAGGACTTCTTCCCCACCCGTGAGGAGTTCCACCAGTACCTGGAGTGGGCGCAGGCACGGGTCGCCCATCGCGTGGCGTACGGCTCGGAGGCGAGGTCGCTGCGGCTGCCGGCCGGCGTCGGACCGGAGCGGGCGGACCGGCTGTGCCTCCAGGTCGCGGACGCCGCCAGCGGAACCAGCCGGATGGTCGAGGCCCGCAACGTGGTGATTTCCACGGGCCTGGTGCCGACGATGCCCACGGGAGTTGAGCGGGGCGAGCGGGTCTGGCACAGCTCCGAGTTCCTGGAGAGGTTCCGCCGGACGAGCCCCGCGCGGATACGCCGGGTCGCGGTGGTCGGCGCGGGACAGAGCGCTGCCGAGATCACCCGCTTCCTGTACGACGAGCTGCCCCACGCCGAGGTGTCGGCGATCATCCCGTCATACGGCTACTGCGTCGCGGACGACACCCCCTTCGCCAACGAGGTCTTCGACCCGGAGGCGATCGACGACTACTACTACGCCACCGAGCGGACGCGGGAGGCGCTCTGGCGGTACCACAGCAACACGAACTACTCCGTCGTCGATGACAGCGTGATCAGGGACCTCTATCGCCGCTCCTACGAGGACGACCTGCGCGACGTCGGGCGTCTTCGGTTCCTCCGCCTGACGAGAGTTGCCGGGGTGCGTTCCGTGGGTGCGCAGACCCGGGTCTCCCTCCGGGCGGGCATCGACGGAGACCTTCGCGACCTCGACGTGGACGTCCTCGTCTGCGCCACCGGCTACGCCGCCATGGAACCCACGGGTCTGCTCGGCGACCTCGACCAGTACTGCCTGCGCGACGAGGCGGGTCGGTACCGGATCGAGCGGGACTACCGCATCGTCACCGCGCCGGAGATGCAGTGCGGCATCTACCTGCAGGGCGGCACCGAACACACCCACGGCCTGTCCTCCTCGCTGCTGTCGAACATCGCCGTGCGAAGCGGCGAGATCATCGATTCGATCGTCGCCCGGAGCGCGGAGCGCACCGCGCCGTGCGCGGTTCTCGCCGAGGCCTGACCAGCTCGGACCCGACCGTGGGTTCCACGGGTACCGCGGTGCCCCCGACAGCCATCCCGATTCTGTTCCGATGGCACCGGCAGCGGGCCGCGCCATCGGCATTCACGTGAGGACTACCCATGTCTGTCTTCGACACCCCGTCTCGCATCGTCGCCACCCTGGAGCTTGTCACCGGCAACGCGCGCATCATCGCGACCAGCCGCGGGGACACGGTCGTCGACGTCCGTCCGACCAACCCGAACGACGACTCGGATGTCCAGGCCGCCAGCCAGACCCGCGTCGACTACGCCGACGGCGCGCTGCTGGTGCGGGGCCCGCGGACCCACTGGCTGGACTTCTCGCGCCGGACCAGGTCCGTCGACGTGACCATCGAGCTTCCGGTCGGGTCGCGGGTGGCGTGCGATGCATCCCTCGCGGACGTGACCAGCGTCGGTGAGCTGGGAGAATGCCAGGTCAAGACCTCCGTCGGGGCCATCCGGCTGGAGCGGTGCGGGCCGGTGCGGCTGCACACCGGGGGCGGCCATGTCGCGGTCGACAGCGTCGCGGGCAACGCCGACGTCAGCACCGGCATCGGCTCGGTGCGCATCGGTGCGGTCGACGGCGACGCGGTGGTACGCAACTCCAACGGCGCCACCCAGATCGGTGCGGCCGCCGGCCGCGTCGAGGTCCGCAACTCCAACGGCGACATCGACATCGATCGCGCGGTCGCCGGGGTCAACGCCCAGACGGCCAACGGCAGCATCCGGGTGGGCGGAGTCGTCGACGGCACGGTCTCGCTGCGCACCTCCACCGGGGACGTCGAGGTGGGTGTCGCCGCCGGCACCGCCGCCCGGCTGGACGTCCACACCGGACACGGCCACGTGCGCGACGAGCTGGGTGGCGCCGAGGCAGGCAAGGCCGATCGCCGGGCCGAGATCCGGGCGCGCACGTCCTTCGGCGACATCAGGGTGCACCGCGCCTGAGCGGCAGCGGGCAGCGGGCAGGGGCAGTCGATCGCCGCGGCGTCATCGTCGCGGCGTCGTCGCGCCGTCGCCGATCCACCGCGCCGGAGACCCGCCGGGCGGCCAGCGACGAGGCAGGCCCGGCGTCCCCGGGCCGCTGGACCGTACGAAGGGTCCAGAGCAGGCCCGGGTACGGGGCAGGTGCTCGTCTGGTGGCCTCCCGGCACGACGTGCGTCCGGTGGTTGTCGGAGGCTCCGCTAGCCGACCGAGTGGTCGCGCGGGACGGTGCAGCGGCGGATCACCCCGGCCACGGCGGGGGAGTCCTTCTGCAGGATCTTGCTGTGGTTGCTCGTCACCCTCGCGCCCACCTGCAGGTTGGGGTTGCGGGCGAGGACCGGGTCGAGCGCGGCCCGCGCCTCGCCCATCTCCTCCTCCTCCGCGCCGAGGTGAGCGCCGGTGGCCAGGATGTACCACATGGGGCAGGACACGCGATCAAGGACCGGCGCGAGGACCGCCGACATCTCGTTGCACTCGATGTTGACGTCCGCGTGCTGGTCGGCGCTCATCCGCGCGGCCAGACCCAGCCGGGCGGCGATGGGAAACAGCAGTCGCATCCGACGGAACAGCTTCCGGATCCGTTCCTCGGACTCCGCGCCGGTCAGGCCGTAGGGGATGGCGCCGTCCACGGCCACCACCGCCTCGACGCGGCCCGGATACCGGGCGGCCCAGTGCGCCGCGAGCATCGCCCCGTACGACCAGCCCACGAGGATCGGCCGCTCCACGCCCCTCGCGCGCAGGACGGCGTCAAGGTCCCGGACGCACGCCTCGAACGAGTAGTCGGCCGAGCGCTTCGACCTGCCGCGGGCGCGCTCGTCGTAGGTGATGTGCCGGTACTCGCCGCCCAGTTCCGAGATGACCTTCTGCCAGTGCTTCTGGTTCGCGTAGGAACCGTTGAGATACACCAGGGTGCGACCGGATCCACCGGTGTCGGCCACGTACAGGGTCGTGTCGTCGACCGGCACCATGCCGGTCCATGCGGGGTGCTTGGCAGACATGGCTGCCTCCTGTGTCAGGTCCAGTGGTGTGCGGGGGTGGCTGCGTGCGCGTCCTTGTTCACGCAACCTGCGCGTTGTCCACGTTCGCGCCGAGTCCCTTGAGGCCGGCGTAGGTCAGCTTGTCGATGCGTGCCCCGTCGAAGTTCACGGTGCGAATGGCATTGCGGTACTTCCGGCTGGTGCCCCGGAAGGACACGTCCCGCAGCGTCGCGCCGCGGAACGACACGTCCTCCAGCGCCGCCATGTCGAACCGCACGCTTATGAACGTGCCGCCGTCGAGGTTGAGGCCGCGCAGGTCGGCGTAGGAGAAGTCCACGCCGGTGAAGGTGCAGTGCGTCAGGGTAGTGCGCCTCAGGTAGGCCTTCTGGAAGCTGACGTCTGTGAGGGCGGCGTCGGTGAACCTCGTCTCCGCGAGCCCTGACGTGCTGAAGTCGGTGCGGACCAGCTGCGATCCGTGGAAGCTGGCCCGGGTGAAGTCGGCCATCGTGAGGTTCGCGTCGGTCAGGTTGGCGCCATCGAAGTTCGCCTCGGTGAGATCGCTGCTCCGGAACGAGCTTCCGGTGAGATCGGCGTGGGAGAAGTCCGAGCCGCGCAGCGCGCTCCGCTCGAACCGCCCGCCGCGCCCGGAGACGCCGGAGAAGTCGCTCTTCCGCAGGTCGCTCGCGTCGAACCGCGTCACCATCTTCCGCTCGAGCTGGCGGGACAGACTGGACATCTCCTGCACCGTGTTCTCGATGTCGCCGATGCTGTCGACGGTGAGTTCGAATGCTGCGTGCTCGTCCTTGCCCTCGGCGCGGAGCTCACGGAAACGCTCCTGGAGGTCTGCAAGGAGATCTGCCTTCAGTTCACTGAGGCTCTTCGTGTCCTCGTAGGGCGCGAAGATGCCGTCCACGTACTCGCGGATCCCGTCGTTCATGGGGTTCTCTCTCCTTACAGCAATGTGTCCAGGACACGCTTCGCGTGATCCCAGTTCGCCTTGTTGCGCAGGTAGGTCTGTCGGCCCTTCTCGGTGATCCGGAAGTACTTGCGTCGGCCCCCCTGTGTCTCGTCGCCCCAATACCAGGTGATGTCGCCATCCGCTTCCAGGCGCCGGACACTGGAGTACATCGTGGCTTCCTTGAGCTCGTACTCGCCCTGAGACCGTTCGGCGATCAACTTCACGATCTCGTAGCCGTAACGATCCGACTCCGAGAGTAGCCGCAAGATCATCGTGTCCGTGTTTCCGCGTAGTAGGTCGGATGTGACCTTGCGGTCGCTCATGTCGGTACCTCCATGAACACTGTCGCACGAGGTACTGTGTCTGTCAAGGTACTTGGGTGAGAGAGGTACTGTCAGGTTCGAGGGCTGCCGCCCGTCGGCGTCGGCCCGGCGCGGGGTGTGTCGCCGGGCCGACGAGCTGGAGGCCCTCGCGGCCTCGAAGGGCTACGTCCCCGCCGACACCCCGACAGTGCGATGCCCCCGCGCCCTCGCCGCCTGCCGGCCTCAGGGCCCGTTGACCCGCATGGTCAGGTCATCGCCGGGCAGCCTCGCGGCGGACGCGCTCGCCGCCCGGGCCGAGCGGGGCGAGGGGAGCGCGAACCCCTGACGCGCATCAGGATCGTCGGTATGCCGTCCATCCGGTGGCTGTGAGCCGGTCGACGAGACTGTCCGCGACCGCCGGATCGACGGCGAGTTCGACGATGCCGGCCGGTGCGTCCAGGCTGTGCTCGAACGGACCGACGTCCTCGATGTTGACGTCCCACCTGCTGATGAGGCCGACGATCGCGGCGAGCTGCCCGGGCCGGTCGTCGAGCACCACGCCGACCCAGCCCCACGACCGCGCCGTGGCGCCGGCCTTACGCGGCAGCAGCGCGCGCCCCGCGTGCCCGTCCCGCATGAGCCGGGTGACCGCCGTGGTGACATCGTCGGCACCGGCGGCGTCGAGGACGTCGGCCAGGGCCGTCAGCCGGGAGCCGAGGTCGCGCACCCGCCGGGCGATCGGCCCCCGGTTGCCCTCGACGATCCCCGCCCACAGCTCGGCGTCGCTGTCGGCGAGCCGGAGTCGAGCCCCCGGGCCGCGTTCTCGCAAAAGCGCGGCCAGGGGGCTCGACGCCAGACCTCGGATCTCCTATCGACCCAGATTCCTACTGGTCACTCCGTGAATACCTGCCACGGTCGTATGGGCCCGTCGACTGGACACACCCACCATGCCTGCTCCTGATGTATCTGCGGCCGCGTCGAGTGCCGGTGACCGGGGCATGGCGGCACGGGATCTGAGGTGCCTCCGTCGGCAATGACATCCTGCAACCATTCGGCTATGCTGATCATTAGCTCTGCTGGCTGGGTCGCCGGAAGTGCCGACAGGACGGACTCACCTGCATGTCCCCGCACGGAGACGGGCCACTTGCTCACCCAGCCGACAAGCTCCGACTCCGACACTGGAAGTCCCAGCCGACGGCCGACGTCGGCAGCGGTGAGCTGACCTTTTCTCCAGGCGAGTCCGCGCGCGATCCAGCTCGCTGTCGTGCGGCGAACCAACCGCAACAGAGATCCACTGAGATGTTGGTCGTAGTTCCTCCAGCGCTGCGGCCACTGCCGCGGTCACCCGTCGGCGGGCGGGCAGCAGGCCCGGGGCGGCCTTGGTTCCCGAGCCAAGGGCAGCCGCGACATCGGGTATGGGAACGTCGGACGCGAAAACCCACGCTACGGACGGCCGTTCGGCCTCATCTTGCTCCACCTAGAGAACATAGTCCGCGTAGACGTTGATCTGACGGACGGAGCGGGGTCCGATCTGAAATTGCACGCTCACCCACAGGCTGAGTGGCATCCCGATCCTCCCCCGTAGGTAGTGGGTCATCGGGAAGACCGTGTCGTCGGCGTAGGTGTACTTGGACATGCTCGAATGAAACGTGTAATCGCAGGACGTGTTGGAATGGGTGTCCTGGTAGCGGGTCTGGCGCTTGAACCAGCAAGGGCGTGAAGCGCTGCACCCACCGATACACCGTGACGTGATCAACCTCGAGGTCGCGTTCGGCGAGCAGCTCCTCGACGTCCCGGTAGGACGGCGCTTACCGCAGGTACCAGCGGACCGCGAGGACGATCACCTCCGGTGAGAACCGGAACCCCGCGAACTCCGACGTCGGAACCGGTGAACAGGCACGACGTCGACGCATCACTCGAGCATGACTGATCGGCAGCCGCCGGACAGCGGACTCCGCCAATGCAACAAAGCCGTCTCGGCTTTGTGCTGTTTGTTCCAGACCTGATAGCCGGTGTAGCGCGGGTTCGCCAGGATGGCTTGCACTGCGCCCTTGGACCAGGCGATTCCGGTGCGGTGTCGGTTGCGGGCTCGGTCGTAGGCCGACGGGGACAGTACACCTTCGTCGGTGAGTGTCTGGGCGATCAGGAAGACACCCATGCCGTTGAGGTACCGGTGGAAGATTCGCTCGACGACCGGTGCGGTGATCGGGTCTTTCGCCAGAACGTGGAGACGCTTGCCGTCGGCGGCTTTCGCCGGGTTGGGATGGGGCAGGTAACCGCGTCCGAGCGATGACGCTCTACCGCGACTTCGACGGCTCGACGATCCAGGTTGAGCGATGTGGAGCGTCAACTGCGGCTGCGTCGACGAGACTGCGTCGGTCGGAGGACACGGACACAGGGTGGCGCGGCAGGCGCGGAGGGCCAGGTCGACACGGGCGGGCGGCTGGGCGGGCCCGTTCTCAGCCGGTGGACTCGGGGCACACGGCCACCGGCGATCTCCACGAGTCGTCCAACCCGCGACGACCGGCCGGTGGCCGCATCGCCCGCGACCGCCACGCGGCGCAGGCCGAGCGGAGCACCGCCACGCAGGCGCCCCACTCGGCCGACTACCCAACAGCGGTTGCCGTACTAGCCAGCGATGCCGACGCCCTCCGTGTCATCCGCGAGACCGTTTGAGCCTGGATCGTGCTGCTCCCACCTGTCGTCCCACTTCTTGTGGTGGTCCTTCTTGTCGAACCAGGTCACCCGCTCGAAGGTCGCCTTCTCCTTCTTCTTGACGACGTCCCGCTTCTTGTGATCCCAGTTGCCCTTGTCCTGGTCCCACGCCACGAGGGAAGCCGGATCCCCTACGTCCGATCCCGGGTCGTCGTCGTTCCATGTCGGGTCGTCACCCGGCTTCGTCTCGTCGTCCCAGTTGTCGTCCCACTTCTTGTGGTGGTCCTTCTTGTCGAACCAGGTCACGTGCTCGAAGGTCGCCTTCTCCTTCTTCTTGACGACGTCCCGCTTCTTGTGATCCCAGTTGCCCTTGTCCGGGTCCCACGCCGCGAGGGCCGCCGGATCCCCTACGTCCGATCCCGGGTCGTCGTCGTTCCATGTCGGGTCGTCACCCGGCTTCGTCTCGTCGTCCCAGTTGTCGTCCCACTTCTTGTGGTGGTCCTTCTTGTCGAACCAGGTCACCCGCTCGAAGGTCGCCTTCTCCTTCTTCTTGACGACGTCCCGCTTCTTGTGATCCCACTTGTCCGCATCCCACCGCCAGGAGGCCGGGAACAACGGGTCCTGGATGCCGGCGGCCTCGGCAGCTCCAGCGGGGGGAGCAGCCACGGTCGGCTCCGCGGCCTGTGCCATGGCCACGCCCGGACCGAGCAGGACGGCGCCGGTCGCGACACCAGACATCGTGAGAAGAGCGGCGTAACGTCCGGTCCTCTTCTTCATTCCGTACCCTTTCTCGCAAATTTCATTGACCCCACTACTGCGAGCCACAACCTAGCTGGTCAGTCCGTTGAATCGGCGCAGCCGGCCGTGCGGGTTACCCGCGGGATAGTTGACGGAGTCGAAGCTCCAGAGAAATCAGAAGGTTAACTCTTTGGCCTCTCAACCGCCGGAGTTCCGGTTTTGGGTCCAGGTGCAAAGCATCGGAAGGCTTCCCAGAAGATGGAAATAGACGGCGACGCGCCACCAGGTCAACGGCGTGCCGACGAGTCAGAAGCAAGATCTGCGGCCTGGGTACGGCGCTTCATCGCGGCATCAGCTAAAGGCACACCTTCCCCGAATGATGCGCAATGCTATCGGTTGCCGGCGGCCCGGTGAGGAAATCCGGTTTACAACAGGTTATGTGATCACGCGGATACCGGCGAGGATGTCCGGCGGATCGCCCAGGGAACGATGCCGAGAGCCCAGGTCGCCCCCGTCAGCCTGGGTGGGGCTCCAGAACCCCGATTTGGGTGGTTACCTGCACGTTCACCTGCCGGATCGGGCCAGTGTCAGGCAGGCTGGTGAGCCGTGGGGGACTCGAACCTGGTGGGCCTGACGCACCACAATAAGAACCGTCTGAGGCGCTGCCGACGAGGTCCAGCGGTGCCATCCAGTTCCAGCCGGAGAGGCCGTCATCGCCCTTGTTCACCATCCTGGTGAACGCGTTCGTGTTGACCCCGATGAATGCGGTCAACGCCTGGTCGTAGTCATGGAAGAGGGCATTGGATTTCTAGATGGGCACGAATGCCGCGGGCGTCGTCTTCATCGTCTCGATGGTGCTGGCCCTCGCGCTGACCTATCGACCGCTGGGTGACTACGTGGCCCGGGTGTACACGAGCAGGAAGCACCTGCGGGTCGAGCGGGGTATTTACCGGCTGGTCGGAGTGGACCCGGACGCCGAGCAGCGCTGGGCGGTGTACGCCCGCAGCGTGCGGTCAAGCCGGCGCTCGCCTGGAACACGGCGATCAGTCTCACCACCAACACGAACTGGCAGGCATACTCCGGCGAGTCGACGATGGGTCATCTGGTCCAGATGGCCGGGCTGGGTGTGCAGAACTGCGTCTCCGCCGCGGTGGGTATCGCGGTGGTGATCGCACTGGTGCGCGGGTTCGCCCGGAAGAACACCGACCAGCTGGGCAACTTCGGGTCGATCTGGTCCGCACCATCGTGCGCATACTGCTGCCGATCTGCGTGCTGATGGCCATCGTGCTGATCGCCGGCGGCGCGATCCAGAACCTCCACGGCAACCGCGACGTGACGACCCTGACCGGCGGCCGTCCAGCCCAGGCCACCCTCGTGATCCTCCACGTGGAGCACCACCGCACCACCTGACACCAGCACCGACACACCCCGCTGCGACTACCCACCGCAACAAATCGTTTTTGGGAAAGGCTCGGTGTCCCGTAGTGACCACCAGTACAGTAGGCACACCGGTCACTTTCATGGTAGCCCTCCCTCATCTTCCGGCAATGGCGAACTCTTTCACGCGACCCGTGAGAACCGTGTTCATCTGCGACGGAAGACGCTTGAGGGTCAGGGCTGGATGGCGGGCAGCAACGGCCGGGCCGAGCGACCCGCGAGCGTGCCTGCCCAGAGCCCCGCGCCGTAGGCGAGGTCGTCGAGGCGACGGGCCACCAGGAACCGCGCCGCGCCGAGGTTCGGAGGGACGCGGCGATACTGGAGTGCGCTGTCCGTGAGGGCGGCCAGCAGGACGGCTCGACGGGCGCGCCGGGAGGCCAGCGCGGCGGCCAGGCTGACCGGCCACCAGTGACGCATCATGAGTCGGTTGGTCTGCCTGACGGCGGCGGCCAGGTCGTGCCCGGCGAGCTCGGCCGCGAGCAGGGCCGGGTGGTCCGAGCGGTTGGTGAGCCTCCTCAGGCGAACGGTGAGCACGGCGGACGCGACGGCGGCGGCGGGCAGGGACCACCGTCGCTGGGCCAGGAGCGCCCCGACGAAGGCGGCCCCGGCGGGGGTGAGGACAGCGGGCGCCGCCGCGGCGCCGTGGCGCTCGGCCAGAGCGCGCCCCCCGCTGCCGTAGAAGGCCTTACGGCGTAGCCACGGGATCAGCCGCACCCGATGATCATGCCAGGCGGTCGCGGAGGGTTCGTAGCGCACGTGCCATCCCTGGGCAGCCAGCCGCCAGACCAGATCAACATCCTCGGCAACCTGCATGCCGTCGGTGAAGCCGGTGCCGAGGGCGTCGACGCGGGCCACAAGACAGGCGCTGGGTAGCCAGGCCACCGGCGAGCGTGGGTGCACCAGAGCGGGCGCCGGCCCGCGATCCAGGGACGACCGAGCATCCTCGTAACGGGAGATCCAGTTCGATCGGCCGGGCTGGGCGCGCCCGAGGATCCGGGGAGCGACGGCGGCGACCCGGGGATGATGGAAGTGGCGCAGCAGGGCGGCGATCGTGTCCGGGCCGACGGTGACGTCGGAGTCGACGAAGGCGACGAACGGGGTGGTCACCCGCTCCAGCCCGGCGTTACGGGCGCCAGCCGGGCCGCGGTGGCGGGGCAGCACCACCAGTTCGGCGCGGTGGCGGGTCGCGACCTCGGCGACGGGACGCGGTTCGCGGGAGCAGTCGTCGACCACGATCGTTCGGATTCGGTCGCCAAGGCCGCTCATCAGCGCATCGAGTGACGGGGCCCGGTCGCGGACCGGGATCACCACCGTGACCTCGGCCAGCTCGGTCGGCGGGAGCCGATCGATGACCGGGTGGGCCGCGCCGCTGGCCAGCATCTGCATGGCGAGCCGCTCGGAGGTGGGACCGGTCACCCGTAGTCGGCGGCCGGTCAGCTGGGCGGCCGCCTCCGCGCGCGGATGAAGCAGCCGGGCGGGAGCCCCCCAGACCAGGGTGCGGCCGCCGTCGCGCACCCGGACGTCACGGCCGAGCTCGACGACGAGGCCGCCGGGCGGCAGGGCCGCCGCGGGGCCGCCGATCGGGGAGGTCATCCGTTGAACCCGCCTTCCGCACTGGCCGGCCCCGGCCCGCTGACGATCAGGGCGGGAGAGGATCGCGGACCGGTAGGCCATGCGCCGGGACGGCCGGTCCGGTTCACGCCCGTCGGCCCGGCGCGTCGGCGCGGCGGGCGATCACCGCGGTGATCAGCGGCGGTCTCCCGGTCGCCGGGTGGCTCCGACGGGTCCGCAGCCGCATCAGCGGGTCCAGATCGAGCGCCGGGGCCCAGCCCTGAACCCACAACCCGGCCGCGGCCATCATGTCCGCAATCTCTCGCCGCGTATGCATCCGGTGTCGGCGTCGTGCGAGGGTGAAGAACGGCCGCAGGAAGCCGACCGCGTGGAAGTCCGCCAGGACAAACACTCCCCCCGGGGCCAGTACCCGCCCGACTTCGGCCACCCCTGCGCGCTGATCGGCCCAGTGATGGAAGGACAGCGTGCTGGTCACCAGATCGAACTCCGCGTCAGAAAACGGCAGTGCCGCGGCGCCAGCCCGCGCCAAGGTGGCCGGCACCCCGGACCGACTGGCCACGCTGATCATGCCGGGTGCCGGGTCGACGCCCGCCAGCGTCGCGGCGGGATAGTGACGCTTCATCAGCGTCAACAGGCTGCCCGTGCCGCAGCCGACATCGAGCACCCGCCGTGGGGAGACACCCAGACCGTCCACCAGCGTGAGTGTCCGCTCGTGGACCGGCCGGAACAAACGCTCCTGCATCGGGCTACGGTCATAGTCCGGCGCCCACCGGTCGAACTGGGCTACGTCCTTGTCGGCTTCCCGGCCCACCCCACACTCCTCCCGTGGTTGCATGACCCGTCTCCACCGCGATTTTCGCGGATGTCTCTCACCAGCCGGTTCACGCGGAATCGCTCTCGCAACTATTCAGGTGCTTTTTGGTTCCACTTTGGGGTGCCGGGCCTGGACCTGATGGCCCAGATCGTATTCGGCGCCGCAGAATTCGCCGCCAAGCAGCCGTTCTTCGACACTCTCGAGGTCCGGCTCGCCGACGACGTCAAGATAGTCTTCGGCATCATCGGCCGGCTCGAATCCAATGCTCCTTGCTTCGTCCAGGGTGAACCAGGCCCTCGTGTTGGCCGATACTCCCCAGACCACGCGATATCCTGGTTCGTTTACACTGATTGCTGCTTCGAAAAGGCTTCCCGCATCGTCGGGAGACAGCCATGTCGCGAGCATCCTCGAGTTGTGCGGCTTCTCGAAGCAGCATTGTATGCGAAGACAGATCACGTCCATTCCATAGCGGCTGCTGTAGAGCGAGCCGAGCGCCTCGCCAGCCGCCTTGCTGACGCCGTAATAGGTGTCAGGCATCGGAAAGAGATAGTCTGGAGCGGGCGCCTTCGATCGCGGATAGAACCCCACCGCGTGATTACTCGAGGCGAAGATCACCCGTGGAACCCCTTGCCTTCGAGCGGCCTCGAAAACGGTGTACGTACCGTTGATGTTGGTGTCCAGGATTTTTTCCCAAGCGGTCTCTTCGGCTATCGCGCCCAAGTGAATCACGACGTCGACGCCCGCGCAGGCCTGCTCCATGACGGCCAGGTCCGTCACCGATCCACAATGAAATTCTTCAGCCTCGCCGAGTCCCTCGACAGGGCGAATATCGAGCAGCCGCAGTGTTCGGCCAGGTCGCGTCAGCCTCGGTCGCAGCATCTGGCCGATGCGGCCGGCAGCACCCGTGACAAGAATCCTCTCGGTTTCCACCATGTTTTCCCCGCTACTCTTCTGTCGGCGCCGCCGAGCCAGAGCTCGTCCACCAGGTGGACGCTCACGGTGTCGCCTCCACTGTGGGCGCCTGGCCGTCGGGAATTCCGGTCAGAAGGTAGCGCTCCAGGCGCGGCTCGAACAGGTCCTCGAAGTCGACATTGCGATGCGCGTAGCATTGGGTGCAGGGACCGTACCGCTGGTCGTCCGGCAGATGGCCCGCCCCATGCCACTGCCGGAGATCCCGCCACGGCTTGCCATTCCATATCTGGGTGAAGCCCTCGACGGTCATATCACCCATACATGAGTACTGCATCATCGGTCCGATGAGATAGTCACAGTAACCCACGCTGCCGTCGTAGCCGACCGTCACGTACGACCAGGGGTGCATGCAGAACGGGATGTCCTTCTTGATGCCGACCCGTCGGCCGAACCGTGAGCCCGCGTACAGCTCCACCCCGAGGCGCGCGGCCTCCCGAGCCGCCTCCATGATCGTCGCATCTACCTGGTCGTCCAGGCCGGTGAGAGCGTTGGGGTCGTCGGCGCTCAGCGTGACCGCATGGAGCACGATCGGAATTCCGCCCAAGTCGGCCGAGTAGCGCACGAGGTCGTTCAGGCCCGCCAGCGTGGCCCGCTGGACGGTCGCAGTGATCCGCAGCGACCCGTGCCCGGCGGCACTGGAGTAACGGCCGGCCAGTCGGCGGAGATTACGGTCGATGGCCGAGAAGCGTGCGCCCTGGCGGACGACGCCCAGGACATCCTGGTGTACCGAGTCGAGGGACACGTCCACCATTGCGCCCACGTCGGCCAGAAGATCGAGAGTTGCGGGTCGGTTGAACGAGAGGTTGGTGACGACGCGGCACTGGGAGCGATGCGCGTCCACTGCCCTGATCACGTCGTCAATTTCGGGGGCGAGCAGGCTCTCGCCCCAGCCGCGGATGTCCACCATCTGGGCGGTGGGAAACAAGACCTCGACCACCTCGGCGAGGAAGCTTCGTGGCATTTCACGTTCGCGGTAGCCGATGGCATGGGATCTGCACATGGGGCAGCGGAGGTTGCAGCCCTGGGTCAGCTCGACCAGAACATAACGTGGCATGCTGCGGAGCTCGATCTCTCCGGCCCGCATCTCGGCGAGATTCAGCTCGGCGTTCCGCCTCTTCAGCTCGGCATAGTACGCCGGACTCCGGGCCGCTGTCCTCGCTGGCCGCACACCGGCCGGCACCGATTCCGCCTGACCGGTCGATGTGCCATGATCTTCGATGCCACGCGACATATTGATCCTTTGCGTATCGTGAGTGCGCGGTAACACGCGATGGGCGACGGGCCGGAGACCTGCGCCGAATGAGGTCCAGCCTTCCTTCTGTCCGGCCTTGGTCTGCAGACGACAATTCGCTGCTGGACGAGGCTCCGGTCGAGCCGGCTGAGTCGCTCGGAGAGCTCACGATCCTCGACAACGATGTCCCGCCAGCGCGCCGGAATCTCGGTCGGCGCCACAGCGCGACCAGGCGCTGCTCCCGGGTAAGGCGGTAGACGCACCGTACCGCGCCAACGAGTCGCGTCGGTCAACTGTGGTATTTCACTTTCGTGTTACAACTTTAGTGACAACCGGTGGACAGGTCCCGTCGTCCCTGCCGGTGTTAGGGTGAGAAGAATTCTCGTCGCCTGCGGACGGAGTCATAACGTTGGCTCACGACAATCAGCTCGACAGTCTCGTGTTCACGCTGGTCCCGGAGAATCGCGACGTGGTGGCTGTCGGCCAGACGGCGGTGCAAGCCGGCCTCGCTGGTTTGACGCCGTCAAGTCTGCGACGTGCATCCCGGTCGACGCCACCATCGGCCACGCTGAGGACTTCGCGCGCGTGACGATCAGCGACGACGACCGCTGGCTACTCAGCTACTACCGGAGCTCGCCGGTTCCGCCAGGCGGATCGGTTCTACGGCGACGGGTCTCGTGATCCCGGATCTGACCCCGAGCGTCTCGTCGGTCGATATTCGGTTCGCGTGCCGTGAGACGTTTATGAGCATATTGGAGATGCGACGATGTCATGGTTCGACGCCGGACCCCGGGAGGCGGATGTCGCGCTCGCTTTCCATCTGTGCACCCCGGTGTCAGTCCGGTGCCTGCCCTTCGGGGGCGCACCGTGGGCCGGCGCATCCGTGGTGGTGGCCACCGCCCGCGTGGGTCCGCTCGCGGCGCGGTTCGCCCGGGAACTGTCCGCGGCTGGGGCACGTACGCGGATCGTGGAGGTGGCCGAGCTCACTGGCGGTGAAGGCGCGAGCCCGATAGGAGAAGTGGCCCGGATGTTGCGTGAGCAGCCGGGCCCGCGGTGGCTGGTCTGGGTGTCGGTGCCCGCGGTCACGCCGGCGGCGGTGAGCAGCGTCCACGGGGCTCGCACCATGGCCGAGCTGGCCTGCCTGCGGGCTGCGGCCCGTGGGCTGGTGGAAGGCTGGGAGGAACACGGCCTCGGCGGTATGATCGTGGTCGTCGGATCGGGCGGTGGCCTGGATGAACTGGGCGACCCGGGTAACGGGGCGCTCACCGGCTTCGCGAGCGCGCTGGGCCAGGAGTACCCGGAGTCCGGGATCGCCGTGGTCGACGTCGGGGACCAGAGATCCGCGGCGCTCGCGAGCCGAATCGTCGGCTTGGGGCGCCCGCCCGCCGGTCACCACGAGCTCGGCCTGAGCGGAGCCGGCTACCTGGCGACGGACCTTGTGCCCGTGCGGTCGTCGGTCGTGGACGCCGGTTCGGCCCCGCCCGGCACGGGTGTGCTGGACGCTCTGCGGGAGCCGGACGCCGCCGTGGTGGTATCCGGCGATGTGAGCGGCATCGTCGCCCGCATCGTGTGCTCCGCCGCCGAAGGGCTGGCCGGTCCGGCGCCCGGACAACTCTTCCTGCTCGGTCCGACTTCCCCCGTCGGCGGCCCGTCGCGCCGGGCGCTGGACGCGGTGGAGGTCCAGGCGATGGTGACCCGCCTCCGGGCCGCCGGCATCCGGGTACACCACGTCGGGGTGGATGTCCGCGCTGCCCGGGGGATGCGCGAGTTCGGCGAACGGCTCCGCCTCGACGCGGTGACGGTCCGCACCGTGGTTCACATCGCGGGCAGCGGACGGTCCGGCGGGATCGCCGACACGCCCGTCGGAGAGTGGGAAGCGGCCGTGGCAGCGGAGGTCGTGGGCTTCGACAACCTGCTGTCCGCCGCCGGGGACGGCGTCCGCCTGGTCATCGCGCACGGTTCGCCGGTCGCCATGCTGGGCCCGCCGGCTGGCACGGGGCGTTCGGCCGCCAACGAGTATCTCGCCCGATCCGTGTCGCGGCTGCGGGCGGAGCGCCCCGGGGTTGTGGCCCAGTACGTCGAATGGCCGCTGTGGGAGGGCCTCGAGGTCGACGACGCCGCGGCGGGCACCACCCGGTTCGCGGGCGCGAGCCTGGACCGTCTTCCCGTGGATCGCGGGGTGGCGTGGGCCTCCGTGCTCGCCGGACAGGCGGCCACGCTTCCGGCACGCCTGGCCGTGCTTCCCGCCCCCGTTCCGCCGCTCGCCCGGGTCGCGCTCAGCGGCCCTTCGGACCGACGCGGCGTAGGAGCGACTACCGGGCCCGTGCCGGGGCGCTGTGATGTGGCCGACGCAGGCGAAGGAGAACGGACGTGAAGGAAGGCCCGATGACGACCGGCAGCGCCTGCTCGTTGCCCGAAGCGGCCCCGCAGGCCCCGCAGGCCCCGCACGAGCCGAACACGGCACCTCTCCCCGAACCCGCGTCCCGGGTATGGGCGGCCAGGGTCTTCCCGGTGGAGCCGTCCCCGGTCGAGCTGCCCGCGCTGTGGGGACGGCCCCTGGACATGGCGCTCCACATCATCGAATGGGTGCACCGGCACGTACGGAAGGCCGAGGTGGACGAGCGGTGGCTGCGTGAGCGGTTCCTGCGCCGCACGCCGGCGGAGATCCTTTCCGAGGGGATCACCTTCGGTGTGCGGCCGTGCCCGGAGCGTACGGTCGTCGCCTCCACCGCGCTGTGCGTGAACGACATTCCCCACACGGTGGTCGCGCATGAGTTCCAGTCGTCAAAGACCGAACCGCCGCTCCTGCATTTTGCGATCGAACTGGATACGGACGACGGTTCATACTTCTTTGACTTCGGCTGGGAGACGATGTTCATCCGCGGCTCCTACACCGTCGGCGAGGGGCCCAAACGGATGATCGGCCTGCAACGCATTCCGATGCCACCCGGCTCCGGGCCCCTCCTGCTGAACGCCCGGCCGCTGGAGCTTCTCCACCTGGTGTCGAGCAAGGAATTCGATGTAGACGAGATGATCGACCGACAGGTCGCCGACCTCGGCCGCGGGATCAGCCCGCGCCTGCTCGAGGAACGCCTCATCTTCAACCATGCGGCCAGTATGTTCAATGCCGAGGCAAGCCGCCAGGGCAATGCCGGGCGTTGAAGCGACCGGGGATCTACGCGATCCGTGACCACCTGCTGTGACCCGGTGGGGCCCCGTCGAGGGAGTGAAATCGTGGCGATCAGCGACAACGACCGCTGGCTATGCAGCTGCCACCGGAGCTCGGAGATACACGGCGCGCTGCTCCGCGAGCTGGCGTGTCGGCACGAAATCCGCGGGGAGTCGATCGATTTCACGCTGTAAACTTCCTGCCATCCGCGCCTGCCTTGGAGGCAAATTGACGCGCCAATCTGTTCGGCTATCGACGGTCGTGATGACCCATCCGCGGCGGGATGAGGCGGCCCGCCGGCTGCAGAGTCAGTATCCGGAACTGGAGATGCGGATCGTACATGATCCGGATCCTTCCGGGCCGCCGGCCACATTGCGGACCGCGAGGCTGGCATGGAAGACGGTCGCCGAGAGCGCGACGCATCATCTGGTGCTGCAGGACGACGTGGAGCTATGCGACGAGTTCGCCGCGGCAGCATATCAGGCGATCGCCTCAGGGCCATCCGGGCCGCTGTCGTTCTTTGCCAACTGGGCATCTCGCTCTGGTCAGCTGGTACGGCTGGCAGCTCTGAGCGGTGCGTCCTGGGCCCCGGTGATGGATCCCTACATTCCCACCCAAGCGCTGTTGCTGCCGGCTCCGCTGGCCCTTGAGTTTGCGGAGTTCGCAGAGACCCTTCCGTCCACCGTCCCCGACAATCAGGCCATGGCCCACTTTCTTCGGAGTAAGGAGATGACCGCCAGTGTGTGTTGCCCCAACTTGGTCGAGCATGCGGATGCGGACAGCCTGCTGCTACACGATGTCATGTTCGGGGTGCGCAGATCGGTAGTCTTTCCACGTAATGGTGAGCAAGTGTCCGGAGCCCTCGAAAGCGGAACGGTGGAGTCGCGATGCATCCCTCACTTCGAGAGCCTCTCCGGCTTCTCCATTGTCTTCTTCAGGGAGGGTCGGGGAGATGAATCGACATGGAGCATGACGTCTCACGAAGTACTCGGCGATTGTGGAATGTCCAAGTCCGACATCGTCGGAAAATTCCGCGAGGACCTGGCGAAGAATCCGCAGGCAGCGCCGCCGGTGTCAGGTCTCAGTCACCCTTTCGTCTTTCAGTTGTGGATAACCTCATTCATTCTCGGGGCAGTCGCGTCACAACTTCTCGGCGGTCCCGATCGCGACGTCCTGGACATAGGATTGAAGCGCCCCTGGGCACGTCAGGCGTTGGAGACCATACCGGCCGGAAAGCTGCGAAGATTCGTACCCGCGGAGCAGCTTGCAGAGGCCTCCGCACGACTGCTGGGACTCTGTACGGATGCTCTTGGAGCCGGCTTCGTGGCGCCCGCCCAATGGCCAGAACTACTTGACATTCCCTTCCGCTTCAAGGAACCCGAACATCATAAAAGGCGAGGCTCTGCGTACCCTGACACTAGGTCGACAGGGCTGAGTCGAGCAGGCGGGAATGGTTCATGAATGGGCGGCTACTCTGTAGCGTCATTGTCCCGACATACAATCGAGCAAGGTTACTCGACTACACGTTGGCATCGCTTCTTAGACAGAGCATCAACGTACAGCAATTCGAGGTTCTGGTTGTCGATGACGGCTCCAGCGACTCGACGCCTGACGTGGTCGAACAATACAGCTCCTACCTCACGCTCCGCTACTTCACGCAGCAGGACGCGGGGTACCGTGCGGCCAAGGCCCGTAATGTCGGTATAGCCAACGCGAGCTCGGACATCTGCGTCTTCCTCGACTGCGGTGTAATTGCGCATTCCGAATGCCTGCGCGCCCATGTGAATGTCCATGCCGCTCAATCCTGTTCGACGGCCGTCTGCGGATACGTCTACGGACTGAGCTTCGATGATCACGATGCCGATGCGATCCGCAAGGGAATCGATCTGACCCGTCTGGACGAAGAATTGGCCGGACTCTCCCTCGCGTCCAGATGGGAGGATCCGCGCGAGACGTTCTACCGGAAATATTCGGACTCCTTCGGTGGTCTGCCCGCGCCCTGGGTCGTCTACTGGACCTGCAACGCGTCGGCCAGAACGAGTCAGCTCTGCGAGGTCGGAATGTTCGACGAGGCGTACCGATCCTGGGGGGCCGAGGACATCGATCTCGGCTACCGGTTGCATCGAGCGGGCACGCGATTTGTCCTCAGCCGCGAGGCGGCATCGCTGCACTGGCCACATCCGAAGGACCGTGCCGCCAACACCGCCTCGGTCATGGATAACTACGCCTACTTCAGGTTGACCTACGACGACCCCGCGGTGCGGTTGGTGGGCCGCGTTCCCTTGTTCGAACTCAACGACCTGCTCCTGTGATCGTGACCGGCACTCGCCGAGGAGTGCTTACCGACGATCCTCACCTCACCTCACCTCACCCCGCTCCGCCCCCGCCGCAGCACTCGACCGCATCCTGCGCTGGTCCCGGTAGCGGTGCCGCCACCGGGCCAACACCCAGGACCAGCCACTGCCGGCGCAGGGGCCATCAATGCGCAGAGGCCACCAGATCAAGCTGGCCTGCTGTCGTTGTTCGGGTGGGCGGCGCCCGGCCGACGCGGGGATGATACCGCAGAAGAAGTTATTCCGAGGGGGATTCCCGCCTTTTTCACGGCATCGAGTCGCGACACCGCCCCCAGCTTCATCAGAATATTGCTGACATGACGTTTGACCGTGTCCTCGGTGATTCCGAGCCGACGCGCAATCTGCATGTTCGTCGCGGCCTCAGCCACAATCTCTATGACCTCCATCTCTCGCTTGGAGAGTACTTCGCGCACGCCCGGCAGCGCCTCTCCCTCGTCGTCGCGAGGCAGGATGACGACCTTGGAATCCTGGTCGTTCAGAAGCAGCCAGACGGTGGCGAGCAGGTGGTCCCGGCGGGTCGCGATCGGCAGGTAAGCACTCGCCCCGCGGCGAAGAAAGGCCTGGGCTGTCGACATGTTGCTGTCCCGCCCGAGCACCAGGACCCGAGAATGCGGATATGCAGCAATCGCCTGATCAACCCGTGTCACATCCGTCTCGAAGGGGCCGCTGGCGTCGACAATCGTCACCTGGACGTTCGCGATGCCCTCTCCGAGTGCAGGGAGGATGTGACCATCGTCCACCGTAGCGGCAACAAAAGCGTAGTCGGCTGACTCGATCATTCTTGCGAGACCGTCGCGCAGCAATGCATTACCGCTGATTAGAAGTGTCCCAGCGCGTACCGTTTCGTCGCGGTGCACCCACTCCTCCAAAGATCGATCACGCCGTGCGCTCTCCAGGAAACGATCTTGTGCAACGTGCTATGAGGATTCATTGTCGCCGAGCCCGGCCGGCCGCCCCTCTGGGCAGTGGACCAGCAAGCCGGAGGAGCACCGCGCGGACTTTCCATGCGACTGGTGCCGGCCGCCGGCGTGGAGGCGCAGGTTAAGGCCGGTGATGTGCTTGGCGTCGTCGGAGGCGAGGAAAAGGAACAGCGCCAGCGAGCCGACGGCGCTCGGCTCGATGTGCGGAATCGGCATCGTCTCCAAAGCCGCAAACGCCTTCTCGGCGCCCTCGCGGGTGGTTTTCTCCAGGCTGGGGCGGAACGACCTGCAGATGGGGTCGTTCTGCAGCAGGCCGATCGCGCCGGCGTTTGCCGCGCCGATCAGGTCGACATCAGTTCCATCGACGAACACGCCCGCCAGCGAAAGGTCGTGCCACGGGCAGAAGCCCGCCTACCCGAGTACGATTTCCAGCCCCGACCGAGTGCGTCGATCACCTTGACGATCTGCGCGAGAATCTCCGGCGTCGCCCGCGGAAAGGGAACGCTCGCGATCGGCTCACAGAGGTCCACCGCGATGACGTCCGCGCCCGCGATCGTCAGCCGCACCGCGTGGCTGAGGCCCTGGCCACCCGCGGTTCCGGTGATCAACGAGACCCTGCCGTCGAGCTTGCCCATAGTGAATCCTTCCGGGGTCGTTCGGGTTGACGGTGCGGCCCGCTCGGCGGCGGGCCGGCCGGCGACGACTCGCGACGGGTCGGCATAAAAAGTCCACGACTTTTCGGTGATCTCGGTGACGACGCTCCATGCCGACGAGATCGCCCTTGTTGATCACGGACGACGACGCCTTGACGACGACTGACAAGGTGACACCGGTGGCCGCGCCAGCTCGCGTAGTCGGCGAGTGCCAGGTTCCGCACTCGACAGGTGATCTCCGACATCAGCCAGCCTGTTCCCGGCGTCCGATCTGGTTATCGTGGTGACTCCGATCATCTCGTCCGGTCGGCCTGCGCTGGCCGATCACCGTCATTGGTCCGACTGACTACGAAAATAGAATGAAACGGGTTTTACGGTCAACCGGCCAGCGTGGCGACAGGGCAGCCGCCGAGCGCCGAAAGTCCTCGGCCCCGCGAGGCCCAGGGGCCGCTGCCTGGGCAAAACCAGCCTGCCCCGAGCCGGCTGTGCTGGCGAGCGACGACTCGAAGTCTTTCCGGCGGGCGCGCTACCTCGGCGGCGGCCCCTCGGCATTGCCGAGGGACTGTCAGACGGTGCGACGGCCGCTGGGGCGGGCCGCATGGAGAGGACGGACGGGCACCGGCTTCAGCCAGACGAGGTGTCCGCCGGCACTGACGCACGGGTGACGTCAACGGAGAAGGATCTCGGGGCACGAGTTCGCTCGTCACGCGCAGCAGCATCAGTCCGAGAGCGTCGCGCGTCAGGGTGTAAACGACCACACCATAACCATCCGGCCCGCCCGACATGGGCACTGCCCGGCAGATAGACGCGCAGGTCACCGCCCAAATCGGGGTCTGGAGCCCCACAGGGTTCGGTGAAGAGCGGCTCGGCGACATCACGGACAGCCGTCCCGGTGCGTAGACTCTCATCGCTGCGCGCGCATGAGGCTGACGGCTTTGCGTACTTCCGCCGTGAAGAGGTCGGGTTCCTCCCAGGCGGCGAAGTGGCCGCCGCGGGAACGTCGCGAAGTTGAGGTGGATACCCTCAAGTCCGGCGGGCTGCAGCGCGGCGATCTCTTCGGTGACGGCGGCGCCGAGGTTGCCGCCCTGCGCGTACCAGTGGTGGTAGCCGTGCCGTTCCATGAGGGTGCTCCAGGCCCGCGCGGTGCGCTTGAAGTCCCATCCCGGTTCCGTGGGGGGCTGGGAGAAACCGAAGCCGGGCAGGCTGGGAATGACCAGGTGGAAGGCATCGCTGACGGCCCCGCCGTGGTCCTGGGGGTGGGTCAGTGGGGCGATCACGTGCCGGAATTCCAGGACGGAACCCGGCCAGCCATGGGTCATGAGCAGCGGAGTGGCGTCCGCGTGGGGTGAGCGGATGTGGAGGAAGGCGATGTCCAGGCCGTCGATCTGGGTGGTGGAGTGGTTGTAGGAGTTGAGGAGTTGTTCGGCCAGGCGCCAGTCGTAGCTGGTGCACCAGTACTTCACGAGACTTTTGATCCTGGCAAGCTGGGGGCCCTGGCTGGTGTCTGTGACGGTCTCGGGGGCCGGCCAGCGCGTGCGGTCCAGACGGAGGTGCAGGTCTTGCAGGTCCGCCTCGGGAACGGCGATCGGGGAGGGGACGACGGGGTGGGTCATGGTGTGCTCCGGTCGACGGTGATGGTGGTGCCGGAGATGTGCCGGCCTCCTTCGCCGGCGAGGTGTGCGACGGTTGCCGCGATGTCCGAGAGGTCCGAGGGGTCCGCTGCCGCGATGTCCGAGGGGTCCGCGTAGCGGCCGAGCGGTGTGGCATCGCGGAAGATTGCGGCCATGGGGCCGTCTGCCGGGTTGGCCTCGGTGTCGGTCGAGCCGGGCTGGACCATTACCGCGGTGATGCCCTGGGGCCGACCTCACGGGCCATTGCTCGCGTCAGGCCGCCCAGCGCGGATTTGCTCGCCGTGTCCACGACGGCGCCGGGGATGGGGACACGGTCGGCGAAGTTCGGCCGCACTGTTCACGGCGCCGGACAGGGCTTCGGCGTCAGCGCTGTCCGCCGGCAGCCCGATCGCGGAACGTCCCAGCTCCTGGAGCTCCTCGGCCGGCGCTGCCGCCTGCTCGTGAGAGTTGGTGTAGGTGAAAGCGACGTCGGCGCCCTCCTGGTCCCAGCCTTCGCACGGTTGCGGCACCGATGCCGCTGCTTCCCCCGTGACCAGAGCGGCCTGGCCGGACGGTTTGTCATCGTGCCCTCCAGCTTCTTCCTGTCACTTTCCTTGCCTAAGCAAGTGTTATCCTAGTTTCCTTGCTTAGGCAAGTTATCTCGGGCAAGATGGCAGAGTGGCCGAGCCCATCCCGCTGAGCCCGCAGGAAGAGCAGCTCGTGCGCCAGATCGGGCGCCTGGTGCATGGTTTGCCACGCTTCCTCGAAGATGACATGGCCGGTGCGGCCGGGATCGCCATGACCGACTTCGCGGTGCTGATCGTCCTGGCGGAGGCGCCGGGCCAGCGCCTGCGCATGGCCGATCTGGCGTGGCAGGTGGGACTCACCCCCAGCCGTATCACCCGCGTCGTCGACGGCCTGCGCACGCGGGATCTCGTCACGAAGGGGCGTGACCCCGGCGACGCGAGAAGCAACGTCGCGGCCCTCACGGCCACAGGACGCATCGCGGCCCGCGAAGCTCAGCCTCACTACGTGGCGAGCGTGCGCCATCGCATCCTGACCCACATCCCGCCCGAGACCATGGCCGCAACCATCGAGGGCATCAGCCGCGTCACCGACGCACTGCTTTCTGACTACGGTCCGCGGCGCGAGCGGGGCCTGACCCAGGAGTCTGGACACCGGAGTGACCCGGATCCTGATGGCGCAGGAGAGCGGAGTCCCCGTGGGGATGAAGTACTACCCCGCCGAGGTCAAGGCGGACGTGGTCGCGCTGTGCCGGTCCCGTCCGGGAGCGACGATCAAGTCGGTCGCTGCTGATCTCGGCGTGAACACCGAGACGATCCGGACCCGGATCCGGGCCGCCGACGGTCGCCGGTCCGGTGCTCACTTCGCACCGCCGGCGGCGCCGCGGCCTGGTGATGACGCGGTTCAGGCGGACGCAAACGCCGCTCCGCCGCCGGCGTCGGCGCCGGCGTGGTGGGATTCTTCGTGACGGCGGATCCGGGTCCGCCCCGCAAGGGCATCACTCCCGGTGGGCCACAAGTCGGCCATGAGCACCCGAAAGATCGCGGTCCTGTTCGCGAAGCACCGATAGACCGACGTACCGGTGCGCCCGGACGCTTCGCCGAACGCCTCTACTGTGACCCCGTGGTAGCCCCGCGCACCGAACAGCGCACGAGCCGCCTCGATGATCTCGGCCTGGACGCGGTTGCCGTGACGGCCCAGAGCGAGGGCATCATCCTGCGGAACGCGGTGGACCGGGATGGGCCCCACCAGACGCCACGGCCAGATCCTACGAGTTACCAACACCCGGTAATGGTGGTTCGGCGGTGCCGTAGGCGGAGTCGCCGAGGACCTCGCCGGGGGTGTCCACCCGCGGCTGAGTACCGCGCCCGCCGCGGCCGTCATCCCCCTTGCATCGCGGGCACGTCATGCGTGACAGTGAGACGGCCCTCGATCAGGTCGACGGTGACGCGGGAGCCGTCGGTGACGTCGCCGGCGACCAGTGCCCGGGCGATCCGGGTCTCGACCTCGCGTTGGAGGAACCGCCGCAGCGGCCTGGCGCCGAAGACCGGGTCGAACCCCTCCCGGGCGATGAACAACCGGGCCGGCTCGGTGATCTCCAGGGTGATCCGGCGGTCCGCGAGCCGCCGGCGCAGGTCCTCCACCAGCAGGTCGACGACCTGTTCGATCTCGGCCAGGGTCAGCGGCTTGAACAGGACGATCTCATCGAGCCGGTTGAGGAACTCGGGGCGGAAACGTTCTCGCAGCTCGGCCATCACCCGGGCCCGCGCCTCGGGTTCGATCTTGCCGTCGGGCGTCACCGCGTCCATCAGCCACTGCGAGCCGATGTTCGACGTCATGATGATCACCGTGTTGGTGAAGTTCACGGTGCGGCCCCGCGCGTCGGTCAGCCGGCCGTCGTCGAGGACCTGCAGGAGCGTGTTGAACACATCCGGATGCGCCTTTTCGATCTCGTCGAAGAGGACCACGGAGTACGGCTTGCGGCGCACCGCCTCGGTGAGCTGCCCGCCCTCCTCGTAACCGACATAGCCCGGAGGAGAGCCGATCAGCCGGCTGACCGTGTGGCGCTCCTGGTACTCGCTCATGTCGATGCGGATCATCGCCTCCTCGGCGTCGAACAGCGCCTCGGAGAGCGTGCGCGCGAGCTCGGTCTTCCCCACGCCGGTCGGTCCCAGGAAGATGAACGACCCGACCGGGCGCCGGGGATCCCTGATACCGGAGCGCGCGCGGATGACGGCGTCCGCCACCAGGCCGACGGCCTCGTCCTGGCCGACCACCCGCTGATGCAGGATGTCGTCCAGGCGCAGCAGCTTCTCGCGCTCGCCCTCGACGAGCCGGGTGACGGGGATGCCGGTCCAGCGGGACACGATGTCGGCGATCTCCTCCTCGGTCACCAGTTCACGCAGCAGCGGTTGCCCGTGCTGGCGGCCGGCCAGTCGTTCCTCCTCGGCGGCCAGCCGGCGTTCCAGCTCCGGGAGTTGGCCGTGGCGCAGCTCGGCGGCGGTGTTGAGGTCGTAGGCCCGCTCGGCTTCGTCCGCGCGCCGGCGGACGTGCTCGATCTCCTCGCGCAGCTCCTGAACCTTGCGGATGGCCTGGCGCTCGGATTCCCACTGGGCGCGCATCGCGTCGGCCTCCGCGCGCAGGTCGGCGAGTTCCTTGCGGAGCTGGTCGAGCCGGGCGACGCTGGCCGGGTCGCTCTCCTTCGCCAGCGCGGCCTCCTCGATCTCCAGCCGGGTGACCTTGCGGGTGGTCTCGTCGAGCGCGGTGGGCATCGAGTCGATGTCGGTGCGGAGCATGGCGCACGCCTCGTCGACGAGGTCGATCGCCTTGTCGGGCAGGAACCGGTCGGAGATGTAGCGGTGCGACAGCACGGCCGCGGCGACCAACGCACCGTCCTGGATCCGCACGCCGTGGAAGATCTCGAACCGTTCGCGCAGTCCGCGCAGGATGGAGATGGTGTCCTCCACCGACGGTTCGTCGACCAGCACCGGCTGGAAGCGGCGTTCGAACGCGGCGTCGGATTCGATGTGCTTGCGGTACTCCTCGACGGTGGTGGCGCCGATGAGGTGCAGTTCGCCGCGGGCGAGCATCGGCTTGAGCATGTTCCCGGCGTCCATCGATCCCTCGGCGGCACCGGCGCCCACGACGGTGTGCAGCTCGTCGACGAACAGCAGGATCCGGCCTTCGGCCGCCCTGACCTCGCCGAGGACGGCCTTGAGCCGCTCCTCGAACTCGCCCCGGTACTTGGCTCCGGCGACCAGCGCCGCCAGGTCGAGCTGGAACACCGTCCGGTCGCGCAGTCCCTCAGGTACATCGCCCCGGTGGATGCGCTGGGCGAGGCCCTCGACGATCGCCGTCTTGCCGACCCCGGGGTCGCCGAGCAGCACCGGATTGTTCTTCGTCTTGCGGGAGAGGATCTGCACGATCCGGCGGATCTCGGAGTCGCGGCCGATGACCGGGTCGAGCCGATCGTCGCGGGCCTCCGCGACCAGGTCGCGGCCGTACTTCTCGAGCGCCTCGTAGGTGGCCTCGGGGTTCGCGGACGTCACCCGCTGGTTCCCGCGCACCTCGGTCAGGGCGGCGAGCAGCTTCTCCCTGGTGAGGCCGTTCTGGGCGAGGATCCGGCCGGCGGCGCCGGACTGTCCCTCGTCGACGAGGGCGAGCAGGAGGTGCTCGACCGACACGTACTCGTCCTTGAGCCGACCGGCCTCCCTGCTGGCGGCGTCCAGCAGGCGGGACAGCCGCTGGGTCACGTACACCTCGCCGGGTCGCGCGCCGGGTCCGGACACCCTGGGCCGGCGCCGCAGTTCGTTCTCGACCGCTTCGGCGACCGCGGCCGGATCTCCGCCCGAGGCGATCAGCAGGCGGCGCACCAGTCCCTCGGGTGGTTCGAGCAGCGCGGCCAGCAGGTGCTCGCCGTCCACCTCGACCTGGCCGAGGCGCACCGCTCGTGCCTGCGCGGCGTCAAGAGCCTCGCGGGACTTCTCGGTCAGCTTGTTCATGTCCATGGATGCACCTCGCCTCGGGCGGGTCGGGCACGGAGGAGCCGTTCGAGTTCGTCGATCCGGTCGAGCAGGTCGAGCACGACCCCGGTCGCCGTGTAGGTGATGCCGAGGTCGCGGCGCAGCCGTTCGATCCGGCCGGCGCGTGCCACCGCCGTCATCGCGAGTGTGTAGTGGCCGGCGGGGTCGATCTCCGCGTCGAGGAGACCCAGCGTCACCAGCCGTCGGACGAGGTCGGGATGCAGGTGCGCCGCGCCACAGAACGCGTCGAGGTCGAGGCCCTGGGTACGGGCGCCGGCGCGCACGAGCAGCGTCGTCATGACCTCTCCCTGGGGTTGAAGGACGAGACCTCCGCGAGCTCGCGGAACAGCTCCGTCTCCCGCGCGGTGGGGTTGGCCGGGACCATGATTCGGGCGTGCGCGTAGAGGTCGCCGGCGCGGTCACCGCGCCTCGAACCACGCGCCGGGCGGGGCAGGCCCTTGCCGCGCAGGCGGAGCTTGCGGCCGGTGGAGGTGCCGGGCTGGACGGTGACGGTCACCTGCTCGCCGTCCGGGATGGTGATGGCGACCTTCGTGCCGAGCACGCCCTCCCATGGCGCGAGGGGCAGATCGGTGTGCACGTCCCGGCCTTCGACCCAGAATCGGGGGCCGGGCACCAGCCGCACCACGAGGTAGAGGTCGCCCGGATCCCCGCCGTCCCGGCCGCGGCCGCCTTGGCCCGCGAGCCGCAGCCGCTGCCCGTGCATCACTCCGGGCGGGATGGTGACCTGGACCTCGCGAGGTCCGGTCGGGCCCGCCAGGGTGACCCTGCGCCGACCGCCTTGGTAGGCCTCGGCGAGGGTGACGTCGATCTCGGCTTCCTGGTCGGCACCGGACACCGGTCCCGCCCGGCCTCGGCCGCGGAAGAAGCCGCCGCCCGTGCCGCCGAACAGGTCCTCGAAGTCGAACCCCTCGAACCCCTCGAACCGGAAGCCCGGGCCACCGGCGCCGGCACGCGCCCCGGCACCCGCGCCTGCGCCCGCCCATCGTTCGGCGCCTTCGGGCATCCGGCGGAAATCCCGGCCGAACCGGTCGTAGCGCGCCCGGGTGTCGGGATCGGAGAGCACGTCATACGCCTCCGACAGGTCCTTGAACCGCTCCTCGGCCCCAGGATCGGAGTTGACGTCGGGGTGGTACTGGCGGGCGAGTTTCCGGTACGCCCGCTGGATCGCGTCGGCGTCGGCGTTCCGGGGAACCCCGAGGATCTCGTAGAAGTCCTCGTTGGCCCGATTCGTGGTCTGGCCGCTGCTCATGTCACGATGCTTCCGACTCGGTATCCGGTTCTGGTCCCTTTCCTGGTTCCGACCCGGTATCCCGCCTTGGCCCGTCGTTCGATTTTTCTCCGTTGTTCGATTCTGGTCCGTTGTTCGGTTTCGGTCCGGCGCTCACGGCCACGGACGCGGGGCGCAGTACACGGCCGTCGGCCTGGTAGCCCGGGCGGAGTACCTCCACGACGGTGCCCGCCGGGGGAGGACGGGACGTCGAGCCGCTGTCGACGACGGCGCCGACCTCGTGACGGGTCGGGTCGAAGGCGCCGGTCTCGTCGTCGAGCCGAGTGACCCCGGAGTTCCGCAGCGCGCCCAGAGCGAGCTGGCGTACCCCGCGTACCCCGTCGACGAGCGAGTCCGGGTCGGCGTCCGCGTGCGAGAGGGCGAGCTCAAGGTGATCCAGCACCGGCACCCACGCGAGAACCACACGATCCCGCTCGGCTGCCTTCGCGGCGCCGATCTCGCGTCCGGTCCGCCGACGGTAGTTGTCGAAGTCGGCGAGGGTACGCAGGTGGCTGGCCTGGCACTGCTCGAGCTTCGCGGCGAGGTCGGGTGCCGGGGTGGTCTCGGGCCGCTCGGCATCCGATCGGTTCTCACCCATCGTCATGCGTGGTGAAGTCGGCGTCGATGACGTCGTCCCCACCGGCCGAGGTCTCGCCCGGTCCACCGGCTCCAGCTCCGCCGCCTCCAGCTCCGGCTCCGGCTCCGGCGCCGCCGCTGGCCGTCGGTGCCGCCTCGCGCTGCGCTACGGCCGGGAGGCCGTAGAGGACCTGCTGGAGATCGTTGATGATCGGCCGGACGCGGTCGACGTCGGCGTGCTCCTCCAGCGCGCGGCGGGCGTCGGCGATGAGCTGTTCGGCGCGGGCCTTCTCGTGCACGGGGACCTGGTCGCCGAGTTCGGTGAGCCGCTGCTCGACCTGGTAGACGATCGTGTCGAGCTGGTTGCGGGCGTCGGCGTTCTCGCGCAGCCGGGCGTCCTCGGCCCGGTTGCGCTCGGCGTCGGCGACCATGCGCTGGATCTCGTCCTGCGGCAGGTTGGTGTTGTCCGAGATGGTGATCTGCTGTTCGGCGCCGGTGCCCTTGTCCTTCGCGGTGACGTTGAGGATGCCGTTGGCGTCGATGTCGTAGGTGACGTCGACCTGTGCCTGGCCGCGCGGGGCGGGTCGGATGCCCTCGAGCCGGAACCGGCCCAGCGTCCGGTTGTCGGCGGCCATCTCACGTTCGCCCTGGAGCACCACGATGTCGACGGCCGACTGGTTGTCCTCCGCCGTCGAGAACGTCTCGCTCCGGCGCGCGGGGATGGTGGTGTTGCGGTCGATCACCTTCGTGCTCACGCCACCGAGCGTCTCGACACCGAGGGAGAGCGGGGTGACGTCCAGCAGCAGCACGTCGGAGACCTCGCCCTTGATGACCGCGGCCTGGATGGCGGCGCCGACGGCGACGACCTCGTCCGGGTTGACCGTCATGTTCGGTTCCTTGCCGGCGGTCAGCCGGCGCACCAGGGCCTGCACGGCCGGCATGCGGGTGGCGCCGCCGACGAGGATCACCTCGTCGAGGTCCTGCTCGGAGACCTTCGCGTCCGCCATCGCCTGGCGCAGCGGCGGCAGGCATCGCTCGAGCAGATCGGCCGTGATCTTCTCGAACTGCGAGCGGGTGATGGTGGTGTTGAGGTGTCTCGGGCCGTTCGCGTCGGCGGTGATGAACGGCAGGTTGATCTGGGTCTGGGAGACAGTCGAGAGCTCGACCTTCGCCTTCTCGGCGGCTTCGAAGAGCCGCTGCAGTGCCTGCGGATCGTTGCGCAGGTCGATGCCGGTCTGGTTCCGGAACTCGTCGGCGAGGAAGTCGACGAGGCGGCGGTCCCAGTCGTTGCCGCCGAGATGGGTGTCGCCGGCGGTCGCCCGCACCTCGACGATGCCGTCGCCCACGTCGAGGACGGACACGTCGAAGGTGCCGCCGCCCAGGTCGAAGACCAGTACGGTCTCGTGCGACCTCTTGTCCATCCCGTAGGCCAGCGCGGCGGCGGTGGGCTCGTTGATGATGCGCAGCACGTCCAGGCCGGCGATCCGGCCGGCGTCCTTGGTCGACTGCCGTTGCGCGTCGTTGAAGTACGCCGGCACCGTGATCACGGCTTCGGTGACCTTTTCGCCGAGGAACTTGGCGGCGTCGTCGGCCAGTTTCCGGAGCACCATCGCCGAGATCTCCTCGGGGGCGTACTCGCGCCCGCGAACGACGATCCTTACTGCGTCTTCCTTTCCGGCGGTGATGTCGTACGTGACCGTCTTCAGCTCGCTGGTGACCTCGCTGTACCGGCGGCCGATGAACCGCTTGACCGCGGTGATCGTGCCTTTGGGATTGAGCACCGCCTGACGGCGGGCGAGTTCACCCACCAGCCGCTCGCCGCTCTCCGTGAAAGCAACGACCGAAGGCGTCGTGCGCGAGCCCTCAATATTGGGGACAACTGTCGGCTGGCCGCCCTCGACAACGGCGATGACCGAGTTCGTCGTCCCCAGGTCTATTCCTACTGCCTTACCCACGATGACCTCCCGGTGGGAGCCTTCTGGTGGAAGTGGCGGGGCCCCGGCAGTCCTCACGACCACGGTAGGACCGGCCGGACGAAGACCGCAACATGCCGCCACCCGGCGAACCAGTGCAAGACGGCGGAGCAGAGGCCGACACGTCCGCACGACGCGCCACCGCGCGCGCCGGGCCGGCGGACGATCAATGTCAGCTTCGGCTGCTCCCGGCGGACGAGAGCCGGCCGAACTCGGTCTGCGCCAGAAGCCGGGCCGCCTCGTGCGCCACGTCGGCATCGACGAGCAGGTCGTAGCGATCGGCACTCAGCGCCGACACGGAGACGAAATCCCGCCGGCCCCGGCTGAACGCGTACATGAGCAGGCCCATCAGAGCACCGAGGACTGCGCCGAAGATGGCTCCGTAGAGCGCGAGCAGCGCCGCTGCCTGGACAGGATTGATCCAGTTGAACAGGCCGAAGATCCAGCCGATCAGTGCGCCCGTGACGGCACCGGCGAGCGCCGACCGGCCTGCCGCGGACGCCCAGGTCAGCCGGCCCGTGACCTTCTCGACCGTGTGCAGGTCGCGGCCGACGATGGCGGTCCTTTCCACCGGGAAGTGAAGGTCGGCAAGTCGGTCGACGGCCCGTTCGGCATCGGCGTAGGTACTGAAGGTGGCGACCACTTGCTGCGACCCGACCGTGTGGCCGGTCCCGTCCGCACGGTCCGTTCCCCGCTCGCTGCGAGCATCATCGGGGCCCGGGTCGTCGCGGTGGAGAACCCCTGCTCGAGGAGCACCGGCTCCAAGGTCATTCGACCGTGAGCCGCGGGCACTGCCCCCATCTGTCGCGAAATTGCCATCACCATGTGACATATCGATCGCCCCCACCCGACGTGGGTCGTGATTGCACCACCGCGCAGGGCATCCAAGATGTTTCCCCGAACGACGCGGTCGTTCTGGAGAGCCTGCCCGCGTGCCGGGTACCCAACCGAGTGTGCCCAAGATCCCCGGGGGCCACCACATCGAGATCTCCGAGCCCTCGGCGACGCGGAGCGGCCGGGCGATCGAGGATGTTTCGGCCCGGGCTGACCTCACCACGCCTTCCCTTCCTCGCGTGCCTTCCCCCAGGTGTTCAAGGGAGGTTCACCGGCGGCTTAAAGGAGGAGGTCGAAGATGCGGCTGACGCGTTCCCATTCGCTGGGTCCGGGATTCTTGAGCTCCGGTTCGATGATCGTGAAGGCTCTGGCGAGTGCGAGGCTCAGTCCGCCGACGATGAGGGGAAGGCGGGCCGCGGTGTCGTCGCTCAGGGCAAGGTCCAGCGGGGGACGAGCCGCGATCTGTTCCAGGATGGGACGCAGCTCGATCTCCTCGTCGAGATCCCGGAAATGATGTATGCTCTCCTGGAGGCCCTTGGTGATGGGCAGGTCCCAGGGTTCTATCACATCTCGGACGTTTGCCTTCGCGGTCGCCTGCGCCATGAGCAGCAGATCGTAGACCTTGTTGTTGACGAAATCGCCGTAACGCTTCACGTCGTTCTTGTCCATGTCCAGACCCGCGGCGATCCGGAAGAATCGCTCGAATCTGGTCACGCCCATAACCGGCATGGTGGTCCTCCCTCGGCTGGTCGTCGCGTGCGCGCCGCTATCCGGCGCGTACAACGTCAAGCATTCCATGCAGGTGGGCGGCGGCCTGTTCAACGTCGAAATGCTTGTACTGCCCGGCTCTCGACTCGGCAGACAGGACCCCGCACCGGTGCACGTTTTCGAAGTCACCGTAGGGGAACTTGTACCGCGTCCTCCGGCCCTCGCCGACCTTGTCGTCGATCCCCAGGTACCACCTCTGGTACTCACCGAGGCCATGCTCCTCGACGAACCTTCTCTCCCGCTGAGCTGACGGCTGATGCTCGCTCCAGTCGTCCCGCTCGTCCAGCATGACCTTCCTGTCCTCGATCAGCTTCCGGGCATGGTCATAGGCCTTTCTGTTCAGTCTCACCGCCATGATCTCCCTCGATCCTCATTGCTACGTTTCTACCCGGGTCCACTCTGCCCACGTCCACGTAGCCAGAGTGGAACGGGTGGGCTGGTTCCGCAAGAGATCAGTTCTCGAGCTCACATGAACGCTATCTCAGTAATGTCGCCGCATGCTCCCATGCCTCTGCGCGGGGCCGCGGGAGCCTGGGAAGGCCGCGGGAGCCTGGGAAGACAGCCGCGAACCGGCGATGTGTTTTCTGTTGGCCGCGGTGGGGCATCACGCCATTTTGGTCGCCGAGCAGGCAGGATAGAGGGTCATGTCCAATAACCGCGTGTTTCGTGACCGTAGGCTGGGGTGCGGGCCAGGAGGAACTGGCGATGGGCGCGATCGCCGGCGGCGGGGTGCTGGTTCAGGCCACTTCGAGGAGTCGTATGTCTGAGCGGCGCTCGACCACCGACCAGAACCTTCGACGGGAGCACGGCGCAACGGACGGGGAGGGACCGGCCGCCGCAGCCACGCCGACCTCCGCACGTAGGGACGCGTTCGACCCGACCGAGACTCCTGATCGGACCGAGACTCCTGATCTGACCGAGACACCCGACCTGTACGGGGCGTATCCCAGGCTGTCCGACGATCAGATCGCGACCCTGGCCGCCCGCGGGGAACGGCGCCAGGTCCGGGCCGGCGAGGTGCTGGTCCGGGAGGGCGAACGGACCGAGGAGTTCCTGGTCATCCTGCGTGGCAAGGTACTTGTGATCACCGGGTACGGCACCGACGAGGAACGGGTGGTCCGGGTGCACGGACCCGGTCGTTACCTCGGTGAGCTGGGTTTGCTGGAGGGCCAGGTCTCCTTCTTCACTGCGATCGCCGGCGAGGACGGCGAGATACTTGCGGTGCCGCTGGACGTCCTGCGGGAGGTGACAAACCGCGACGCCGGTCTCGGCGACGAGATCGTGCGGACCTGCTTCCAGCGCCGATCGATGCTGATCGGCCTGGGCGCCGGATTCCGGATCATCGGCTCCCGCTACAGCCCGGACAGCCGGCGGCTGCGGGAGTTCGCCGCGCGCAACCGGATGCCGCACCGGTTCGTGGACCTGGAACAGGACCGCGAGGCAGAGCAGGTGCTGCGCGCCGTCGGCCTGACGCCCCAGGACACCCCGGTGGTGATCTGGCGGGACACCCTGGTGCTGCGCAATCCGAGCAACATCGAGCTGGCCCAGGCCATCGGCCTGCCAGTGGGCCGATCGGACACGTCGGTGCGGGACGTGCTGGTCATCGGGGCCGGTCCCGGCGGGCTCGCGGCGGCTGTCTACGCCGCCTCGGAGGGGATGGCCACCACCGTGTTCGATTCCGTCGCCACCGGCGGGCAGGCGGGCACATCGTCCCGGATCGAGAACTACCTGGGCTTCCCCGCGGGGATCTCCGGGGCGGAACTCGCCGACCGCGCGGCCATCCAGGCGCACAAGTTCGGCGCCGAGATCAACGTGCCGGCCGAGGCGGTGGCGCTGGTACCGGACGGTGACCTGTACGTGGTCCGGTGCGACACCGGCGGCTCTCACACCGAGATCGTCAGCCGGACCGTAGTGATCGCCACCGGCGCGCGGTACCGCCGGCTGGACGTGCCCGGCATCGACAGGTTCGAGGGGACCGACGTCCACTACGCCGCGACGGTGATGGAGGCCCGCCTGTGCGCCAGCCGCCCGGTCGCGGTGGTCGGCGGTGGCAACTCCGCCGGGCAGGCCACGATCTTCCTGGCCGACATCGCGCCGGTCGTCCACCTGGTGGTCCGGGAGGACGACCTGGCCGCGAACATGTCGCGGTACCTGATCGACCGGATCATGCGGCATCCCCGGATTTTCGTCGTGCCGCACACGGAGGTCCAGCAGGTGCAGGGAGACGACTCGCTGCGAGCTGTCGTACTGCGTGACAAGCACACCGGTGAACAGCGCACGGTCCCGGCCGAGGCCCTGTTCGTCTTCATCGGCGCGAAGCCCTGCACCGGGTGGCTCGCGGACACCGTCGCGCTGGACGACCGCGGTTTCGTGCTCACCGGCACGGACGCGGAAGAAGCCATGACCAGGACCACCACCGCGACCAGTGCGGCAGGCAACGCCACGACCGCCGCCACGACCGCCGCCACGACGACGCGGGACGGCGCGCCGCGGCGTCCCGACTGCCGCACGAACATGCTGGAGACCAGTCAACCCGGCGTCTTCGCCGTGGGTGACGTGCGCAGCGGCACCGTCCGCCGAGTCGCCTCAGCCGTCGGCGAGGGCGCCACCGCCATCCGCATGTTGTACGCATACCTCGAAAGCACCGGCAGCCCGGCATCGGTGACCTTCAGAAGGAGCCGAGGCGGTTGAGGTCGTTCTCGGAGGCGGTGGTGGAGTTCCAGCCGGGGGAGGCGGCCCGGCGGCCTTCCGCACAGCGGCGGCTGGTGGCCTCGGCGAAGGTATGGAACGCGGCGGACGCCCACAAATTGGGCCATAAGTTCCGTGAACGGGCCGAGCACCGCTTCGTCGAAGAGGTCCGCGATGGTCACGGCCGGCAACGGCGGGTCGATCGTCTGTACCAGCTCGGGTGCGGGCGCGAAGTACGTGCAGAACCTCGCCGACTACAACCCCTCCAAGGCGGGCGTCATCGCCCTCGGTAGGACACTGGCCAACGAGCTTGCCGCCCAGCAGATCCGAGTCAACGTGCTGTGCCCCGGCACCGTGAACACCCCGCTCGTCACCGAGAACGCCGGCACGTTCAAGCTGTTCCGGCCCGATCTCGAGAACCCGACGATCGAGGACGCCAGGCCGGTCTTCGCCTCGATCATGCGGATGGGCCAGCCGTGGATCGAGCCGGTCGACGTCTCCAACGCCGTCGTCTTCCTCGCCAGCGACGAGGCGCGTTACATCACCGGCACGGTCATCCCGGTGGACCAGGGCTCGATGAACCGGGCTGTCGGACATGACTCGAGCACCACGGGATCCGGGTTGATGCCAGCCGCCCGGCCGCCCGTATCCGCCCGACGCGCAGTATTCACCAAAGTTCACCTCCCTGCCGGATCTCTCCCGGCACGGCGCGGGAGTGCGGGGCGGCTCATCGGTCCTCCGATGTCGGTTCGAGAAACGACGAGAGATCGCGGCGGAGCAGGAACTTCTGCACTTTCCCCGACGGCGTCCGCGGAAACTCCGTCGCGATGTGCAACCCTTCGGGCCACTTTACCTTGGTCAGGCCGGCGCCGAGCAGATGACGCCGCACCTGTTCCAGGTCCGGCCGTGTCGCTCCCGGCCGCAGCCGCAGCACGGCGTGCGCGCGTTCCCCTGTGCTTTCGTCGGGCATGCCGATCACAGCGGCTTCCACCACGCCGGGGAGGGCGAGCAGCACATTCTCGATCTCGCCTGGGCTGATGTTCACGCCGTTGCGGATGATGAGATCCTTGCTGCGACCGGTGATCGTCAACCAGCCTTCCGCATCGAGGAAGCCGATGTCGCCGGTCCGCAACCAGCCGTCGGCGTCGAACAGCTCCGCGTTCAGCTCGGGATCGAGGTAGCCGGTCATCAGGTCGGGACCGCGGGCGCAGACCTCGCCGGCCTCACCGGGCGCCGCCGTCTCGCCCGAATCCCGGAGAATCTTCAGCTCCACGCCGGGCAGCGGCCTGCCGTCCGTTGTCTCACGTTTGTCGGCCGGGTCGGTGACGGCGGCTCCGGTGATCGTGGGATGTTCGGTCAACCCGTAGCTGCGAACGACGTCGATGCCCAGCTGGCCGGCGCGTCTGGCGAGGGAGGTGGGCACGGGGGAGGCACCGAGCACGACGGAGTCGATCTGTGCCAGTCGTCCGGGGGTCAGGTCGGGAGAGTCAAGCAGGCTGGCCAGAAAATACACCGCCCCGGTGCCCGCGGAAAGGCCCGTGGCATCCATGGCAGCGAAGACGTCGGCGGGATCCCAGGTATCCATGAGGTTCACGGGCTGGCCGCGGTGAATCGGCAGCAGGAGGCCCAGCAGCATTCCCGCGGCATGGGAGATCGGGCCGCCGGTGAGCTGTGGCCGGCTCGAGGACGGGACCAGAATGGGTAGATGCGACCGGACTTCGGCGCACAGCGATCTGTGCGTGTGGACGACGCCTTTCGGCGCCGATCCGGTCCCGGAGGTGAATGCCAGCAGTGCGATCTGGTCGGGGTCCGTCCGTATCGGTTCGCTCGCGATCGGTTCGCTCGCGCGGTGCGCGACGAAGGCATCGAAGCCTTCGCAGCCGGTGGGCACCGGTCCACCCACGACGACGATGTGCTCAACCGAGGGTGCTGTCGACCTCAACGCTGTCACGACGTCGGAGCATCGGGCGGGATCGGCGCCTGAGGTGATAACGACTCGGGCCCGACTCAGTCGCGCGATTTTCCCCAGATCCGACCCGCTGACGTAGTGGGGAACAGGGACGGCCACCGCGCCCGCGAACGCCAGGCCGGCGAACGAGACGGCGGCCTCCAGCCAGTTGGGGAGGTGAAAGATGACCGGGTCGCCCGGTCGCACGTTGCGGTGGTGCAGGGAACCGGCCACTCGGGTGGCCAGATCCCGCACATCCCGATAGGTGCCGGAGTATGGCCGAGTTCGGGACCAGACGCGGAAGACCGTGTCCGGCCGGCCGGTGAGACCATGATCAATTAATTGTCCCAGGGTGGTGTCGTCCCACCAGCCCCGGCGGAGATAGTACTGGCGGCGTGACGCCTGGACCATCGAATCCTGACGGGTCATCCTGGCGCCCACCTTCTCGTGACATCGCTGCAACCGAATGATTTATGGACTATAGTACAGAAATTATCTCCAGGTAAAGCCCCAGCTGCGGGACCTGGCGGCCGAGTGGGTGCGGAAGTGCGGCGCCGACGGCGCCGGCGGCGCCCGGAGAAGATCTTGGTGGCTGTGTGGCCCGGGTCGCCGTGAATTGGCCTCCGGAACGCGTGGGCGAGCGAGTCCGCCTGATCGTCCGCCCGCAACCTGGAGCAAGGTTGGGAAATCTGAGCTGACCGCGCGGTGGAACGCGTCGGTCGCATCAGCCGGCGTGAGGTGAGCCCGCCAGGAAGAGGAGCTGATGCCAGGACCCTTACAGGATCTCCGGGTGCTCGAACTCGGCGGGATCGGCCCGGGGCCGCATGCCGCCATGCTGCTGGCCGATCTGGGGGCGGATGTCGTCCGGGTGGAGCGGCCGGCCAGTGGTCTGCAGGTACTGCCCGAAGAGGCAGAGGCCTGGATGCTGCGCGGCCGTAGTTCTGTTTCGGCGAATCTGAAGGAATCGCGCGGCCGTGATATCGTACTCGCGCTTGCCGGGCGCGCGGACGTGCTGATCGAGGGATAGCGCCCGGGCGTGACAGAGCGGCTCGGCGTGGGGCCCGACAACTGCCTCGAGCGCAACCCGCGCCTCATCTATGCGCGTGTGACCGGATGGGGCCAGGACGGGCCGCTGGCCCTGTGGGCGGGACACGACATCAACTTCATCTCGCTCACGGGAGTGCTCAACGCGATCGGGACCGAGGGCGCGCGGCCCACGCCGCCGCTCAACCTTGTCGGCGACTTCGGGGGCGGCTCGCTCTATCTGGTAATGGGTGTTCTGGCCGCCCTGTATGAGCGGGAACGGTCCGGCGAAAGACAGGTTCTCGACGCGGCAGTCGTCGACGGGACGTGCTCGCTCGCGTAGATGATGTGGGCGGGACGCGCGGGGGTGGCTGGTCGGACGAACCGGCGAGCAACCTGCTCGACTCCGAGGCTCCGTACTATGACACCTACAGCCTCGGGATGTTCCTCGCCGATCTCGATGCAGATGTGATCAAGGTTGAGGCGCCACCGCGGGGCGATTATCTGCGCTACTTTCTCGGCCAGCTCGAACCCGGTTACAGCGTGCCGCATCTGCAGGTGAACAAGAACAAGCGCTCAATCGCGCTGGACGTGCGCGCCGACGCTGGCCGGGAGGTGTTCTGGCGCCTGCTGGACGGTGCGGAGAGCTTCCTCGACGGATAGCCTTCGGGGCGAACGGGCCGTACCGTGGTATCCCGGCGCACGGGATGATGATGGGCGCGGTGGCCGGGGCGCACCTGCTGGCCCGCGGCGACGACGGGCTGCTGCACCCGCGGGAGCCGACCACGGCAGGCACCGAGATGGCCGACGAGGCAACGGTGGTGGGGGCGATGCAGGCTGCCCTCTACGCCTGCGCCGCCCTCATCCGGGCCCGCGAAACACGGATCTACAACCGCACCGGCGCCCCGCTCCTCGGCCAGCACAACACCGAGATCCTGCGCGACCTGCTCGGCCTCTCCGACGAAGCAGTCAAGACTCTCGAAGCCAACGGCGTCATCGGCACGGAACCCAGGACCGGTGGTCGTAGTCGTGGCATGCGGTAGCACGCACCGCGCCGGCCGAGGCCCATCAGCGCACAAATCAGCGCTGTTGTGCGTTGCGGGGAGACGGCGCAGGCCGGCCCAGGAGCGTCAGGTCTGGTCGCGCAGCGCCCGGCGCAGGAGCTTCCCGCTGGTCGTCTTCGGAATGTCGTCGACCAGCTCGAGCAGCCGCGGGTACTTGTACGCCGCCATCCGTTCCCGGGCGAAGGCGATGAGTTCCTGCGCGGTGGCGTTCGCTCCCGGCACGAGCGAGACGTACGCCTTCACGGTCTCGCCGCGGTAGTCGTCGGCGACGCCGACGACGGCTGCTTCTCGTACCGCCGGATGCTCGTAGAGTACGTCCTCGACCTCGCGCGGCCAGACCTTGTAGCCGCCCGCGTTGATCTGATCCTTCTTGCGATCCACGAGATAGAACCAGCCGTGCTCGTCCATGAAGCCGACGTCGCCGGTCCGCAGCTCGCCGGCGACGAAGGCCTGGGCGGTCTCCGCGGGTTTGCGCCAGTAGCCCGCGCAGACCTGAGGTCCCGATACCGCGATCTCCCCGATCGTGCCGGGAGCGCAGGGCGCGCCCGCCTCGTCGAGGATCCGCACGGTCGTGTCGAAGACCGGTATGCCGACGGCGAGCGCACCGCTCACGGGATCGACAGGCGCCTCGACCCCGAACGGCACGCCCATCGCCGGAGAGGTCGTCTCGGTCAGGCCGTAGATGTTGTGGATGTAGATCCCGAAGCGCTGCTGGAAGGCCCGCGCCGTGGCGGGGGCGATCGGCGCGCCGCCGGAGTAGAGGGCTCGCAGCGAGGTGAGCGCGTCGGGATCCGTGTCGGCGGCGTTCATCAGCGCGATGAAGACCGTGATGGACCCGACCATGAAGGTCGCCCGCTCGTCGCGGACGGTGCGCAGCAGGTCCGACACGTCGAACCGGTAGGTCAGCACCAGCGGTGCCCCGATCAGCAGCGACACCGCGATGTGGGCGATGAGACCGGTGATGTGGAACAGCGGCGCAACACCGAGAACGACGTCGTCACCGTTCAGCCCGACCCAGTCGCGGAAGGTCTGGGCGTTGAACACGGCGTTGCCGTGCGTCGTCATGGCCCCCTTCGGGGGCCCGGTGGTCCCCGAGGTGTACGTAAGAAGGGCGACGTCCGAACCCTGCAACGCCGGGCGGACCGGACGTTCGCCGTCGTGCTCGCCGACGAGCTCGAGCAGGTCGTGCGTCCCCTCCGCCCGGGTGCGCACGATGCCCGTGAGCAGCGAAGACTCGTCGGCCGCGAGGTCGAGCTCCGAGGTCGTCAACACCGTCCGGACGGCCGTGCTCCGCACCACCGCGGCCGCGACGTCGCGGTACAACGATTCGAGGCTGACCAGCACGGTCGCTCCGGAGTCGTGCAGGATCTCCGCGAGCTCCCGCGCCTTGTACATCGGGTTGGCCGACACCGCAACGCCGCCTGCCTTCCACACCGCCACCTGCGCGATGACGAACTGCGGCACGTTCTGCAGGTAGAGCACGGCACGGTCGCCCGCCGCGAAGCCCAGCGCCAGCAATCCGCTCGCCAACGCATCGCTCATCCGGTCGAGCTCGGCAAAGGTGATCGAGCGGCCGAAATAGCGGATGGCCGGCCGGTCCGGCACCCGCCGTACCGACGCCTCGATCATGTCGAGGATCGAGGCGAATTCCGGCTCGATGTGCGTCGGTAGTGTCGACGGGTAGAGGGAGTGCCACGCCTCGGTGGGTGTGGCGGCTTCGCTCGTCACAGCGCGCGTAGCAGCCGGAGGCCGTTGTCGCGCAGGAACGCCCGCCGGCGTTCGTCCCCGAGTGCGCTGACCCTGTCGAAGAAGTCCGCCGGCTCGCGCATGCCCTCGGCGTGCGGCCAGTCCGAGCCCATGAGCAGGCTGTCCGTGGTGCCGAGCCGGTCGGCGAGTGCCACCACGTCGTCCTCCGGATACGGGACCACCCGGACGAACTGCTGGAAGATCGTGCTCGGGCGTTCGGTGAGCGGGCCGCCCAGCCACGGACCATTGCGCCCCATGCCGCGGCTTTTGTCCATGTGCTTGACGAAGTGCGGCACCCACTCGGCGCCGAACTCGCTGACCAGGACCCGGATGTTCGGGAAGCGCCCGAACAGGTTGTCAAAGATGAGCGCCGACAGGGTGTCGGTGATCGGCCGCTCGCCGTAGGTGTTCTGCCACTGCCAGGCGGAGAACTGGAACGGCGGGACCAGACCCCAGCCCCACGGGGAGGCGACGTTGTCCTGGTAGAAGAACTCTGTGATGTGATAAGCCAGCACGGCTCCGGCCTCGTTCATCCGCTTCCAGAACGGGTCGAAGTAGGGGTCGCCCGGCGTCCGCCCGTAGGCCGGGCCGGTCGGCAGCATGATGAAGCGAGCCCCGGCCGCCAGCACCCGGTCGAGCTCCGCGACGGCCCGGTCGAGGTCCCGCAGAGACAGCAGCGCCGGCGCGTAGGACCGGTCCTTGTAGTTGAATCCCCAGTCCTCGTCGATCCAGCGATTGAACGACTCGAGATTGTCGTACAGCGGGCCCACGCCCTGGAGGTAGGCCTCCGCCATCAGCGCCCAGCCACCCGGGTACATGATCGAGCGCTCGACCTGCTGTTCGTCCATCTGCTTGAGCCGCACGTCCCGGTCGAGGTACTCCGGCTGCAACGGCTGCCAGAAGCGCTCGGCGTCGGCGGCCTCCCCGGAGGCGCGTTGGCGCAGCATCTCCGCCAACGAGCCGGGAACGTAGACCTGGTCGAGGTCGTTCTCGAGGGCGGTGACGATCCGGTCGCCGGCCAGCAGCACCTTCTTGCCGCTCGGCGCGACGATCGGCGCCACCGCGCTGTCGATCCTGGACTTGGGCATGTGCCGGGTGAAGCAGTCCTCGGCCTCGTAGGAGTGCTGGTCGAAGTCCACGAGCTGGTAGGGCAGTCGCCCGACGGTGTTCTCGATCATGGCCATCAGAGGTAGTCCTTCGTCATGCTGGTGTCAGGAACGGGAAGTGGGCGCGGGCACGTCGAGCACGATCGCGGATCCCATGCCCCCACCCGCGCATAGCGCCGCGACGCCGGTCCCCCCACCACGCCGTCGCAGCTCATGGACGAGCGTCGTAATCATGCGGGCGCCACTGGCCGCGATGGGGTGACCGAGGCTGCAGCCGGACCCGTTGACGTTCACGGTCGCCGGGTCGATGTCGAGGGCCCGGGTCGTGGCCACGCACATCGAGGCGAAGGCCTCGTTGATCTCGAACAGGTCGACGTCGCCCAGCGCCGTCCCCGAACGTGCGAGCGCCATCATGATGGCCTCGACGGGAGCGAGCCCCGTACGCACCGGGTCGACTCCCACCGAGGCCCAGCCGCGCACGAGCGCGAGCGCCTCGACCCCCTCCTGCCGGGCGAGGTCGTCCGCGAGGAGGGCCATCGCCGCCGCCCCGTCATTGAGGCCGGAGGAGTTCCCCGCGGTGATCGAGAAGCCCTCGATCTCGGGGTGCAGCACCTTGAGCCCGGCGAGCTTCTCCGCGGTCGTGTCCCGGCGGGGGTGCTCGTCAACGCCGAAGACGACCTCGGTCCCGTCGACCCGGGTCACCTTGACCGGGACGATCTCGTCCTCGAACCGGCCGCCGTCGATGGCCGCGACCGCCTTGCGGTGGGACTCCGCCGCCCACGCGTCCATCTCCTCGCGGGAGACGCCCGCGATCTGCGCGGTGTTCCAGCCGACCGTGATCGACATGTCGATCGCAGGCGCCGTCTCCGTGGGCTGGTGGGACGGCGACATCCACCGCGCGGGATCGAAGTCACGGGTGCCCGGGATGCGCTGATGCACACTCGGCGTGAGTGACAGCGACTCCGTGCCACCTGCGATGACCGCCCGCCCCATGCCGGCGCGGATGTCCGCCGCCGCCGTGATCACCGCGGACAGACCCGAGGCGCACTGCCGGTTCTGGGCGAGCCCCGGCACCGAGGTCATGCCGAGGCGGACCGCCGTGTGGCGCGCGATGTTGCCGCCGCCCTGCATGACCTCGCCCAGCACGACGTCGTCGTACGCCTCGGACGGCAGCCCGCTGCGCTCGAGCGCGGCGGCTACCACGTGCTCGGCGAGATCGAAGGCGGAGGTCGCTGCAAGAGTGCCCTTGTTCGCGGTACCGATGGCGGTACGGGCCGCGGAGACAATCACTGCATCGGGTCGGACCGGCATGGCTGTCCATCTCCTTGGTTGCGTCAGGGCACCAGATCGGCGGCGAGGTTGGCGACGTTGGTGAGGAAGGCGGTGCCGCTGCGCGTGTAGTCGTAGCCGCGAAGCGGATAGCCGTTGCTGAGCAGCGCGAACGAGACGTCCGTCTCGGGGTCGTAGAACGCCAGCTGGTATGCGGCGCCGCCGTGCCCCCAGGTGCGCGGTGACCCTGTCGTCGGCATCCAGTTCCCGCCGGTCGCACCGCTGACCGTGACGAACAGGCCCATGTTCACTGGCGTCGCGGAGCCGCCGTAGAGCTGGTCACCCGCGGGTATTGCGCTCAGCCGGATCCGCGTGGCATCGTCCACGACCGCTGCGTCCCACCGGCCGGAGTGGGCTACCGCCTGGTAGAACAGCGCCATGTCGGTCGCCGATCCGACCATCGAGTGGCTCGGCTCACCGGCGGCCAGCACCTCGGGCCGGGCGAGGAACCAGGGACCCCACGGATCGACGTCCTGGTCGGCGGACGTCCGGTCCACGGCGACCATCGGCGCCACGGTCGATGCCTGCTCCTCAACCGGCACACCCAGCTGGAGCGACAGGCCCAGGGGTTCGCTGATCTCCGCCGCGAGGTACTGCCCTGCTGTGCGGCCCGTCCGGCGCTCGATGATTTCCGCGAGCAGCCACGCGGCCGACGTGAGGTGGAACTGGAGCGCGCTGCCGGGTGCATAGTCGAGCCGCCACCGGCCGAACGCCTCAAGCCGTTGTGCGCGGTCCAGCATGCGTGGAAAACCCAGCGGTGCGAACGGGAAGCCCGCCGTGTGCAGGAGGACTTGTTCGACGGTGACCTCCGCCTTGCCGTTCGCCCCGAACTCGGGGATCACGTCGGCCACCCGCTCCTCGGCGGACAGCAGCCCGTCTCCGATGAGCCGCCAGACGAGCGAGGCCAGCACCGGTCGGCCGACCGACTGCAGCACGTACCGGGTGGCGGTGGTCGCCGTACCGAAGTTCTCCGACGCGACGAGCACGCCGTCCTGCGCGACGGCGACCTGGGCCGAAGGGAGCGGACCGTGCGTGGGGCCAAGGGCGATCCGCGCGAGTAGCAGATCGACCCGACGGCGGTCGATGTGACCGCGCACAGCAGTCGTGTCGGTCGCGGTCACGGTGTTATCGCCCCGTCGACGAGCCGGCGGCCCAGTCTCTCCTCGAGGAAGCCGGACTCGCCTGCGAGCGCGTCAAGCGACGCGGCCCGCCGGACATAGCCGTGGAGCTTGTGCTCCCACGTGAGGCCGATGGCGCCGAAGACCTGCATGGCTGTCCGCATGGTGTGGTCCGCGGCGCGACCGGCGGCGGCCTTGGCGAGGCAGGCATCGTCCGCATCGCCCGAGTTCCAGGCGGCCCCGACCAGCTCCTGCGCGGCCGTGAGGTGCACGTGGGCCTCGGCCAGCCGGTGACGGACGGCCTGGAAGCTGCCGATCGGTCGACCGAACTGGGTGCGCTGCGACACGTACGTTATGGCCAGGGCCAGCGCTTCCAGGCCCACGCCGACCAGTTCGGAGGCAAGCGAGCGTCGCGCCGCGGTCAGGGCCGCGGACCAGGCCGCACCGTCGACCGGACGGCCGGACGCATCCGCACGGAGCACGACCCGGCGGGCGCCGAGCGTCGTGTCCAGCAGCCCGATGCCGTGCGGGCCGATGTCGTGCGGGTCGATGTCGGACTTCGTGAGGAAGACCGCGGACCGCAGGTCCCCGACGACCAGCTTCTCCGGGATGACATCGGTGAGGAGGATCGCCAGGTCACCGGACCTGGCACGAACGGGGATCGTCACGCCCGTCCCGACGTCGACGCCGAGCGCCTCGCAGAGGGAGGTGTTCAGGACATCGCTGGCCGCGAGCGCCCTGCCCTGTTCCTCGAAGAAGGCGACGTCCGTCCGCGCGGGGTCGTCGTGGCGCGCGTCGTCCCAGCCGAGGTCCGCGAGGTCCTTGTTGACGACGGAGGGGTCGGCGCCGGCGGCGAAGACCCTGCGCAGCGTCAGGCGGAGCTCGTTGAGCGTGTCGGCGTCCATGTCAGGCCTTCCCCTCACTGGGGAGCTTCAGCACGTGGTCGGCCAGAATCGACCGCTGTACCTCGGCGGAGCCGCCGTAGATGGAGGCTGCGCGGGTGTAGAACCACTCGGAGCGGGCGTCGTCGAGGTCCTCGGTGGCGAAGGTGAATGCGGCCAGGTCGACGGCCCGAGCGGCATCGGCGACCGCCTGCTCGGCCGTTGCCAGCAGAACCTTGTCGACGGACGTCTCCGGGCCGGGCGTCTCGCCCTCGGCCAGGCGCGCGATGGTGTGCCAGGTCCGGGCGCGCAGGGCGCGCTGGGCGGCGAGAGCCCGGCCGACCTCCCGGCAGCCGATCGGATCGGCGGGGTCGACTCGCCGGGCGAGCCGTGCCAGCCGTCCGCGCAGGCGCGCCATGCGCAGCCACGCATACATCCCCCGCTCGAACTGCAGGAGATACATCGCCACGGACCAGCCTTTGTCAACCTCCCCGATGAGCGAACTCCCGGCGACCGGCGCATCGTCGAAGAAGACTTCCGAGAGTTCCTCTTCTCCGTTGGCCAGCCGGATGGGCCGGCGCGTGATGCCGGGACCCGACAGGTCAACCATCAGCATCGTGAGGCCGCGATGCCGACTCTCGGCACTTCCGGTTCGGACGAGCGCCACCATGCGGTCGGCAAGGTGCCCGTAGCTGCTCCAGATCTTCTGGCCGGAGACGAGGAAGCCGCCCCCGGTGGCCACGGCACGACAGCGCAGGGAGGCCAGGTCGCTGCCGGCTTCGGGCTCCGAGAAGCCCTGGCACCACAGCTCCTCTCCGCGCAGGTACGGCAGCAGCAGCTCCTTCGCCAGCGTGGGGGCGAACCGGATGACCGCGGGCCCCACCGTCTCGATGACCGTGAACTGCTCCGGCACACCGATCCCGGCACCCTCGAGCTGGTCGTAGAGGACCGCCCGCTCGCGGATGTCCCCCCCGCTGCCCCCGACGTCCTCCGGCCAGCCGCGCAGGCTCCAACCGTCGGCCGCCAGCAGGGCCATCAGGCCGCGTCCCAGCTCGAGCCGGTCGGACACGGATGAGGGGTGCTCGTGGCGGAAGACAGCGAGCTCGGCCGCGCGCTCGTCGGTCCAGGCATGGAACTGCGCCGCCAGCGAGGTCAGATCTGCAGCCATCGTTCTCCTTCCACTGCAACGTGGAACCCTGGCTTATTTATGGACTGTAGTACGAAAAATAGACGGCCGCAAGCAGTCAGGCGGTCAGCTCGGCTCCCAGATAGGCACCCAGCAGCTGCTGTTCGTCGACGTCGGAGGCCGAGCCGCTGTAGACGACCTCGCCGTGGTCGAGGAGGAGGACATGGGGGGCGAGAGCCAGTGCGCGCTGCACGAACTGCTCGACGATCACGAGCGCGCACCCCGCAGCGGCCAGCGAGGCGAGGGCCTCGAAGAGCTCGTCGACCAGACGCGGCGCGAGCCCCATGCTCACCTCGTCGACGAGCACCAGCTTCGGTTCGGCGACGAAGGCTCGGGCGAGCGCCAGCATCTGCTGCTGGCCGCCGCTGAGGCTGCCCGCCCGCTGGTCGAGACGCCCGCGCAGGTCGGGGAATGCGGCGAGGGCGGCGTCCCACGATCCGGACGGCGACCACGGCGGCACGGCGAGCCGGAGGTTGTCGCGAACGTCGAGGTTGCGGAACACACCCCGGCCGTCGGGGATGCTGCACAGTCCGGCCCGGGCCCGCCGGTGCGGGGCGGCGGCGGTCACGTCGACACCGTCGAGCTCGATCGTCCCCGAGGCCGCGCGCAGGGCGCCGGAGAGCGTTCTGAGCAGCGTCGTCTTGCCGGCCCCGTTCGCGCCGAGCACCGCGACGGTGGCCCCGGCGTCAAGGGACAGCGAGACGTCCCGCAGCACCGTGGTCCGGCCGTAGCCGGCGGTGATCCCGCGGGCGGAGAGCAGCGGGCGCGTGTCCGCCATCCCCGCTGCGTGCCCGGGGCCTTCCTGCGGTTGCGTCATCGGGTCACCTTCTCCGTGTCGGCGGGCGACTGCTCGTCCGGCGAGGTCGCTGGTTCGGCGACCGAACCGCCGAGGTACGCCTCTCGGACGGCGGCCGAGGCGACGACGTCCGCCGGCGGGCCGTCGAAGATCTGCCGGCCGAAGTCCAGGACGTAGATGTGGTCGCAGACCCTCGTCACGAGTCCCATGTCGTGCTCGACCAGCAGGATCCCGACCCCACGGGCACCGACGACCTCGAGCAGCGTGTCGCCGAAGCGCACGGTCTCCGCCCGGTCGAGGCCGGACGAGGGTTCGTCCAGGAGCAGGACCTTGGTATGTCCGGCCAGTGCCCGCGCGAGGTCGACGAGGCGGCGCTGTCCGGTCGACAGAGCACCGGCGGGTCGCGCCGCGAGGTCCGTGATGCCGCAGAGCTCCATTGCTTCATCCGCGGCGCGTCGCACCTCGCGCATCTGCGCGCGGGTCCCCGAGAGCTGGCGCAGCGCACTGCTCCCGGCGAACCGGGCCTCGGCGCCCATCGCCACGTTGTCGTACACCGGTAGCGAGTCGAACAGCTGCATCTGCTGGAAGGTGCGTCCCAGGCCGAGGCGCGCCCGGGCGGCCGGTCCGCGACGCGTGACGTCGCGCCCGTCCAGCTCGACCCGGCCCTGCGCCGGTCGGAGCAGACCGGAGCAGGCGTTGAAGGTGGTCGTCTTGCCGGCGCCGTTGGGCCCGATGAGTCCGGTGATGCGGCCGACCGGCGCCGACAGCGACACGCCGTCGACGGCCACGACACCGCCGAAGCGGACGGTGAGTTCGTGGGTGTCGAGGCTGCCCGAGGCGAGTCGCGGCGGCGTCCTCGAGCCTGCGTGCCCGGCGGCGACCGACGCTGTCGACGGGAGGATCACCGACGGCCCTGTGGAGGTCTCTCCCTTCCAGCGAGCCGGGAGCGCCGCGGGCAACCGCTCGCTCAGTCGCTCGCTCACCTGGCGGAACAACCGGTCGCTCAGGGGGAGGAGCAGAGCGGCCGCACCGAACAGGAGCTGCAGACAAGTGGCCGTCGTCGCCCCCGAGAACGCGGCGAGGGCGGGAATCAGGATCAGGCCGAAGGAGGCGAACAGCGCATACCAGGGGTCACGCCCGGGAACGATCATGATCAGCGCGAAGAACGTCAGGGACAGCAGCGGGCTGTAGGCGTCCCCGCTCACCTGCTGCGCGGAGACGCCCTGCAGGGCGCCGGCCTCGGCCGCGAGGAACGCGCTCAGGCAGAAGACGAGGATGCGGGTGACGTTGATGGAGCTGCCCGACGTCGCCAGTCCCACCGGGCTGTCGGCCAGGGCGCGCAGCAGGCGTCCGAGTCGACTACGGGTGATCATCAGCGTCGTGGCCGCGGCGGCGGCGGCGAGCACCAGGACGAGGTAGTAGTAACCCTTGTCCGAGGAGACGGACAACCAGCTCACGGCGGGCCGGGACAGCGTGAGTCCGACGCCGCTCTCGCCGAACATGTAGTGCTCTGTGTAGAACATGTACTGCAACAGGATTCCGAAGCCGAACGTCGCGAGGGCCAGGTAGAGCCCCGAGAGCCGGATCGCCGGAATCGCGAGCACCGCACCCACCGGAATCGCGATCAGACCCGAGACGATGAGTGCGAGGAGCCAGGGCAGGTGCTCGCTCTGGGTCAGGTGGCTCATCGCGCTGACACCGATGGCCATGAAACTCACATGGCACAACGACACCTGTCCGGACGTACGGACGAGCAGGCCGAGCGACAGAAACAGGATCACGTAGGACAGCGCGTTGGTCCAGTCGGTCAGATGGAGCGTGTCGATCTGGGGGATGAAGGCGAGCAGCACCAGAACTGCCGCCCCTCCCACGCCCTGCACCGGCCACGGGACGACGAGGGCACGGCTACGCGGAACGATCCGGGAATCATCGGAGAGGCGTCGGCGCGACGAGATCAGCAACACGACGAACAGGACCAGGAAGGGCAGGGCCGGCGCCAGACCGGTCAGGACTCCGGTGGTGAACTGCTTGGTGCACAGTTGCTGCGCGACGCCGATGACCAGGCCACCGCCATAGGTGAGCGGAAGACTGCTGAACCTGCCGATCGCCGCGGCGCCGAAGGCGGTCACCACGAGGAAGGTCAGGTTGAGCGGATTGAGCTCCGCAAGCAGCGGAGCCAGGAGCACTCCCGAGGTTGCCGCGAAGGTCGCGCCGATGATCCACGACCAGCGCCGAACCGAGAGGGCCGAGGTGCCTGCGGCGTCCAGCAACGGGCCGTCGTCGACGACGGCCCTCATCGCCGCACCCAGCCTCGCCCGGCGGAAGAACACGGCGAGGGCCGCGGTCGCGGTGACACCCAGGACCGCGATGATCACCTGGGCGGCCGTGATCGGGGTGCTGCCGAGGTGAAAGCTCGACTGAGGGAGGTATTGCGGGACCACGCGGGTGGTCGTGCTGTCGTAGCGCAACGACACGATCGACACGACGACGAGTAGAAAGCCGATCGTGGACGCGATGCGCACGCTCAGACCGGTCGAGCCGAGAGAACGTGCGATCAGCTCGAAGACCAGTCCGAGGACCGGGCCGCCGACCAGTACGCAGATCGCCGCCGCTAATCCCCAGGGCAGGTTCGCGTGGACGTTTAGCTCGTAGAAAAGGTACGCGGCAACGGTCGCCAGGGCCCCGTGGCCGAGGTTGAAAAGCCCGGACGTCTTGTAGGTGAGGACGAGGCCCGTCGCGGCGAGCCCGTAAACGGAGCCGGTGACCAAACCGGCGATGAGATAGGGGAGGTAGGTCATGCGCTCGAGTCCTCAGATCGATGTGGCGGCGGAGCGGGCGCACCCGGGACGGGGCTGGCGGTGCCCCGGCCCCGGTGCGTTTCCGGCGAGCGTCAGCCCTACGACTTACCGATCTGTGAAACGATCCCGGCTACAAGCGCGTCCGGGGCACAGGTCGTCTTGCTGCCGTTCGGCTGGGTGAACTTCCCGCCGTCGATGCCCATCGTGAAGTAGCAGTTCACGAGCGGTGCCTTGCCCTGGGTGAAGGTCAGCGGTGGCGTCAGTCCGTCGAGAGTCTCGCCCTTGAGCCCGTACAGAGCTGTCTTGAGCGAGCTGGCGGTGATGTCGCTGCCCGCGGTCGCGGCGGATCTGGCGGCCTTCTCGAAGAGCCTTCCGGCGGCGAAGGCGTACAGGCTGGCCGGGCCGTTGCTGTTACCCAGCTTCGGGAGGTACTTGGCGAGCAGCGCCTGGTAGGCCTGTCCGCCCGGCGTCGTCGTGTCGATGAAGGGCAGGGCCGCCTCGGCGAAGCGCGCCCCGTCGAGACTGGGCTCGGTCGCCCAGGCCGGCGAGGGTGTCCCGTCGTCGCTGAGCGGTTCGGCCTTGAGACCAAGCTGGCTGCATGCCCGGGAGACACGGATCACCACCGCGGAGGCGCTGGCAACCGAGTAGCTCTGGACGCCGGCGTCCTTCAGCTGCTGGCATACCCCGGTGTAGTCGGGAGCTGTCGCCGAGACCTTGCTGGCCACCGGCACCTGAACTCCGATGGCGCTGGCGATGCCCTTCACCAGGGGAACGGAGCTCGCGCACTGCGGCGCCTCGGCGCAGTAGAGGAACCCGAACTTGTTTCCCACCTGCTTCGCCAGTGCCAGCTCCCCGTAGAGCAGCGCGAAGGCGTTGGTCCCCGCCGGGAAGAAGTCGGCGTTCGTGGCAAAGGGAATGTTGATCGGCAGGCCACCGATGACTGGCACGCCGGTGCTCGCGATGTACGAGGCCCAGGTCGTGTCGGCGTTGTCCTGTTCGCCGACGATCGCGACGACCTTCTCTCGCTGAACGAGCTCCTTGGCCGCCGCCAGGCCCCCCGTGACGTTGTTCCCCAGGTCCTTGATGACGAGGTCGACGGGGTGCCCGGCAATGCCGCCGCCGTCATTGACCGACTGCGCCCACGCCTTGAGCACTTCAACGGAGCCGCCCTCGGACGACGCCTGGCTGCCGCTGAACGACCCGATGCTGCCAATCTTGATCGGTGTGCCCTTGAGTGTCGATAACGCCTTGGGGCTCGACGTACTCGACGTACTCGACGAGCCACACGCGCCGGTTATGAACAGAACGACGAACGCGACGGCCGCTGACGCGACCACCCGCTTCCTGAGCATGGGGGCTCCCTTGTCCCTGGTGTCAAGTTGAGCGCGACGTCCGAGTGATCCGTCGTCGGCCAGGCCGCACACCCGGTCCGGCGGAAGCCGGAGGCACAGGTACGCGGACCAGGAGTGCCGCGCTCCGGTGAGCGCGGCATCCGGTGATCGGTGGATCTCCGTCAGCCCGGAAGTTGTGCACGTGGCCTCGGTGCCTGCCCCATCGCGGGGACTCCCGTGCCACTCGCGTACCCGGCCCGAGCCGCCGGGCTGATCCAACGTCGGCCGTCGCCGGGCGTCATTATTGGACCAGGGAGCGAAAAATAGCAAGACTTGTCACAGATTTCCTTGCGCTACAGCCGCACCGCCGACGCGCGAGTCGGGTCCGTGGACCGGCGGCCGGACCTCGCCGCTTCGGGGTCCCGGGTCAGAAGCCCAGCGAACGCCCGATGAGGTCCTTCATGATCTCGTTGGTGCCGCCGTACAGTCGCTGCACGCGCGAGTCGCGCCACAGCCGGGCGATCTCGTACTCGTTCATGTAGCCGTAGCCGCCGTGGAGCTGCAGGCAGCGGTCGAGGATCTCCCACTGCGTCTCGGTCGCCCAGTACTTCGCGCCGGCGGCCTCCGCAGCCGTCAGCTCGCCGGCGTTCACGGCCTCGATACACCGGTCGACGTAGGTCTGCATGACGTCGACCTTCACCGACATCTCGGCGATGGCGTGGCGGTTGACCTGGAAGGTGCCGATCGGCTGGCCGAAGGCGCTGCGGTCGGAGGCGTACTGCTTGGTCAGCTCGACCGCGCGCCGAGCCTGGCTGACCGCGTTGATCGCGATGCCCAGGCGTTCCGCCGGGAGGTTGCTCATGAGGTGGTAGAAGCCTCGGTTCTCCTCGCCGATGAGGTTCTCGACCGGCACCTTCACCTCGTTGAAGACGAGCTCCGCGGTGTCGGCCGACTTCTGCCCGATCTTGTCGAGGTTGCGGCCCCGCTCGAAGCCCTCCATACCGCGCTCGATCGCGAGCAGGCTGATGCCCTTGCGGCCCGCGGCGGGATCGGTCTTGACGACGGTCACGACGAGGTCGCTCAGGAGCCCGTTGCTGATGAAGGTCTTCGAGCCGTTGACGACGTAGTGGTCTCCCGCGCGCCGGGCGGAGGTCTTGACGCCCGCCAGGTCGGACCCCGCCCCGGGCTCCGACATCGCGATGGCAGTGATCAACTCTCCGTTGACGAAGCCGGGGAGCCACCGCTCCTTCTGCTCGTCCGTCGTCATGTCCACGAGATACGACGCCATGATGTCGTTCTGCAGCCCGATGCCGATGCCGACCGTGCCGGTCGCGTACATCTCCTCCGTCATGATCGCGTTGTACCGGAAGTCCTTGATGCCCTGGCCGCCGAAGGCTTCGGGGGCTTCCCAGCCGATGAGTCCCATCGCTCCCGCGACGAGCCAGGGCTCGCGGGCGGTGACGCCGGCCTTCTCCCACTCGGCGGAGTGGGGGGCGCACTCCTTGTCGTAGAAGGCGCGAGCGATCTCGCGGAAGGCCCTGTGCTCGTCGGTGAACAGCTCGCGCTTCATGCCGGCTCCCGTCGTCGCGCCGCCCGCGGCCGCAGGGGCAATTAGTGGACGACGGTACGATAACCTCGGAGTGGCGGCAAGGACGAGCCTCGCGGCGTCAGGCGTGGACGAGCCCGGCGACGAACAGGTCGACCACGTTTTTGATCATTTTCTGGTCGGGGGTGGAGGTCTTGGTCCCCAGCAGCGCGTTCATGAGCAGGGCACCCATGAACGCGCTCGCGGCCGTGTCGAGGTTGATGTTCCGGCCGATCTCGCCCCGCTCGCGGGCCAGCAGGAAGATCTCCTTGCCGCGGGCGATGCCAAGTGCCATGTCGTAGCTCTGAAACCGCCGGTAGACCCCCGGAGCCGCGGCTCCCATCGCGACGAAATGCATGTGCAGTTCCAACAGCGGCGTCACCATCGAGACCCGGACGACCTGCTCGCCGAGCTGGAGGAGATCGGCGCGCAGGTCGCCCTTCGAGGGCAGCAGCTTGAACTGGGAGACCTCGACGAGTGCCTCCGCGAGCAGGTCCATCACGCTCGGCCACCGCAGGTAGACGGTGCTCTTGGCGACCCCGGCGCGCCGCGCGATCGACGCCAGCGTCACCTCATAGGTCCCGAGCTCCGCGACTTCCTCGCGCGCCGCCGTGCGGACACGCTGCGCGAGCTCCTCGTCGCGGGGGCGGCCCGGCCCCCGCCTTGCGGTCGATTCCTGCCGCGCGACCGTCACAGAACCCAGAGTAGAACGCCCCCGCCAGGTCCGACAGCGCATGCCGGCGTGATCTCCGTGACGCGCCGCCAGGAAAGCGAGACAACACATGTCCGGCGATGATCTGTTCGACGAGTACGCGACGGTGCGATGGGAGGACGCGGCCCCCAACGTCGTGCGCCTCTGGCTGGACCGGCCGGACCGGATGAACGCCTACAACAGCCAGATGTGCGCCGACCTGCGGGCGGCGATCGATCGCTTCGACCGGGACGACACCGTGAGGGTCCTCGTCCTGACCGGTGCCGGGCGGGGGTTCTGCGCGGGAGGAGACATCGGCGGTGACGACCCGAGGCTCGCCGCCGAGCTCGCCGGCCAGCTCGGCCGGGCGCAGAACCTGAAGCACGACCTGCACGCGGTGGTGCGCGACCTGCTCGCCCTCGACAAGCCCGTCATCGCGGCCGTGAACGGAGCCGCGGTGGCGGGCGGGCTCACCCTGGCGCTTACCGCGGACCTGCGTGTCGCGGGCGAGTCGGCGAAGCTCGGCGACACCAGCTCTCGCGTGGGGCTGCTGCCCGACGAGGGCGGCGCCTGGCTGTTCCCGCGCGTCATGGGCCACGGCGCCGCCTACCGCATGGTCGCCCTCGGCGAGGTCTACGGCGCGGCGCGGGCGCGCGAGCTGGGACTGGTGGACGAGGTGGTACCCGACGGCGAGCTCGCGCAGGTCGCGCTCGACCTCGCGAGCGCCTTCGCCGCCCGGTCCCCGCTCGCGCTTCGGGTCGCGAAGCGGCTGCTGCGCGACGGGGCGACGAGCACCCTGGAACAGTCGTTCTCCGACGCCGCCCTCGCCGTCATGTTCGTGAACACGAGCGAGGATGCCCAGGAGGGTCTGCGTGCCTTCCGGGAGAAGCGCGCCCCGGACTTCACCGGGCACTGAGACCCGCACCGGACCGGAGGAGATCACGCGCCGAGCCCTGGACCGGCGCCTGTCACCCCACCCTCAATCCGAACGGAAAGTAGTTGTATGACTGCTTTCAGTCATCGAACAAAGTCCTACCAGCGCATTGCTCCGACAGCCTCCGGCGGGTTACTGTTCCCGAGTCCAATAATCCCGGACGTGAAGGACTGAGCGGTGAGCGCACCGATCCCCCTGGCCGAAGGCCTGTTCACGTGGCCCGCGGACGAGCCCGAGCTGATCGCGGGAAGGGTGCCCGGCACTGACCGCGTCCTGTTCCCGCGACCGGAGCACGTGATGGCTGACGACGGCAGCCTCGTCGAGACCGAGGAGATTCGGCTACCTCGGCGCGGAAACCTCTGGACGTTCACCACCCAGCGGTTCCGCCCACCGGCCTCGAAGGACTCCACCACGGCGTTCAGCGAGGAGAACTTCAGGCCGTTCACCGTGGGCTACATCGAGCTGCCGGGCTTCCTGAAGATCCAGACGCGGATCACCGAAGCGGACCCCGACAGGCTCCGGATCGGTCAGGAGATGGAGCTCGTCATGGAGCCCTTCGGTCAGGACACGCAGGGCCGGGATGTCGTGACGTTCGCCTTTTCCCCCGTCGAGGAGGTCTCCTGATGTCGGACGTGTCGATCATCGGTACGGGGCTGTTCCCCTTCGGTCGGTACGCCGAACTCAGCGCGCTCGACCTGGGAGCCGAGGCGGCACGGCGGGCCCTCGTCGACGCCGGGGCCAGGTGGTCCGACGTGGGAGCGATGTTCACCGGTTCACTCGAGGTCGACTGCCCGGAGGCTCTGGTCGCCAGGCTGGGTCTCACCGGCGTGCCCGCTCGATCGGTCTTCAACGGGTGCGCTACCGGCAACACCGCGCTGTATGCCGCCGTCTCCGCGGTCGAGCGCGGCGAATGCGACCTGGCCCTGGCGGTCGGACTCGACAAGCACCCGCGCGGCGCCTTCGTGGCCGATCCCTCCGTCTCTGGACTACCAGCGTGGTACGGCCAGGCCGGCCTGTACCTCACCACGCAGTTTTTCGGGATGAAGGCAACCCGCTACCTGCACCTGTACGGCGTGACTGCGAGGACGCTGGCACGGGTGGCCGCCAAGAGCTTCCGCAACGGTGCCCGCAACCCCGACGCCTGGCGGCGCAAGCCGCTCTCGGAGGACGAGATCCTGGGCTCCGAGCTGCTGAACTCCCCGCTCACCCAGTACATGTACTGCGGGCCCAACGAGGGCGCGGCGGCCGTACTCGTCACGCGGAGCAGCAGTGCGAGCAGCTACTCGGGCACCCCGATCAGGGTCCTCTCCACGGCGTTGCGCAGCCGCCGCGAAGGTGCCTTCGAGATCATGAGCACCTCGTTGCCGCTCGCCGAGGTCGAGAGCGTGACGGTCGACGCCTCACGCGAGGCGTACGAGAAGGCGGGTATCGGCCCCTCCGAGGTCGACGTGGCCCAGCTTCAGGACACCGACGCCGGGTCCGAAGTCATCCACATGGCCGAGAACGGCTTCTGCGAGCACGGCGACCAGGAGAAGCTCGTCGCCACGGGCTGGACCGAGATCGACGGTGGCCTCCCGGTCAACACCGACGGCGGGCTACTCGCGAACGGCGAGCCGGTCGGCGCGTCGGGTCTCCGCCAGATCCACGAGCTTGTGACCCAGCTGCGCGGCCGGGCCGGCAAGCGGCAGGTGCCGAACGAGCCGCGGATCGGCTATGCGCATCTCTACGGTGCTCCTGGTACCGCCGCGATCACGATCCTCGCTCGGCCATGAGTGGGAGCCGCTTACCGGCCTGGACGGTCCCGCCCGAGCTGCGGCGCCACTACCGCGAGGCAGGGTGGTGGGACGGCCGCACGCTGGTGGATGTCGCGGTCCAGGGGTTCGGCGGCTCGCCCCGCAGTGTCGTGCGCACGCATTCGGCGACCCATCCGTCCTGCCTGACCTACGCGGAGGTGCTCGACGGTGGGCGAGCCCTCGCCGCCCACCTGGAGTCCGTGGGCGTGCGCCAGGGCGATGCCCTTGCGTTCCAACTGCCGAACTGGTCGGAGGCGCTGGTCTGCTTCGTCGGCGCCCTTCTGCGCGGCGCGGTGCTCGTGCCGATCGCGCCGTACTACCGCGAGCACGAGTTGACCGGGATCCTGCGACGAAGCGAGGCCCGCTGCCTGGTCGTGGCCGAACAGGTGCGCGGCCGGCGTCCCATCGACGAGGTCGCCGGGCTGCGCGAGCAGCTTCCCGCACTTGGCGAGGTGATCGTTGTGGGCGACGGTCCCATCCCCTCGTGGGCGACGCCGTACGCCGGCGCCGTGGGGCACTCGAAGCGAGCCGGGGACCTGCCCCGCATCGATCCCGAGGCGCCGGCGGCCGTCACCTGGACCAGCGGGACGACCGCGGAGCCGAAGGGCGTCGTCCTCAGCCATCAGGCGCTCGCCTTCGAGGTTCGCTTCCACATGGCACCGTCCCTACCGTCCGGCGCCCGGCTGGCGGCAGCTCCGCTGTCCCATGTCACGGGCATGCTCGCCACCGCTCTCGTCCCACCCGTCCGCGGCGAGGACATCCATCTCCTCGACGTCTGGTCTCCCCCCTCGGTCGTGGCGCTGATGGACGAGCTAAAGCTGCCGCCGGCGCTGTACGCGCCGGTGTTCGCGACGTCGCTGCTGGACGAGCCGAGCCTGAGGCCGGACCACCTCCGTCTCATGGACACGGCGAGCCTCGGCGGGGCCCCGGTGTCCAGGGCGCTCGCCGAACGGCTCGAGAGCGCGGGTGTCGCCGTGACACGGGGCTATGGGTGCACGGAACATCCGTCGATCAGCCTGTCCGCGAGTTCGGACGGCAGTCGAGCGCGGTTGACGACCGACGGGCGCATCCTCCCCGGGGTCGAGCTGCGGCTTCTCGACGACGATGGCGCGCTCGTGGCCGTCGGAGCGCAGGGCGAGATCCACAGCCGCGGCCCCGATCTGTTCAGCGGTTACCTCGGAGCCGCGGGCAGCGCGACGAACGAGGACGGCTACTTCGCGACCGGTGACATCGGGGTCGTCGAGGAGGATGCAAGCGGCCGCTGGCTCCGGCTTGTGGACCGCAAGAAAGACATCGTCATCCGCGCCGGGATCAACATCAGCGCCGCCGAGGTGGAGGCCGCGCTCGACGGGCTTCCCGGGGCCCGGGAACTCTCGGTCATCGGCGTGCCCGATGCGCGGACCGGCGAGCGGGTGTGCGTCGCCGTCGTACCGGTCGCCGGTCGTGAGGTGACGCTCGAGGACGTCCGACGCCATCTCGACGCAGCGAGGGTGGCCAGGCAGAAGTGGCCCGAGTCCGTCCTGCTCGTCGACGAGGCGCTGCCCCGCACTCCGTCCGGCAAGGTGCGCAAGCCCGACCTCTGCCTGCAGTGGTCGCGAAGGTCGGGTGGACCGCTTAGGTCGGGCGGACATGGTGGCGACTGAGGTCGGCGGGCGACCCGCCGACCGGCCTTCGGGCGGCCGGTGGCAGCGCTGCGGATGCCTGTTCCGTACACCGTGCAAAGTTGGGAGACGACGTGGCTCACGATGAGTACGAGGGTCGGCTGTTCATCGGCGGATCCTTCCGCGAGGCCCGCTCTGGCCGGCGTTTCGACGTCGTGGATCCTTGCGACGAGTCGGTCGTCGCCACCGCGGCCGACGCGGACGCCGAGGACGTCTCTGACGCGGTGGCCGCCGCACGCGACGCCGCCGACACCACGTCGTGGGCGACCGACCACGAGCTGCGGCAGCGGTGCCTGCAGCAACTCCAGGTCGGTCTGCGCAAGGAGACGCAGGAGATCCGGGCCCTCCAGATGGCGGAGGCGGGCATCTGCTCGAGCGTGCTCGACTCCCACGTGGAGGCCCAGATCGAGAACATGTCGTGGTTCAACGACCTGATCGGCCGCTTTCCCTGGGAGACCGACTTCCCGGCCTTCTCGTTGCTGGGCATGCAGAGCCTTCGCCGGGTGCGGTACGAGCCGTACGGCGTCGTCGGAGCCATCACGCCCTGGAACGCGCCCTTCATGACCGACCTGTGGAAGGTCGACCACGCGCTCGCGACCGGGAACACCGTGGTGCTCAAGACGGCGCCCGACACCCCGCTGTCGGGCGCTGCCCTCGCCCGGATCGTGGCGGAGCACACCGAGATCCCGGCGGGCGTGGTGAACGTGATCAGCTCCGCCGACAAGGCCATCGCCGGCGAGGCGCTGACGGCAGATCCCCGCGTCGACATGTTCCACTTCACCGGCTCGCCCGCGGTCGGACGGCGCATCGCCGAGCGGGCCGCGGTCGGCATCCGTAAGGCGTGTCTCGAACTGGGCGGGAAGTCGGCCAACCTCATCCTCGACGACGCCGACCTCGATCAGGCCACCGGTCTCGGCGTCGCGATGTGCATGAGTTCGAGCGGTCAGGGTTGCGCGCTGGCGACCCGCATGGTCGTGCACGCCTCCGTGTACGACGAGGTGCTCGAGCGCCTCGCGGCGATCGTCGGCGTCCTGCCGTGGGGTGATCCCCGTGACTCGGGCAACGTGGTCGGACCGATCATCCGCCGGGAACAGCTCGACCGGATGGCCGCGCTGGTGGACCGGGCGCGCGACGCCGGGGCGCGCGTGCTCGTCGGCGGTGAGCGCGGTGACCGGGGCGGGAAGGGATTCTGGTACCTCCCGACGGTCGTCGCCGATGTGGGCGAGGACGACGAGATCGCGCAGACCGAGGTGTTCGGGCCGGTGCTCACGGTCGTGCGGTACGACGGCGATGACGACGAGGCCGTCCGGGTGGCGAACAACTCGGTCTACGGGCTGTCGGGCTACGTGCAGACCTCCGACCCCGAACGCGCCTGGCGCATCGCCCGACGGCTGCGTACCGGCACCGTCAACCTCGGGCCCGCGTTCTACCTGTCGCCGGACACGCCGTTCGGCGGCTACGGCGTCAGCGGCGTCGGCCGCGAGCACGGCGAGGACGGCTTCCGGGAGTATCTGCAGGCCAAGACGATCGCGTACCCGCAGGTGTCGGCATGACCGGCCGGCTCGACGGCAAGACCGTCCTGCTGACCGGCGCCGGCTCCGGTCTGGGTCGCGAGAGCGCCCACCTGTTCTCCGCCGAGGGTGCGCGCGTGGTTGTCACCGACGTGCGTCCCGAGCGGGTCGAACGTGTCGTCGGCGAGATCAAGGCGGCCGGCGGGGATGTCACCGGCACGCCCTGCGACGTCCGCGACCCGAAGGACTGTGCGGCCGCCGTCGCCGCGGCGGTGGCGACCTACGGGCGGGTCGACGCGCTCATGTGCTCGGCCGGCATTCCGGAAGAGGGGTTCGGCGCGACACCGTTCGAGGAGGCCACGCTCGAGTCGTTCGTGGACGTCGTGTCGACCAACCTCTTCGGCGTGTACCACGCGGCGCGCGCCGTGGTACCGCACATGAAGGCGAACCGGGCGGGGACGATCCTCGCGGTCTCTTCGATGGCCGGGCTGGTCGCCTACCCCGGCTTCCCGGGCTACGTCGCCGCCAAGCACGGGGTCAACGGTCTGGTAAAGTCCCTGTCGCTCGATCTGGGGCGGTTCGGCATCCGGGCCAACGCGCTGTGCCCCGCGCACGGCATGAGCGTGAACTTCGCGATGCCGCCCGACGCCGAGGTGCTCGGCCTGTCGTACGAGCAGGCGCAGCCGTCGTGGGACCCCTACGCAGGGTCGATCCCCCTGAAGCTGGCCCGTCCCCCCGCTCTTCGCGACAACGCCAACGCCGCCCTGTTCCTGATCAGCGACGAGTCGGCGTACATGTCGGGCGTGTGCCTGCCGGCCACGGACGGCGGCAACCTCGCCCGCAGCTCGATCATCTTTCCCAGCGACCTCGACGCGTCGTCGGACACGGCACCCGACGGCGTGCTGCCCGCCGACCAGGCCGCCCGGCTCGCCTAGGCAGTGGAGGAACCATGACCGACAAGATCTGGGCCAGCTCGGCCGACTCCCATGTGCTCGAACCACTCGACCTGTGGAAGCGGGCGCTGCCCGCGGCGCTCGCCGAGCGGGCGCCGTGGACGGTGCGTGACGACAACCGCGAGACTGTGTACGTCGACGGTCAGGTGATGCGGCGCGACCCCATCTCCTTCTCCGACGCGATGCGACCCCCTGGCGCGGAGGACGTGTCGGCTCGGCTCCAGGACCTCGACGAGCAGGGCGTCTGGGCGGAGGTCGTCTTCCCGTCCCGCGGCCTGTGGATCTCGAACATGAGTGATGCCGAACTCTCCCGCGAGTGCGCCCGGGCCTGGAACGACTGGTGCGCCGCGGACTTCGCCAGCGCGTCGGCGCGGCTGCTGCCCTCGGCGATCGTGAGCGCGCTCGACGTCGCCGACGCGGTGAGCGAGCTGGGACGCGCGAAGGAGCTCGGCTTCCAACACGTCTACCTACCCACGACGCCGCCCGCCGGGATGCCCTACAACAACGAGATCTGGGAGCCGCTGTGGGCGGCCGCCGCCGAGGCCGGGATGGCGCTGTCGTTCCACGTCGGCACCGGGGCCTCGCCCGTCGTGGCGCGCGGTCCTGGCGGAGCCGTCATCAACTACGTCGAGACGACGATGCCGGGGCAGCGCGTGGTGACCCATCTCGTCGCCTCCGGTGCCCTCGACCGGCACCCGGACCTCAGGATCGTCATCGCCGAGGGTGGCTGCTCGTGGATCCCGGCGCTGGCGGACCGGATGGACGAGGGCTACCGGCAGCACGACATGTTCGTGCGCCCGAAGCTGTCGCGGCTGCCGAGCGAGATCATCTTTCGGCAGGTCTACACATCGTTCCAGCATGACCGCAGCGCGGTGCCGACGGTCGAGGCCCTCGGCTACGACAAGGTCATGTGGGGTAGTGACTATCCGCATCTCGAGGGGACCTTCCCGAACACGCAGAAGGTCCTGCACGAGCTGTTCGACGGGGTGGACCAGGCGGTCATCGACCGCATCACCGAGGGGACCATGCGCGAGCTGTTCGACCTGCCCGAACGGATCCCGGCGTGACGGCTGCGCTGACCACGGTCCGTGGCTGGGGCCCGCACGGGGTCGTCCTGTGCGCGTCGTGCCGCCGGACCGGCCTCTGCCGCCTGGGCGTCACCAGTGAGATCGTCGACGGCGACGCCGTCGCGTACGAGTTGCACTGCCCGCGCGAGCACGAAGGCGGCCCGAACGTCGCGCACGGCGGCTGGACAGCCGGGGTGCTCGACGAGCTCGCCGGGCACGTCGTGGTGCTCCGTGGGCAGCTCGCGGTGACGGGTCAGCTGTCGGTGCGCTTCGTCAGACCGGTGCCGGTCGAGCGGCCGCTGCTCGGCAGGGCGTCGCTCGTGCGCCGGGAGGGCCATCGGTGGTTCATCGAGGCCCAGATTGTGCTGGCGAGCAGCGGAGCGCAGCTCGCGGCGGCCGAGGCCGTCCTCGTGGCGCGGGACGCCGACCACTTCGCCCGCCACGAGCGATGGCTCGCCGAGCAGGAGGGATCGGCATGACCCACGGCCGCCCGGTGGCCGTCGCCGGTGTGCACGTCACCGAACAGGCGCGTCGCCTCGACGGGCGCACCTCCTTCGACCTGGCGCTCGAGTCGGTGCTGGGCTGCCTGACCGACGCGGGCCTGGACCGCGCCGACGTCGACGGGGTGCTGCTCGACTGGCCGGGCCCGGGCGGCATCGCGGGCGAGACGAGCTCGTGGGCCCGGCTGCTCGGGCGGCGGGCGTCCCTGTCGAGCGACACGATCATGGACAACGCCGGTGCTCGCGGGCTGCTCAAGGCGACCGCGATGGTGGCGGCCGGCTTCTGCGACGTGGTGGTGGTCGGGGGCGGCATGGCGGGCGTGTTCGGCGGCGGCCCGGTTCCCGGCGGCTCCGGCGCCACCTACAGCGACCTGTGGGGTTGCTACGTGGTGCCGCACTTCGCCCTGGTCGCGCAGCGGCATATGGCCGACCACGGCACCACCGCCGAGCAGATCGCCCGCGTCGCGGCAGTGATCCGCAACAACGGCCACGTCAACGAAGAGGCGGTCATGCACGGCCGCGGTCCGTACACCGTCGACGACGTCCTCGCGTCGCCGATGGTGGCGTCGCCGCTGCACCGTCTCGAGGTCTGCCTCACGGCGGAGGGCGGGGCGGCGTATGTCGTGACCACGCTCGATCGCGCCCGTGACCTGCGCCAGAAGGCGGTCGTCGTCCGCGGGGGCGGCATGGAGTACCACCAGGGCGCCTACGCCAACCCGGCCCTGCTGCGCGAGGTCGGTGACCTCGGGGCGCTCGCCATGCGGCGCGCCCTCGGCCTCGCCGACCTCGACCGCGGCGACATCGACGTCCTGTCCGTCTACGACCCCAGCTCCTTCGAGGTCATCCGGCAGCTCGAGGCGCTCGGGTTCTGCGAGGCGGGCGACGGCGGTGGCCTCGTCGACGCGGGGGTCATCGAGCTCGACGGTGCGCTGCCCGTCAACCCCGACGGCGGATGCCTCGCGCACTCCTGGAACGGAACGCAGCAGATGTCGATCCGCGTCATCGAGGCCGTGCGCCAGCTGCGGGGCACGGCCGTCAACCAGGTGGTCTCGGCCCGGCACGCCCTCGTGGCCAACGCGGGGTCGGGCGCCCAGCACTATGAACTGGCGATCCTCGGGGCGGACCGATGACGGAGCTGCCTGTGCCCGTCTTCGACGATCTCTGGGGGCCGTTCTGGAAGGAGCTCGTCGACGGCCGGCTGACGATGCCGCTGTGCCCGAACGGGCACAGGTTCTTCGTTCCGGAGCCGGTCTGCCCGACGTGCCTGAGCGCAACCTGGTCGTGGTCGCCGGCGGCCGGGCGCGGCTCGCTCTACTCGTGGTCCGTGGTGCACCGCGCCCCGGTGGCGGATGTCGCGACGCCCTATGTCATCGCCGTCGTCGACCTGGACGAAGGCTGGACCCTGATGACCCACCTCGTCGACGTGGCCCCCGGCCGGCCGTTGCTGGCCGGGGACCGTGTCGCGCTACGCATCACCCATCGCGGCGGGTGGGCGCTCCCGACCTTCGCCCTTGAGGAGGACCAGTGATCCTCGACGGGATCCGCATCGTCGACCTGACCACCGGACTGGCCGGTCCGGTCGCAACCCAGCTGCTCGCGGAGGCGGGCGCGGAGGTCCTGAAGATCGAGCCCCCCGCGGGCGATCCGGTCCGGTCCCGGCAGCCCACGGCCTTCGAGACCTGGAACCGCAGCAAGGACGGCCTCGTGCTGGACCTCGGCGACAGCGGCGACCGGGCCCGCCTCGACCAGCTTCTGGCCGGGGCGGATGTGCTGGTCCACGAGCTGACGCCGGCCCAGGCCACCGCGCACGGCCTCGACGACACCCAGCTCCGAGCCCGGTTCCCCGACCTGATCGCCGCCTCTGTCATCGGGTACGCCCACGGCCACTTGGACGCCGAGCGGCCGTGGGCGGAGATCCTGGTGCAGGCGCGGTCCGGGGCGATGGACGAGCAGCTCAGCCACCGCCCGGGGCCGTGCTTCCTGCGCTTTCCGATCGCGAGCTGGCCGACGGCGTACCTCGTGGCGGCTGGCGTGCTGGTCCGGTTGATCACCCGGCAGCGGACGGGCCGGGCCGGTCCGGTCCACACCAGCCTCCACCAGGGCCTGCTGGCCGTCCTGGCGATGCTCTGGAACGACGCGGAGTCTCCGAGTGACTTCCTGCGCGCGAAGATTCCGCTGCCCAAGGCGATGCCCTACGTCACGATGACGCTTTTCGAGTGCAGCGACGGTCGCTGGGTGCAGACGCTCGGCGGGTTCATGGAGAACCCGCTCGTCCTGGAGTCCTGCGCGATGCTCGGGGAGGAGCCGCCCTACTCGCCCTTCGGCACGATGCCGTCCGCCGAGGCGCAGGCGCTGTGGCGCCGGATGTTCAGGACCCGCCCCGCGCACGAGTGGATCGAGTCGTTCCACGCGACCGACGTCCCGGCGGAGTACGTCGAGGAGCTCGGCGCCGTCTTCCGCGACGAGCAGGTCCGGGTGAACGACTATGTCGTGGATCTCGACCATCCCCGGCTCGGCCAGGTCCGTCAGGCCGCCGCGCCCTTCACCACCTCGCCACCCTCCCGGGTGCGACGACCTGCTCCCGCACTGGACGAGTCCTGGACGAACTGGACAGACCGGCCCGCGGCCCACGTCAGGAACGAGCCGTACGCCGCCCGGCCGCTCGCGGGTATGCGCGTGCTCGACCTGGGCTCCTATCTCGCTGGCCCGCTCGCGCCGATGCTGCTGGCCGACCTGGGCGCAGACGTCATCAAGGTTGAGTCGACGACCGGGGAGCGGATGCGCCGCAGCGAGATGCTCTTCATCGGGGCCCAACGCGGCAAGAGGTCCCTGGCGGTCGACCTCAACCGGCCGGAGGGGAAGGAGGTACTGCGGCGGTTGATCCGCTGGGCCGACGTCGTGCACCACAACATGCGAGGCCCCGCGGCGGACCGGATCGGCCTCGACGAGGCGTCCGTGCGAGCTGTCAACCCCGGCGTCGTCTTCTCCCACGTCAGCGCCTACGGGCCGCACGGCGAGAAGTCGGCGTGGCCGGGCTACGACCCGATCGCCCAGGCCGCCAGCGGCTGGATGCTCGCCGGTGCCGGCGAGGGCAACCCGCCGCTGTGGCACCGCTTCGGCATGATGGATCACCAGGCGGCGCTCGCCTCGCTGCTGCCGACGCTTCTCGCCGTCTATGAACGCGATCGAACGGGCCGTGCCACCGGGACGACGTCCTCACTGCTGGCCGCGGCGACCATGACCAACAGCGAGACCTGCCTCGACCGCACGACCGGCGAGGTCGCCGCGGTCCCGGCCGTGGATCCGAACCTGTTCGGCCTCGACCCCTACTATCGGATCTATCCGGTGGGCGAGCGGTTCGTCGCGGTCGCTGCGACGACGCCCGAGCAACAGGACGCACTGCGAAGCGTCTGCGGCGCCTCCGACCTCGCCGCTGCGCTCGCCGACCGCGAGCCCGAAGAGCTGCTCGCGGAGCTCTCGCTGCGTGGCGTTCCGGCGGAGCTCGTCCGGACCGAGCAGGAGCTGGCCTTCCTCCGGGACGAGGAGAACCAGCGCCTGGGACTGGCGGTGTCCTACCAGCACCCCGAGTACGGCCGGCTGACCCAGCCCGGCGCCTTCTGGGACTTCGTCGACCAGGACCTGTTCCTCGACCGGCCACCGCCGACGCTCGGCGAGCACACGCGTGAGGTGTTGATCGAGCTCGGCTTCTCGGCGAAGGAAGTCGGCGCATTCAGGAAGGCCGGCCTCATCGCCGGCCCAGGGTTGGAGGACTCGTGAAACTGTCCGTCGGAAGCCGCCTGCACAGCCGGGTGGGGACCGCGTCCGTGATCGTCATCCGGGCGCCCAAGATCGATGTCGAGCTCGCGTGCGCCGGTCAGCCGATGTCGGACTCTGACGGCGACCGCGTCGCCGCCGACGACCTGGCTTTCGACCTGCCGATGGGCAAGCGCTTCGAAGACGCCGGACTCGGGCTCGAACTGCTCGTGACCTCGGCAGGATCCGGTCCGTTGAGCGTTGACGGCGTGCCCTTGACCATCCGCGCGCCGCGCACTCTGCCTGCCTCGGACTGACAGGTCGTCAGAGCAGGGGTCCTCGGTCTGGGCCGCGTAGTAGCTACAGGCTGTGGCCGGCCCGGCCTGTGCTCAGCGCAAGGTGGGAGGGGACTGTGACCTTCGCTTTGGTTCTGTGCGGTGGTGGCGTGGCCGGTGTCGCGTGGGAACTGGGCGTTCTCCGCGGGATCGCCGACGTCGACGAACCGCTCGCCGCGCGTCTGCTGGCCGCCGACACCGTCATCGGCACGTCGGCCGGCTCCACGGTCGCCGCACAGATCACCGGTGACACCCCGCTCGCCGCCCTCTACGACCGTCAACTGGCCCCTTCCTCCTCCGAGCTCGACATCGAGCTCGACCTCACGGAGCTGGCGAGTCGGCTCGGCACGGCGGTCGGCGGGGCCAGGGACGCCGCCGACCGCCGCCGTCGCATCGGTGCCCTCGCCCTGGCCACCGACACGGTCAGCGAAGCGACCCGTCGCGCCGTCATCGCAGGACGGCTGGACAGCGATCTGTGGCCCGTGCGGGACCTGCGCATCCTGGCCGTCGACGCGGCCACTGGCGAGCTCGTCGTGTTCACCCGCGACTGCGGGGTCGGCCTCGTCGACGCCGTGACCGCCAGCTGCGCGGTGCCGGGTGTCTGGCCGCCGGCCACCATCGGCGGACGCCGTTACGTCGACGGCGGCGTGCGTTCGGCGAGCAACGCCGACCTGGCCCGGGGAGCCCAGGCGGTACTCGTGCTCACCCCCTCTCCGCCGGGCCAGCCCGGCGCGTGGGGTGACCTGGGCGCGGAGCTGTCCTGCCTTGCGCCGGCCCGCACCAACGTCGTGTTCGCCGACGAGGAGTCGATCGACGCCTTCGGCGCCAACCCGCTCTCGGTAGCCACCCGCGGGCCGTCCGCCCGCGCCGGACGCATCGTCGGCCGCGCGGCCGCCCAGACGGTCGGGACGTTCCTGAACCCGAAGCAGTAGCCAGGACCGTCAGCACGCCTGCAGTCGCCCGACGGCCAGCCCATCAGCCGGAGAGCCAGGTCACCCGCCACCCGGGCCGGGCCGGCCGTGCTGAGCGCACGGGGAGCGGACGCACGAGTCCCGCGGACAGAGCTCACCACTCGGCCCCCGTCCTCAGGACGAGGCCTGACGGCGCGCCCGCCTCTCCCGTACCGCCGCCAGGAAGGCCTGGTGGTCGTCGTCGCCCATGCTGAATCGCTCCGCGACGAGGGCGTAGCTGCGTGTGGCGGCCATGTTCTGTTCGAGTACGAGGTTCAGGGCGCGCTTGGTGTCCTGCGCCGCGCGCGCGGGAAGCGCGGCGAGCCGGCCCGCAAGCTCACGGGCCACGGTCATCAGGTCCGCGGCCGGCGCGACCCTGTTGGCAAGCCCCATCGCGACCGCGCGGTCCGATCCGATCCTGTCTCCGAGGAGAAGGAACTCCTTCGCGTGCAGCATGCTCACGTGCGCCGGCCAGGTCGCCGATCCGCCGTCGCCGGCGACGAGTCCAACCGACACGTGGGGATCCGCGAGGTACGCGGAGTCGGCCAGCACGACCAGGTCGCACATGACCGCGATGCTGGCACCGAGGCCGACGGCGGGACCGTTCACAGCCGCGACCAGCGGGAGCGGAAACCGGAGCATCTCCTCGATGATCCGGCGGCCTTCCTCCATCACGCGCCAGCGACCCGCGGGGTCGACCGCCTGCATCATGAAGGCAAAGTCGCCGCCCGCGCAGAAGTCCGCACCCACGCCGGTAAGGATCGCGGCGCGGGCGCCGGGGTCCGCCGCGATCTCGGCCCAGACGGTGGCCAGCCGGGCATGCAGCTCGGCGTCGACCGCGTTGTGCGCGGCGGGCCGGTTGATCGTGATGATCCGGATGTCACCCTCGGCCGCGATCATGATGGCCGGCTGATCGGCGTCGCCCACCCGTCCTCCCGTCTCCTCGCATGACTGCTTCGGCCACCCTAGAGGGTTTTATGTCCCGCAGTCCATTAATAAGACCTACGTCTACGCCTCCATCGGCAAGGTCACGGCTGCAGTCCCGCTGGCCGGTGCCGCCGAGATCGACCTCGCCGCCGTCAGGTCACGGTGAAGCCGCCGTCTACGGCGAGTGTCTGCCCGGTGACGAAACTACCGGCGTCGGAGGTCAGGAAGACCAGCGCCGCGGTCAGTTCCTCCGGTTCGCCGAGCCGTCCGCCGAGTACGCGGGACATCTGGGCATCGAGATAGCCCGGCTGATACTCGTCGGTCATCTCGGAGCGGAAGAAGCCCGGGGCCAGGGCGTTCACCCGGATGCCGCGCCGGCCGGTCCACTGCTGGGCGAGATCCCGCGTCATCCCGATCAGCCCCGCCTTGCTCGCCGCGTAGGCGGCCTGTGGCAGACCGGCGGTGGTCAGACCGAGGATGCTGGAGATGTTGACGATGCTGCTGCCGGGCCGCATGACCCGGGCCGCTGCCTGGGCCATCCAGTAGCAGCCGTTCAGGTTGACGTCGATGACGGAGCGGAACTGCTGCGGGGTCTCTCTCAGCGCGGGGACAGCGGTGCCGATCCCGGCGTTGTTGACCAGAATGTCGACGCGGCCGAAGGCTTCCACCGCGGCGACGACAAGCGCGTCGCAGGAGGCCGGGTCGGCGACGTCGGTGGCGACCGCGAGTGCGCGACGGCCCTCCTTCTCCACGGTCTCGGCGGTGGTGGCGAGCCGATCGACCCGGCGGGCGCCCAGGACCACGTCCGCGCCCGCCTGGGCGAGGCCCCGGGCGAAATCCACCCCGAGACCCGAGGATGCTCCGGTGACGACGGCGACCCGACCATCCAGCCGGAACCGTTCCAACACTGACATGGCACACTCCTACTCGGTGAACTTCGGTCTCGGACCCGCGCCGATGATCGCCTGCGAGGTTTCGGTGACGGGAAAGTGCTTCCGAATTGGAAGCTCCCCGGCTCGTCGAAGCCGTTGGCCTCCGCCCGGACGCCGCCGCCGAGCTGCTGCCGGCCGCCGGCGACAACACCGACGGCGTACGCTCGGAATCCGCTTTCGTGAAGCTGTGTGGAGTGAGCCCGATTCCAGCATCGTCCGGTGAGACGAACTGGCACCGGCTCAACCGCGGCGGGAACCGGCAGGCGAACGCTGCACTCTACCGCGCCATGATCGTACCTATGCGCTGGCACCAGCCGACGGTGAACGACCGGACGACAAGCGCGGCAAGCTCACCGCGGCGGGGCGGTCGCGCCACACGTAGAAGCCGGAACGGGAGACGTCAAGCCAGGCGTACATCTGGATGATGGACGGCGCCGGTGTGCGGGCATTCGCGGTGGTGCGGGTGGCGTACTCCGCATCGATGAACTCGAACCTGTCGCTCACGATGATCCTTGGCGAAGTACGCTGCGGCTTTTTCGGGACCTCGTTTTCCATGTGCAGCTCACGGTTCTGCCGTTCGCGTTCGCGTGGCCGGACGTCGTCGTCGGCGGTCGGTGGCGGCGCCTCGCTGTGGAAATGGCCTCTGATCAGGCGCGGGCGAGGTGGCGGCTGATCACCATGCGCTGGATCTGGTTGGTTCCTTCAAGGATTTGCATGATTCCGCGGATCACGCTGCATACAGCGGCTGCTTGGTCTGCATGACCCGTTCGCGGAAGTACGGGTTCCGGATACTCGTGACACTGACAACATCGACGGCACGGCCCAGCAGTTGCTCCAGCCCTTCCTTCAGGGCGAAGTAGGTGCCGAAGTAGTCGAACCCTGTGCGAGCGTCGTCGAACTCAACCAGTACATCGACATCACTGGTGTCGAGATCGAAGGAGTTCCCGACGGCGGAACCGAACACGTCAAGACGCCGAATCCCGAGCCCTCGACACAGAGCCTGGATCTCCGCTCGTCTCGCCTAGATCAACGGATGCACGCCAACCTCCCCATGCGATTGTGCCCGACCGGGCGGCGCATAGCTCAGATCTGGGCATCGACACGGCTCCACCCGTGCCGAAGACCTCGCATCGTCGCCGTGTCGCCCCTGCTGGGACCAGCCAGACGATCAGTCGCAGCATCGTTTCATCGCACCCGCTGCAGGGTTCGCTCTGGGCTCCCGTTGCATCTGGCTGGAGCAGAGGTTCGCGTCGATGGGCGACATGGGGGCTGCGGTGGGAGGCCCGTCGGGGGACTTGCTGCGGTTGGCTGTGCGTCGATGGCCGCTGCCGGGATCTCCACACAGGTAAGGATGCCAGCCGCCGGGCACAGCAGCCGACCCGCCGGACGGACCGGCATCGTGTTCGAGCAGCAGGCTGCCGTCCTGCTGGGTCGGCTGGTCTTCTCCGCGCCCTGAGCCGGATCCCTTGGGTCAGTAGCGCCCAGATGAACGGCGGCGCGCCTCTGGCCGGGGACTCGAAGGCCACGCACGACATGGTGGGTGCGATCAGCCGCCTTGTCCTGGCCCGACGTTCCGGTTTCAGCCTGGGGGTGTGGCCTCTATCTCTCTGGGTACTTCGGGCTCCCCTCGGGGCGAAGCATGCGGGTGCGCCGGGCTGTGGTCATGATCGGTGTCTGGATGTAGGCATCGCCGACAGGAAGCTGTTCCAGGTCCTCGGACAGGTCCTTACCTGCCCGTGTGTGCAGGAAGCCGGCAGCCTTCCGTGACTGAGGGTAGTTCATCCGAAAGACAATCTTGGTGCCGGCGTTGGCGAGGACGTCGGGGTGGAAGTCGTCGATGCCCTGGCTCGCGACGATGACGGCCACGCCGAACTTCCGTCCCTCCTTCATCAGCTTCGGCAGGGTCGCGTCCTTGGCGAGGCGGTGCGCCTCGTCGAGGACGATCGCGAGGCGGAGTTCTCCGGTCTGGCCCCAGGAGAACATGTCCCGGTAGACCTTGCGGAGCAGGAAGGCGCCGGCGGCGATCTGCGCTTGTTCGACCTCGGCGAAGCCGTGCAGGTCGACGACCAAGCCCTCACGGATAAGATCCTGAATCTTGGCCCCGGCGCTGTCGGTGAACAGACCGTACTCGAGGAGCGGGCGGCAGCGCGCGAGTACGTTCTGCACACCTCGCTCCTTCTCTAGCGCGGCGATGTTGTCCCGGACCTCGTCGAGGGTCGGGATCCCGGCCGGGGTGGGCCCGCCGTGGCCGCGGTCCTCATAGGCCTTCGCCAGCGCCTGATAGAAGACGTCGCGCTGGATGTCCCCAAGTCCGCAGACATAGCCGAAGATCTCGGAGATGGACGTCGCGTTGATCCGGTAGGCGAACCTGCCGCTGCCGTCCGTGATCTCGAATGGTGAGAACGGCAGCCCATCGGTCGCGTTGTAGACCCGCAGTGATGGGGGCCGGCGGGCGTCGGTGCCGAACTGGCCATGGAAGTCGATAACCAGAGCCGGCAGGCCGTCGGCTGCAGCTCCCTGCAGGAGCCGGATCGTCGTCTCAGACTTGCCCTGGCCTGGAATTCCGAGGATGAACAGATGTGGGCTGCCGCTGGTGCTTGCCTCCCAGACGATCTCTTCTTCGGGCGGCAGGGTCCGGCCCAGGGTGACCCGTGCGGTCCTCAGTGGGTCTGGAGCCGCAGGCTCTGGGACTTCTGGGGTGGGAACTGGCCGGCCGTCGCCATGGATCCCGGTATCCGGCACCCCCGTGTCAGCCTGGTCGTGGTGTGGTGACAGTACGTCGTCGGGGCGGTGTGGCGCCTGGGTGGTCTCCGCCAGCGCTTCAGTTTCTTCGGAAGCCGCCCGCTGGGCTGGCGGTAGGACGGTGAGCGCATCGGCGCCGCACGGCGGTAGGACATAACCTGCGGGCTGGACGCCAGCCCCAGCAGGGTCGTCGGCGCCCAGGTTGTTGGCGGTGAGGCTGCGGATGCGGACGCCGTCGACCTGGAAGTCCGCTGTCCCATCCGCGTGGAGCACGACGATGTAGCCACTCCCGCGGTAGTCGATGGTCAGACCGGCGTTGTCCAGCCGCTCGATGGCCTCGGTCGCGCGGTGGAACTCGGCCTCGTTGGTGACCAGGCCGCGCCGTACCGCCCGGCGTAGGTAGAAGCGCAGCAGCGAAGCGAGCCGGGCGCGCTGCAGGGGTCGGTCGATACGCGCCGGCTCCTTGAAGAACAGCCCCTCGACGAGCTCGTTTGTGCGGAGAACCTGGCTGGCGATGTCACGGCCCAGGTCCTCGCTGCCGAGCATGCCGCGGGACTTGACCTCGACCGCCTCAATGCTGACCCGCCGGCTGGAGGGGAACCGGACCAGAAGGAGGTCGCAGCGGCGGGCCTGCTGCTGGGTGGCCTGGGACTGCCGCTGCGCGTGGACGCCGAACAGTTCGGGGTGCGCGTCGACGGGGATGACGATGGTGTTCTCGAGTTCGCCGCGCCGCCGCAGATGCGCGACGACCGCCGCGAGCGCCACGGCCTCCTTCGCGCGGTTGTCGTCCCCGGTTGCGGCTAGGACCAGCCGGCCGGAAACGAGTAGCAGCTCGTCGATCACCGACGAGACCGACTCGTCGGGCCGGGTGAAGCCGAGCTCGATCATCGCCTTGTAGAACATTTTCTCGACGTCGGCGCGGTATGCGGTCGTGATGGCCATCTGCTGGCCAATGCCGTCGAGGAACTCCGGAGCGTAGTCGAGGATGTAGCGGCGGCCGCTCGCGGTGCGGGCCGACGGGTCGTCGAAGGAGTCCAACCCGAGGAACCGGTCGAGGACGATGACCCAATCGCATCGCTCGTGCGCGATGTCAAGGATGTGCTTGGTCATCCCTGAGACCTCCATGCGAACCCGGGCATCCGCTGCGGCGCCTCGCGGCTCCGCGCTGGCCGGGGGAGGCCCATCGGTTGCGGGCGGGACGGGAACCGCCAAGGACTGGGTGGTGAGGAGGACGGTCGCATCAGTGTCGAAGGGGTCGGGCAGTGGCACGACACCGGTCGTTGCCGGGGCCGACGCCGCGGCGTCGGCCGGAACGCTCGACGCGGCGACGAACAGGGTGGTCACGGCTTCGGCGAACCGCCGGTGGATTTCGGTCACCTCGGCGCCACGGGCTGTGGGAAAGTCGATGCCTGTGACCCACCCGCCCTCCGGGTCGCGTTCGGTGACCGGTCGTGTGATCAGCCCGTGGAAGGACATGCTGCCTACCGCGGGAGCGGTGCGCGCGATGACCAGCTCGGGTCGGCTGAGGTCGGTGAGCACCGCCAGGTGGGCGTCGTGGGCCGCGTCGATCTCCTGGAGTGGGGCGACGGACAGCTCCAGCTCCGGGTCGAGGAATCCCCGCCCGCGGCGGGTCCGGGAACGGGTCTCCAGCAGGTCCCGTTGCAGTTCGCGCAGCGCCGGCAGCGGGCTGGTCTCGGACGCGCCTTCGCCGAACGCCTGGATGTACAGGTGCGGGGGCAGCGAGCTCTCGGCCTCGCCGTTGACGGAGTCCTCGTCCTGCTCCGTGGTCACGATGCTCAACGCGTCGGCGAGGAACGCGCCGCTGCCAGGATTCGTCGCGAGGATCCGAAGCCGCGCCGGATGCTGGTGAGTGCCGCGGTAGAGCCGCACCCGGTCGGCGAGCCGGCTTGCTGGAACCTCGCCGACGCTGACATCCGAGGCCGGCAGGCCGAGCGCGTTGATGATCTCACTCACCGCCGTAGCCGGGTCGGACTCGTCGACCGGCAGATAGAGGCCGTGCAGGAGCCGCAGGTTCTGGGTGAAGACGTAGGGCGCGCCAGCGTCGTTGTTGAGCAGGAACGGTACCCGGGCCGGGCTGAGCCGAGCCAGCAGCTCCAGGTCTACCTGGGCTGCGCGTTCTCTGGCGGGCATGGCGCGGAGCTGGCGGCGCCATGACTCCAACTCGGCATAGTAGGCCGCGTACCAGGCGACCCGCAGCGGGTGGGTGGGCAGCACGACCAGGGCGTCGACCGGCGTGTTGCGGCGGCCGAGGACAACGCGCAGCCGGAGGGTGTCAAGGGCGGTGAGCGCATGCAGGTCGGCGAGGCTGGCGCCGTCACGGCGCTGAAGGATCCGGCTGTACGTCGCCGTGTACCTGTTCGCCAGTGCGGTCAGTTCGTCGTCGAAGTCCGCGACCTCGACGAGGCCCCGACCGGACTGGCCGCGCACGGCCTCGAAGAACTCTCGGCGGACGGTACTGAAGGCGCGGCCGGCGACGCTCGCCCAGTCGGGGCTGGCCTGGGCGGTGCGTTCGGGGGTGAGGAGCTGGCCAGCGGGGACCGTCGCGGCATAGCGGCCGCCGTTGTCGGGCGTTTCGAGGATCTGCTGTTGAAGTTCCCGCAGCGGGATGCTCAGCGACATTCGGCCGCCGTGTCTGCGGCCGAACCGCAGCTGTAGATAGGCAAGGTCCGACTCCTGCCAGCCCTCGCAGGATTCGATGTCCGCCTCGGCACCCTCCGCCGCGGCCCGTAGCCGGGCGATTGGTAGTGACGGCGCGCTCTCCCGACGGACTGAGGTGCTCTCCGACGGTGGGGTGCTGTCGAGCGCGAACTCCTGGCTGATGGCCTGTGCCGGTTCTCCGTCCGCGAGCTTGAGCACCTGGCCGTTTCGGTCGAGCGCCTGGATGCGGACCACGACGACGGCGGGGGCGCGATCCACGCCCTCCGGATCGAGGTTGATAGTGAGCTTGCTGCTGTGCGCGGTGCCCTTGGGGGACGCGGTCGGCAGTTCCACGTCGAAGTCGGTCTCCGGGCCGTAGAACTCCTTCGACGGGAGCATCTCGACGCTCCATTTGGTGACGTCCTTGGGCTTGGCGGGCTCGGTGCTCCAGGTGAGCTTGACGAAGCCGCCCTTCGCCGAGCAGGTCGGCAGAGTGCCGTCCTGGGGGTCGCGAAGCCCCGTTCCGGCTGGGATGACGCCGTTGACGGCGAACGGGTTGACATACAGTGAGAGGAGGTCGCTGTCCGTCGACGGGTTTAGTGGCCAGTGCTCGAACGTGAGTTCCCGATGTGCCGGCGCGGCTAGTTCACGCAGCCAGGTTCGTTCGGACAGCCGCGGCACGGCGACGATGAACCGTTCGATCGCCCGGTAGGCATCGTCGTAGTGCTGGTGCAGCGGGCAGTTGCGTAGCCGGGTCCGGGCGTCATCCTGCGCCCGCGCCGGCTTGACCAGCGCCGCGACGCAGGCGGCGTTGTCCACCAGCCGCTCGGTGAACGGCGCTCCGCCCAGATCCGGGATGAGGCCCAGCAGGTGCAGGTTTGCCCCGGCCGCGTGGAGGGCGCTGTCCATGCTGTCCTCCCGTGACTCGTTCGCCGCCGCGTGAAGGGCCAGCAAGTATTCGGCCCGGGCATGCCGCGACAGCGGGAACACGCGGCGCTGGGTCGACTGCGCCTGCAGGACCTGGTCGTAGGTATCGCGCAGCGGGCGGGGGAGGTGGTTTTCGAGGTCGCGCAGGATCCCCTTGAACAACTGCTCGAGGTCGATCGCTTCGAACGAGTTCTCCAGGCTGCTGGCGGCCGGGCTGTCGACGCCGGCCGGGACGAGTAGGAGCAGCGCCGCGATCTTGCGGTTGCGCAGCTCGATCGCCCGTTCCGGGGAGATGACGGTGTCGTCGGCCCGGTTCTCGGTGCCCAGCACGGCGACCTGGGCGTTCGCGCCGCCCGTTGACGAAGGCGGCAACTGGGCGAGGACGATGGCCGCCGCGTCCCGGATGGCGTGGCAGTCGGACTCGAGCAGGTGGTCGAGCCGCAGGCATCGGCCTGCGGTGGCACCGCGCAGGAAGTCGTCCACCAGCAGCGTGGCGATCCGGGTGGCAAGGGGACGGCTCAGGTCAGTCATCGCCGCGCTCCGGCTGGAACGAGGGGATTGGTCACGTACTGGGCGTTGAAGTCATCGGACAGATCTGTGAAGAAGCCCATCTGGCGGAGTCGCCCGGTGAAGGCGGCGAGGTTCGTGGTCGCGACCGCCCGGGATGACGCATCAGCACGGGCCGTCGGTGGTCTGGCGATCAATATGCCCCATCGGGTCTCGAACGTCTGGAGCAGCGTCGCGAGCCGCATCCTGGGCAGCGGCTCGCCGCCAGCCGGGTCGACGAGGGTGCCGAGCAGCAGGGTTGTGAGCAGTTCGTCGGTCATCGCGTATCGCCAGGCCCGTCGGCCGCGTAGGTTGCCCCGGAGCAGCCCGGCCTGTCTGCGCATGCCGCCGGTGTTCCAGAACCACTGTCGGGCGGCCTGAATCGCGCTGCTCTTCTGTGACTCGCGGATCGCTGCCACGACCTGGTCGAGCTGCGAGCCGCTGGGTGTCGCCCGTTCCACCTCTACCCTGGCCTCGTCGGCGGAGCAGCCAGTGTGCCGCACGGTCTCCGTGATGATCTGCTCAAGCTCGATGCCGGCCCGGAGCTCGACGAGCGGCTCCTCACGCATCGCCAGTAGCCCGCGAAGCCAGTCGGGCCCTTTCTGGTCCTGGATGTAGGTCCGCAGTCTGGCGTCGTTGCGCCCGTACCGGTCGAGGGTCTTCAAGAGAAGCATTCCGTCGAGGTAAGCCGGCAGCCGTTCCAGGTCCCGTTCAACGCATTCCCCGGCGAGGCGGTCGGAATCGCCCCCGGTCTGGCGGGTGAAGTCGACGTAGATCTCAGTCTGCGCGTCCGAGTACTCGACGCCGAGGTCGGCGGACTCCGCGTTCCCCCGACACAGATCGTTGACCAGGTGGAACAGTCGCAGCGATGTGGTGAACAGGCCCAGGTTCAGCAGTGCCGCGAGATGATGGGCCAGTGCGATCGTGGGTAGCCGATTCTGATAGACGGCCAGGAAGTCGAGAAGCTGGTCGCCCAGCGTGACCATGACTCCGGGCATGATCGGATCCCAGTCGAATTCCCGGCTACTCGCCTGAAGCCTGCCCGGGGCGAAGCCCTCCAGGTAGTAAAGGGAGAGCAGAACGTTGGCGTCGAGATCGGTGCTCACCCCGTCGAAATCCGGAACGAATTTCTCGGAAATTGTCACGCCATGCCCGAACGCGCCGAGGAACAGCGCCCGCAGGGCGTCGGCGGGGTTCGGATGGCCGCGTCGTACCAGCGCATCCATCAGTAGGCGGTAGATGACCAGGTGTACTTTGCGGTGCCGGGCACCTCCCACCGGAAGCCCGGCCCGGTAGGCGCCAATGTGGATCGGCTGGACCGCCGCGAGCTGGACTTCCCGACGGCCACGTCCCTCGTGGCCGAGCCGCACGACCGTTGTGTTGATCCACTGTTCGAGTACCGCCCGACCGTGCTCATCGTCAAAGCCACGCAGGTTCGGGTGGCTCGCGAGCGCCTCGATGTAGCGGCGAGCCTCGGTGGGCTTCGCGTCCGAGCTGCCCAGCCGACGCCCGCGGGTTACCACCATCTGGAAGAGCACCGGCAGGAACCGGTCGACATCGAAGTCGTTCAGCTCGTACCCGGAGAGCTTCTCAAACGAGTACGAACGCAGGTCCTTCGTCGGGTACAGCCTCATCGGTCGGCTCCCAGCAGCTCGATCGTCGTGCCCGTCAGGTCGATGGTGTTGCGCCGCCCGTTGGGCTCGATGACGATTACCTTTTGTGCGCGTTCCAACGTTAAGCGCGACCGGAACAGCCCGAGTTCCTCCAGTAGCGGCGTCACCTCGGGGTTGGTGGGTAGGTAGCCCGTGGCGGCCCGCATGAGCAGTTCGAACAGGTCGACGTCAACGGTCATCGCCGCCTGGCCTTTGCTGTGGCGGAGAGTAAAGACGTCGGCGGCGGCCTCGACGTAGCTGTCGTCCGGCTGCTCTGCCTCGATCCGGAACTCTTCCGCAGGGAGGATCTTGACGACGGCACCCCCGTCATCCGTCGGCTCGCCGACCGACACCGCTACCCCCAGGTCGTTGTAGCCGACCGGGCCGATGCAGCGGGACAGCCCGCGTAGCAGCGGCTCAAGGAACTCGTCGCTCGGACTGCCCGCGAGAATCGCGGTGAACGCGTCCAGATGGCGGTAGGGCCCAAGGTGGCCGACTGCGGCCAGTTCCTCGTCCGCGGCGGTGAAGTAGTAACGGCGCTTCGCGCGGATGACCTCGTCGGCCGTGCGCGCCTTCGGAGCGAGCAGGCGCTCCGCCCTGGGCGCGGAAACGGCGCCAGGGTCGAGCATCCGCCACTCGTCGAGCAGGCGGTCGCGGCCGCCCAAGGCGTTGAAGGCCGCGGCGCTGAAATGCCGATCCAGCGCCGATAGGCCGAGCAACCCATCCCGGAACTCCCGGTGGATGTCCAAGCAGCCGAGGTCGACGGTCACCAGGTAGGCCAGCGCCGAGCGCAGGTCCCGGATCGTTGGCCGGCGGCCGCGCCGCAGGTGCGAGGTGAGGACCAGCCGGTGCAGACGGTCCTGGGCCTGGGGCTCGCGCAGGTCGGAGGCGTTACGGACAATCGGGCAACGAGGCTCGGCGAGACAGCCGGAGCAGGCGGACCACAGGTCGTCGGTGACCAGCGCGTCGAGCATCCGGACGGTCAGCGAGTCGGCTGCCGCCTCGGTGGACGCCATCGATCGCTTCTTCAGATCGACCCGGTCGATTCCGGTCTCTTCGGCCGTGGAGTCGTCGCCGTCAGTCTGGGTGAGCTTGTCGGCGATCTCGGGGTAACGGCCCGCCTCCCGTTCGAGGAAGTCGAGTAGCCGCCCGTCGTTCGCCGCGATCAGCGCCGTGTAGTGCGTGGCACGGGCCGGGTCGGTCAGCGGCTCGAGTGCCCTGCGGAGCAGGTCGTCCGCGGACATGTCCTCGTGCGACTCACTGGCGTCGTAGACGGACGCGAACTCGTGGCCGTCGAGTTCGAGCCGCCACCCGGACGCGTCGCGAGCGAGCACGGTCGCAGCACGCTCGAGCAGCGTGGCGCTCAGGCGTTCCAGGAAGGCGGTCTTGCCGTCACCCGGGTTGCCGCTGAAGACGACGAGCCTCGGCCGCCCGTCCACGATCCGCGGGACGAGGCGCTCGTCGAGTCTGGTCTCGACGTAGGTCTGGTTGGCGAACGGGGAGTCAAGGCCGCGGTTACCGCTGTTTCCGAGCCGGCTGTTGCGGAACAGCTGGCGAATGTCGTCCACGTTCGGGTTGACGAGCCAGGTCCGTTCGGGGGCTGTCTCGGTCTCCTGCCTGCTCTCCTCGAGGATCTTCGCGTCGTCCGGATGGATGGAGGACGGCTGTGCCTCCTGCGCGAGGCTGTGGGTGAGAGCGTTTCGGAAGGCCGAGGCCGATGCGAACCGACGGTCGGGATTCGGGTCGGAGCCGTGGAGCAGGACCTCGAGCAGCGTTGCCCCGCCGGTCGCCGAGACCTCCTCGTCCGTCGGCCGGACGAGGTTGGCCTTGTTCTGGTAGCGGCCGTTGTCCTCATAGGGGTAGCGACCGGTCAGCGCCTCGAAACACACGACGGCCAGGGAGTAGAGGTCCGCCGCGTCCGACCACGAACGGCCGGCAGCGATCTCCGGTGCCTGGTAGGGCAGGGTCCCGACGATGCTGTGGTCGGCGCCGTCGGAGGCCACGCCGAAGTCGATCAGAGTCGCCCGATCGTCCGCGTCCACGATGATGTTGTTGGGCGACACGTCGCGGTGCAGGACTTTGCGCTGGTGGGCGTACTCGAGGGCGTCGAGCATGTCGTGCAGGATCTTCAGGCAGGCCGCCGGGTTGCCCCGCAGCGTCGGGGCCAGCTTCTTGACCGTCTGGCCCTCGACGTACTCGGCGATGAGCGCGGGGCCGAACGGCTCCCACAGATAGTCCGTGGCCCGCACGATCCGGTCGTGTTTGAGTTTGTTCAGGTGCTTCAGCTCAGTACGTAGCCGGTCCTGCATCCCCATCGAATGCATGATCTTGAGGGTGTGGCGGATGTCCATCCGACGGTCGATCATCAGCCAGGTCATGGCGGTCGCGCCGGACCCCAGCTCCTCGAGGAGTTCGTACTTGTCGACCTTCGCTCCCCGCACGGGACGCGCCGAGCGCTTGCGCTCCTCACGCAGATAGCCGGCGAGCATTTCGGCGGCCTCGCGGGCGTCCGGTCGGTCGTTCGGGCTCACCGCCATGCAGGCTGCCAGCACGTTGCGAACGCGGTCCGGCAATGTCGTCGGAACCAGTGGTTCTCCCTGCGGGTCGGCCTTGTCCAGCTTGAGCCAGGCCAGGAGGCACACGGCCAAGGAGTAGACGTCCGACCGGTAGGTCGCCGCGTGGCCCGAGGCGCGGCACTCGGGCGCGCGGAAGGGGCGGCCAAGGTCGTCGATATCGTCCACATCGGTGATCGTGGCATCCGCGTTGGTGAACTTCGCCAGCAGGAAGTCGGAGAAGGTCACCTTGTCCGACGTCTCGGGCACCCAGATCCGGCTCGGATGCAGCGCGCGGTGCACGATCTCCGCGGCGTGGATGTCCGCCAGACCCGCGTAGGCGCACGCCGCCACCTCGGCAAAGGTCGCGGTCGATGGCCTGTCCCCAGCCACGATCCGTTGCCGCAACATGCTGAGGTCAGCCGGGGGCAGGTACATCGGCGCAACCCACAACTGGTCGTCGTTCTCGCTGAAGTAGGGCTCGACCTGGAAGACCACGCCGGTCGGGGCGAGCTTCCGCATCGCGTCGTACTCGCGCAGGACCTCCTTGTCGCTGGCTGCGAGCTCCTTCTCCGACAGCCCCTTGCGGACGTAGGTCAACAGGATCCGTGCGCTGCCATCGGGGTGCACGGCCACGTACCGCGGGCCGCGGGGTGTCGCGTCGAGCTCATCGATGATCGAGTAGCTGCCGAGCCGGGCTGGGCGGGCTGGGCGGTCTGGCAGCCCCTTGACCAGTGTCAGGATCTGCGCTCGGTACGGGCCGAGGTCGAACTGCTTCTTCATCGCCTGGTCGATGTCGAGCAGCTTCCGCTCGCAGCCGACCAGGCGGGCCACCTGGTCAGGGACGCGCGAGTCGGCGATGTCGAAGCTGACGTCCGACGAGGACAACACCACGAGATGGCGGACAAGGTGAACATCAGGGCGCTTGGGCACCACCCGGTCGAGCCGGGTGCGCAGTATGCGGGCAACACTGTTGACCTGGCTAATCGGGCTACCCAGCGCCTTGTGGGACTTGCGGTCGTACCAGAGTTCCTCGGTGCCTACGAGCTCGCCGTGCCAGGACTTCTCCTCGATGATGGTGACGCTGTTCGGGCCGACAGCGATGAAGTCCGAGTCGCGGGTCTTCGTGCCGCTGACGATCTGACGACCGCAGACAACCGTCCAGTCGTCGGGGAGGTGATCGCGAAGATAGACCGCGGTGGCCTCCTCGCCTGGACCGCCCCATGCACCGTGACGAACGATCTCTGCCACCATTGCCCCCGTCTTCTCGCCATCCTCGGCCGTCACCGGTCTGCTCGAGGCTGGCGCAACCGTCTCGCCACATTTCTATCGCTTGTCGCATATCCCCGGCGCGGAGGGTGCGGCAGACATGCAGCTCTAGCGAAGTCCGACTTTCGGTGACCTTGAGTAGTTGAGTGAATACTTGGAGACCGGTTCGCTGGTTGGCGTAGATAATTGGGTGAATCTGACAGATCCGTTCCAGGCGGCTTCCTTGTCGGACTGGCGCCAGCGAGGGGCCGGCGCCGTCGGCGCCAGCAATACCCACAGCCATAGGGCGTCGAGGTGCGGCTCATCCCTGCGGGTGGGGGCACACTGCCGGCCGTGCACGTGGGGGGCGATCTACCCTCGACCTCGCTGGGTAGAAGGTGTTTGAGATCGTCGGTTAGATGATTCTCTGTAGCGGTCGGGGTCCTGACCATCGGGCGGGTGCGCGCCGGTCGATCCGCCGGGCCATGACGCCGATCATCGCCCAGCGGATCAGGGCCTCGGCGTGGTCGGGGCGGCGTTCGTAGTCCCGGGCGTGACGACGGTGCGCGGTGATCCACGCCAGGGTCCGTTCGACGACCCAGCGACGGGGCCAGAGCTTGAAGCCCTTCTGCCCCGCAGGCCGGCGCACGACCTGCACCCGTAGGCCAAGCGGGTGGGCGGCCCAGTCCACGATCGTCCCGGCGAACATCCCATCGCCGAACACCAGCTGTAACCGCCGGCCGGCGAAGTAACTGTCGAGAAGAACCTGCCGCCCACCGGCGGTGTCATGCGTACTCGCGGGAACGACCAGCACAGCCAGCAGCAGACCCAGGGTTTCAACGACGAGGAATCGCTTGTGGCCGTCGACTCTCTTGCCCATGTCGAAGCCGCAGCTGGCCGCCGGGACGGTGTCGGCGCCCTTCACCGACTGGGAGTCGATGATCCCCGCCGTCGGGTCGGTGTCACGTCCTTCCTGCACGCGGAGCTGGTCGCGTAACGCGTCGTGGACACGTTCGGTCACGCCCTGGTCGTGCCAGCGGGCGAAGTAGTGTGGAGCGCCGCCATCCGGCGGCGCGTCTTCCGGCATTACAGCGTCCTTCCCTTCTCGAACCCACTGCCGCCCTTCCCCATGCACCGGGCTCTCCCCGGCTCGGAGTACTACGGCGGCTCCGTCCCACCCCACCGGTTCGACGGTCGGTGCGTCTATCCCGCCGGCCAGCTGGCTACCGGCCGGCCGGGAATCCGGACAGAGCGGTTCCCACGTTCACCATATTTCGTTTGTCGGAGGAGGAGGAGGAGGAGGAGCCCGACTGTGTCCCAGCGGCATCGCCACGGGTACGCCGCAGACTTTCCCCGTGGCCTCCGGCTCGGCGGTTTCAGACTTCCCTGAAGTTCCCTCACACCCGGGCGGGTGCTCGGTGCGCAGCGCGCCTGGCCCTTATCTACCAGATTTGAGCATTCCTGGCGGTGTGGCCGCCACCTGATCAAATGAGAATGTTGTGGGCTGCGGTGACCTGTTTGTCGGGTGCTGGGTCGCGGCTGGGATGATGGTGGGGCGTTGCCCGGTCGACGTCGGCTCTCTCTGGTGCGGACGAGCCCGTGTTTGAATATGGCGGCGGAGGCCTGGGGTACTTGTTCCTGCTGCCGTGAGCGCGTTCCTCGGTTTCCGTGTTCAGGCTTCCCCGGGCAACGCGCCCTGAAGAGTGTTTCCTGGTTGGGAAGGGAGGCAGAGGTGGAAGTGGTGTTCCCGCGCTGCGCGGGACTCGACGTCCATCGGGACACGGTGGCCGCGGCGATACGGATCCAGCCCGCGAAAGGACCCGCGAAAGTCGAGGTCCGAACGTGCACCACGACCGGCGGTCGCTGGGGCTCCTGGCGGACTGGCTGGCCCAGAACAAGGTCACGATCCCGGGGATGGAATCAACCGGGGTTTACTGGAAACCTGTCTTCCACATCTTGGAAGACCAGTTCGAGTGCTGGCTTCTCAACGCCGCGCATGTGCGTAACGTACCAGGCCGGAAAACGGATGTGGCGGACGCGGCGTGGCTCGCGGACCTCGTCGCGCACGGCCTGGCTCGGTCGTCGTTCGTTTCCCCGAAGCCGTTCCGGGACCTGCGGGAGCTCACCCGGGCGCGGCGTACGGTCGTGGAGAAGAAGACCCGCGAGGTGCAGCGGCTGGAGTAGCTCATGCAGGACGCCGGGGTGAAGCTGACGTCGGTGGCCTCCCAGCTGCTGGGTGTGTCCGGCCGGGCGATCCTGGAGAAGATGATCGCCGGTGAACGGAACCCCGAGTACCTGGCCGAGCTGGCACGCGGCCAGCTGCGCGGGAAGATCCCCCAGCTGAGCGAGGCGTTGGCGGGGACGTTCCGCTCCGGCCATCACGGGTTCCTCGCCGCCCAGCTGTTGGAACGCATCGATCTGTGCGACGAGATCGAGGAGCTCGACCGTCGGATCGAGGTGATGATCGCCCCTTTTGTCGAGACGGTGGACCGGGTCCAGACGATCCCGGGGGTGGGTAGGGTCACCGCGATCGTGCTGCTCGCCGAGGTCGGGATCGACATGTCCCGGTTCCCGACCGCGGGGCATCTGGCGTCCTGGGCGGGGATCTGCCCGGGGAACCACACCGCGGGCGGGAAACGGCTGTCCGGTCGTACCCGCCACGGGAACAAGCGGTTACGTACCTCGTTGACCGAGGCGGCGTGGGCCGCGGCCCGGAGCAAGAACGCCTACCTGGCGTCGCACCACGCCCAGGTCCGGGGCCGCCGCGGGGTCCAGAAAGCGATCGGGACGACCCGCCACGACATTCTCATCGCCTACTGGCACATCGTCGCAGGCAACACCGAGTATCGCGATCTCGGTGGTGACTGGCATGCCCGCCGGCGCCGGAACCCGGAGAAACGAAAGAACACCCTCGTCGGCGAACTGGAGAAGCTCGGCTACACCGTCACCATCGAACCAGCGGCCTAAACCCACTAATCCTCTGAAAACACATCCGCCACGCGTGGACCGACCGGCACTGGGTCCCCGTGCGATCCTGTATGCCCTGACCCAGCCTCTCCGAGGTCCGGTAATTCACTCCTCAGGTGGCTCGGGGTTTCACGGATGCAAAGTGGGAGGAGCGCCAGGCTCCTGGTAGTCGGCGTTCGATCGCACAGGGGCTTGGGATTGTCACGGATGCCCTTTTCGATGCTCCCGTACCGGCGGAGTTCGCCGAGCTTGTCCGTGAGGCCCTGGCAGGCTGGTCGTTCAACACCGGCGCGCGCACGGTAACAGGTCGGGATGGGCGCAGCCGTGAGGCCACGCCGCCTGCCGGCTGGGCGGGGGTGCTGGACTGGATGGAGCGGCATAGCAGGCCGGTGACGGACCTGGCCGACCCAGAGGTCGCTCGCGCGGCTCTCGGGGCATTGTCCCGACGGATGGACGGCCGCCCGGCCGTGGGGAACACCATAGTCCGCCGTCGGCAGGTCTTCGAGATGGCGATCAAATATGCGATTGCTCGTGGTGACTTGGATGTCAATCCGCTCGTGGGTCTCGACTGGAGGCCGCCGCGTAAGCTTGTTGCGGTCGATCGGCGCGTCGTCATCAACGCCGACCAGGCACGCCGCCTGTTCGCGGCGGTCGCGGAGAATGCCCCGGATCTTGAGGCCTTCTACGCCACGATCTACCATGCCGCGCTTCGGCCCGGCGAACTCCAGGAACTGCGTCTCGACCAGCTGACGCTGCCCGCATCCGGCTGGGGTGAGGCACTTGTGGACGCGAACAACCCTGAGATCTCGCCTCGCTGGTCCGATGCTCCGGAGGGACCGCGCCAGCCTCGCGAGCTCAAGCACCGGGCGAAGGGGGAGGTACGGCCGGTGCCGTTGAACCCGCCGCTGGTCGCGATCCTGCGCCGCCATATCGACACGTTCGGGGTGACCGCCGATGGTCGACTGTTCCGGTCGGAAAGGACGGGCCGGTGAAGGCGATCCGGTACCTCGCGAGGTGGCGGCAGGCCCGCGAAATGGCCCTCACGCCAGCCGAGCAGGCATCGCCGCCGGCGCGACGGCCCTACGACCTGCGGCACGCCGCCGTGTCCGGCTGGCTGAACGCCGGCGTCCCCGTCACTCAGGTCGCGGAGTGGGCGGGCCACTCCGTGCGGGTGTGTCTGCTCGTCTACGCGAGGTGCATCTCCGGTGGGGACGAGGCCGCCCGGCGGCGGATCGACGCGGCCTTGGCCGCCGAGAGCGAGACGCCCGAGGTCTCGCTGGCTCCGGAGCCAGCGGATTCTCATCCGCGCCCTATCCGCAGACAGCCGGAAACGACCGGACTGGACCGGACACCGCCGGACATCACCCTGGCAGAGCCCGAACCGACGACCGGACCCGAACTGGAGCTCTGACCAGCGTGAAGGCCCTCTGATCAGCCTCGGGCGAGGTGGCGGCTGATCACTAGGCGCTGGATCTGGTTGGTTCCTTCGAAGATTTGCATAGTCTCCCACGGGGCGCTGCGGCATATGGACCTTTCGGCTGGATCATGGCCATGACCTGCTGAGATCCTGACCCTGTCTGACTCCATCTGACCCTGTCTGACCCTGTCTGAACTCGCGATCACACCCAGAAAACGCCCAGAGCGTGGGTCGATCGCCCAACGGCACCCCGGCCAGATAGTGACTCTGGGTCACTATCTGCCGGACGCTCACCACACCCACACGGGCCTTCACTGCCAGTCCGCCTGCGACGCGAATGTGCCACGCCAAGAGCCGACATGGCGCTGGCAGGTGCTCCGTCGGCGTTACCAGCCGCCAGTTCGATGGCTGTTTCCGGCCGGTCCAGCGCACGGTGTGCCGGTCCGACAGATCGGCATACCGATCAGGCCATCCCATCTGCGCGAACCTTCACGCCCTCGGAGATCGCAGGTGCGATCGACATGTCCGCAGCCGTCCGGGACCCCGAGCCCGACAGCAGAGTGCGGTCGGGCATGATCGGGGAGGCGATTGTCCGGCACCGACGCGCGGGGCGGCGCCGTCCCACAGCCGCCACTGCTTGGAGGCAGCGATGACCACTTACACGCCCCGAGAGTATTCGTATCTCACCCTGGAGCGTTTCGAGCAGGACGCCTACCGCCTCGTGTGCCGCGTAGCCGGAGTCCCGGCTACCACGACCGGCTATGGGCTTCTCCACCTCACCGATGCCAGCGAAACTCGATGGACGGCCATCTCCGAGGATCTGATATACGTGGGCTTGTTGGCAGCGTTGCACCCGGTGGGACGGGCGGGACTGGAAATCCCAGCGAACAAATTCGCTCTTATCCGTCGCGGATGGCCGGATGAGTGGGCAACCCCTCCTGCTCGCAGGAGCCGGTGACGACCCTGCCGAGCTCGCCAGCTCACGTGCCGGCGAGCCGGGGTACGACAATGTCGCCCTGCTGGGCTAGCAGCCAGGCCATGTCCGTGCCGGCCAGGTATGCATATCCTCCCTGCCCCCAGCTCGCCCCCCAGGAGTTCGCGAGTCGGTACCGGTCGTGGGGGGCATCCCACGCGATGATGTCGTACTCATGGCCGCCGGCCAGGCCGCTGGACCGATCCACCGGGATCAACCCGTTGCGGTCCGGCTCGAACATGGAATTCAGCCAGAGAGTGCCGGCGGCGACCGGCCCGGACTGCAACGCGGAGCGCAACGCCTGAGTATCGAAGGCATGGGTGTAGCGGCGCATCAGCCCGGCTGCTTGCAATGCCTTGGCGCCGCCCAGGCCGGTGCTGCCGGTGTCGGTGGGTGGGCAGTGGCCGTTGACGTCGTCCAGCCAGGTGGCCAGATGATAGAAGTCGACCGCCAGCTTCTCGTCGACCTGGCGGCTGCCGGCGCGCAGGATGCCGTACTTGTCGGCGGTGAGGGTGACGGTGGTGCGCCCGGTGTAGCCCGCGGCGTCCGTGCCGACGATCCCGGCGACCGCGTTTCCCACGCAGGACCCCAGCTGTCCCTGATCGAAGATCGGCACCCGGCGGGTCCATTCCACGCTGTGCAGCGCAGATTCGGGCAGCACCTGGTGGGAGTAGGCCAGGGAACGGGGATCGAGATGGAAGTGGCGGCCCAGTGGATACCGGCTGCCCGTCCAGTCCAGGATCTTGATGTCGCCGACCATGGTCAGATCTCCCGTCCGGACGGCGCGCTGCTGCGGGCCGGCGCGTGCAGGGCCGCGGCCTTCACCTGGCTGCGGGCATGGGAGTAGAAGGCGGTGGCGATTGCTGATGCGACCACCCCCAGGGCCTGAACCAGCCCGTCGAAGCGGTGGACGTCCCCGATGCCGGGGTCGACCAAGGCGATGACGGCCAGCACCTGGGTGATCAGCATGCTGATCCCCTCCGAGGTCAGTAGACCCGGACGCACGTTCATGGTCACTCCTGGGTGAGTGGGTATGAGGTAGTGGCGGCGGTAGGGGGCGGCCAGTCCGGCGGCCGAGGCGGCAGCGGAACCCCGAAGTGGACGGCGATCGCCTCGACGCTGTCGATCAGCCAGCTCACCCCCGCCTCCAACCGGCCGGCCTTGCGGTAGGTGGCGTAGAGGGCCCCGCCGGGGGTGGCCTGCCGCAGGGGCTGCTGAGCCTGAAGGGCCGCGTCCTGCATCTGGGTCCACAGCAAGCTGAGCGTCGCCGCGGCCGAGCCGGCGGCGATGTCCCGCTCCTGATCCGGGGTGATCTGCTCTGCGGGCATGGTGAGCTCCTGAACGATCTGCTGGGCGCGGGTGAGGATCGCCGGGCGCTGCGCGGCGCGGATCGGGCCCGGACAGGCGTGGTTGCCCCACGCCGCCCCGCCGGCGGAGTGCAGGATCAGTCCGGGCGCCCCCGGGGTGTCCGTGGCCTGCGCCGGCCATCCGTAGATGACCATCCCGGTGGCGTAGGCCACCGCCACGGTCTCCAGCTGCGCGGCGGTCAACGGCTGGTCGGACCATCCAGCGGTCTCGATGGAGGCATACAGCCGGTTGCCGGCCATCTGGGCCCAGGCTGGCTGGTCCAGGGAGACGTACTGCTCACGCTCGCCGTTCATCCCGGCCCACAGGTGAGACGACGTGGTGCTGTCCGGATGGGAGAACGCCCCGTACAGGCTGCCGGCGGCCTGCGCGACGTGCAGCACCAGACCGATCGGCCGCATGGCCTGCTGGTAGTGGGCGTCCACCGGCCGCCAGGTGAAGGAGGGCACCAGAACGGTCATCGCCGGTACCTCACCGTGCAGTTCACCGGCTGCGGGATCGCCGCCAGATACGCCTGGTAGGCCGCGGTTTCCTGACGCAGGTAGGTGATCACCGGGCCCAGTCGGTCTGCGTACGGCCCGCCGGCCATCTCCTCGGCCAAGCCGTGGGCGTCGTCGCGCAACTGCTGGTTCTTCGCGCGCAACGCGGCGTCGGAGGCCTGCCGGGCCTGGCATGCCTCGATCAACCCGGCCCGGACCCGGCGGAACTCGCTCTGGTTGCGGTGCTGGATCCCTCCGATGCTGGCCGCGGCTGCGGCCAGCAGCAGCACCGCGACCAGCAGCACGGCGATGCGCCGCCGGGCCCGCTGGGTGGCGGCCGCGGTGGTGGCCTCCAGCCGGTCGATGCTGGTGGTGAGAGCGGCCATGTCGGTGGTGAGCTGGCGTACGGCGGTTGGCAGCCCGCCGGCCTCGCCGGCCACGTTGCGTCGGGATTCAGACACCGCCGCCCCCTTCCTGCGGGCTGTGGTGGGGATCATGCGTCTGGTCCGCCAGAGCGGCCAGGCCAGTCAGGACGGCGGTCAACTCCCGGCAGATCCGCCGTGCCTCGGCCAGCACCTGCCGGGCATCGAGGACCTGGGCGCGCACTGCCGGGTTATCGGTCATGGCCCGCCCTGCGCGCGCCGGGAGAGCACTTCCACGTACTCCTGGGCCAGATCCACCGACCGTGTCAGCGCCGGCATGACCTCGTCCCGCACGAACCTGGTCTCCTCCGCCAGCGCCGCCTCGACTGCGGCCCTGTCCTCCCGCAGCGCCGCGATCTGGGCGTCCCGTGCCTCGAGTTCCCGGGCGTGCACCGCTTTCATCTCCCGGTAGACCCGCACGCCCAGGGAGATCACCAGCACGAGGACCACGCCGAGGATGCCCTGGCTCAGCAGGGGGCCGAGCGGATCGGAACCGTCCATGGTCAGCCGCCCATTCCCCAGGGGCCGGGGACGCAGCGGACTCGGTCATCCCACCCTCCTCTCATGGGTGGTAGTGACTGAGATAGGCCGCGGAGGCCTGCGGATTGTTCGGTCCGCAGGACCGGTACAGCGTGGAGGCGACGTTGGTCTGCTCACAGTCGTCGAAATAGGCTTCATAGAGCAGAGTGCCTTTCGCGGACTGGAACAGATCCCACATGCGGTGGATGTAGAAGGGGTTGTCGCCTCCGGCGTTACCCTGGCCAACCGCGGTGGGATTGTGGTTGATCCCCCACTCGCCCACGGAGAACAGCTTGTGATGGTTCCTGGCGAACGTCAGGACCGAACAGATACCTTCCGAGGCGTTGCAGGAGGAATTCCATGCGGCCTGATTCGGGGACGGGGGGTAGTGGTCGTAGTTGTCGGTGCCGATCACGTCCACGTAGGCGTCGCCCGGATAGCAGTTGAAGGCGCTTCCGCCGCACACCCCCGGCGGGGTACTGTGCCCGTTGATCGTCCAGTCGATCACCACCTGCGGGTCGGTGGCCCGGATCGCCGTTGAGATCTTCTGGAAGCAGCCGATGAACGGTCCAGCGTCGTTGTCGGGATGCCAGTACATATAGGTGCCGTTGAACTCCCAGCCCACCCTGACGATGGAGTTCGCGCGACCGTTGTTGACCAGCACCGTGCCGAACTGCCGCCAGTAGGAGTCATAGGCCCCGCTGGCGCAGGCCCCGATACTGGCCCCGACGTTCTGCGGGAACAGCGGCTGGCTGATCGACATGCGGCCCGGCCAGCCGCCGACCGCGTTGAACATCCACGCGCTGTTGGTGACCCCGCCCCAGGAGGTCCGGTCGGTGTAGGCCAGGTCCAGGTCGACCGCGCGGCCCCGCCAGTTCCCGAACCCTTGGACCTGATCTCCGCCGTTGATCCCGGACAGCCACGGCAGCCCGGACAGCGGGCCGTTGCCCGCACCGCCACCGCCGGTCGGGGACACCGACGGGGACGCGGACGGGGTCGTGGTGGGGGCGACCCCGACGGAGTACACGTCGGCCTTGTCGAAGGTCAGCGTCGGCCCGCCGGTCGCCTGGGGGTTGTGCTGTCCCGTCAGGGTGATGATGGTGGTGTGGTTGCCGCTGGCCAGGACCGGTGAGGTCCACACCAGGTCCGGGGCCTGCCCTGCCGCGCGATACCAGTCGGCCGTGCCTTGGCCGGCCCCGTCGGTGGCGATGCTGTCGATGCCGCCCTGGGGTTCCTTGACGCCGTAGACCTTCAGCTGCACCCCGGCCCAGGTGATCGTCACCTTGTCCCCGGTGGCCGAGGCCCATCGGTAGGAGCTGTTCGCGGTGCTGGCCACGGCGGTGTTGCAGCCGGCGGCGCACTGATGCCAGTTCGCGGCCGGGGTGTAGGACACCGTGTTGGTGGTCGTCCCGATCGCGGTGTCCTCGATGGTGGTGGACAGCACCGGTGCCCCGGTCGGGGTCACGGTCGGCGCTGTCGAGGTCGGGGCCGGCCCCGGCCCCGGATTGCCTCCTGCGTAGGCGGTGTACCCGAAGGTGATCTGCCGGCTGGCCGCCGGCGCACCAGTCGAGGTCAGGAACTGCACGCGGAAGGCACTCGCGGTGACCTGGTCGACCGCGTGGATCAGTGGGGCGGTCGGTTCCACCACCACCGCTGCCGGCACCGGCAGCATCTGCAGCCCGACCGTGCAGTAGCCGGAGGGGTCGGTGGTGCAGGTGACCGTGTCGGCCTGCAACGCGACGGTGGCCGTGACCTGCCGCGGCTGCTGCGGCAGGGCGGTCCCTACCGTCACCCCCACCCCGGCTGCCACCAGCATCCCGACCGTGGCGAAGACCGCAGGCCGGCCGCCCCACCAGCGTCGGACCCTGCGCACCCGTGTCACCTTCCAGCCCCCGCTCATACGCGCTGCCAGACACGCAAATAGTCAATGTCCATCGAGGCCGGAAACCGCGTGGTGCTATCAGGCCCGCCGTGCAGCGGCGGCCAGTTCCCACCGACACTCAAATTCGCGATCAGGTAGAACGGATAGGCTTTGAACGCCGCAGGATCGTGATACCCGTTGCATTCCCCGGGATGATTCGCGGCATAGATCTCCGTGCAGATCGACAGCCGGGCTCGGTGGCCGTCGATGTACCAGGACAAATGGTCCGGTTCCCAGTCGAAGCCGTAGACATGAAAATTGGCCGCAGTATCGGGACCCGTGATGGTAGCCGTGGCAGTGTCTCCGGCCTGACCGCTGACCGCATCATGCTCGGTGAGGTGGACGGTGGTCGGATCGTTCCCAGCGATCTCGAACACATCCTCCTCGCCGGAATCCGGCCAGCCGCCGTACACACGCTGGTCCGGCAACATCCACAGCGATGGCCAGAAACCGTTGCCGCTCGGGACGCGCACCCGCCCCTCGTAGTAGCCGTAGGTGAACTGGAACGGGTGATAGCCGGGATTGTTGGCCCCGAACACGTCCGGGCCCGTGGACACCATCCCCGAATAGATCTTCCCGCCGGATTGCGTGGCCGTCAGGTGCAGTTGTCCCCCGGAGACGGACACATTGTCGTTGCCGGTCGGGGCGGTGTTGTAGGTCTCCTGCTCGCGGTTGTACGGCTGGCAGGAGCTGGAAAACGACGGGTTGCACAGTACCCACCGGCTCAGGTCCAGCGCGGTGCCGGTGAAGTCATCCGCGAACGGCAGGGTCCAGGCCCCTGTCTGCCCCACCGGCCCGGTGGGGCCGGCCGGCGGGGACGTCGTGGGGGACGGGGAGACGGTAGGAGAGCCCGGTGGGCCGAGCGGCGTCTCGGGTCGGCCCAGCACAGCCGTGTACGCGAAGCGCACGGGGGTGGATGCCTGGGGGTTGCCGGTGACCCCCAGGAACCGCACCCGGAAGCTGGCCGGGGTGACCTGGTCGACTGCGTGTAGGGCCGGCAGCGCGGTCTCCACCCGGACCGCCGCCGGCTGCTGGAGCAGCCCCGTGCGCACGGTGCAGTACCCGGCGGTGTCCGTGGTGCAGGTGACCGTGTCGGCCTGCAGGCCTACCGTGGCGCCCGCGCCGCTGGAGGCCGGTCCTCCGATCGCGGTGAGCAGCGCGAGCGCGCCCAGCAGCGCCGTCATGGTCCGTGCCAGCCGCGTGCCCATCTCAGGACCACACCGGGGTGACGACCGCGGACATGTAGCTGGCAGCGGTGGTTACCGCGCCGTTGCCGGAGCCGCCGAATCGCAGGGCGTTGACCTGGATGCTGTACGCCCCGGAGATCACCCCGGTGTTGCCCGGGGCGTGCCGGATGTAGCCGGAGATCCCGGACTCCCACGGCACGCTGGTCAGGACCGCCCCGGACAGCGCGGGCGGGGTCTGCCCGGTGCCGTTGCGTACGTTGAGGGAGAACACGTCGGACGGCTCCGACTTGGCGATCGATGCCTGGACGACGAACGCGACCTGGACGCGGCAGCCGTAGTCCGGCACCTCCAGCCGCATGATTCCGACCTCGTTGGTGATGCCGGTGACGGGCACGGACGTCGCGGACAGGTAGCGGGAGGGCCACAGCCCCCGCCATTCCGCTCCGTCCCAACCAAAGGGCAGGCCGCTGTCCTGCTCGACCGCGATGTCCCCGGAGCCCTTCTGGCCGATCTGCAGGCGGGCCAGCCGGTTCGCGACGGTCCGGATCCGCGGGGTGGCGGTCCAGGCGCTGCCGTCGTAGACGGCATGGCAGCCCGGGTTCTGCAACCAGGCGACCATGCCCCCGGAGGGGGTGAGGACCTTGCTGTCCCGGTCGGAGGCGTCCGCGTAGGACATCACCAGCCGGGGTTCGACGGCGACGGCGAGCGCCTGGATCTGGCCGGGGCCGTTGGGGGGGTCAGCCTGGGCCGGGTAGGGCAGGCCCTGCATCGACGTCGTGCCCACCCGGACCCCTTCGGTGGTGCCACCGCCGGCGCCCCCCGGCACGGGGATGGTCGGCAGGCGACGGGCGGGGTCCGTGTCCTCCCGTCGCCTGCTCAGCATAGCTACCCCCATCCCCGGTTGGGGGTGAAGAGGTAGGGGGTAGGGCCATGCCGGCGCGGCGGATGCGTCCCAGCACGATCATCTGCCCGCCGCCGTGCAGGACCAGCACCACATGGCCGGCCGCCGGCTCGGTGTAGGAGTCCAGCACGGCGATGTGGTCCACCGGGTCCGGGTCTCCGCGGACCTGCAACGCGAGGGTGCCGTCGGCATTCACGGCGGTGACCACCCCCACCCCCCACGGCACCCCGGCGGACGCGGCCTGGGCCAGCGCCATGGCCAGATCGAGGCGGGCCGCCATCAGGACTCCGCCGGTGCGGTGTAGGCACGCGTCTGGATGGTCATCGGCTGACCCGGCACCAGCGGGATGGTCATCTGATCGATGATCTGCCGCTCCGCATGCGCGTCCGGATACACCGCTTGGATCACCTGGGAGCCGTCCAGCGCCGCGTTGACGATGTTGGACACCTGCAGGACCGAGGTCCACTGGGTGACCTGCGCCAGCAGAGCCCCGGCCACGGCCGCCCCTTGCGCGTTGTTGCTGATCAGCGGTGAGGAGAAGAACCGCGGCTTCTTGCCGAACGGCCCTTGCCAGGAGGTGTGGCTGCTGGGGTCGGAGTCGACCAGCATCACCTGCACGGGGGTCTCCCCATCCAGCCGTTCCCCGCGCACCACTACTGCGTTGAACGTCCTGGTGCGGCCCACCCGGCGCGTAGCGCCGGTCATCACCCCTGCCGGGCCGGCATCGACCGTCCAGACCGGTGGATCGGCCAGGGTCGCCACCGGCTGCACCACGGGATGCCCCCGCGCATCGAAGTAGCCTTCGGCGCCGATGGCGTCCTCCAGTTGGCCGATCGCGGCCCACCGGTCGGCGTCGGTCCATGTCATCTGCGCGGCCACCGTGACGGCATCCGCGCGGATGATCGGACTGGTGTTGATCGCCCCTGGGGGGAGGGCCAGGCCCATAAGTCGGGCGATCTCGCTGGCCACGGTGGCGCCGGGCAGGCTCTGCGTGGTGGCGGTGAACCGGTAGTCCGTGACGAACCCGCCCCGGTCCGACGTCTGGGTCAACGACACCCCGCTGGAACTCTCCACGACCGCGTCGGCTTCCTCGAGGTGGAACAGGCCCAGCGGGCACCACTCGATGCTGCCGTCCGGGTAGACCAGCCCCCAGTTGACGTATAGTTCGACGCCGTTGACCCCGGACAGCAGGTCCGTCACCTGCCAGGGGGACAGCCCCGGGGCGGCGATGGTGCAGGTCAACTGCCGGCGGATCCGCTGGGTGGCATCCACCTGGACTTGGCCGTCGACCACGGGTAGCCCGTCGGGGTAGCCGGGGATCTGCACCCGGGTGGAACCGACGTAGGGCACGATCCGCGCGGTCATGGAGTGCGGGCCGCGCAGGGCATCGAGGAACTGCTGGCTGACCAGCAGGGCCGTGACCGTGACCGTGTTGGAGATCATCGAGCTGGCTGCGAGCTCGCCGTCGACGGCCTGGTAGTGCACCGGGGTGTTGGTGGGGGCGGCCGGGTCCGACCCGGTCCATACCCCGCCGGTCAGCGTGGCCGGGGTGGCACCGGCGATCGGGGTCCTCACCCCGTCCGGCCCCACCCGGTAGATCGTCGCCGTGGTGAACTGCGGCCACCGCAGCGACAGGTCCACCGTGCTGCCGGAGGTGGACACGGTCGCGGTGAGCCGCGCCGGGTAGAGGGCGCTGAGCAGTGCGGCCCCGTCCGGCACCCCCAGCCCGGTGCACGCATCCCAGCCGGCGCGGGCGCTGTACCCCCGGTTGTTTCCGGCCACGATGTCGCGGCAGACCTGCGGGTTGCGGTACAGGAAGGGGTGCAGGTGGCCGACGCGGTAGCCCAGCGTCTGGGTGAGCTGGGCGGCGAGTCCGGCCAGCATCGGGGACACCGCGCTGGTCCCGCCGATGACGGCCCACTGGCCGCCGACCAGCACGATGCTGGTTCCGTCCGCGGCCGCGGTCGCAACGTCCGGGCCGCCGCGGCCGATACGGCTGCCCGGGTTGATGGACGGGGGGATGTTGGTGCTGGCCTGGTAGTCCGGTAGGTCGAACAGGTCGGAGATGCCGCCGCCGCTGTTGCCGTCTGCCCCGCCCCAGTCCCAGACCACCTCATCGGTGATCGTCTGGCCGGTGCGGACCAGCGTGGTGCCGCCGCAGGCCAGCATCCACGGGCTGCTGGCCGGGTAGTCTGCGTGCGCCAGGCCGTCGTGGACCCCGTCGGAGCTGCCGTCATCCCCGGAGCTGCAGGTGCAGGTGATCCCGAACAGCGCGGCGGTGTGTAGAACATCCTCCAGGGCGCTGATGGCCGCGGGGGTCCAGTTCTGTTCGGCGCTGCCCCAACTCAGGCTGATCGCGCACGGGCTGGTCACCGTGTCGTGGATGGCCGCGAGGTAGGCATCCACGAAGCCGGCGCTGGTGTTCGGGGCGACGTACACGGCCTGGCGGGCCTGCGGAGCGACCGCGCTGAGGATCGCGATGTCCAGCATCGTTTCGACAGAGCCGCCGTCGGAGCCCGGGCTGTTCGCGGCACCGTCCACGGAGATGGAGCTGACCTGTGGGGGGGTGTGGCCGATCGCGGACCAGTAGGTGGCCAGGTCGGGCAGGCTGTAGCCGCCGCCGAACTCCAGGATGGCCACGGTCTGACCACCTCCGGTCGCCGGGTAGTGGTCCCGCGCGGCCAGCGCGGTCGCGTAGAAGCGGCTGTCCGCTCCGCGGGCATCGGGGCCGGGGGAGGGGCGGTGCCGGTGGTGGGTGCGCAGTGCCGGCCGGTCGTCCAAGCCGAGCACCGCCACGACCCCGGCCAGCTCCTCGGGTATGTGCACCGGGCCGGTGCGCCCGCGGTACCAGCCGCCGGGATGCTCCCAGCGGTCCAGCCGGACCCGGAAGGCACGGCCCATCTGCCCGACGGAGCCGGCCAGCTTGACCGTCCGGGCCGGCTGGTGCTCCTCGACGACGTCCAGGTCGTGTTCGGCGGCGAACAGGCGCAGCGCGGCGAGGTCCTGCGCGCGGGCGCCGTGGCGGGCCGCGAACTGGCGGCGGTCCATTCGCACCGCGATGTCGGGGAGCGGTTGGGTGGGGCGCAGCAGCACCGTGACCTGCATGCGCGTGGAGCGGTCCAGCAGTCCCCGCCGGCGCGCGCCGCTCATCGGACGCCGGTGGCTGCCGGCCAGCGGCCGGTACCCGCGCGGGGTGGCCATCACGGGCTCCCCGGGGCCGCGGCCGGCGCGATGGCTGTTTCCAGCGCCGTCCACGATGTCTTGGCCAGCGTCACGTCGGCCCAGGTCTGGTAGGTGGCCAGTACGTCGGCCCAGGTACCGCCGTAGGTGGTGCCGGTGCCGCCGCCGGCTCCGATGCCGTCGCCGGGGCTGGCCGCGCGGCCTAGCCCGGAGGGGCGGCCGGTGTAGGTGACGGGCAGAGTGTGCACGCGGGCAGGTAGGCCGTAGCCGATGCGACTGCTGTCGTAGGCCCCGACGGCGATGTACCCGGAGTCGTCCCCGGCGGCGTCCGCGGCAGGGGCCCGGTAGTACAGCGTCTGGCCGTCGTCGAGCAGCGCCTCCAACGCGCGCCGTTCCTCATCGGTGAACGTCAGGATCTTCAGGGTGGTGGTGGGGGCCCAGCGCCGCCCGGACACCACGATCGGGTCCTCTCGGCCCAGCACCTGGAAGACGCCCTGGGGCAGGGTGCGGTTCTTGGTGGTGGCATGGTCCTCCGCTGGTGTGATCCGCATGGACAGTGACGGGCGGCCGGGGCTGATGAGCCAGTAGCCGGTGGAGCCGGGCAGGGTGACGGGCTGGCTGATCACCGCGCTGCCGGCCGGCTCGGTGGCCGTGTACCAGACGGGGCGGTCGGCGGGGGCCTCGACGTCGGCCCCGACCCACTGCCCGGAGGTGAGGGTGGCAGGGGCGGCCGACCGGACCGGAATGACTGTTCCTGTGGGGTCGGAGCGGGTGACGGTGACGGTCACGGGCTGGTTGGGCCCGGTCCATGCCACCTGTAGGTCGATCCGACCTGCCTGTACGTTCGGAACCGCGTAGATCACTCCGCCGAGCAGGGGTCGGCCGGTCAGGCTGCCCCGTTCGTGGATCTGCCCGGAGCCGACGAGGTGACATACCCCGGCTGCCGTGAGCACCCCGTTGCCGCTGATCTGCCCGGAGCCCTCGCCCGGCTGACCGGCCGAGCCCCCGAGAACGGACAGCGCCGCGGTGCCGCGCAGTGCCGCGGCCCCGCTGGTGTGGGGGTGGCCCTCCCCGACGGCCAGCGTCCCGAGGCCGCTGACCGTGCCGGTTCCGGTGCCGGAGGCGGCCACGGGCAGGATTTCGACGGCCGCCCAGGACAGCGGCCCGGACGGCGCGGTGGTCGACAGCATCATCGGCTGTCCTTCGGCCCCCGCCGCGGTGCAGTACAGGGTGGCCGCGGTCAGCGGGGTGGCCGCGCTGTACCGGGTCACCCCGCTGCCGGGGGTGGGGGCGGCGCCGTTGGACCAGTCCGCGTAGATCCCCCACAGCCAGGAGCCGGTGCGGCTGCAGGGGACCTGCACGGACAGCAGACCGGTCGCGGTGCCCTGCGCGACGGTGCCGATCGGGCTGCCGGGATCCTGCCCGGTGAACACGATGACCTGCGCATACTTGGCATAGCTGTTGTCTGAGGCCCCGACCACGGTGACGGTGCGGGGGATTGCTGTGGTGGTCACGGCCCACCACAGCACCGCCTCGTCGTAGGCACTGGTCCCCCCTGCCCGGCCGGCAAGCTGCCAGGACAGGCCGCCGGTGTCAGTGATCCAGGGACCCACGCTGCCGCCGGCGTAGGTGGAGCCCACCTGCGCGGCCACCAGCAGCAGCGCCCCGGTCGGGGCGGTGAACGGGGCGGTGGTGGCCGGCCCGCCGCCGGTGAACTCCGGGACCAGGACCGGCGGCGGGGTGGAGGAGTCGACCGCGAGCATCCGCTACCCGCCGATGCTGGCCAGGCCGCCGGATGAGGGGTTGGTCAGCGTGTAGGTGCCCTGGGAGCTGTAGGGCTGGGGGGTCCCCAGCGGGGCGCCGCCCTGGAACACCCCGCCGCTGGCGGAGTCCCACGTGCCGACGAACGCCACCGTCGCCCCGCCGGGGACGTCGAACGTTACCGAGCTCGCCAGGTTCTTCGCGCCGGCCGCGGCCGGCGACCAGGACGCTGGCTTACGGGCATAGGCCGGGCTGCCACCGGCCAACTCACTGTCCCCGGCCGCGCCCGGGTCGGCTGCGTGCAGGGAGAAATAGAGGGCCCTGTTGGCCCCCAACTGATCGAGCATGTAATTCTTTGCCGCCGCGCTGAATCCCATTTTGGCTCCCTGTCAGCCTCTCTTGATACCGCCGCGGAACGCGGCCGCGGTTTTGCGGTCGCGGTGGTCGATGCGGACGTCGATGATGTCCGTGATCTTTTGGTCGCCCAGGTAGACGTGAATGTCTCCGAGCTGCACCGGTCCGGCAGCTCCCCCGGACCGGCCGGAGGCCAGGTTCTGCAGGGTCTGCCACTGGCCGGGGGTGAACACGGCCGCAGGCTCCCCTGCCCCGGTGGCATTGAGGACCAGGCTGTGGCCGGGGGGCAGAATGCCACCGGAGTCGTAGCCCAGGTAGGAGCCGGAGTACAGGTTTTTGATGCGGTCGGGGCTGCCGTAGGTGTCCTTGATGTACCGCTCGCTGCTGATCAGGTTGTCCAGAGGGTTGAAGATGTCCCCGAATCCGCTCAGCATGTGCGCGCGGAAGGTGGACGGCAGCATCTGCACCAGGCCGGTGGCGTGTTGCCCCAGAACCGCGGTTGGGTTGACTGCCCGAGCGTTGCCGCCCGATTCCAGTTGGACCAGCCGGGCCATGTCCGGGGCCCAACTGGCCGGCAGCCCGTTGATGGCCAGGGACTGCGTGATGAGCGCGGTCAGGTCCGCGGAAAGGCCCTTCTCTGCCCCGCCACCGAATATGGCATGCAGGGCAGAGGAGCCCAGGTGTTCAAGGCCGGAGAGAGCCCCGCTGGCCGCCTTCTTGGCTAGGCCGGTGGCCAGCCCGGGGACTTTCTCCAGGATCGAGCCTAGGTCGTCCAGGTGCTGGACGACCCAGCCCCAGGGGTCCTGCAACGCACCGGAAAAGATTTTGTCGAAGATGCCTCCCATGCCGGCCCCACTTGATACGATGCCCTTGATCAGTCCGCCGACGATGTGACCGCCGATATCGGCCATGACGGTGGACGGGCTCTTGATCCCGAAAAAGTGTTTGACCCCGTCGATGATCGAGGTGCCGATATCCTTGATGGTGGTCCACACCGTCTTCCCGGCATCCTTCAGGCCGTTGATCATCCCGTCGATGATGTCTTTGCCGGCGGTATAGAGCAGGGTGAGGGCGCCCGATCCGAAGTCGGAGAAGAACCTGGTGACATCGTGGAAGGCGGTGCTGACCAGACTTTTCACGTCACCCCAGAGCTTCCCCCAGCGCCCTGTGAAAATGTCGATGAAAATGGCGGCAATGCCAAGGATCAGATCGAGCGCGGTCTTGATCGCGTCGTGTATCAGCGTCCACGAGAGGACCACGGACCCCTTGACCAGATCCCAGGTAATCCGCCAGTAAATCAGCAGGGAGTTCAGGGCGAACTGAATCGCACCGAAGATGACGGCCCAGGAAACACGGAAATCGGTTTCGACGATCGCCCATGTTTCCCGCCACAATGCTTTTATCTGCTCGCCGTTGTTATGCCAGAAATCGACGAAGACGCCGATTTCTCCGCGTATCCAGCTCAGCGGTCCGGCGATGAAGGCGCTGATTGCCTCGGAGACAACGGACCAGACTTCCCGGCCGGCGGTCTCGATACCGGAAAACGCGGCTCTGGCACCGTCGTGGAACCACGACACATGCCGGTAGGCATAGATCAGGGACCCGACCAGCAGCCCGATCCCGATCACGAGCAAGCTGATCGGGTTGGCGACCATCACCGCGTTGAGCAGCGTCTGCGCGGCGGCCAGCGCACCGGTCGCCAGGCGCCACGCGCCGATGGCCCCCACCACCAGCCCGATACCGACGGCCCAGCTCCGGACCAGCGCCTGGTGCCGCTCACCCCAGCCGACCGCCAGGCGCACCGCCGAGGTCATCCCTCGGATCGCCTCACCGGCCCCGTCGAACGCCTCACGGGCCAGGCGTCCGGCCCGGACGGCAACCGACTGCCAGCCCAGAATCTCCCCGGGATTCAGCTGCCCCTCGAAGCCGCCCCGCGCGAGGGTGAGCGCCGGAGTGACCTGCCGGCCCACCGCGCGCACTGCCGACCCGGCCGCGGCCGCCGCCCCGGCTGCCCCCTGCGGCGCGGGCCGTCCCGGGCGCAGCGTCAGCGTCCCGGCCGGGTCACGGGTGGGGGGCTGGAACTGGCCGCGCAGCCCGCCGGCGAACCCGGTCCACAGCCCCCGCGCGGTCGCGATGTCCCCGGTGAGGCTGCCCAGCCAGCCGGAACGGACCTGCGGGGACAGCGCCTGCCCGCGCATCGCGCCGACCAGCGCATCCCAGTCGGCCCGGACGGTGTGCAGCGTGCTGTGGGCAAACGCGCCCAGCCGACGCAGGAACCCCAGCACCCCGGAGCCGGGATCTGCCCCAGGCCCGGCCCGGAACCCCTCGATCAGGGCACGCCACAGCGGGCTGACCGTGCGGATCGCCGCGGCCAGCGTCCCGCCGATCCCCCCGGCCAGGTCCAGCAGCCCCTTGAGCAGCAGGGTGACCATCGGCAGAACGACGGTGCCCGCTTCGATGCCGAACGTGCTCAACCCGGCTTTGGCCCGGTCGACCTGGAACCGCAGCGTGGAGGTGACCGTGCTCCAGCCGGCCACGTTCTTACCCGCCCGGTTCGCTGCCTCACTGATATCCCGCGTGTTGGCGATCAGCTCCTGCATGTGAGGGCCGGTGAGCTGCGCTGCCGCCGTGAATCCCCGGGTGCCGCCGACGATGGCATGCAACGCTGAGACCTGGCGGGCAGCATCGTTCGGGAACGTCGTCCCGATGTGCTGCTCGATCAGTTGGAGAGTGGCGACCAGACCTTTCTCTGCCAGGGAGTGCTGGACCTGCGTGACTTCCAGCCCCACCTCGGCCATGGCCGCGGCCGCCTCCCGCGACGGCGCGGCCATGCTTTGGAGCATGAATCGCATCCCGGTGCCGGCCGACGCGGCGTCATGGGTGACGGAGGTGATGGTGGCCATCGCCCCGGTGACCTCAGCCAGTGGCACATGAAGTGCATTCGCGACCGGCGCGATCGTTTTCATGCCCAACGCCATGTCCTGCATGCGGACACCGCCGTGTGCAACGGTCTCCACCATGATGGACATGGCCCGGTTGGCCTGGCCGACCGGAATCTCATAGGAGCGCATCACGGTCATCAGGGACGTGGAGACCGTCTCCATGTCCGCCATTCCGGTGCGGGCCCCTTCGGCCGCGGCGTGCAGTACCTGGAGTGCCGCGGCCCCGTGATACCCGTCTGATTCGATTGAATAGATGCCTTTTTCTAGCTCGATCGCGGTGACGCCGACTTGGGTGGACATCGATTTCATCCCGTCGGCGATCATCCCGAGATTTCCGGTGGCCTCACCCGCCCCGGTGGAAAGATCCTTCAGTCGGAATTCGAAATCCTGCGTCTGATGTGCGGCCGTGGCAAGCCCATGAACGCCCTCCAGAACGCCAAGGATGGCCGCGAAGTCTTTCAACTGACCGAGCAGCCCGCCGCCGAGGAAACTGCCGCCCTGCACGGCCGCCGCCCCGGCAGAGCCGGCCGCCTCCGCCCCGGCGATCTCGGCGCGTAGTTGCTGGACCTGCCGTTGGGCCGCAGCCGTATCGGCGTTGACCCGCACCGTGGGGCGCATGTCGCGGGCCATGGCATCCACCCGGTCCAGACCGCGCATGACCTGCCGGCCGTCGACATCCAGGCGGACGGTGGGCCGCATGTCGCGGGCCATCACCTCAACCCGGTCCAGACCGCGCATGACCTGCCGGCCGTCGACGTCCAGGCGGACGACCGGCTTGAGGTCGCGGGCCATCACCTTGACCTGGTCGTAGCTGGCCCGCACCTGGGAGATGTCGGCCCGGGTTTTGATGACCAGCTCGCGGCTCATCGCCTTGTCAAAGAAAGCATTGATCTGCGTGAGCGCCGGTTTGGTATTGGCATTGACCATCGCCCATGCCTCACCGACGACGCTCTGCATCGCCTTGCACCTCCTTCCCGCCCGTCGCACGGGGAATGTCGGGTCAGCCGCCGGTCATCGCCCAGGCCCGCTGCAACGCGGCCTCGTCCTGCGCCCAGGGATTCGGCCCGTATTTGCGGATCCGTTCCGCATCGTGCGGGTCATCCGGGTGGGGTGTGGCCTGCGCGCCGCTGCGGCCCGGTAGCGGCTTCGCCAACTGTTCGTCCAGGGATTGACGGACCTCTGCCCGGCTGGCCCACGCAGAGGTCATGTCATCGACGATCAGCGCATACAGATGCGCGACTACCCGGTGAGCAGCGGTGGTTGCGGGGTCAACACCGGACCGTTCCAGGCGGGGTCCGTAGTCACCCCAGTAGGCGGCCCCGTTGGCGAGGATCCGGGCGACAGCCGGGTAGGGCGCCGGGAATATGCTTCCATCAGGACTCGGAACAGCTTTTCGAAGTAATGGGCATCGATGGTCGCGCCGCCCGAGGTGGTCATCAGCAGCCGCTGAAAACGTTCCTGCTCCTCCTCCACGACAACTCCGCGGACGAAATCGACCATCGCGGCCGCGCCCAGTGCCTCATCTCCGGTGTGCTCGGCCAGACCGAACCGCAGCATGTGAAGAAAAGGCGCCGAGTCCACCCCGTGGAAGGTGTGGATCTCCGGCTCGGTGAGATCCTTGCGGTGCATCGCGATCCGGATGATGACCGGGTCCGCCGGCTCTGCCGGGTGAACATCGATCCTCAGCTCGGGCATGTCCGTCCCTTCTATGTGATGGTGAGGTGAAGGTTGTCCGACAGATATCGGTTCGGCGCGGTCCCCGGATGGTTAACTTTGCGGAGAAACACCCAGGTGTTTCTCTGCGGCCAGTAGAAATGCAGAACGCCGTCCCGGCGGCGAGGGAAGATCGTGTGGGGTCGGCTGCCCTCGTGGTGGAGTAGCGCGATCGGATCCGCGGACCCCACCCGCACCGACGGGCCCAGAGGGCTCGCGATCGACTGGATGGTCAGGCTGTCCCGCAGTTGCCCGACACGCCGGTCACGGGCCCGGCCCAGTGGGTCGGGCACGGCAACGCCCACCTGCCTGCGGGCCGCGACCAGCAGCACCGTCCCGCGCCGGTAGACCTCCCGACCCACCGGACCGGTCAGGCTGACGAAGAACTCGGCCTGCCCGGCCGGGTTCGGCACCCACCAGGCGCTCACCGGACCGGGGCCTGCTCGAGCGCCAGGCCCACCTGGGCCTGCACCCCGGCCAGCCCGCCCTGCGGGCCGATCGGGGTGATGGGGGAGATGACGATCGGCACCCCGGGGCCGACCAGAAGATGTCCGCGGCGGGCGTTCTCCAGCAGGTCCTGGAGCACGGCCACATCGATCCACGCCGCGTCCGCGTCGGCGGCGACGTCGAGCGGGTCGGGGGCGTACGCGCCGTCCTGCCCCTGGACGTGGACGGCCCGCAGGATGCTGACCTGCCAGGTGGCCGTGCGGAACGCTGCCGGGGGCCGCTGCCACAGGGCGACCTGCTCGCCGGGATGCCCGGCAGCCAGCCCTACCAGGTGCACCACCAGCTGTTCGTCGTCAGCCGGGGCCACCTGGCCGGGGGCGGTGTACCGGCGGTCCGGCAGGGGCACCCCGGCCTGGTGGAAGCCGGCCTCGACGACGGCGAGGACGCGACGGCCCTGGGCGGCCAGCGCGGATGCGGCCAGGGCCATATCAGCCTCGCCGCCCGGTCGGAGCGCGACCGCGCCGCCCGGGCGGCTCGCGGCGGCCGGGCAGCCCGGTGTCGGCCCGCCCCGTGGTGTCGGACGGGAGGGGAGTGGGTTCGGCCGGGATCTGCTCGGCCGGGCGGTGGATCGCGCTGGAGGTGCTGGTCGCTGACGGGTCGGGGGCCTGCGCGACGGCGCTCAGCGTCGCGACCAGCTCAGGGTCGTCGGAGGAGATGCCTCGGTGTTGCAGGGAGGTGAGTGTGCGAGCAGCCCGGTCCGGGTCGCCGCGGACCGCGGTGATGATCTGCTGGCGTTCCAGGGTGGACAGCATCGGACCCCACACCGGTGACGGTCAGCCCACCGCCAGGCGGTGGGCGACGTGCGGGAGGGGGTCCGTGTCCCTCGCTGTCCAGCCTAGCGGTCACCGCCGTCCACCGGGGGTAGGTCACCCTCGGCGGTAGAAGGTGGGGGTGGGGCGCTGGGGGCTGGCTGGGCGGCCTTCGCGTGCCGGGGGGAGCGGGCCTGCCCGCCGCGCGGGACATGGCCACTCGGACGGGGCACGGCATCGCGGCGCCGCTGCAGGTAGGCGGCCAGTGCCTGGTCCCCGATGCGGGCCACTTCCGCTGCCAGGTCCGCGGCCTGCTGCGGGTGGCGATGCTCCGCGGCCAGCTGGTCGATTTCGTCCGCGCTGGCCCCGGCACGTTCCAGCCGGCCGTACAGCACGGGGCCGAGGATCTGCAGGGTGGTGGGCATGTCAGCCTCCTGATCTGCGGGTGCTGCCGAGGTCCGGGGTCCACACGGTGGGCATCCGGCGCAGCCTGTCCGGGTTGACCGTGCCGAGGAACAGCTCTGCCTCAGGGACCCCGACCCCGCCGTCGGCGTCCAACGCCTGGTTCGCCACCTCGACGGTGACGCCGGCACGCTTCACGGCCGTGGCGCGGGCCGGCAAGGTCGCGCCGGTCGCCGGGTAGCCCAGCAGCTGAGCGATGGAGGCAGCCAGCGCGGCCGCGGCCAGCTTGCCCATCGCCGGGGGCGCGGTGCCGTAGGTGCAGGTCACGGCGAACGTGCCTGGTTCGGTGGGGGGCAGGTCGAGCTGCTGGTGGGAGGGCCAGCCGTAGCGGCGGGTGGGGACCGCGGTGGCGGTGGGCCGCACGCGCACCAGCCACCGTTGCTCGTCGATGCGGTACTCGGCCGGGGGGATGATCTGCCCGTCCAGCAGCACCTGGACGATGCTGCGCAGCGGGTACACCCCGAGGTCGACGGCCGGCGGCCAGCCGCCGCCACCGCGGCGGTCGTACACCCGGTCCGGGGTGAGCGCCGTCCACACGTCCCCGCTGGCATAGCCGTAGCAGCTGGCGAACGTGCCGAGGCCCGCGCCGATCCGTCCGGGGAGCGGGTCGGCGCTCGGGCGCATCGTCGCGGTGAGCAGCCCGGGGTAGAGCCGCCCGGACCGCAGGTAGAGGACCTCGCTGGCCGCCTCAGCACACTGCTGGAGCACCCGGCGGTCGACGCGGGCCATGCGCGGTCGGGCCGCGACGTCGTCGGCGCTGATCCACGGGGTGGGCAGCAGTGGGGCCGGATCCGGGCTGGCGGTGGGGCTGGAAAGTGCCGCCTCCACGCGGATGTGGGCCCAGGTGTGCAGCGGCCAGGTCTCGCTGGCCCCGCCGGGCAGCGTGACGTGCCATTCCCCGGCCAGATTCCCCGGGGCGGCGGTGTCCTCGAGCGTCCAGGGGTACTGGACCAGGCCGCCTGCCGCGTACACCACCTGCGCGGGCGCGTTGATGACCACCTCGCCGCCCACGGTGGGACGGGCCACGAACCGGACCGCGGCCCCGGTCAGGTCCTGCGGGCTGCGGCTGATCGGGTTGAGCAGGGTGTCGGTGAGCGTCGGCTGAGTGTCCCCCTGTCCGACCTGGAAAACGGGCAAATTGCTCATGAGATCGTGATGCCGTAGCGGGTGCCGTACCAGCTCATCAGCGCGGCCAGCTCCCCGCCGCTCAGGGCCCTGCCGTACACGGTGAGCTCGGCCATTTCGCCGTCGTACCAGTTCGAGTTCGCGCCGCTGTTGGTGCCCAACCGCAGCCCCGGCAGGGCGGCAGAGGCGCCGGTGCCGGTGGTGCCCGTGACGGTGGCGGTTCGGCTGTCCAGGTAGATCGCGCTGGCGCCGCTGTTGTACAGCACCGCGATCACATGCCAGGTGTCCAGCGTGATGCCCTGGTTGATCTCACTGACCGCCCCTGCGCCGGCGGACAGGGTGGTGCCGGTGGAGATCCCCGCGTAGGCATAGGTTCCGCTGCGGCCGGTGAACAGGTTCCCGGTGTTCCCCGTGTAGATCTTCGCGATGGCGATCACGGTGAGGGGGACTGCCCGCTTGCCGGCCCACACCCCGGAGTCCAAATTGTGATTGGACGCGGCGGTGAACACCAGCGCGGGCCGGCCGTTGACCCTGCCCGTCCGGTACACCGGCCGTTGCTCGACGGTGGCCTGGGTCAGGGCCGCGGCCTCCAGCCCTGCGCTCGGCGTCCAGGAACCTGCCGCGGTGCCGTCTGCCAGGCCGAGGCTGCCGGCATCCAGCCAGGTCAGTAGTCCTGCCACCTGCCGGGGGTCGAACGGGGGAAGGGTCACCGCCGGGGGAGCGGGCGCAGTCAGCGTGGCAATGATCTGGTCGGCCATCGTGCGGTGGCCACGGTCTGTCTGGTGGACGAAGTCCGCCGGGTCAATCAGCAAGGATGCCTGGTCGGAGGCCTGGCTGGTGGGGTAGACACCGGAGATGTCCAGATAGTCCACCAGCCCTGGATGGGCTGCGGCCACCGCGGCCATCGCGGCGGTGTAGGCCGACCAGGGGTAGGCAGAGCCGGAGACATCCAGCCGGAGGTAGGTGGCGATCACCAGAATTGACGGAGTCGGGGTGACTGCGCCGGCCACGGCGTTGATGAGGGTCTGCAGGTTGGCCTGGAACGCTGTCGGGCTGACCCCGCCGGCGAAGTCATTGGCACCCAGCATGATCGTGACGAGGCGGGGGGACAGAGCTGCCAGCCGTTGGAACAGGCTGGGGGATGCCCCGGCCCAGGACGCCGCGGTGGTGCCGGCAGCGCCGGAGGTGTAGATCCGGATGCCGCTGATCTCATCCCCGCCGCGGACGTAGATTCCGTTGATCACGGTGGCCGTGCTGGCGGTGATCGTGATGCTGTGGGAACCGAAGCTCAGCACGGGGGAGATGTAGATGCCGTCGTGCCGGTCGGCGGTCCCGGCGGTGTCTGGGGTGATGGTGGCGCCACTACCCCCGTCCACGGCGACGGTGAACGCGCCGCTGTTGGGGCCCTGGACGAAGTGGACGTCGAAGCCGGTGCCGGCCTCGGTACGGCTCATGCTGGCGGAGGCGGTCAACGTGACCGAGGCCAAGCCCAGCCCGTTGCCGTCCGTGCCGTGGCTGCCGGAGACGGTCCACCCGGTGTCGGTGGCCAGGATATGCACCCCGCCGGTCACCCCCGGGGGGTTGTAACGGGCGTGCAGGTCCACCCCTACCTGGTCGGTGTAGCGGCGGGTGCGGGCGGTGGCGTTGTACCCGGCGGTGGTGGAGGAGCCGATGCATACCGCGGACACCGGGCCGTACAGCCGGTTCCCCAGCCCGCCGCGCCACGCGGCGAGCTGGGGGCTGGTGACGGCTTGGGAGCCGACCGCGGCCTGCGCCGGTCCGATCCCCAGAGTGCGCAGCGAACCGGTCGAGGCTGCGGCGTCCACGGTGCCGGCGGCGACCGTGCCGGCACCGGTGCCGATGGGGAGCTGGGCAACAGGTACCCGAGCACTGCTGTCCAGCCCGGCGTACCCGTTCGGGGTCCCCTTCGCGGCGACGTTCTGCTTGCCGGCCAGATCCGCCGGCAGCCCGGCCACGTCGGCCTCGACCAGCGTCACCGCCCCGGTTCGCCCTGCCACGGATGAGACGGGGATGGCTGGGAGCTGGCTGGAGGGCACCAGCCCGTCGGCCCCGAGTGCCGCGTACCCGTTCGGGGTCCCCTTCGCGGCGACGTTCTGCCTGGCGGCCAGATCCGCCGGCAGCCCGGCCACGTCGGCCTCGACCAGGGCAATGTCCCCAGTCCGCCCTGCCACGGAGGTCACCGCGGTGACCGGAAGCTGGCTGACCGGTACCCGCCCATCGGAGCCGAGCGCCGCATAGCCGCCTGGCTGGCCCTTGTGCGCCGCCAGCTCCACCCCGGTGAGCCGGGGATCATTGCCGGCGGCGACCGTTGCCGGGCCGCTGCCGACCGGCAGTTGTCCCACGGGCACCGTCCCGGCGGCATCCAACGCCGCATAGCCGCCTGGCTGGCCCAACGCGGAGATCACCTGACGGGCGGCCAGATCCTCGACCAGTCCGGCGATGTCCGCCTCGGTCAGCACCACCGCCCCGGTGCGCCCAGCCACCGTCGTCACCGGGGCTCCCGAGCCGGGAATCTGGGAGGTCAGCAGCAGCCCGTCCGCGTCCAGCGCCGCGTAGCCGCCCGGCTGGCCGCGACGACTGGTCTGCTCGGCCCCGACGAGCCGCGGGTCGTCGGCGGCAGGGATCGTGCGTGCTGTGCTGCCGATCGGCAGCGCCTCGAACGGCACCCGTCCGTTCGGGTCGGCAGGGGCGTAGTCGTCGGGATCCCCGCCCACCGGTACCGCGCGCAGCTCCACGCCAGGGCCGACGAGATCGTAGAGGCCGGGTTCCGTCCAGAAGTCCAGCTGCCCGGTGATCGGGTCGACGATCACCGGGTTGTCCGCCAGGGCGCTGCGGTCCCGATCGGCGTAGAGCATGGCCGGCATCCCGCTGCCGGTCGGGTAGACCGTGACCGGCACCCCGCGGGCGATCTGCCCGTCGGTGCGCAGCGCGGTCTCCGCGTATCGGCCGGCGTAGGTGGCAGTCAACGTCTTAGCTCCAGTCGGTGGTGAGCTGGAACGGGGACAGCACCCGGCCGGCGCCGGCGGCGCCGGCAATGATCGCGGTGGCGCAGGCACGTGCCCCGAGCTCGTTCAGGTTGATGCCGTCCGCCGCGTACAGACCGGGTGCTTTTCCGACAACTGCATCCACATCGGCGTAGACCACACCGTTGACGAATTCAGCGCACAGGCCCTGGATCGCCGTATTCCACGCGAAGACATCGGAGTCGGTGACGCTGGTGGGGAACGCTGCGTAGGCGCTCGCGTCTCGCAGCCGGGGGATCCCGCACACCACGGTGAGCGGGGGCATCGGGGCTTCGGCCTGCCAGTAGTCCAGGCCGACGTCACCGCCTGCGTCGACGGCGGTGATCGTTCCGACGATGGTCTTGCCGGCGTCGGCGGCGACCAGCCCGGGGATGCGCACGGCTATGTGGCCGTGGGCACCCCCCGCCGGCATGATCGCCGAGGTGCTGGTGGTGCCGCTGGTGCCGGTGGAGGCGGTCCCGGACCAGCTGATCGTGCCGCCGGTGGTGCCGGCCGCGCCGATCAGGCCGATGGTCACCGTGCCGCCGGGGAAGTCGGCCGGCAGGGTGATCGTGAAGCTGCTGCCGGTGGAGGCCCAGCTCCAGTAGCCGCCGCCGCTGTTGTAGCTGATGGTGGTGATCTCAGAGCCGCCGGTCAGGGCGACGGTGCTGTCGGTGTGCTCCCGCACGGTGGCCGCGCGATGCCGGGAGATCACCGCCCGCAGTGCGTGGATGAAGGCGTCGCGGACATGGGTCGACGGCCCGAGCGCGCCGAGGTCGTAGATTCCCCAGCACAGGACGGCGGTGCCGTCCCGGCCGATGTACGGCGCTCCCCGGACGGTTTTCGGTTCGGCTTGCAGGACCTGCGGATAGCCGCCTGCGCTGTCCCCTTCGGCCAGAAGCAGCGCGTCGTCGGCAGCCCGGTTGGTCACTCGGCTGTCCGGGAGTCCGCACAGGGCTTGGACCAGCCGGTCGGCCCGGAACCCGGCGGATTCCACCGCCCCCGCGATCCGGTGGAACACGCTGTGCCCGTAGAACATCAGCTGGCGGGGCAGGATCGGCATGGCCGGCAGGTTGGCGGCCGGCAGCAGCGCGGCCGCGTCCAGAGGGGCGTAGCCGCTGGCGTGGCCGCGGCGGGCGGTCTGCTCCGCTTCGACGATCCGCGGATCGTCCCCGGCAGGCACGGTGCCCGAGCCGGTGCCGAGCGGCAGGTAGCCGAGGGGCACGTGCCCGTTGGCGTCCAGCGGCGCGTAGCCGCCCGGCGCGCCTTTGCGGCTGGACTGTTCGGCGTCGGCCAGCCGTGGGTCGTTGCCTGCGGCGATCGTGTCGGCCAGCGTCCCGACGGGTAGCTGGCGTGCGGGCACCGTGCCGGTCTGGTCGAGGGCGGGTACGTCGGCCGGGTCCAGCACCACCGGTGCGGCGAAGACCACGACCCGGTCGCCGACCAGGTCGTACACCCCGGGCTCGGCCCAGAAGGCCAGCAGACCGGTGATGGGGTCGGCCGTGACGGGGTTGTCGGCGGCCGCGGATCGCTGCCGATCCACGTACAGCTCCGCGGGTACTGCGGAACCCGCGTGGAACACGGTCACGGCCGCGCCCTTGGCCAGGGTGCCATCGGTGCGCAGCGCGACCTCTGCATACCGGCCGGCGTGGATCATGCTCATGGGGTGGCCGCCCCATAGACGACGGCGCCGGTGAACGTCAACGCGCCGATGGCGTAGGAGGGGCGCAGGTCCATGTCCCCGGCTGGCCCGCTGTAGGCCAGCACGGGCGGCATCCCGGACAGGAAATTCGCCCCCAGCCAGGTGCCGGCCAGCGTCGGCCCGGCCTCGGCCAGCGTGTCCACGAAGACGGCGAAGCCGTACCGGCTGCCGCGGAGGAGGCTGACCGTGCTGATCGAGGTGGGGCTGGACGCGCCGTTGTCGACGATCCGCCGTGAGCAGATCTCCTCGGTGCCCGCCCACAGCGTGGGGTCGGCCGCGGTCCGGCCGATGCACACCAGGTTCGACCCGGCGCTGTCCACCAGGTAGAGACCCATCCGCGCGGTTGTCACCCCGGCCGATGCCCCGCCCACCAGGAAGGTGGTGAGCAGGCCCGTCGACAGGGTGACGTCCGCGGTGAACATCCCGACCAGCACGCTGCCCGGGGAGAGCGTCAGGTAGGAGCCGGCCCACAGCCGGTGCATGGTCTCCGCCCGCCAGGCCCAGGTCCCCCCGGACACGGTGTAGCCGGCGGCGCCGAGGATCCGCGGATCGTCGGCCGCGGCGACCGTGCCCGGCCCGGTACCCACCGGCAGCCGGGCATAGGGCACGCGTCCGGACGCGTCGAGGTCGGCATACTCCCGCGCGTCGGGCACCACCGGCACCGCGTAGACGACTTCGGTCGCGGCGGTGAGGTCGTACAGACCGGGGTCGGCGTAGAAGTCGAGCATGCCGCTGGCCGGGTCGGTCATCACCGGGTTGGAGATCAGGATGGTGCGGGTGTGATCGGCATACAGGGTGGCCAGCGTGTTGGTGCCTGCCACATGGACTGTGACCAGGACGCCCTTCGCCAGCGTCCCGTCTTCCAGCAGCAGGGCCTCCGCGTACCGGCCCGCGTACGTCGCCATCGGATGCCGTGGTCAGAGGACCAGGTAGGAGAAGGAGAAGGTGCCGGCGGCCTGGCTGGCGGCCGGCGCCGTGTGCGCGGACACCGTGAACGCTGTGGTGCTCGGCCGGCCCGCGAACAGCCCCAACTGTTGGGTGGCGTCGTTGTTCGGGCTGATGATGACCGCGCGGGGTGCGCTGGCCCACGCCGTCGAGAAGCTGACAATCACCTGCGCGCCGGCCGCCGGCGAGCCGCTCCCCGACCCGAACGTCACAGTCCCCGACTGATCATTGCTGGGGCCGACGACCGGTGCAGGCGGGGAGGTGCCTGCCGCCGCACCGGCTGCGGCGGTGACCGCAGGGGCGCCGGACACCAGGCGCTTGCTGGGATCCAGGCCCGGGTAGCCGGAAGCTGTGTCCCGCTGGTTGGCGTCCTGGAACTCTGCGGCGTCGGGGACCACCGCGACACCGGACACGGTAAGGCCCGGGCCTGCCAGGTCGTACAGCCCAGGGTCGGCCCAGAACCCCAGCACCCCGGAGACCGCATCGCTGGTGACCGGATTCGCCGCCGTCGTGCTCTTGGTCCGGTCGGCGTAGAGGGTGGCCAGGGTCGTGGTGCTCGGCAGATAGACAGCGATCGCCCCGCCCTTGAGCAGGCCCCCGTCGCTGGTGAACGCGGCCTCCTCATACCGGCCGGCATAGGTGTAGGTCATCCGGATGCCCTTCGCGCAGGGGTGAGCAGGACAGGCAGCGGTCAGTAGGGCAGGGCAGGGGTGGGCTGGTAGCCGACCGTGGGTAGGGGGTAGCGGGCCTCGCGGCGGCGGAAACTCACCCGAGAGCTGTCCTGCTGCCAGCCGCCGTCCGGCCCTCGACCCCAGTACAGGTTCGTGAACCCGAAGCCGCTGAAGCTCGAGGCGAGCGGGGAGGTGTCCAGCGTGCGGCTGCCCTTGTTCCACAACATCACCCGCGGCCACACCCAGTGGATGTAGGGCGGGTTCGCCGGACCTCCGTCAATCACGGCGCGGGACCATGCTTCGATGCTCACCCCGCACGGGTTGGGGTCGGTCTGCAGGTCGGGGTAGGCATACCCTTCCGTGCCGTAGCCGCTGGTGGAGTTGGTGGCCGGGGGGCCCGGCACGCATCCCATCGGGGTGGTGCCGGTGTCCACGAACGTGGTGGCCCCGGCCGTCTCCAGCGGGACCACGGCGATCTGCGCGTAGGAGGCACCGACCTGCCGGTAGATCCCGGCCATGGTCGCCCCCGGGGTGAGCGGGATGCTGATGCTGACGCTGCCGTTCGGCCCGATGACCGTGGTGCTGAGCGGGCTGGCCGGGGTGGTCTCCCCCCGATAGTTCATCACCGTGATCATGTGGCTGTAGGTGCCGGAGGGCATCGACCCGCCGGTCGAGGAGGGGGTAGCGGTGGCCACCGGGGCGGTCAGCGGCGGATCGTTGCTGGTGAGCACGGTGCCGCCGGTCAGCAGCTCCTCCAACTCCGGGTCCGGCGCGGTCAGGTCGACGGACACCGTCAGCCGCTTGGGCAGGTCCGGGGTGCGCCAGGTGACCGCCAGGTTCCCGGCCGCGTTGCGGGCGCTGGTGTCCTGGCCGTTCTCCATATCCTGCGCGAAGTCAATCTTCGCGTACTGGTCGGTGACGACCATGTTGTTCGGACCCTGCGCGATGTGCCCCATCGAATCCAGCCGGCACACCCGCATCGCGACCGACAGTATGGAGGCGGCACCGTCGTTGCCGGTGGGGGAGACGGCCGGTGATGTCGCGGCACCGACGACGATAGGCATCTGTCAGACCTCCAAGTCCGTCTGCACCGCGAAATGCACGCTGTAGTCCCAGTAGGCCGCCGCGGCACGCTGAGCGGTCACCGCCACCGTGTTCACCGACCTGTCCAGATCGGCCAGCCACTCCCCATCGACGATGTAGGGATCTTCCAGCCTTATGTGGATCATCGACGTGGCATACAGCCAGGCGGCCCCGACGTTCGGTGTGCTGCCGCCGGGACCGGTTCCCGGGTATCCCGATCCGGGGACGACAATGCTGTCCATCAAGGTGAGCAGGTATTTGCCCTCACGGCGGATCAATCCGTTTGCCTGCCACAGCGGTAGCATTTCGGGAAGGCAGTGGATCATGCCTCGGCGGCCGGGGCCGATGGGCTGGCCGGTGGAGACGTTCACCGCGTCCTGCGCCCCGGAGGGGGCCGCCGCGCCGGCGTTGGCCAAGGCCTGCTCCAGCAGGCCCAGCGCGCGCAGCGGGGCCACCGGGCCGCCTGCCGGGGTCAGGTCCACCACCGGACCGCCGTCGGCGATGACGGGCATGGCCAGCCACCGCTGCGGATAGCCTTTGGCCTGGGCAATCGTGCCCGTCCACAGCTCGTACTCCACCGCGGAGGAAGTACCGGCGACCAGGCTGCGAAGCGCCCGATCCTGCCACTGGGCCGCGTCCAGGCCGAACGTCGACCGGGGCTCCTGGTGGGACACGACGAACGGGACATAGTCCACGCGCGCCGGCAGCACCACCTCTGCCCCGCCGCCACCGGGATACAGGCTGTTGGCAGTCGTGCGGTCGCAGACGTCGATGCTCTCCGGCTGCGTTGCCCCGTAGGGCAGGAACGCAAAGCCCCGTGGCCAGGAGGCCGCGACCTTGTCGTCTTCCGGGTCGGCGGTGACGGCCGCGCGCAGCAACGACAGCGCGGGTGGAGAGAGAGCTGGTGGAGCAACCGGAATCGCCATCGAGGGAATAGCGGAGCTGACCGTGATGGCCACCGGCCTGCACCTCCCAGGACATGAGAAAACGGCGATCAGGGGTCGGGATGGTCTGCCGGGAGGACGGACCAGGACACTCCCGGCAGACCATCCACGTCTTAGAAGGAGCCGCCCGCTCCGTGCGCAGCCGATGCGGCCCCGACCAGAACGGACGGGGCCGCGCTGGTGGCGATCGGAAGTGAACTACCACCAGTCGGCAGGACCGTGGAGATCACACGGTGTGATTCCAGGCCTCGGAATGCCACGTTCTCAAACTGCTCTGTGAACGTCTGATAGTCGTTCGTCCCATTTAGGATGTGGTCGCGGACAACACCGAGGTTCAGAGATCCGCCGTCCAGGCGCAGAAACGTCCCCTCCGGGAAAATCCACCAGTGCAGCTCGGTGGGCCAGCCGTTGAGGTAGGCCACGGTCTGCGCGCCGTCGAGCTGCTGGGAGACCGGGGTCGGGCCACCGGACCACACCGCGGCGCCGTCGGCCGGTTCCGATTCCTTCAGCCAGGTGATGTTGCAGTTGCGGGCGGTGAACCAGGACTCGATCTGCGCGTCGGAGATCGCGCGGATGTTCGTGCCGGCGTCGTCGTGGGCCTGCTCGCGCAACACGTCCACGCGGATCAGATCCCGCGCGAACTCCGGCATCAGCACGCGCCACCGCTGGCCCAGCGGCAGACGGGCACGGTAGCGGGCCCGTGCCAGGTACAGGTCGAGGGTGGCCAACACGTCGCGATGCACACCGAGCAGCCGGTTGGCCAGCACGGTCGTGGACGCCGTGGTGATCTTCCCCAGGAGGTAGAGCTCGGTGAAACGGGCCGCGTAGGTCATCACGACCTTCGTGGCAGCGGCCACCTGTTCCGGGCTGTACCGGGCCATCATGTTGCCGACCTGCACGATCGTCGGGATGGCGTCGACCAGGACCTCCTGCTCCGTCCCACAGGTGATCACCCCGTGGGGTTTGGTGGCACCCCCCGGGTTGGCATCCGTGGCCTCCGTCCACAGGCTGGTGGAGGCGGTGGCCACCGTGTCGGTGATCTTCGGGCTGGACACCCAGCGCAGACCGCCGCGGGTGGCGTTGAACGACGGCAGCGCGTTCTCCAACGGCCGGCTGTCGTCCCCCCAGGTCGGTATGGCGTAGTCCACCTCCACCGGGGTGCAGATCCCGCCCGACGCGACGATCGCCGACGACGAACAGACCTCGTCGATCTTCTCCTGGTCGCGGACCGGATCCCCGGTGAGCGTCCGCTCCTCCGGATAGGCGTCGACCTTCCACCGAGCGACATGCTCACGGGGGAACGCCCGGGTGCCGAAACGGCCCAGCTTGTCGGAGATCAGCCGGCCCATCGTGTCCCAGCTGTCGATCGCGTCGCCGACCCGCACATGCGGGGATCCGGTCGCGGACATGTAGGCACCCATGCGCGCTCGGCCCGCCACCGCTGTCTGCGGGCGGCGGGCGGGATCCGCGGCCGGCGGCCGATGCGCGGACATGGCTCCCACCGGCGCCCGCACGGCCGGCGACGTCGAGCCGGCCCCGGAGGTCGTGGCCGGGTCAGCGGGTTCGGGGAGGCCAGCGTCCCCGCCGGCGTCCGGGCCGGTGTCCTCTACGCCGGTTGCCGCGCCGGCCGGGGGAGGAGGGACGGGTTGCGGGGGTGGCGGGGTGGGGTGGACCGCGTCCCGGAGCCGGGCGGCCTGCTCTTCGGCTGCCCCCAGGGCAGCGATCCGGGTCCGTACCGCACCGGTGGCCTCGCCGATCCCCGCGAGCACGCTGACCTGTTCCGGGGTGCGCGGTGCGTCGTCCTCCCCGTAGATCGCGTCGAAGGCGGCGACCAGCGCCGTCTCCACGCGAGCGAGGTCAGCGGCGGACAGCCCGACGATCTCCTGGTGGACGGTGGCCAGGGAGGCGGCTGGATCGTCGGCGCTGTCCAGCGCGGCAATCAGATCGAGAAGAGCCTGCAGGTGCACGACTACTACCCCTTCGGGGCGGCGACGGATGACCTGAGCGGTCCCGGTCGCCATGCGCCCTGGGGTGTGTCGAGGCGGCTATGCCGGCCCTCCAGCTCGTACCCTGCCGACGCTACCACCAGGGGTGGCCTGTGGGGTAGGGGTAACTCAGGCAGCGGTGCGCTGGTGCACGGCGTCGCGCAGGCTCCGCGCGGCCAGTTCCAACGCCACCTGGCTGCCGAGGGCGGCCTGCTCCGCGATCCGCCGGCTTTCCGCGAGATGTGCCTGCGCGGCGGGGTCCAGTCCCGCGCGGCGCCGGCGGCCCAGCGCGGCCAGGGTCGGGCCGCCGGCCGCCACCAGCGCCAGCGGCTCCCCGGAGGCGGCCACGGCCAGCCGTGGAACCGGAAAGGCCGGGGTGTTGACCGCGAGCGCGGCCACCAGATGCAGACGGCCGCCGATGCGCCGCCAGTCCCCGGACAGGGCAGACCCGCGCAGTGCCCGGACCTGCTCCTCACTCACCCCGGGCCGCATCGCCCCGGCGACCCAGATACCCCACGCGTCCTCACCGGCCACCACGTCCGCCACGCCCGTGGCCGTGTTGTCGTAGTGCGCGATGGCCTGCGCGGCGGTGATGTCCGGCCGGGTGGAGGCGTGTCCGGTGTTCATGGTGATCGGGCCGGTCGGGATCAGCTGCCCGTCCTCGCAGGACACTGCCCCCGTCCGGTAGTAGGGGTAGGTGTAGCCCGGGCCCATCCTGGGAGCGCGTAGTCGCGCGCCGCCGGCACCGATGTGGTCGGTCATCCAGTCGGCCAGGTGTCCCCAGATCTGGCCGGAGTCCTCGATCGTCACCGGGGTGAGTTCGGTCAGGTGGGGATCGGCGAACCAGGCAGCGGGGGGTCGTGCCGGGTAGGCCGATGCGACGATGCGGGCCGGCTCCGGCGGGTGGATGGTCCACGCCGGCCAGGCCGAGGCCGCCATCGCTTCGCTGTCGTCGGTCTGGTCGGCCAGGGCCTGGGCCGGGGAGGGCAGCGGCTGCCCGTCGTCGTCCAGGCCGACGATGTAGGCACCGGCGAACGCGGGATGCGGTACCACCGTGAAGCCCATGACTTCACCGGCCGTGACGACCAGCCGCTCGGCGATGGGGTAGCCGTCCTCGTCCTCCTCCAGGACCTCCCACTGCGCCACGCAGGCACCGAGGTCCCCGGAGACCCCGTTGAGCTGCCCGGCATAGATCCGCCGGGCGAAGCTCTGCGCTTCTTCCCGAGTGTCGAACTCCCCTGCGGCATAGAGGGCCTGCGCTCCGTCGGGGTACACGTCACCGCGGCCGTCTGGTTCGCCGGCCACGTCCCGGCGGGCCAAGCTGGTGATCCGCCCGACGTGCACGGCGTCCGTGGTGGGCAGGTTGCCATGCGGGGCCCGGTCGGTGGCCATGAGCGTCAACGGGGCGTCGCGCCAGGTCAGCGCGTTGGGGGTGATGTATCGGCCGTCGGAGGTATCGACTCCCTCCACGATCCCGACGGGGATCGCAAAACCGATCAGTGGCCCGGTGGTCTCCGGCTCCGGGCTGTCCTCACCGTCGTCGGTCTCCTGCGCGAGGCTGGCATCGGCCCGGTCCGCCGCGGGGGTCTCAGCAGGCGCGGGCGGCCCGCCCGGCTCTGCTCCCGTGGCTGCGCTGGTCTCGGTGAGCTGCTGCGCCGGCTCGGCCGGCGGCTGGCTGGGGGCGGTGGTGGCCAGGACCGGTGGCATGCGGACCCCTCCCCGCGCGAGGCGCGGGACGTCCGGCAGGCTCGGGGTCCGTGTCCTCCCAGCCGGTGAGGTCCAGGGTAGCTACCTCACCTCCGCGAAGGGCTACCTGCGCGAGTGGCGGCGGGCCGGGAGGGGGTAGACGGAGGCCTGTCGGTGCTGCGGGGCACCACCAGGGGCCGGTGGGACGGCGGCGGTGGGAGATGCCGATAGCCCCACACCGCCACCAGCGTGATCACGATCAAGACGGCAGCGGCGACCAGGATGATCCGGTACTCCCGCATCACAGGGCCCCCACCGTGCGGCCCAGCGCCCGCCAGTCCCGGCGGAACTGGTTCTGCGCGGCGGTGAGCTGCATCGTCCCGGCACACACCCGCCCCCGTACCAGAGCCACCGTGGTCGGCATTTTGCTGCCGGCCGGCACCGGCCACAGATTGCTCAGATCTCCCGCCGTGCCAGGGGATCCGCCCACTTCCAGGGGAACCACGTACGCGACGGCGAATCGGTCCAGCGGCATCCCCCCGTACCCGTAGGCCGTCATCAGCGACTTAAGCTGATCGTTTACCATCGCTGCGGGCAGCCGACGCGCGTCCACCCATCCCGGCGCGCACACGGTCCGGCGCACGGTGGCGGCACTGACCGCGGCATTCCGGCTGCCCGGCGAGCACCCCGGATCCGGCAGCTGACCGCCTGCCCGTGCATGGCAGCGGATCACCCCATGGGGGATGGCGATCGGACCTGCCTGGGCCATCAGCCCCGCGTCGGACCCGGCCGAGCAGCCCACCACCGTCACAGCCGCGGCCGTCACCACGCTCACCGCCACCCACCACCTACGCATCATGATCACGTCACCCCTTCCTGCGATCAACTCTATGGGGTAACGGTAGCGGTAGATATGGCTGCGTGCGGGGTGAGGTAGGTAGGGTTGGGGTCATTCGGTCGCCGGGACCGGTGGACCGTCCGGTCCGGATCTGTACGGACGGCCCCGGCTGTCCCGAGCGGGACAGCGTCCCGCCGGGAGGACGCTGTCCCGCTGTGGAGGGAACGGCCCGGCGGCCGAACCCATCGTTAAGAAAGGGCGATCTCCATGTCCTGGCCTGCCAGCGGCGACCCCCTCACGTTCGGTGATACCGAGTGCATCAGCCTGCGTTCCGGCGCCCGCGTCATATGGGAGGCGGGCTTCGTCATGGACGTCGGGGGGCTGGTCAGAGAAATGCTGGTGCAGATCAGGCCGGACATGAGCATGGCCGATCCCAGATCCTTGGAGATCTGCCGCTTCGGTGAACGCTTCGCGCTGCCCGACGGGGTCGACGCCGCCCTGATGCACCCGGAGGCCGGAAGGATGGTCGTCCCGCTGGCAGAGGCCGAAGCGGCCGAGGTGATCGCCACCGCCCTGCGCGACACCCACCTGTTCGGGGTCGTCCCCAGCTTCGACGCGTTGCGGCTGGAACTGTGGCTCCGCGCCCAGCTGGGCAGCAGCTACACCTGGGAGAGTGCTCCCTGGCATTACCAGCCCCACGACGTGGAGGACCTAGCCGCCGGGGTCCTGATCGGCCAGGCGGCCACCGGCCTCTACCCGCGCGCCGCCGCTGCCCTTCGGCAGCTGGGCATGCCCTACAACACCGACGTCCTGTTCCGCTACTTCGACGTCCCGGACAATCCAGAAAGCCGCCACACTGCATTGGGGGATGCCCGCGCTGCCTACGCGCTGTGGCAGAAGATGCACGTCACCTCCGGGTTCAGCGTCGACGCTCTCAATGTGTCCTCCTCCACGGTCGCTCTGATTCTTTCTTTGACGTCCTGGGGGGACACCAGCGCGGACGTGCTGAGCCGTTTGGCTAGCCTTCTCCATGAGCAGGTCCCAGACGGACAGGTGATCATTCTGGAGCCGGGGGGTTCACTCCGCGAAGCCGATGCCGACGCCATGGCCCGGGCGGGGTGGGTCCGATCCACCACCCCGCCCCGCTCGGACGACCAAGCCCAGTCCGCGACGGAGCACCGGTGATGCGGCGGTAGGGGGTAGGGGTAGCCTCGGGGCTGTTGGAGGCCCCCGGACCCGACGCTGGTGACGTCGGGGATGCACCGGGGGTCAGACACGCGACGCCCCATGGAGACGCACGTGCCCGTACGCATTCTGACCGTCCCTTCGGCTGCCAGGAAGCGGGCCGCAGACAACCCCACCTCACCGAAGGCCCGGTCCAGGGGGACCGGCGCGGCATGAAGGGGTGGTGGCAGCGGAGCCGGCCACTTCGACTACCGCTCACCATGCTGATCTTCAGTCTGGGTATGAGCGTGTTCGCGAACGGCGAGCACGCCCTGATCTATCACCGGGCGCAGCTGTCCGCGTGGGCATCAGTGCTGCTGTCGGCGACCCCGCCGGTCGCGGTTCTGGGCTCGCTTCACATGCAGCTGTCCCCGTTCGGCCAGCCCGGTTCCTCGGGCCAGCGGTACGGCGACTGGGCGCTGACCGGCGCGGTATTCGCGTTGTCGTTCGCGTTGTCGTTCGAGACCCTGTGGCAGATCGGCCTGATCATCGGGCTCGACCACCACTTCGCCTGGATGTTCCCCGCCGGGCTGGACCTGGTGGCCGTGCGCGCGGCGGTCCTCGCGGATCGGATCGCTCGTCGCTCGGCCCCGCTTCTGACTGACCCTGCCGCCGCGGCGGAGGCAGTCGCAGGCGAGACAAGCCCGACCGAGGTCGAGGTGTTCGGGTCGCCAGCTCGTAGATGGCAGCCTTGGCGCAGCCGCGCGGCTGGCTCGGTCGCGGTCCGGCCGGCCCCAGCGCATCCTCTCCTCGACGCAGCCTCGCCTGGACACGCCGCGGTCGCCCCGGAGAACGGCAGCCCGACATCGCAGCCCGACGAACCCAGGCAGCAGCTGCACGTCGGCGTGCAACCGGACGCCGCGCGGGTCCACTCTGAACCGCCGCCGGCTGAGGATGGCAAAGGTCAGCCGGATGATGTGCCGGCACAGGACCCCGAGGTGCCGACGTGGCCGGCCGACGACGTCGCACGGGCCGCGAAGGCCCGGGAGATCGCCGCCGACCGATTCCGGCAGGAATGGGAACGCCATCGCCGCTCCCCGCTGAACATCCCCGCGGCCGAAATTCTTTCCTGGGTACCCGGTGCCGGCATGCGTGAGGGATGGGCATACAAGCATCGCCGGAAGGCCGCCGACGCTGCCACGGTCGCGACAGGGTGATCCGGCAGGGCCGGTCGAGCGTGTGCGGTACCTGCGACCGTGACCGCACACCGCACTGGTGTGCGGTCACCGCTCACGATCCGCTGACGGTCATGTGACTGTGCAGCAAGCGGGATGCCGGCCGTGAGGGGCCCCGCACGAGCGTGATGGCTGCCTGGACAGCCGTTCGACTGCCCCTGATTCACCCCCCTGACAGGAGCTAGCCCCGAGCAGCTGGCGGCCGGCGAGGCTGGGTGCCATGCCGGAGCCTCCGGACGGCCGACGTCCTTCCCCGGCCGGCACCGGCCGGGGAAGCAGGCCGATCATCGTGATGTGACGCGCGTGAATTTTCGGGACGATGTCGAGGCGTGCGAGGCGCAGGTGTGGCTTCCGGGACGGCTGCTGATCGAGCTGGGCGCGGTCGTGGACGGCCTGCACAAGGTGGCCAACCCGTACCGGTGTTGGCTACCGGCCGAACACCCGGGTGAGCACTGGAGTCTGGGAATGGAGGCCACCGGCGAGGTGGGCCACTGGATCGTGTGGTCGGATGCAGCCCCACCGCGCTTGCTGGTGGCCGGCTTCTGCCACGCGACGCTGGAGACTTTCGACCTGCAGGAGATGGTCTACTGCAGGCTGGCCCGCGAACACCAGTGCCGTCATCTGGGCTACGGCCACATCGACGCTGATCGGCTCGGAAATGCAGCCATGAGCGTGTGCTGGTAGACGATGTTTGCCGGCCTGATCTGCGTGAATCGCCGTCAACAACGGGGACGCCGACGGCCTGGTGCCCCTTCGGCAGGGCCTGCACGCTCGTGCAGGCCCCGGCAGGTCTCCGGCGGCGCCATCGAGCCGGGGACCCCCTTGTGGACAGCGACCTGAACGAGTGCACGGTCGTGAGCGCCGATCGGCGGAGTCCAGTCCGGCCGACGGCGCCGGCCTCCACGACCTGACCGACGACCTGCACGTACCCGCCGGCCGCGACCACACAGCCCACCGCGCGATCCGCGACGCCGAACCCCATGAGGGCAGAGCGCGCTTCCACCCCGTCATCGCTCACCCGCAGGATGCTCGAGGCGAAACGTCACCTGCACGGCCATGCGGATGCCGGCGGCGGTCTCGGTACTGTGCAGCCCAGACCGCACAGCACCGCACGGCCGAACAGCGCAGGTTCACGGCCATGAGCATGCTGTGGACCCGTCGCACTGCCTCTGCCACGGGTGGAGGCCGCACGGCGCAAACGTGACTATCGTCGTGCCGCGGGCATTCCGGGAACATCCGACGTAAAGTAGTTACCGATCTTGTCGGAGGAGGTCTTCCCCCATGCCCGCACGTAGGAGCGACACCCCGGTGCTTCACGCGGTCCACCCCGGTGCACAATCACGCTACGCACGCGGGGGAGGGGAGATGAGTAGGCACTGCGACCATGAGACAACGTCGGGAGCCCTGCGCGCCGCGTCGCGTATTGCCGTCGCCCCGACCGAATACACGCTGGACGGCGAACCGCAACCGGCGGGCCTGATCACCCTGTATACCGCGGTCTGTGCCCATTGCGACCGGCGGCTGTTCCAGACCCACCGCACCGTCTACGCCGCACGGCCAGGCGGTCCGGCCATCCATCGCGGCCCCTGGTTCACTGACGCCCCGGACCCCGGCCGCAGACTGTCCGCGGTTCCTGCCGTAGGGGCAGGCTGACCGGAGCAGGGACAGCTCGCGGGGGGTTGGTTCTCCCGGTCGCTGTCCTGCTGTAGGCTGCCTCTGCGCGCCGGCTCCTTTCGTACGTTCTTTGTTGACAGCCGGAATCCCGGTATAAGCCCGTCCGATGGCCCCGGCGCGCACCTCTCCTTCTCCGTGCTGCTAGGCGCGGCCGAGCCAGGCTTCGACTGCCGCGTCGACGGTGGCCTGGGTCCACAGGGGCGTGCGGCCCAGATGGAGATCGGCAGGCGGCACCACCAGGCTGCCCGGCCGGCGGGTCCACCCGTTCCGCGCGGCCGTCAGAGCCACCTGGAAGTCCTCCGGGTCGGCCGTCAGCCGTTGCGCGAACTCCGCGGCGCTGACGTACCGCTGGTCGCCGCCGCCACCGATACCCCTGATTCCGATCTTGGACAGTTGCGCCATGGCCGGCGGCTGTTCGGCTGGCAGCATCCGATCGCGCGCTGCTCCGGCCCGCTCCGCATAGATCAATATCTCCAGCGCCGACCACAACGGCGTCCGGCCCGTGCGGCTGCGCGCAGGGGGCAGCTTCGAGCGCGGGGAACCGGCGTTCTCCCGGATCGTCTTCGCGGACAGCCCGATCAACGCGGCAGCCGCACCACTGTCGATCAGCAGATCATCCTGCGTGTTCACCAGCAACGCCCAGGCGGACAGGCGTCGGTCGACCTCGGCCCAGAACGCCTGCCGCATCGCCTGCGTCCCGTCGTACTCCTTGTAGATGGGCGCGCTGCCCAGCAGCCGGCCGCCACGGCTGCGGAGAGTGCCGGCGGCCCACTGGGCCACGGCTTCCGGGCCAGCGAACCCGGTGACCGCCAGCGGCCGGCCCGCGGCGCTAACGACCACTGCGGCCAGCTTCGCCTCGGGGTCCTGCAACGCTCGGGGGAGCCGCGCGGGCAGGGGAGGCTGATCGCCTAGCCTGTGCGGGCTCGTCAGCTGCGCATCTGCTTGGAGCACGGTGAAGCGGGGCAGCGCCGCCACCAGGCGGCCCGCTTGCTGCTGGGCAATCACCCTGGCCTTCTCCTGTGCTGTCTGCGCATCGGGATAGCGACCCAACGCGACCGCTTGTTCGTTGGCCGTCCGTAGCAGCCCGCACCATGCGGCGCCCGGCATGGCATCACCCCTTCCGCGGCATTCAATCGAGAGCCATTCTTTGTTGACGTAGGTAACTTTACACGAGTTCTGTTTGCGGTGCGCTACCTGTCCTCACTCGGCGCGGCTGCGCCTCCCCGAGCAGGTGGTGACCGCGGGTGTCGGCACGGGGTTCCGGCCGGTGCCGACACCGGCCAGCCCCTCCGCAGCCTCACGCAGTGGCAGTCTGAGCGCATGAACCGTGTGCTGTACCCGGCCCGCGCGGTCCTGCCTGACGGGCGCACCATCCAGCCCGCGAAGGTGGTCGTCACCGACGCCGGCACCGTCGCCGTCTACGGAGTCCACGGGGGAACCCCCTACGCCGCCTTCCGTGGGGGCATCGCCGAGGTACGGGTGGACAACCTGGACACCCCGCAGTTGCCGTCCGATCGCCGGCACCTGGAGGTCGCCGTGGAGGCGGGCGGCATCCTCACCGTCCACCAGACCGGCCACTGCAGCTCCTGCGGCCCTCTGGGGCGCCTCATCCCGCACGAGCTCCAGCCGTGACCACGGCCCTGCCGCCCGCGGGACGGGCTGGGCACCGCAGCACCGCCCCTGAGTAACGGGGACCTACCCCTGGTCACCTACCCCAAGGGGACCGGTGAGGGAATGCTGGAACGGTGACAACTCCCTTTGCCCCCGACCAGGGCGACCTGGTCACCGCCGCGCACCCCGGTCCGCCCGATCTGTCCTGGAAAGACCTCACCGCGCTCACGCCCGAGGAGCAGATACGGGCCTACTGCCTGAACCTGGCCAGGGTGGACCTGGCCGACCCCGACCAGCCGCCGCCCCCCTGGGAAGAGGTAGCCGCCGCTGCGGCCGGGTACCTGCGGTTCATCCGCAGCGGGCAGGAGCCCGAGGCACCCCGTGAGTAGCCTGGATGTCCTGCTCTACCTCGGCGCAGTGGTACGCCTAACCAGGATGGCCACCGCCGACCGCATACCGCTGGGCGCGCTGCGGACGAAGGTCCTCGCGTTGGGGCGGACCAGGACACGACGTGAGGTCATTCCGAACGTCGGGACCGTGGAAATCCAGCCCGCGTGGGCCGAACTGTGGGCCTGTGAGGCGTGCATGTCGGTCTGGATAGCTTTGGGGTATGCGCCGGCCTACTGGGCTTGGCCCACTGTCATGTTCTGGCCCTCTTTGGCACTCTCCGGGTCGCTGATGGCAATTGCGGTGCCTCTGCTCCTGCGCCAGATGCGATAGCCACCCCTCACCCCATCTACCTTTCCCTACCGCCCACTCGGAGGGGTAGGAGTGACATCCTGTGGGGTATGTCGTCCCCGCAGGGTAGGTGAGCCGGTGGCAATGTTCCGTCGTTCCGGATCTCCCCGCCGGGGGCGGCTGCTGGTCGCCTCCGGCGCAGCCCTGGACATCACCGACAAAGACGTGGTGAAACGCGAAAAACGGTTGAGGCAGGCATGGCAGCCCGAAGCATGGGCGTACCGGGACCTGATTCCGGAGCTGCGCTACGCCCACGATTGGCTCGGCTCCGCCGTTTCCCGCATGCGCCTGTTCGCCGCCGCATACACCGATGATCCGGCCGCCCCGCCTGTCCCCGCCGAGGAGGTCTCCGACCTGCCGACCGGGCTGGCCGACGCGGCCCGGGCCCAAATGGAGCGGCTGGGCTCCGGACGAATGGCAATTGCAGCCCTGCTGCACACCCTTTCGGTCAACCTTGAGGTACCGGGCGAAACGTATCTGGTTGGGCTGGAGGAGCCAGGGGGTCAGGAGGACTGGACCATCCGCTCCGTCGACGAACTGGTCCCGACCGACGAAGGCTACCGCTTGCGTGATCTTCCCGCGGACGGGGCCGGCTACACCGTCAGCGGGGAACTACTGGATCCACGGCACAGCTATGTGGCCCGGCTATGGCGTCCCCACCCCCGCTACCGCGCGTTGGCCGACAGCCCCTCCCGGGCCATCATCGAAATCTGCGAGGAACTGCTGGACCTCTCCCGAGGGGTCCGCGCCGCTGCGAAAAGCCGCGCGATGACCAACGGCCTGTTGCTGGTCCCCGAGGAGCTGTCCGTTGCCGTCGGCGACCAAAGCGACAGCAACGCGACCGCCGATCCGTTCATGACCATGTTCACCCGGGCGCTCATGGCCGCAATCGTGGATGAGGGCTCCCCATCGGCGGTGGTGCCGATGGTGCTGCGCGGACCATCCGACATCCTCGAGACGATCAAATACCTACGCCTGGAACGCGACATCGACCGCACCGGGGTCGACACCCGCGCCGAACTGATCCGCCGGATCGCGACGGGCATCGACCTGCCCCCCGAAGTGCTTCTGGGAACGGCGGACGCTAACCACTGGACGGCCTGGCAGATCTCCGCAGATACATTTCGACACCACATCGAGCCGAAAGTCCTGTTCCAGGTTGATTCGCTCACCGCTGGGTTCCTGTGGCCGGCTCTGGCAGCCGAAGGATTTGATGCGGCGGAATACCGGCGCGTTGTCATCTGGTTCGACCCCACCGAGCTCATCAAACCACCCGATCACACTGCCAACGCACTCCAACTGTTCGACCGCGGCGCCATCAGCTGGGACGCGCTGCGCCAGGCCGCGGGCTTTGCCGAGGCCGACGAACCCACCCCGGAACAGCTCCTGATGCAATTGATCGCCCGTCTCAAGGCGCTACCGCCCCCCGTGGTGCAAGCAGTCGTGCAGCGGATGGACCCCACCCTGAAGATCAAAGAAGTGGTCCCGCCGCCCATCCAGGAACCCGACGGTAACGGGAACGAACCCTCGGAGCAGGACCCCCCGGCCGAGCAGGGTCCGCCCGAGGACGACGAGCCCCCCACCGGCCCACCCGCCAACCCCTCCCACGCCGTTCAGCCCATCACCGCCGCCGGCGGCCGCGGCACCGATCCCTACCGCTTCGCGGTCGCCCTGGCCGACAGCGACCGCAGCATCATCGACCGGCTTCAGGTAGCTGCAGACGCGGAGATGCGCCAACTGCTCGGCCGGGCCGGAGCGCGGATCCGCACCCGCGTCCGGGCCGACCACCACGCCAGCAGCGCCATCAACGGAATCGCCAACATGCGGGTGTGCGCCACCCTAGGACGCGCCCGCGTACTGGCGGCCTACGCCGAACTGGAGGACGAAGGCGAGGACAGCCGATGGGATCAGCTGGCCGAGTTCTGGCGTGAGCTGATCGCCGCCGCCCTCGCCCACATCCACGCCCGCTTGGGCCACCTCATCCCGACCGCGACCGCAGCGGACCTGGCGGAGCTGGGCAGTCTGCTGCACCAGCATGCCGATGCCGCGTGGCAGTGGCTGGCCACCGCCCTCAACGGCCTGTTCCGCCGGCTGCTTTACACGCCGGACCCGGAGCCGGTCACCCTGCCTGACGAGCCCGCCGGCCCAGTGCTCAGCGATGGCCGAATGCTGATCCCCGCGCGGCTGATCCGCGCCGCGCTGGCGATGGCCGGCGGTGCAGGTGGAAGGGAGACCTCCCCTGGTCTCGGCACGGACGGCACCCTCGCAGATCCGACAGAGCTGCTGGGCGGCCTGGCACTCGGCGCGGACGTGCTGGCATGGCTGGCTCAGCATCAGGTGCGAGTTCAGGGATGGGAGTGGCGGCACTTCACCCTGTTCCGTCGGGCGTTTCGGCCGCACCTGGAGCTGGACGGGCTACACGTGACCGGCCTGTCCGACCCGCAACTGATCAATGCTAGCGCGTTCCCGCCGACCGCAACCCTCTTCCCCGGAGATCACGAGGGCTGCCGGTGCGACCTGATCCCGCTTCTACAGGTGGCGGCCAGCGAAGCCAACGCGCAAGCCGCTTGAGTGAGTGGTGTTTTCGCCGCAGTCCGAGGCGAGGAGTGCTGCGAGGTTGTGCACGGCCGACGCCGCGGTCGGGTCGTTGTCGCGGTCGGCTGCGCGGGCGCGTCGGGTCAGGTCCGCTACGCGTTCGTCGAGTGGGAGGCAGGCAGGGCGAGGACGGGGCAGGAGGGGAAAGCGGCGGGCCGTCGGCCCGGTCGGGTCCACCTCATTCCCAGGTGACGGTGATGGGGCGGTGGGGGCGATGCAGGACGAACCGGCCACCGTCAGTGTTGGCGGTGGGGGGTGTGTCGGGGAGTGCGAAGGTGACGTGGCGATGCCGGAAACCCTGATCCCACAGCGTGATTTGCTGTCCGACGTCGGTGGCGAGCTGCTGTCCGGTGGGGCCGTGGCCGAGGACACCGACCTCGTACTGACGGCTGCCGTCCGCGGCCGGCGGGGCTGGGCGCAGGGTCAGGTAGGCCAGGCTGCCGTCCGCGGCGCTGGTGGACATCGCAACGGTCGAGAACATCGGAGAGACCAGGCCGCGCTTCTTCGCCGCGGTGTCGACGTTCATGCGCATGAGGGGGTTGGCCAGTCCGCAGGCCAGCCACAGGTAGAGCCACTCGAACGACTCTCCCGGGCCGAACACCACGCCAGTCCACGCCTCATAGCGGGGGGTGTCTAGGACGCCGGTGAGGGTTTCCTGGTTGGTGGCGTGGCTGTTGTCCCGGTGGGTTTGCAGGGTGACTTCGCCGGTGCCGGTGAGGTCGACGGTGCCGCGAGCGTCATCGCCGAAACCGCGGAGGGGCATGAACGTGCACATTTCACTGCCGCGGCTGATCCACCCGTCTTGGTCGCGCTCGAAGATGATGCTGCGGGAGGCCGCGCCGGCCAGGCGCAGCGGCACGACCAGTCGGCCGGCGGGGGCGAGCTGGTCGAGCCAGGCGGTGGGGGTCTCGACGGCACCGACGGTGGCGATCACCCGGTCGTACGGTGCTGCGTCGGGGTGGCCGAACGCGCCGTCGCCGAGGACGACGTCGACGTTCGTCACCCCAGCCGCGGCCAGGTGGGTTCGGGCGCTCTCGACGAGGTCTTCGTCGATGTCGACTGCGGTGATGTGGCCGGAGGTGCCGACGATGGCGGCCATGAGCGCGGCGTTGTAGCCGGTGCCGGCGCCCACCTCCAGGACGCGGTGGCCGGATTCGAGGTGGAGCTGTTCCAGCATCATCGCGACGATCCGGGGCTGGGACGCGGCGCTGATGGACACGCCGCTGTCGTGCTTGGTGTAGACGGGATCGTCGGCATACGCCTGCTCGAGGGGCACGCCGGGCAGGAACAGGTGCCGGGGTACGTCGCGGATCGCGGTCTCGACCTCGGGCGTCTTCACGGTGTCCTGGCACAGACGGTCGGCAAGCTTGGCGCGCAGGTCGCGGGCGGGGTCGGACGAGACACTGGCGTCGCTGACAGTGGCGGGCATGTCGCGGAACCTTATCGGTGTCGGGTTTGACGGACGGCGATGTCTGCCAGATTGGGTTATGGGGGTGTATTGCCAAAGACGGCCTCCTTGGCTGCTCTTGCGAGTGTGGTCTGGGTGGTTGCTGTGAGTCCGAGTCGGTTCCAGTGGAAGATCACGTGTAAGGCTATGATCGCGCGTATTCCGCGGGTGAGTGTGCCGTTTTCCCGCAGGGTTCGGAGTTTCTCGCCTGTTTCCTTGAATGCGTTGAGCCAGTCGCGGCCGATGAGGTCTGCTCGGGCGTCGCGGAGGAGGAGGTGGCGGACGTCGCTGGTGAAGGATGCCCATGCCTGGGGGTCCGCTGGTGCGCCGGCCGGGCCGGGGCGCTGTTCGACGACCCGTGCCCACACGTCGCCCTGCTCGTTGAAGTCCAGTCCGGCGGCTCGCATGAGCGCGGTGCACAGCACGAGGGAGTGTTCCCGCCGGTCGGCGGGGTCGTCGCGGAGGAACGTGAGCAGGTGGCGGCTGTCGTGGTGGAACAGCGTGTGCGCGGTGTTCATGCTGCTGGGACCGCCGAAGGCGTGGACTTCCGGTTCGTAGATGTCGGCGGTCCAGCGGACCCCGTCGGTGAGCGGTAGGTGGATGGGGTCGGGGTTCGGCTCGCCGTGGCCGATCGTTTCCCGCGCGACCAGGTAGCGGATACGCCAGGGGCCTTTGCGGATGAAGAACCAGGCGGTGATGAGGCTGTCGGCTTCGGCGGCGGGCAGGACGCGGGCGAGGTGGTCGATGGCGTGGCGTTCCCGCTGGTGGGGGTCGGGGCTGGGGTAGGTGATGTTCACCTGCTTCCAGGCCGTCTCGTTCATCGTCGGACCCTTTCGGTCAGCAGAGCAGGAGGCAGGCGTCCCACCGGGTCGTGGTCCCGGCGATGGCCAGGTGGGCGCCGGCCGCGCCGTCGAGGAATCCGGCGGGTTCGGTTGCCGCGGGCGTGGTGTGCTGGTGCAGGCGCGCCAGCGGTTCGATCGGGATCGGGGTGAGCGCGTCGGCGGCGATCCGGCGTGCGGCGGTGAGGAGCCCGGCGGTTCCGTGGCACAGGCCGCGGTCGACGAGGCTGCCGAGCTGTGCCGGATCGGTGATGCAGGCGGCGAAGGCTCTTTCGGTGGTGCGCTGGCGGGCGGTGTCGCCGAGGGCGCGGCCGGCGAGCTGCTGGGCGCGGGCGATGCCGGGCGCGCCGTAACACCACGACAAACGCGGCGGGCGGGACAGGTGTAGTTCGCCCCGGTCCAGGTCGTCGAGCGTGACGAACTCGGGCCACCACGAACCCTCGCTGGTCTGCCGCTGCCAGGTGTCCAGCCACTGGCAGACCCGTGTGATCGCCTCCGCGTGCCCGTCGACCGTCACGCCGTCGATCAGCGTGAGGGCTAGGAGCGCGAGCGGGCCGGTGATGCCGTGAGCCAGCCCGTGATTACTGTGCCCGCCCGGCGGGGCCGGTTGGTCGCGGGTGGGGCCGTGCGGGCACCACCAGCCGGGGAGGCCGTTGATGGGGTCGGTCAGGCGCACCAGGTAGGTGAGCACGTCGCCGAGCAGGTCACGTTCACCGACGCGGCGCAGGGCGATGCCGAGTCCGGTCAGTCCGCGGATCAGGTCGTACTCGGCGTATTCCGGCCGGCGGCGATGGTCGATGCGGCGGTGGGCCGCCCCGAGGCGGCGGCGGGTCAGCGTCGCGGTTCCCGCTGCAGCGGTGGCGGTGGCTCGCGCGAGGCCGGGCTGGTCGGTGCCGGCGAGGACGAACGCGAGGGCGGGAGCGCCGTAGTAGAGGCTGGCGCTGTCGGCGATGCTGACGCCGTCGGCGACGGCCTGCTCCAGCGCCGTGTACATCGCCGCCCGCGCGCCGGTTTCCTGGTGGAGCAGGGCGATGCCCGCCGCTCCGTCGGCGAGGGACTGTCCCGCTGTCATGATCTGATCCGGGCGAGGTCTGTCTGGACGGTGGCGCGGGCCAGGCGCAGGCAGTGCCGTTCGGATGCCAGGTCGGGGCCGATCATGCGAGCGTGGTGCAGGTGCAGCAGGTCGGCCAGCATCTGGTCCAGGTCGAGGCCGTCTCGGGCGGCGAGGGTCCGGTAGGTGGCCAGCGCCGCGGTCAGGCCGTCGTCTCCGTAGGGCGCGCGGGCCTCGGCGAGTTGGGCGGGTTCCAGGCGGGGCCCGCCGCCGTGGGGCGCGTGGTCGACGAGCCAGCGCGCACCGTCACCGGTGAATCCATCAGCAATGGTGATCATTCCTGCTGCGGTGGCGCCCTGCCGGTTCCCGGACGGCCAGGCGAGGGCGGCGCGGGAGTCGGCAGCGAACACCGCTTCGGCTGCGGCGAGGGTCGGGCCGCGTCCCCAGCGGGTTTCGGGCCGGTAGGTAGCCAGGGTGTAGTCGGCCAGCAGTCCGTCGTTGTGCAGCCGCTCCGCCCACCCGGCGAGGTCGTGGGCGACGTCGGCGAACCGGGCGGCGCCGCATAGCGGGGTGCGTAGCCGTAGGTGTGGTTCGGGGTGTGGGTAGCGCAGGAACCACCAGCCCGTGGGCAGGCCGGGGAGTTCGCCCAGTCGGGTGAGGATGTGATCGGTGTGTCCGTGGAGGCGGGCGTCCAGCCAATGCGACCGGCCGGGCCTGTGGGCAAGGATGCTGACGGGATGGGCCGGCCGGGCAGGCGGGTGGTGGGCTGGCGGGGTGCGGGTGAGGGTGAGCAGGAGCTCGGCGGGTCTGCCGTCGATCCACCCTGCCGGTCCGTCCGTCTCGGCGAGGACGGCGTGTCCGTGCCGGTCGAGATGGCTGCGCAGGACCCCGAGGTGGGCGTTCTCGTCCAGGTCGAGCCGTAGCCGTACGTCGTCGCCGCCGATCAGCACCTCTCGTGGCAGCCGGCGGCGTTCGTGGTGCTGGTGCCAGGCGGCCCGCCACTGCGACCAGGGTGCGGTGCGGGCGGGTAACGCCTCCGCGGGGATGATCCAGCGGGCCGGGTGCAGGATCGAACGACCCTGGCGGACCCGCGGGAGGAACGGCAACGTGCGAGCGTGCCCCCAGTCGAACCGGGCGCACGGCGCTGTCCACGCTGTCCAGATCTCGGTGAGGAAGCGGACGAGCGGCTGCTGGCGGGTCGTCAGGAGCACGCAATTGAACAACAGCGGCTCGACCGGCCGACCAGTCAGGCGCGACACCAGCCAGAGCCGCTGCCCGTCGGCGGCCACCGCCAGGTCGTCCACCGTGCATACCGGATCGGGATGGAGGTCGCCGACGGGCAGCACCGGTAGCAGCTCAGGCGTGCGGGCGACGGTAGCCAGCCGGGGGTCGAGCGGAGGCCCGGACAGCTGCACGGCGTCCGCGCCGGGTAAGGCTGTCGGCAGCTCGGCGTAGACGTTGCGGAACTGGTCCAGCTCGGTGGGGGTGAGCAGGTGCAGGAACCGGCCACCGGCCACACCGGCGTGGCGGGCCCCGCTCACCACCGTCAGGGTGAACGCGCCGCGGTCGAGGTCCTGAAGCGTTTCCGCGGTGAGAGTGAACCGCAGTTCGGTGTGCGGGATCGGCGGCCGCTTGTCCTCGCTCCGAAGCCGTCCGAACAGATCGTCGTCCAGGACCACCTCGGCACATCCGTCCAGAGCAGCACCCTGGGCGAGGGTCGCGAGCAGAGCATCCCGGGCGGTGAACATCGCCGCATCACGGCGACGCGACCCCCGGTAACCAGCGGGGAACCCGAGAACGCCCACGACCTCCCGCAGCGGCACAGCCGCGCCCGGCCCCCACCGCTCACTGAACGCGGAATGATAGGCGTCCCAGCCAGGCAGGCGTGGTGCGATGGCGACGAGCGCGGCGGCGGCGTCCTGCGCCTCGCGGACCACCGCGGGAGGCAACGTCACCGAGCAGTCGACCCGTAGATCGACCGCGATCCGCTCGCCTGGGTTGGGGAGAGCGATGTGGCGGGCCAGGTGCGCGGCCGGGTCGGTGACGGTCATCGGAGGGCGGACTGCCGACAGCAACACACCCGCGCCCACCAGGGCGGCCAGCAGTCGCTCCACCTTCGCGGTTGCCGTGGCCTGGCCGTCGGTCACCGTCGCGGCCAGTTCCCGGAACGGGATCGGGGCACGGGCCTTCTCGATCGCCACCCGCACCGGATCAGTCAGCTTGATCTCGACGTCCCACACTTGGTCGCCTTCGGCGCGTGCGCAGGGCAGCACCCATACCCCGCCGCGCGGATACCCCAGCGTGTTCGTCATGACTGTGACCTTGCGCAGCGTCGCCAGGTCCCGCTCCGCCGCTGCCGTGTAGTCGGCGACGGAGCGGTCGTCCAAGCGGACAACTTCGTGGTGCTGGTCGCCCCACCGGACTGCCGCGCGGGGGCCGAACGCGAGGGGAGCCACGCCGGCGAACCTGCCGAAGGGCGTTGGCCGGGTCGTCCACCGCAGCAGATAGCGGACCGTCGTCTCCACCAGACGCCGCAGCCTGCGCGCTGCCATCGGTTCCTGGGCAAGCACGTGGGTGATCTGGGCGGCCAGCTCAGGGGCAGCCTGGCCGACGGCCGCCGCGAACTCCGGCAGCGCCCATACCTCCCGCAGCCACTCCAGCCACTCGCCGGCCTGGTTCGCGGTCAGATCGGGCCATGCGGGAAGCCGCAGATCTCGGGGGTAGGAGGCGGCCCTGATCAATGCCACGTTGGCCGCTTGGTACATCTCTGGCTCCGCGTCGCTGGATGGGCGGAGCGCCCGGCCGGAGTAGGCCGGGCGCTCCCGGGGCAGCGGGTTCAGCTGCCGTCAGCCTTGGTCGTGCATGCGTCCGACCTCGTGTTGCCCGAGCCACAGTTGTCATCGGTGCTGGTGGCGTGGCCGCTTGCGGCGGTTCCGGCGTCGACCAGGCGCAGATCCAGTTCGTAGTCGTCGTCCATCAGGGGGTTCCCTTCTCATGGGGGGTGAAGGCCAGGACGAGGCGGCAGTGCCGCTTGTCCAGGACCGCCCCGTCCGGCAGGTCGCCGTCCGGGGTGCGCGTGGGAAGGACATGCAGCACCGGCGGCGGGCTGCCCGCCTCCACCCACGCACGCATGTGCTCGACCATCCGCCCGGCCGCCGCAGCGGCCACAATCCCGTGGGCGCATGCTCCAAGATCGAAATGCCGGTCGGTCCAGCGCAGCGCCGACCGGTAGGTCAGCGTCCCGGCCTCCAAGGTGGCCGGGACGGCGAACCGCCACGAAGGCGTGACGATGCCGGCCTCGACGGCGTCCTCCTGCGCGGAGAGCACAACGAACTGTTCCGCGTCGCGTCGCGGCCGGGTCGCCAGCCACAGATCGAGGTCGGACAGGTCAGTGCGGGGCGGCAGGCTCACCCCGGCCCACACCTGCTCGCGCGGCGTCGTAAGGAGATCAGCGACCGCGGCCGGGTCGACGTGCTGGCCCTCATCCAGCCGCAGATGAACCCCGTCCGCGATGTCTACGTAGCGCACCTCACGGGCGCCGGCGCCCTGCATCGAGACGAACCCGCACAACCGCTGGCTCACGCTGACCAGACGGTCCTCGCGGCGCCGCAACGCCCACGACCGGGACATCCCGAACGTGCGCAGCGGCAGCACCAGCACGCCATCATCGGTGAGCTGATCGATCCACGCGGGCGGGATATCCCACGACCCGACCGTGACGATGATCAGGTCGAAGGTGCGGGCCGGCACGATCGGATGCTCGGCGTCCGCGCACACCACGGTGACGTCGTCATAGCCGGCCGCAGCCAGGCAGGAGACCGCCCGATCGGTCACCTCACGGTCGATGTCGACCGTGGTGACCGATCCCGATGCGCCCACGAGTTCCCGCAGCAGCGAAGCGTTGTAGCCACCGCTGCCGATTTCCAGCACGTGGCGGCCATCCAGCCCGTTGAGCGCGTCCGCCGCCTGACCAAGCATCCGCGCGATCAGGAACGGCGCCGACACCGAGCTGATGGCTTCGTCGCCGCGCATCTTCTTCAGGACAGCTTCGTTCTCATACGCCTGTTCCAGCGGAAGGCCCGGCGTGAACAGCTCACGGGGAACGGTCCGCAGCGCCCTCTCCACCTCCGGTCGCGGCGAGGAGCCTTCCGCCGCCTGATCGGCCACGAACCGGTCGACCATCGCGTTACGAAGGCTCTCGCTGCCCATCGTGCCGACGCTCGTCATGGTGTCCTCTCTCGATTTCGCAACTCAGCGGCATGTACGACGTCGACGGTCAACCTGTCACCTCAATCGCTAGATGAATTGTCCCCGCAACTAGTTCAATGATTCGGATGAACTGTGTTCCCGGGGGTCTCCGTCGTCGTCCGAGTCTGCCACCGCCACTGCGCTCTACCTCGAGCGGCTGCGCGGCCCTGGTCGCCCGCACCCGCCGGCGCGGACCGACCCGCGGATCAAGGCCGTCTCCCGCTTTTGCTGGCTAGCGTGACCCACCACGATGGTGCGAACCGACAGCGCCGGCACTCGCGGAGGGACAGGGGTCCATTTCCACCTCCTTTTGCGGAACGTCGGCGATGAGGCTGGGAGTAGGGCCGCCGGCTAGAAGCGGTTGGTTCCTGGGGGTGTTCTCACCATGCACGTCCGCGGCCCGTTGGGAAAGGGCTGTGCGCCTAGTTGGCACAGACGATGCGGAACACGCAAAACCTGTGCACATCCCAACACACCCCGCTATGGTGCAGGCGGGGGTGATGCCCATGGACTCCACCTCGAACCACGATCCGACGATCGGTGAAACGATCCGGCTCGCTCGCCTCGCGGCCCACCAAAGCCAGCGGCAACTCGGCGCGACGCTGGGCTACTCCGCCTCGGCAATCAGCCGGCTGGAAACAGGCAAGAGCTCCCTAGACCTGGACACGCTGCGTTCCATAGCAAACGTCCTGCACATTCCCCCGGAACAACTCGGGCTGGCTCCCGCCCACCGCAATCCCTCCGACACGCCCGTCGCCCCCGCAACCCTGGAGATACCTGCTGCTACGCTGACCGCGACGGACACGAAGGATGGTGACGACCGGGTGCATCGGCGCAGGTTCCTCGCGGCCGGAGCAGGAGCAGCCGCCGCGGTAGCCATCGGGGCGCCCGCCCATGCGACGCCAGCACCACCGCAGGAGATATCGACCGCCCGGCTGGACCAGGTGCTGTTCACCGCCGCTCCCGCTGTAGCCCCCGTGGCCGTCGAGCAGTTACGGGCCGCGCTCGCCGCCGCCCGCAGCGACTTCCGTGCCGCCCGGTACGCCACCCTCGCCGATCAGCTACCCCACCTGATCACCCTCGGTGAGACAAGCCAGGCGGCAAGCATCGGAACTATCCGCGAGGCCACGTCCGCCGTCCTCGCCGACACGTACTCCCTCACCACCGAGTGGTGCATCAAGCAGCACCAAGACCCGCTGGCATGGGTCACCGCCGACCGGGCACTGCGTGCCGCTCGCGCGAGCGGCAACCCGACGACCCTCGGCGAAGCCGCCCGCATGGTCGCCATCGCGATGCGCCGCGTCGGCCACTACGACGCCGCCGCGGACCTGCTCACCACCACCGCGCTCAACCTCGGCGCCGACCACGGCAACCCCGACCCCAACACCCTCGCCGCGTACGGCTCCCTGCTGCTGACCGCCTCCTACGCCGCAGCGCAAGGCGGCAACCGACCCACCGCCCTGGACCTGGCCGGCGAAGCCGAACAAGCAGCGCACCGCCTGCACGACCGCCCCGTCACCGGCCTGTTCACCCCGGACTTCACCACCCAGCAGGTCGCGCTCTACCGCATCGGCGTCCACCTCGCCCTCGGCGACAGCACCGGAGCCCTCACCCACGCCCGCACCGTCGACGTCACCCGCCTACCCTCCCCGGAACGGCAAGCCCGATACTGCCTCGACGTCGCCCGCACCTACCGCACCCTCGGCAAACCGGACAAGGTCTACCAGGCCCTGCTCGCCGCCGAACGGTACGCACCAGAAGACGTCCGACGCCCCAGCGTCAGAACCGTCGTCGGTGAACTGCTCTACGCCCCAGGCAACATGCCCGGACTCCGCACCTTCGCCCACCGCATCGGCGCCTCCGCGTGAACAATCCCCGAAGACCACTTTCCCCAGGCGGTGCGAACGGGTGAGCCGGCTCTGTACCGCACCGGCCGGCCATGCGGATGGTCTGCTTCTCCAGGCCCACGACGATCAGGAGAATCCCCTCAGGGACCCGTTGAAGATCGTGCGGGGTGCGAGGCTCAGGATGGTGTTGGTGCACGCGGCGGATCGCCGCCTCGACAGCCGGCGTCTGAGTGGTGTTCTGGCTTAGGACGAGGCCAGGCGGGCGCGTGGTTCGCTGGCGGATCGATCCGCGGCTTCTACGCCGGCACGTTCTGCGAGCGGCGGATGATGGTGTCGTAGGTGTCGGCGGTGCGGTGCAGCCCGCCCGCGAGGCTTCGGGCGAAGGTGTCGAGGCGGTCCTGCACGTCGGCGGCGTGTTCGTCGGGCTCGGCGAGTTGTTCGAGCTCGAGGAACACGCCGGCGCCGTCGACCTCATCGAGGCAGAGAGTGATGTGCCCGTGGCGGGTGGTGCGGCGTCGTTTGACGATGCGGACGGTCGGGGTGAAGCCCATGGCGAGGATTGCCTGGTGCATCTGCTCGCGGTCGGCGATCTCGGTTTCCTGTTCGTCGCAGGCCATGGTGTTGTCGACCGGGGTTTTCACCGTGAACAGGTGCCGGCCGTCCTGGCTGCGTAGGCGCGCGAAGGGAACTCCGATGCGGCCCATGCCGTACCGCCAGCCGGCGCGGGCGTAAGCCTGGTCGTCCTGGACGACGGGCGGGGTGAGCGTCAGACCGCGGTGCTGCAGGGCGGCGTGGAGCTCGTCGGGGTCGTCGACGCGGTACTTGACCTCGATCTCGCGGATGGGGCTCACAGGGCGGGGTCCTCCAAGGCGTCCGGGGGCGACCGAAGCCTAGCGGGACCGGGCCGGGCGGAAGGGGCGCCGGGCCGGGGTCAGAAAAGCGTGTCGGGTTCGTCGGCGCCGCCGGCCACGGTGATGGGGCGGGGTTGGGCGCCGGGGATGGTGAGGGTCAGGGTGAGCGCGGAGTGATCGGACAGCTTCGTAAGGCGGGGCTCGTCGAGGTAGTCGCAGGCCTCGACACGGTCGCGCAGCGCGGCGGAGCAGAAGGCGTGGTCGTAGCGATAGCCGTCGCCGGAACGGCCGACCCAACTGTAGGCGGCGTCGGTGGGGTGCAGGACGCGGAAGGCGTCGACGAGGCAGTGTTCGTCGAGCAGGGCCCGGTAGAAGTCGTACTCGAACGGCGCGAAGAACGGGTAGCGCGGGCTGTGGTCGGGTTCGAGGATGTTCAGGTCGCCGAGCAGGACGGTGGGAAGGTGTTCGCTGCCGGCGAGCGCGGCGTGGCAGGCCGCGAGCCATTTGGTTTTGCGTTCGGTCTTCTCGGCGCTGGCGTCCCGGCTGGGCACGTACAGGCCGATGAGCCGTAGCGGGCCCAGGTCGGTGGGCACGGCGGCGGCGGCGGCGCGGGCGGCCAGGTAGCCGACCCGATCGGGGAACGGATCAGGTTCAGCCTCGACCCGGCTGACGACCATGGTGCCGTAGTGGCCGTATTCGGGCCAGCGGTGCACCACCTGATGGCCGGCGCCGGCGAAGGCGTCGGCGAGCAGGTGGCATCCGGCGCTGTCTTTCGTCTCGGTGAGCACGAGGATCTGCTCGTCGCGGCTGGTAAGCCAGTCAAGCTGGCGTCGAGCACGGTCGGCTGACGGGTTACCGATGTTGAAGGTCAGCAATGTCAGCTTGGCCGGAGAGGTCACCGTTTCTCCGTTGTGCGTAGAGGATGAGGATCTGCTCGGCGAGCATCCTCCCAACCTCGGCACCGGGGAGGGCGGTGGAGTCCAAGACGGACACGGGCCAGCCCACCTCGGTTAAGGCGGCGACCGCATCCTGGTAGTAGCTGGTTTCGAGGCAGGCGGCGTCGGGGTGGCGTTCAAAGCGGCTGTTCGTGACCCCGCCGCGGGCGGCCATCCGCGCGGCGATCGCCGTCGGAGCTGCGGTGAGGATCACCGCCAGGTCCGGCTGCAACAACCCGGCGTTGATCTCCAAGATGGTGGGGATTGTGATCGCGTCGAAGCGTTGGAGGACGAGGCTGGAGGGGATGTACCGGTCGCTGACGACGACGTCCCCGGCGTCGAGGCGGGGGATGATTTCGGTGGTGACGTGGTGATGGCGGTCGCCGGCGACGAGGTGGGCGAGGGCGAGCCCGCGGTGGCTGTTGGTGCTGGCCCGGATGAGGTTCCCGATCGGGCTACGTGACGGTTCGGTAGTCGCATGGATCGGCACCTTCTGGTCGCGCAGGATCTCGGTGACCGTGGCGAGGGTGGTGGATTTTCCGACGCCGCCGGGTCCGTCGACGCTGACGAACAGGCCGGGCCTCACGCGGACACCAGCGGCAGGACCCTGCGCGGCTGGGGGGCGGTCGGGCACAGCTCGTCGAGGGCGCCGATGCGCTGCCCGGCGGAGATGACCGCCGCCGCGCAGCCTTTGCCGCAGGACCCGGCGATGGTGCAACTCTGGCAGGAGGTGTTGGTGCCCATCGGGTAGCGGTCGGTGAACCGGAAGGCGTCGAGGCGGGCGGCGAGGTCGGGGTCGGTGAGGATGTTTCCGGCGATGAACTCGGCCGGGTCGTGCGGGGACTGCGGGGTGCGGGCGGCGAACACCAGGTAGGGGCAGACGGTGACGTCGCCACCGGTGAACACGTAGATGATCGTGCCGGCTTCGCAGCCGGCCAACGGCAGCCCGCCGAAGTTCGGGAAACGGATGTGCACAACGTCGAGGTCGTCGCTGTCGAACGGGGCGGTGCGGGCGACGATGTCGGCCATGTGCTCGTCGGCGGTGGCCAGCGCGCGCTGGGCCTTGACGCCGCGGCCCATCGAGGACAGTGGGTTCATCAGCACGTAGCGGGCGCCGTGCTCGGTGGCGAACGCGCACAGCGCCTGGTACTCGTCGATGTCGGCCAGGCTGTTCGGGGTGCACAGCAGGCCCTGGAGCAGGCCCGCGGCGGCCAGGGCCTTCGTGGTGGCGATCGTCGTGTGGAAGCTGTCGCGGTCGCCGCGGAACCGGCCGTGGGACTCGGGAGCGAAGCCGTCGAGGGAGACGTTGCAGTGCACCCCACCGATCGCGGCCAGCGCGTCGATCTGGGCGGCGGTCAGGGTCGTGGCGTTGGTGCAGATCCCTACCGCCATCCCCGCCGAGCGGAATGCGGTCACGACGTCGAGGAAACGGAGGTGCAGGGTGGGTTCCCCGCCGGTCAGCGTCACCCGCTCCACGCGGCACTCGGCCAGCCGGGGGATGACCGTGTCGACGATCCGTTCGTAGGGCATGGTCTGGCCCTGCCGTGTCGCGGAGACGAAGCAGTGCGCGCAGTGCAGGTTGCACCGCTCGTCGATCTGTACCAGCGCCTTTCTGCTCTCTCCGTCGGTGGTGGTACGGAAGTAGCAGGACGATGCCTGTTCACCTGCGCGGGCGATGTTCCGGGCCGACATGGGACACGCTCCTCCGGATACCTGTGACCGGATTGCCACGACCCGCAGTGTCCCCGTTTCCCGATATCGCCGTCTCGATGTCCCCGAGAACATCTCGGAGTAGTTTGGGGGGGAGCTGTTCGCATTTCCCCGCCCGTTTCCCCGGAGAACATTGGAAGGCGGCTCGTGTGGCAGACATGCCTGTGCAACTATCAGTTTCCGCGGCCCAGGAGATCGCCGATGCGCTCGGCTGCCCGGCGCCGCTGCTGGACGTCACCTTCGACCAGCTCCGCACCTTGCTCGCCGTCTGCCAAAGCGGTTCTCCCCTGCAGGCCGCCCGCCTGCTGGGTCGGGAGCATTCCAGCGTCCGCAAACAGGTCGACACCCTCAACCGCATCTTCAGCGCGATCTGCGGAGAGCCGCTTGCCGTCAAACAAGGCCGTGGGCAGGACTATCTGTTCACCCCCACCGGCGAGACCGTCGCGGGGATCGCCCGCGCGATGTTCACCGAGTGGACGACCGGCATCCTTGACCGCCGGCGCCGCCTCGGGTCCACCATCACCGTGGCAACCACCGAGTTCACCATCGACTTTGTCGCTCAGGTCTGGCCCGCCGTGGCTGAGGAGTTCACCCGCCGAGAGATCGATTTGAACATCGTCCACGTCCGATCCCGCGAGCTGTGGGCTCAGCTCGACGCCAAGAACGTCGACCTCGTCGCCGGCAGCATCCCCGCCGGTCCCGGCCCCGACCCGATCCCCGACGCCTATGAGGTCCTGGAGTGGCACCGCGAGGACCTGGCCCTGCTCACCAACCTGCCCCTACACGACCTGCCTGTTGACGCGGTCGACCAGCAGCGCCTGCCCACCATCCCGCTGCTGGCCCCGTCCGCCGGCCTGATCGCCGAATTCCTCCGCCGCTGGTACGGGCCGGACTACGCCAGCCAGCTACGGATCGTCGCCGAAGCCGACAACATCTACTACGGCCTGGCGCTTCTGCGCTCCCCCCTCGTACGTGGCGCACTACTCGCCACCCACGCCACCGCCCAAGCGGCTCTCGACGGCCGACTCCCCGGCGGCCCCGGACTCCGCCTAGTCCGGCTCACCGACGACTACCAGCCCCCGCTCCAGGTCCTCGCCGGCATCTTCGGCAGGAAAGGAGAACGGCAACGCTACGACGCCCACCATCCCCTCAACCTGCTCTGGAATGCCCTGACCGCCCACGTCACGGCGCGACAGTAGCTATAAGACGCCGCACGGCTTGGCCTTCAGTCCACCCGATGGCCCCATCTTCGGCACCGCAGTACGGTTCGATACCGACGACTGGCTTCGCCCCGACGATCGGATGCCCGATGACCGGTACCTGGCAGGACGCCGCGCTCGTCGCGATCGACCTCGAAGGCACCGGCGCCCAGGACGGTGATCAGGAAGACATCCTCGAAATCGCCCTCGTGCCCCTGCACGCCGGCGCGATGCAGATCGCCGAGTCCTACACCACGGTCATCAACCCCGGGCGGCGTATCGCCGCCCGGCCATGGCTCTCACCTGGCCTGACGAACCAGGTCCTCGCTGGCAGTCCACCACTTGGCCGAGTGGAACCCGAGCTCGCCGCCCGGCTGAATGGCCGGATCCTCGTCGGCCACAACGTCGGCGTCGACTGGCGTCTGCTGCACCGCCGGTGCCCCACCGTCACACCCGCCGGGCTGCTCGACACCCTTCGACTCGCCCGACACCTCGGCGTGCGTACAGGTAACCCCCTCACCACATTGCTCGACCGACACGACCTCACCCGGCAGGTCACCGAACTGGCAGCGGGCAGCCAACCCCACCGCGCACTGTGGGACGCAATCGGCGCCGGGCTACTCCTCGCCACCCTCACCCACCAATTCGACAGCTCTCGACCGGCCACACTCGACGAGCTTCACAACCTCGCCGGAATCCCCCTCAGCCTCCCTGTCCCAGGATGGCCCACAGGCGACCAACCCGGGCTGTTCTGAGATCGGTCGACCTGTCTCATGCGCGGGTCAGACCTCGGCAAGCCGCTGGCCGAGTGCGGCGACTTCCCGCAGATCGGGATGATCTTTGGTTAGCTCAACATGTACCCGGCTCGCCCGGGTGACGACCGGGGCGGACGGCCACGCCTCGGAGACCGTGAGGGCCTGCGACGCCGCTTCGGCAGCGCGGCCGGGGTCGGTCGTCCGCAGCGCCAGAGCGAGTGCACACCACGTGACACTGCGGCTCTGCGTGTCGTATGGCTTGTAGATCTCGATCGCATCGTAAGCGGCGGGCTCGGCGTCTGGATCATTGATCTCAGCGAGGGTGAGAGCGGTGTACAGATGCTTCTCTTCGGGGTCGAACAGGGCAGCGCCGGCGCGGCGCTTCACCGCGAGCGGCGCCTCCTGCATAACTTCGAGCGCCTGGCGTGCGCGGTCAGGGCGGTTTCCAGCGCCCTCAGCCACAGCAGCATAGGCGGCAAGGCGCGGCAGGACATAGGGGTCGACCTCGGGCTGACGTATCGCGTTTTGCGCGAAGCGAGCGGCTTGCGTGTAACGCCCGGCGTTGAATGCAATGCACGACCGGAGACCGGCGACACTCCCGGCAAGCAGAGAGTCTCCGGCGTGGGCGGCGTACTGCTCGGCGACTGTGGCGAACCCCGCGGCGAGCTCACGGTCGCCGGTGTGGTAACCGAGGCGTGCCAGATAGTACGCATACTGGCCGGCGATGCCCGCGACTCGGGCCTGTGTCTCCGGCTGGCGCGTCGCCTGCGCGATCTCCTCGGACTGCTCCCAGCAGGACAGGAGAGCGCCGAGCAGCTTGTCCTGGGGCGTAGACCAGTAGGTCTCCGCGATCGTGGTCGTGCCCTCTTCGAGCCGGGTCAGGGTCCACTCCGCCGGCGTCGTCGACATCGCCAGCGACGCGCGTTCCGCGAGCGAAAGCGCGGCGGCGATGGCGGGCGTGGCCGCTCCAAGGCGGAGTAGTGCGCGTCTGTCCGTAGTACTCACCTCCTCCGTTATCACTGTGCGCTCCAGGATAGGGAGGAGTCCACCCCGTGGGAGGTCGAGCCCGGCGTCCCGCGCGGCGGCTTCGAGCTTCGCTGCCTGCCAGGCGCGGATCAACTGGCCATCGGCGCCGAGCTCGTTGTCCAGATCCCTGACGACGTGCCTGACGGGGAGCAGTTTGGGATTCGCGTTCTGCTGGCCTCGTATCGCGGCGGAGACCGCGTACCGGTTACTGCCGATCGCGTCCGCCAGCTCCGTGAAGGACCGATCTTGCTGCTTGAAGAGCCGATCGGCAAGGGCCGCGAACGCCTCGCGGGCGCTCGGCGACGGCGGATCGTCGTGCACGGTGGTGGGCTCCCCTCCCGGCGGTGGTCACGTTACTCGGTCGTGAACGCGTGCGTTCCCAAGGAACAGTCTGTACCAGATCTGCCGCACACGGTTGCATGTCCCCTACCGGCGGATGCGTCCGCTGTCACCCAGCGTTCAGGAGGAGGGCCTGTGGTACCGACTGGTCCTCCTGTTGGGATGCCGACCGCCGCCGGGGGCGGCCGCCGCTCGGATCGAGCTGTCCTCGCGGATCCGCCCACGGGGAGTGCTGGTGTCGAGCTGCGCGGAGGCTCGGCGGCGGCCACCCGTCCGGGGAGGGGGCCGGTTACAGATCTGCCGACCCCCTCTCTTCCGGTCCGTAGCCCGGGCAGGGCCTGGACTGAGTTGCGGACCATGTACGGCTGGTAGGTCGCCGGGCTGCCGGCGCCTCGGTCTACCAGGATTTGTCCTACCGGTGCATTCTGGCCGCCATTTCCGTGTCGGCGTCCTTTGACCTGCCCTATCCGTGGCCCGTGGCCTGCCCAGACGGCGTGTTTTCCCCTTCACGTCCTGTGGACGGCTGCGATTGAAATGCGGATAGGGCAGCTACACCTTCACATTCCCTCTGGAGATCCACATGCTTTCTCTTCCTGGCGCTGTCGCCACCTCGGTCGTCCCGACGGCGGGGTTGTTCATCGAGGAGCTTCACCATCTGCCGCTAGAGATGGCGCAGCTCCCGAAGATTGCCGGTGCGTGCACGGCCTACACCGAGCAGGTCGAGAAGCTGGTGGAGCAGCGGGGCGGGGTCGCCGTCGCTCTCCACCAGGTGCTCAACCGGCCGCACCGGCTGTTGCCGGAGGAGGTCACCGCCGCGCTGGCCCAGGTCGACGCCTACGCCGACCTCGTCCGGGACGTCGGATACCTGTACGTCGAGTCGCTGACGGCGGGCCGGGCGCATCTGACCGACGAGCAGATCGTCGAGGCGGCCCGGCTCCGCACCGGCCAACTGGACAAGGTCAGGGCCCTGCTGCTCGGCGGCATCGGGGGAACCCGCTCCGCTGAGCCCGCGCCGGAGCCGGTCGCGGCCTGATCCCCGTCGTCTCCCTGCCCGCGCCGCGCCAGGATCCGCGGGGATCCCGTGGGTGGGGAGGCTCCATCTTCCTGGAAGGAGCAGCCATGGACAGTCCGCCGGTGGTCGCGGGCTGTGCGCTCACCCGGACCGGCGACCAGATCGCGATCCGCTATGCCTCCGTCGGGGTGGAGCGTGAGCTGCGGATGCCGTGCGCGGCCTGGGCGGGTCTGGCTGACGCGGTCCGCGCGGGCACGCTCGACGCGCTGGATGACAGGTGGGTGCGTTGGGCCGGCCGGAACGCGGTCGGCTTCGCGGCCCTGCGCGGCGGTCAGCTCCACCTCATCCACGGCGATCAGTACCCCCGCGAGTACCGCCTACCGGCTTCGGCGTGGGAGGCGGTCACGGCGGCGGCCCGCGGCACTGAAAGCGACCCTCTCATGCCAGCAGGAGTCCAGTGACCACCACAAATCACGAAGGGATCGAGTCTCAGCCTCGGGAATGGTGGCAGACAATGACTGATTCTTCGCTGTCCTCGGTGGACCTGAGGACCGACCAGCCGCATTCAGCGCGGATGTACGACTACTACCTGGGTGGGAAGGACAACTTCCCGGCCGACCGGGAGGCCGCGGAGGACGCGCTCGCCGTGTTCCCCAGCGCGCGGGTGATGGCCCGGGAGAACCGCGAGTTCATGGCCCGCGCGACCCGCTACCTCGCCGGTGAGGTCGGGGTCCGGCAGTTCCTCGACATCGGCACGGGTATCCCGACGAGTCCGAATCTGCATGAGGTCGCCCAGGGCATCGCTGCGGACACGCGGGTGGTGTATGCGGACAATGATCCGATCGTGCTGACCCACGCCCGTGCGCTGCTGACCAGCACCCCGCAGGGCCGGACGGCCTACCTCGACGCCGATCTGCGCGACCCCGAGCGGATCATGACCGCGCCCGAGCTACAGAGCACCCTTGACCTGACCGAGCCGGTTGCGCTGTCCGTCATCGCGATCCTCCATTTCGTGCCCGACGACGCCGACCCGTATGGGATCGTCCGCCGGCTGCTGGAGGCGTTGCCCTCCGGGAGCTATCTGGCGCTGACCCACGCGACCGCCGATCTCGATCCGGCGGCGGGGCAGATGGCGGAGAAATACCGGGAGCAGGGGATCACCGCGGTCGAGCGCAGCCACGCGCAGATAACCAGTTTCTTCGCCGGCTTGGAGCTGGTCGACCCGGGTGTGCAGGTGGCGCACCGGTGGCGTCCCGACGACCCGACGGCCGCGGATCTCACGGATGCGCAGGTGAGTATCTACGCCGGGCTCGGACGCAAACCATGAGCGCGTTCACCCCGGATGATCCCCCGCCCGCTATCGAGGTGGATGGGGCAGTGGATTCCGAGACGGTGCGGGAGTTGCTGCTGGAGGGGGCCGGTGCGGGCTCGGTCCTGACCCTGTCCAACCAGGACCTGCCGGGCCCGTGGGCCAGCGCGGGCCAGCCGGTGGAGACGCTGGAGTCGGTGCCGGAGGACTGCATTGACGGTGTTCTCGCCGTTGAGGGGTTCACCACGGTGCCGGTGCGGCCCCGGATGGGCCAGATCGCCCGGGTGCTGCGGATCGGGGGCTGGTTCGGTTTGGCCCAGTCGGATCACACCTGTACGTTCGCGGGCCTGCATCTGGGCGGGTGGACAGGCGGGGAACGCCGGGCCCTCGACGCGGCGCTGCTCGCTGCGTTTCCGCACCAGCGGGGCGCGGTGGTCGAGGAGCTGATCTGGGAGGCCCGCGAGCAGGGTCTGCGTCCAACCCGTCTGCATCTGGGATTCGCCCACCGGAAGGTGGGGGCCGGGGATCTGGATGACTACCTGCGTGAGGGGCCTGCGGCCGGGATACCCGGCCCGCTGGATCGGATCACCGCCGCGGCCGGGGTGACGCTGGCCGACCGGTACGCCGAGGTGTGGCAGGACGCGACCGCGACCGGGCCAGTCACGATGTCCACGCCGATGGTCGTCCTGGCCGCGCGACGGGTGGCGGGAGATCCGCTGGCGCCCGTCGCCGGGCCCGCGCGCCGTCTCCCCTTGCTGGCCGAGCCGATCCGCAGCCCTCGCCCGGAAGCAGAGCGGGCGATCATGGACGCTCTGGGTAGACATCGGCGGCGCTGGGACGACCTGGTCGCTGGGACGCGCAGAGAGTCCCGGCGGGAACGGCAGGGGTCGGCATGAGGCCCACCCGGCCGGCGACCACCCCCGCCGTCGGGCGCGGCGGTGAGCTGGGCCGCGGGCGATGAGCGGCGAGGCGGACCGCCGGGCTCGGTGGACGTTCGCAGAGGAGGATCCACTGCCGCTGCTGGTCGGCGGGGCAGGGCTGAGGGACCTGGTGTACGCACGAGCCGACCTGGGGTCCGGTGCACGGGTGCTGGATGTGGGCGGGGACCCGCAGCTGTCCCGTGAGGTGGCCGAGCACGCCGGTGCCGGCACCGAGGTCGTGGTGCTCGCAGGCGACGACGCCCAGGTCTGGAACGGGCTGGCGCTGGACGACGGCGCGGTGGGGCTCGTCGTCGGCAACGACGCGCTGCGGGGCCCACTTGCTCCGGCACTGGCCGAGATCGCCCGGGTGGTGCGCCGCGGCGGGTGGGTCAGCCTCATTCAGCCGGCGCATGGCCGGGTGTTCACGCCCGCGCTGGCCGAAGACGGGCCGGTCTCGCAGCGGGTACTGGAAGGCGAGGTGATCTGGGCGGCGCGCGCCGTCGGACTGCTGCCCGTCATGGTCGGCCTGGGATTCCAATACCGTGAGGCCCCGGTGGGCGCCGTCGACGGTGTGCGTAGCCCGGTTACGGCCCTGCCCGTCACGCTCGCGACTCCGGTCGTGCAGATCGACGCGGTCCGCGTCGATCCGCGTCCGGACCGTGCCGTTCCACCGGGCAGCGGGCCCGAGTGGTACGAGGCCTACCGGCGGGCGCTCGACCAGGCCGTCGCCGTGGGGATTCCGCTCGCCGCCTGGCAGATCGCGCAGGCGATCGGCAACCACCTTGCCCGCGAGAGGGACCCGCTGTGCCACTGGCCGAGCAGGGTCGCCCCGATGTGGACTCCCTTTCACACTCCCGGCGACCCGCGATGACGCCGACCTCTGGAGATGCGATGCCGCCCGACGATGAAAGCGACGTGAACGCTCAGCTCCTGGCGGAGTACAAGCGATTCACCCGCAAGTGCTTGCGGGTGCTCGGTGCCGCTGCGCTCGTCGCGATTGTTCTCATGCTGTCGAGGGTCCTGTGAGCGACCACGACGATGCTGACCTGCATTCCCATTCCAGCGAGTCGGACGGCACCGTCCGCCCGAAGGAACTCGTCGGCCTGGCCGCCGAGGCGGGACTGAAATACCTCGGGTTGACCGATCACGACACCACCAGCGGTATCGACGAGGCCGCCGGCGCGCTGCCCCGCGGGCTGACGCTGCTGCCGGGCGCGGAGCTGTCGTGCTCGGTGACGGTGAACGACCGGCCGCGCACGGTGCACGTGCTGGCCTACCTGTTCAACCGTGAGAACCCGGCGCTGGGCGAGGTGATGGGCCGTGTCCGCGCCGACCGGGAACGGCGGGCCCGGGAAATCGTGGCGCTGCTGGCAGCGGACGGCCACCGGGTGACCTGGGAGGCGGTGCAGGCGCTGGCCGGGACTGGGTCGATCGGGAAACCGGCCATTGCCCAGGCCCTGGTCAACGTCGGTGCCCTGGCCGACGTCGGGGCGGCGTGGACGCCGGAGTGGCTCGCATCCGGTGGCCGCTACCACGTGCCGAAATGGCAGCCGGACGCCATCGACGCCATCAGGCTGGTCGAGGCGGCGGGCGGGGTCACGGTGCTCGCCCACCCGCTGCGCAAGGACCGCGGCGGGCTGCTCACCGACCAGCATCTGGCCATGTTGGCCGCGGCCGGTCTGTTCGGGATCGAGGTCTTCCATCCCGAACACGACGCCGAGCAGCAGCGCCGGCTGCGCGGGCTCGCCGCCGATCTCGGTGTCGAGGCGACCGGGGGCAGCGACTACCACGGCGACCGCAAACCCCAGCCGCTCGGCGCGCACCGCACCTCCCGCGAGGTGGTGGAGCGGCTCATCGCGTCCGCGTCCGGTGCCACGCCGATCCGCGGCTGATGGGCATCTGCCGGTCGCGGCGGGTCCGGGGGGCGGATCTCGACGGCCTGCCCGAGCAGACCCGGCGGGACATCGAGGAGGCGACGCGGTCGGCGGACGTGTGCCTCGCGGGTTTCTTCCTGTCCTGCGTTCTGATCATCGTCGTGGCACACGTGTAGATCGTCCGTGCGGGCCACGGCCGGTACGGACGGGAGAGGTCTTGAAGTGCAGGTGGGGGAGATGACCGCGGGAACGGCGGTGTGGTCGGGACGGTGGCTGGGCCTGCTCGATGCCGCGGGTAGGGCGGCGGCGCTCACCCTCGGTGTGGAACAGGTCCTCGACGCCCGCACGGTGATCGTCCAGCAGGACATGCCGGCCGACGAGGTGGTGCTGCTGGTGGCCGGCTGGGCGCGGAGCACCAGCATCACGCCGTCGGGGCGGGTGGTGCTGCACGACATCTACCATCCCGGCGACATCCTGGCGGAACGGCCGGGCAGCCCGCGGACCGCGACGGTGACCGCCGGCAGCACGACACGGCTACGGCGGATCCCGCCCGGCGACGTCGCCGCGTTCCTGGCCACCCATCCGGGGGCCGGGGCGGCGTGGCGGCAGAGTCTGTGCGCGCAGCGGCGCGCCGCCCGCCGGGCATGGTGGGCGGCCCCGCACCTCCCGGTCCCGCGCCGGGTGGCCAGGCTGCTCCTCGAGCAGCATCGGGCATTCGGCCAGGACCCGACGCACACCGGCGGGATCCCGCTGGTCCAACGCGACCTCGCCGCGATGCTGGGCCGGTCGGTGTCCCCGGTCCAGGCCGCGGTGGGCGGCCTGCGGCAGGCGGGGGCACTCGACATCGTCTCCAGCTCCCGCTGTATCCGGATCGTCGACCTGGCCGCGTTGCAGCAGCTGGCCGGGGAGCCGGTGCCTGTGGACGGCCTGCGCTGCGGGCCGGCGGCGCAGGGCTGCGTGGTCTGCGGGGAGAACCGGTGACCCCCCGCCCGCGGCCGGGACGGCGCCGCGGCCGGTTCCTCGCGCAGAGCCGTGCGGCGCTGCTGCGGCTCTCCGCACGCCCACCGCAGGTGCCGGCCGGCGTCCTCACCCGCGAGCAGGAAGCCGTGTTCCGCGCCCACACCCGCCGGGTGGACCTGCTTCACGCCTGGTATGCCGACGCAGCCGCGGAGCTGCAGCGTCCCGGTCGGCGTCCCGGCATGCCCGCGCTGCCCGCGCACGACGCCGGCCGCCGGCCGGAGAGCGAGGGGCCGATCGCGTCCCGGGGGGCGTCATGACCGGCCCGCCGGCACGCGCGGACCTGGGGGCCGGGGAACCGGCGGTGCCGGCCGTGGTCGGGATCGGCGCGTTCCCCGTCGACTACCGGCTGGCCGACCCGGCGGGGTGGGGCCGGCTGCGGGGCCCGCTGGCCGCCGCGGGCATCGACGTCACGATCGGCGGGGAGACGCTGCTGCCCGCCAGGATGCGCCTGGACCCGGCCGAGGCCGGGACCGTCGACACGATCACCCTCGGCGGGCCCGCGTTCACCGCCCTCGCCGCGCTGCGCCACCTCGACCCGACGCTGCCCCTGGGCGTGGTCGGGATGGCCGGGCAGGTCCCGGCGGGTGTGACCCCGATCCGGACCACCCTGGACGACCTGCAGATCGACACCCGGTTTCTGTTCGCCGCCGACGCGCCGGCGCAGAAGTGCCTGACGCTGCCCGGACCGGACGGGCAGCAGACCCTGCTCACCCAGCCCGGGGCCACCACCGCCCTGCCCGACCATCTGGCCGCCCAGCGCGCGGCGCTGGTGGACTACCTGGCCGGCGCCCGGATCATCCACCTGACCAGCGTGCCGGGCACGCAGGCCGCTGCGGCACTGCTGGACCTGCTGGGAGCCGTGCACGCCCGCCAGCCCAGCATCACGATCAGTATCGATCCGGGATTCTGGGCGGCCAGCCCCGACCCGACCGTGAGCGCGCTGCTCGCGCTCGGCTCCCTGCTGCACCTGACCCCCGCCCAGTGCACCGCCCTCGCCCAGAGGCGCGCCGCGGACCCGCCGGGGCAGGGGCATGTCGATGCGGCCCACAGCATCCTGGCGCGGCTGGCCGAACCAGCCACCGTCGTGCTGCGCGAGCCCGGCGGGGCGCTGCTCACCCGTGACCTCGGCGAGGATCTGGAGACCACCGTCTACCGGCATGATCCGCTGCCGGCCGGGCAGATCCTGACCCCGACCGCCGGGGCCCTGTTCGCCGCCGGGATCCTCACCGCGACGCTGCGCGGCGACCCGCAGCCCGGCCCGGACCTCGGCGACGCGCTGGCCCGCCACGCCCTGCACCACCCCGGCCCCAGCGCGTACGCCGCGTTCCCCGCGCTCGCCCGCGAACATCTCGGCGAAACCCCCACCAGCCCGGCAGCCAGCCACCCCGCCACAGAGGCCCGGCGGCCAGGGTCCGCTGTTCCCCGCCACATTCCCAACGCCCTGACCGGAGGCCGTGACCTGCACGCATGCCTGCTCATGGCCTGGGACCTCCTCGGTCACCGCACCCGGCTGACGTTGGACGAAGCCGACACGATCATCGAACCTCAGCCGAGGGTGCAACCCCGGCCGTCGGCGATGCTCGCCTGGCTCGCGGGCACCGACCATGACGTCGAGCACGTCGAAGCCCTCGACATCGACGCGTTCACCCAGGCCCCACAGGTCCGCGCCAGCCGGGACCTGGCCCGCGAGGCCGCGACACTGCGCCGCGGCCTCGCCGCGGGCGTGGTGTTCCAGGACCGCACCCCCGATCTCCAGGATGCCGCCCGGCGGATCAAGGACGGGTGGATCGGCATGATCCACCTGCAGCATCCGCGGTCCACCGTGCTACTCACCGCGATCGACGGGGACGACGCCGTCCTCCAGGTCCCCGGACCGCCGGCCCAGTGGGACTGGCACGCCCCGCGGCAGTTCGTCGAGGACTCCCTGCGCGTCGGCCGACCGCCCGCCTCGATCACCTACATCCGGCCACGGCACCACCCGGCACCGGCCACCGCGCCCCGCACCCCGATGACGGGACGGGCCACGCCGGGTCTGCTCGGATCGCCGACGGAGGTCCAGGATGCCGGGTGAGTCGACTCCGGGTGCAGAGGTTCGAGCGGATGCCCGTCCGGACCTGCGGGGCAGGGGATCTGGACCGCTCTGTCCTCCCCGCGGTCCGGCTGCTGCCGACCCCCCTCCGTCGCGTCCGCCCGGCGGCGGATGGCCGCGCGACACGAGCGTGCCGCGGGAGTGGTGGGCGGCGGTGCCAGGTCGCAGAGCTGCGCTGCCCCCCCGACGTGTTCCCGACCGGGCCCTTCCCGCGCACCCCACCCACCCCGGCTGCCCACCGGCGATCAGAAGGGAGAACCGATGACCCCCACTGCTTCCGTCGACTTCAACACCATCGAGCCAGGCGACCTCATCAACGTCGGAGCCGACCGGCTCTCGGGCGGCGTGCCCGCCGTGGGAGACGTGATCTTGTGCGACGACGGGGAGAGCCAACAGGCGTCCGCGGTCCTCGTCGCCGTCGAGGGAGACCGGCTGACGCTGCGTCTGGACATGACCTCGTTCGTGTTCACGCTGCCCTGGCCGAACGACGACCGGCTGCACGGAGAATCCGGCGTCCCACCAACACCGAGCTGCCGGGTCTGCCCGCGGTGGCGGCAGCCGAGGGACACGGCAGGTCTTCGACCAGCCGGGATCGGTGCGCTGATGATGCAGAAGCGGGATCCGGGGCGGGCTCCCGGGGACGCGGGACCGCCGGTGGCGGAATGCGTCGTGGCGGTGGCCGCGATGCTGGCCCTGATCCTGCTGGCGCTGACACACCCGCATCTGCCATGAGGGGCGATAGGGCGCAGGTGCGGCACCTGCACGCCGGCCCCCGTACCCTCGGCGGGCCAGGCCGGGAGACACAGCGGTGGGCGGGCCGGTTCCTGGGCACCCTGAGCCCGCAGGCCCGGGCCGCCGTCCTGAGCATGGGGCATGGAGACGTGGTCGCCGCGGGTGAGCCCGTTCTGGCGGAACCCGACGTGGGCCGGCTCGTGGTCGTGTTGCTCTCCGGCTGGGTGACGGTCACCGCCGCGGCGCAGAACGGGACGACGGTCATGCTTGCCGTGCATCACGGCGGTGAGGTGGTGGGCGCCGAGTCGGTGGCGGCGGTGGGCGGGCTGCGGGTGACAGCGGGGGCGCTCACGCTGGTCCGGCGGATCCCGGCCGACCGATTCGCGGAGGTCCTCGCCGCGCACCCGTCCGCCGCGGAGGCGTACTGCCGCGCGCAGTGCCGCCTCCTCCGACAGGCGACCCGGCAGTGGATCACGGGTCTTGCGCCGGTCCCCGTGCGCGTGGCGCGTACGGTGCTCGACCTGACCCGCGGCTTCGCGGACCGGCGCGACGCGGCGGGATCGGTGGTGATCCCGTTGAGCCAGGCCGAGCTGGCGGAGCTCGCGGGTGCGTCCCTTCCCTCGGTGCAGCGTGCGCTGAGCGGTCTGCAGGACACGGGTGTCCTCACGCTGGGCCGCCGCGCCATCAGCATCGTCAACCTGCCCGCGTTGGTGGCGGCGGCCGGGACGGCCGCCCCGCTGGCCGGTCCCGGGGCAGACCTGCCGGATGCCTGCCCTGGCTGCCCGCAGCCGCCAGCCGCATCCCAGCGGGGAGACGAGCCACGCCGCCCCCGGCTCGATCGTGGTATCGAGGAGGCTGTGTGACCGACGAGGACGTGCGACGGCTGCTGTTCGGCGACGACGAGCACTCCGTCGATCGGCCGGTACACCGACCCGTGACGCCGCAGGCGAGTCGTGTGGCGTCACCGGACGGGTTGCACTGCGCGCAGGCATGTCTGGTCATGGCGGTGGAGAGGCTAGGCCATCCGCAGCGGCTGACCCTCGCCGAGGCCGAACAGATCACCGGCTTCCGGCCGGGGGTGGAAACGTGGCCCTACGCGATGCTCGCCTGGCTCGCCGAGAACGGCTTTGAGGTCCGGCACGAGGACCCACTCGACGCTGTCGCATTGACCCGGGACCCGCAGGCGGAGCTGCGACGCTCGGGCCTGGACGAAGAATCCCTGACCTACCTGATGACGATCAGCGACTTCGATCGGGAGCGCGCGGCGATCACCCGCTGTCTGGCCAGCAGACAGGTGTCCTTCGCCCCCGGCATCCCTGATCCGCGGCTGTTGCCGAGCCGCCTGCACGCCGGCTGGCTGCCGCTGCTGTGCCTGGACGCCGCGGTCCTCGCCCGCCGGGACCGGGGCGGGTTCGAGGGCCACATGGTCCTCGTGACCGCGACGATCGGCGACTACGCGCTGGTGCAGGATCCGGGGCCGCCGGCCCGCTGGGACTGGGCAGTCCCCCTGCAGCACCTCGCGACAGCCCTGCGGTCCCCGGCCGAGACCTCCGGGACGATCACCTACGTCAGGGCGGCGACGGGACAAGCCACGCCGAGCCCGGGACTGCTGTCCGCGGAGGCTTCATGATTCCCGCGATCCGCCCGAGGGCCGCGACGGTCCAGGGCCTGGACGGTGTGCAGGCGGGTCGGCTGCGCGCGGCCCTGGCCTGGGCACACCAGTGCGCGAGCCGCACGGGGACGTTTCCTGCCACCTTGCTGGCGGACCGTCTGCAGGTGCCGGTCGACGAGGCGGCGACCCTGCTCAACAACCTCACCCTGCTCGGCGTGGCCGAGCGGTACCGCGCGCCCAGTGATGCCTGGGTGTATGCCTGCGGCCCGCTGCTCGCCGCGGCGCCGGCCGCCGATCCCGCGGCACGCCCGCAGGAGGAGATCCTGCCGCGGGAGCTGTGGGCGGCGATCATCATCGCCCAGGCCGAGACCGGCCTGGCCTCGGGCGAGGCCATCGCCGAACTGCTGGACACCTCCCGGCGCGTGGACCGGGTCGATGTGACGTTGCGCCTCGCGGTGCTGGCCGTTCGGGGACTGCTCCTGCTGGGCCCGGACCGGGGTGCCGCGCACCGCCAGTGGCAGGCGACCGCCCGCGGAACCTACCGGTCCCGCGACCTGCTCGCACGGGCGCTCACCGACCACGAGGTGTGGACGGTGCTCGGCGCCGACCCCCTGGACGTCGACGTGGACCTCCTCACCGCCGCCCGCCGCCTCGGTGTCGCCGGGGAGCGGTTGGAAGGGTGGGTGGATCGGCGCACCCGCGCCGGTCATTTCACCCGGGTCGGCCCGGGGCTGCGGCTCACCGACGTCGGCCGGGAGGCGATCAACGCCGTGCGGGAAGGCCCGGGGCAGTGAGACCGCACCCCTGCCGCCACCAAGCTGGCCCCTTCCGCTGCCTAGGGACGGAGCCGGGGTGCGGCACGCGGGGTGGTGCCCGCCTGCCGCACCCACAACGTGTGCCAGCCGCGACGTTCGCACAGCAGGCCGCCGGCTACCGGGTCCCCGCCGGGGCCCGGCCGCCGTGGCGCCGGCGGGCCCGGTGACGGTCCAGGACATCGGGCAGGCATCTGTCCATGCTCTGCGGGCGTCTCTGCTGGTCGCGGCGGCCCGCACGGCCCGCGCGGGCCTGTTCTCCGCCGGGCACGTCGCGGCTGCCCTGGGAGTCCCGGACAGAGAGGCGGGCCGCTGGCTGGACCTGCTCGCCGTACTGGGCCTGCTCGCCCGCTACCCCACGGCGGTCCGGGCCTATGCCTGCCAGCCGCAGCTCGTCGCGGCGCCGGCCGCAAACATCCGCCCGCTCGACGAGGTCAGCCCGAGCGAGCTGTGGGCGGCGGTAGCCACAGCACAGCTCCCAACAGGCGCCGCAACCGCGGAAACGATCGCCGCGCTCCTGGACTCCTCGAGCGGTCGGGTGGACCGGGTCGACCTCCTGCTGCGCCTCGCGGCGCTCTCCACAGGCGGGCGGGTTCCCACCGGCCTGCGGCTGACCGACAGCGGATGGACAGCCGGCGCGTGGCCGCCGCCGACACTGTGATGCGCCGAGTCAGCGGGTTCGCCGCTTTTCTGCGGGCGGAGACCACCGGCGGGCTGCTCCTGCTCGCCGCGACGGTGGCCGCGCTGGTCTGGGCGAACGCCGCACTCGGCATCCACCACACCGTGGTGCACCTGGCCGTCCCCGCGGGTGTGACAGAAAAACACGTTGCCGAATAGAAACGGAAAGGACATGAAGGTGACCAGGATCGGTACAGTGAAGCGGTTTACCAAAGAAACAGATGTGCAGGTCGAGGTAAACCTCGACGGTACGGGCGTGGTGGATGTCTCCACCGGTGTCGGGTTCTACGACCACATGCTTGCCCAGCTCGGCAAGCACGGCCTTTTCGACCTGTCGGTCAAGACCGTGGGCGACCTCCACATCGATGCGCACCACACCGTCGAGGACACGGCCATCGCGCTGGGCGAGGCATTCCGGCAGGCTCTCGGAGACAAGGCCGGCATCACCCGGTTCGCCGATGTGACGGTTCCCCTGGACGAGGCCCGCGCGCACGTCGTGGTGGACCTGTCCGGCCGGCCGTACCTCGTCCACGACGAGCCGGCAGGACTCGCCCCCATGATCGGTACGTTCGACACGACGCTGACCCGGCACATCTTCGAATCCTTCGTGGCGGCCAGCCGTATCTGCCTGCACATCGAGGTGACCCGCGGGAGGAACGCGCACCATGTCGTCGAGGCCCAGTTCAAAGGGGTTGCGCGGGCTCTACGCGCCGCCTGCACCCTCGACCCACGGATCGTGGGCGTGCCCAGCACCAAGGGAAGCCTGTAAGCGCCTGCCCCGACCTCGCCGAGAACGGGGCGTTGGAAGAAGATGGACCCTCGGTCAGTCGGCCTTCTTCAGCACCTGCATCTTCTCGGTGCGGCTCGGCGGGCGACGCAGCAGCGTCTCTGCCTATTCCTGCCGGCGGCGCGTCTGCTCAGCCTGCAGTTTCTGGGCGAGCTGACGTGCGAGGATCAGAGTCCACTGCTCGCGCAGCTTGGCTATCATCCGGCCGCGCAATACCGGGATGTAATCCTCGAATGAGAGATCGAGTTCCTCGGATTCGTCGTGGAGGTCCATAGAATGTTCGCACCGGGCCGGCCCCGGTATCCCTATTGCGCGGCGGCGCTGTTGCCGGCGAGGGCCGGCTCCTTTCTGGTGCGAATAGTCTGCCGATCGGATCAGTTTTCCGGCTATGCTGTGACTGTCATGGCGGGCTGTCCGGCGACGCTGGCGTGCTCCACACCCATACCCGGCGCCGAGTCGCTCGGGACGGTGGTCGTCGCGCCAGCGCGTCATGGCAGCTCGGCCTCCCTTATCGGCGTGGCGCTCATCGTCGCGCAGCGAAGCCACGCATAGCCGCGGTCACTCTGTCACTATCTGGAGCTATCGCGGGAGAATCGAGGGTGGGGGACGTGGTGACACGGGCGCTTGCCGGTCTGGAGCCGTGGGACGACGCACGTCCGCGGCGGATGATCTGTATCCATGGTGCGGACCCTGCCCGGCGGCTGCAGGTGAGCGAGCGGGTGGTCCGGGAGTTCCACGCCCGGGGGTCAGGGCGCACACCTGCCGCGGGGGACGACGCCCACCGGCCGGCGCGCACACGTGTCGCGCGGGTCGACGTCGCGTCGCTGGGCGACGATCCCGAGCGGTTTCTGGTGGCGCTGCGGACAGCGGTGGAGGTCGGCCCGGTGATACCGGGCGACTTCCCCGCGTTCGACCTGGGCCTGCTGATCTACTGGGCACGCTGGCATCCGGAGGTAACGCTGGCGCACCACGTCATCCGGCGTGCGGTGTGCGGGCCGACAATCGCGCGCCTGCGAGTCGCGCAGGCTCTCGACGACCGTGCCCGGAGCGTGAGCGGCGACGGGGAGCCGTCCTGGCTGGACCTTCTCCGCGCGCCGGAGGTCGCGACGCTGCGCGAGCAGTGCCCGGCGTTGGACCATGTCGTCACTGGTCGCCCGGAGCAGATCCGGCCGTTGCTCCCGGGCCTGCTCGGCTGGGACCTCCAGCGTCGGACCGAGCTCAAGGTCGTGGTCGTGCTCGACTCCGTGGACGCCGCCCGTGGTCTGTCGGCCCGGCCGGGCGATCTGGAGGAGGTCATCGTGGGGACCGCGGACCTGCCGACGCTGGTCGTCGTGTCGTTGCAGTCACCGGAGTGGGCCTCTCGTCGGGCGGGCGCCCTACACCCTCACGTCGATCTGATCGACGCCGCTGCAGAGGCAGGGGCAGGGGCGTGACGCCCCGACGTCGGGCTGCCAGCCGAAGGGACGTCGGATGATCTTGAAGATCATTGCGCAGAATCTTGCGAACGGGGCGCTGGCAACCGGGGACGGTGACCCGGAGGACAGGTGGCCGGATCTGCTCGCGCGGATCGCCCCGCACCGGCCTGATCTGCTGCTGCTGTGTGAGGCGTCCGACTGGCATCGTTACGGTCATAAACAATTAGCGAGGGCTATGCGTGACCTGGACATGGACGCATGCCCGCTCCCGCCGTCGAGCACCGGCATTCGCCCCGCAGTCATGTACCGCGGGGCGACGATCGGTCGATGGGTACGGTACAACGACGATTGGTCGCAGACCACGGTGCACGGGTTCGGGGTGGCCGCGTTTGACATCGGCCTTCGGAAACCGCTGTCCGTTGTCGCCGCCCATTTCGATCCGCACAGCCCGGACAAAGCCCTCCAGGAAGCAAAAGTGGTCGCGACCCGCGGCTACAAGTATGGGCCTCTCGCCCTTGTGGGCGGCGACATCAACTATCCTCCGACGCGCGGGCCGGCACCGGCCTACGGTCGGATGCGCCCGTACAACCGGGCCGCCCGCACGCTGGTTGGGCCGGATGGCACCCTGCAGCCTGACACCCGGGTGGCAGGCATGTTGGAGCGGTGCGGCTATCAGGATGCCGCGCTGGAGATGTTCGACCGCTCCGGTGACGAGACGCTGCTACGCCCCACTGGAGCAACCGATCGTATAGACCAGATCTGGGTCACGACACCCCTCGCGCCGGCCGTCATCGGCTACACCGTGCTCGATACCCCCGAGGGGGCGAGCGACCATCACGGGGTGATGGTCGAGCTGGACACCGACCTCATCGACGCCAGCGACCTGTGGGACTATCGGTAGCACTGCCAGCGATCACAGGAGAACCGTGCGAGAGTTCGAGCTGCCCGCCGAGATGCTCCGTCGTACAGGCCAGATGGACGCGCTCGGCGGTCGAATCGTGCTCGCCGTTCTGGACGGCGACAGGGACACGCTGGCCGAGGTCCTGAACCAGCTCTCCACCTGGGACCGCGACCACGGCGGCTGGCCGTACCACAGGGCGCCGTTCAAGATGGCGTACAGGACCGCGGCTGGCCATGCCTCCACCTTCCTTCGCCTGGCGGAGGAGAAGGGCCTGTCCACGGTCGACACCGCCCTTGATCGGCCTCGGGCTCTGGTGGAGCAGTATGCCCCGGACAGCTACCGGGAGCAGGCACTGGCGCATCTCAGCGCATGGGACAGGGTGGTCGAGCCTGATGTTGCTGCTGTCGTCGCCGTGGCGGCGGTCGCAGCGGCACTCGCATCCCAGAAAGCTCTTTTCCCGTCGCAGGAACAGGCGAAGCTGACGCTTGTCCGTCAGATCCGCCGCGCCGAGTCGGAATCCATTGGCTCGCCGCCGCAGGAGCGCACGGACGTCGGCGACGACGAGGCCGTGGCGTTCCTCGATGAGCTCCTCGGCGGCGACGCCGGACTGCCACACAGCCCGAGCAGATGGGGACTGTGGGAAATCGACATGGTCGCGGCTGTCAAGCGTCATCTGCTGGAGACCCCGGCGTCCGCCACCAGCGCGGCCCAGCGCGACGACCTGCGCCGGCGGATCGTGGCCATCCTGGAGTCCGCAGCCGCAGACCTGAAAAGCAGGAATGAGGCGAAAGCGGCGAAGGTACGACCGGGCGGGCAGCGGACGCAACCCAAGAAGAGAAAGCCCCGCAAGGGCAGGTAGGAACCTCCCGCCCGATACCGGAGACGCGACTACCGACGTCAGCTATCGGTGGCACCCTCACGCTCTTGTTGGACCGCGAGCATGGCGGTGACCATGGCCTCGGCCATCAAGGGAGTGAAGACACCGACGCCAGGTTCTAGGAAATGGGACTTCACCAGCTTCTCGTAGTGCGGATTCTTGCTCAGATCATAATTCGTCTGGGCTGCGACCGCGAACGACAGTAGATCCTTCCATGAGAATTCCCCGTTCTCATATGCCATTCTGATTGCTGCCACAATTGCCGCGAATCCGGGATTATCTCTGTTCATAGAAAAACTATACCGATCAGCGGGGTTGCAGCCGTAAGCGGACTGTGCGTGCCGGGCCCGACTCGGGGTGGTGGCACCTGGTCGACGGCCCGCGCAGTGACGCGCGTTGCTCCGAGCGCCACCGCCGCGTACCGACACACCTTGCCTGAGTAGTTCACCGCCCGAGGTGAGGGGTTGGGGGCCTCTTCCGCCGCCCGGCGAGAGTCCAGATGCCGGCGAGGATGAGGAACGCGAAGAGCAGCAGTCCCGCGTCGAGGATGGTGAGCAGGAGCGCGCGGTCGCGGAAGCTGAGGGTGCCGGTGAGGGTGACCCGGAGCGCGCTGACGACGAAGACGATGGCCACCGCGAACACCACCAGCAGTTCCAGGGAGCGGACCGCAAGGGTGTGGGCGCGGTCTTGTTGGGGGCTGTCCTGCTCCGATGCGCGGGTCTGCTGAGGGGCGATCGAGGCGGCGAGTTCCTGCCTCTGCTGGATGCCGGCGCGTTCTCGCAGGTACTGCTCCTGGAGGAGGTTGTGGCTGATCCGGGTGCCGATCGCGGGCAGCAGACGCAGCGCGGTGTCGATGGAGGCCAGTGCGTCGGCGTAGTCGCCGCACAGGCGTTGGCCGCACGCGAGCCGAAACCGGAACAGATGGTCGTCCGGGAATGCGGCGACGGCGTCGGCGGCGCGTCGGTGGAGCTGCCCACCCCGGTCGGGGAAGGGCGGCGCGGCCGCCAGCGCGTTGAGGCAGACATCAACGACCGCACGGGACCGGGGCGCACTCCAGGCCCGCTCGAGCAGGTCAAGTGCCGTGCTGGTGGGGATGCTGCGGCTGCCAAGCGCGGCATAGGCACGCAGCGCGGTGAACAGCGGATCCTCACGGTGCTCACCGGCGGCGACCGCAAGCAGGGAGGATTCGAGGAACCAGGCGAGTTCGTCGAACCAGAAGTTCGCCCTAAGCTTGCCGGCGTGGAACAGCGTGGCGAAGAAGTAGATGTCGGCCGAGTCCGGGTAGGTCTCAAGGATCCGACGGGTAGCGCCGGTGAGGTCGTCGCGGGACTCGACGGAGTCCCGGGTGATGAAGGCGTAGCCCAGCGACCACCTCTCGATGATGTCCGGGCGGACCGGCGGCTCGGCGTGGTCGTACAGCCAGCGGGCGCAGCGGGCCGCGACCTCGACGGTCGGCTCGCGCAGGAACCGGCGGCGCCAGTAGCGGTCGGCGCAGATCAGCCGGGCGTCGGTGAAGTCCGCCGACGGGATCTGGAAGGGGGGTTCGAGGTTCGCGTCGATCAGCTCGGCGGCGAGATCCTCGCAGACCCGGTCCAACGCGCGGGAGCCGGCGGAGGCGGCCTGACCGAGCCGCGCGTTGATCGATCCGACGTCCATGTGTCCCCTTCCGGCGGATCTTCACCGGATATGTACCACAGGGACGCGGGCCGGATCGGTACTTACTGCGAACATGCAGGTCGATGCGGTCACCGCCGCGTAGGCGGATCGCTCTCCTGCGGCACGCACATCGCCGTGGCGGGCCGACGTGATCACCGTTGGCTGGCGCACCGGCCGTGAGCTAGCCGACTTCCCCCGCTGGCTAGCCGCCTACCGCCGTTCGACCACGCTGCATTTCAACGCCTGTCGCGGTCGCGAGGGCGCAGGGACCAGCGGGCTGCGTACCCGAGATGACCCCCTCGCCGGTACGGCACACCGTCCGCAAGCAGGTCGTCAGATTCAGCGGTCGCAAGTGCCATCGGCCGCTGGGGGCGGCTGAGTACCGGGCAGACCGTCAGCGCCAGCGCCGCGCAGCGGCGGTGCACGGCGGTATCGCTGACGATCCGCCCGTCGGCGACGAAGACGGCGGCGGAATCGGGCAACAGCAGGCCGCAGACCTGGCAGAGCCAGTCCTGCTGGCAGAGCCGCCGCCGCTCCCCGTGCAGATGACCCCACCAGACCTGGCCGGCGATCACCAGCGTGATCCAGGGGACGGGAAGGCCGTCCATCTGCGGCCGGGGCCAGCCGGCCGGGGCACCGGCGGCCTGCGGGTGCTGCCACAGTGGGATGGTCATCCCCGCCGCCGCGCACCAGGTTGTTGCGCAGACCAGCCATGCGTCTGCCGCCACCAGGCGCATCGGGATGCCGCACTCGACGCAGGGACAGTCCGGGATGGCCGGGACCTTTCCCTGGCTACCTCCGCGGCGGGGATGGCCCGGCGTGCGGTTCTCCGCGGTCATTGGACGCGTGCGAGCACGATGTCCAACGGTTCGGGGTCCAGGAGTCGGCCCAGGTCGACGTCCAACGCACTGGCGATGATCAGTGCCTGGCCCAGGCTGATATCGCGGCGACGACCGCTTTCCAGGTCGGTGACCGCGGTGCGGGTCAGCCCGCACCGGTCGGCGACCTGTTGCTGCGTCAGCCCGCGGAGTTGGCGGATGGCACGCAATCTCTCGCGAACCCTCTGCACACCGGCCGCACTGTCCGCGTCGGACTCTGACGCGGCCTCGCCGTGATGATGCGCATTCTTGCGACTCATATTTTGATTCTAGTCGAGATCTACAACATCGCTGTAAGGGGTCGGGTGGTGGCCCTCCCGGGCTGGCGACCCCCATTCGGACCGGACGGCAGGCGTGCCCCGCTGTCATCGGCGGACTCCAGCTCGACCGGCCCCCCGCGGCGCGCGAACGCCAGCAACAACGCGTCGGCGTTGTCGGGGCTGCGCCCGGTGCGTTTCCGGAGCTCCTCCTTGGACTCGATGACGATCCGGTCCCCAGCGCCCTCCCGCCAGATGGGGTCCAGCAGTTGCGCGGTCGTGTCGTCAGCGTTCTCCATCACGGACAGGTCCCACCCCCCCTGCTCGGAGAGCAGACGGCCGACGCCCCACCACAGCTCCGCCCGCATGTTCAGGTACTTCTCCGGCTCACGGGACTTGGCGCCGAACCGGATCGGGTTGACCGCGACCCCGCGCACCTTGTGCTGTTTCAGCCAGCCCCGCAGCGCCGCGGCGATGCCCCACCCAGGCCCTCCCGCGTCGATGTTGACGGTCTTCGCGCCGGTGATGAGCACTGCCTGCCCGATCAGCTTCACTGCCTGCTCCGGCTCGGGGGTCCGGGCCTGCCACTCTCGGCCGGCCTGCACGCCGCGGCGTTCCCGCACGACGGTCCAGTCGCGCCCTTCGCCGACGTCGACACCCAGACACACCGGCCGCAGCTTCGACGCGGGCCAGGGCTCATCTCGGCCGATGCGGCGCTTGGCGACATCGGACGCTTTGATCACCTTCCAGGCGACGTCCTTCGGGAACTGCGCGAGGACCTTGGAGATGTAGACCGGGTTGTCCTCGCCCCACTCCCGCCGTTTCTCCTCGGCCCACGCGCGAGACAGCAGGGCCTGCCGCAGGTCATCCGGGATCTGCTCCCCGGTGAACGCCGGGGTCTCCGCGGCCGGAATGGTGATCACATGCCAGGACGGCAGCTCGCAGACCTGCGCGAAGTAGCTGGTCGGGTCGTCGGGATTGCCGATGGCCAGGATCCGCGCGTTCTCGTTCGTCGCGATCGAGTCCGCGGCGATCCACAGCTGCTGGGGGATACCGCCGGCCTCGTCCAGCACGACCAGCGGGTACTGAGCATGGATGCCCTGGAAGCCCCCTTCGTCATGATCGGCCGGTTTGCGGCCGAAGGCGACCAGGTCGTCATCGATGAGCCATTCGGTCTGGTTCACCCGGCCCAGCGGAGGGTTCATCAGCCGGGACAGGCGGCGGATCTCCCGCCACAGGATCGCCCGAACCTGCGGGAACGTCGGTGCCGTCGTGATCGCGAAGGCGCTGCCCGGGGGGTGGGTGTCCAGCCAGTGCGCGACCGCGGCCGCGGCCACGAAGCTCTTGCCGGCGTCGTGGCAGGACGGCACCGCAACCTTGCGGTGGACCCGCAATGCGTTGATGATCTCCTGCTGTTTCGACCACAGGTGGACTCCGCCCAGGCGGTCCCTGGCCCAGCGCACCGGCTCATCCCGGTAGAAGCCCATCCGGTTTCGGCGGGTCTGCTCCTCCACCCGGCTGCGGGCCAGCCGGGCAGCTTCGTGGCGTGCTCGGCTGTGGAGTTCAGGGGGCAGGCGGGCCAGCAGGACGTCGACCTGCCGGGCCAGGTCCTGCCCGCCACCGGCGATCACCCCTCCACCCCATCCATAGGGGTGATTGTCTAGGGGAAAGCGGTAGAGGATAGGGGTATGGCAGCGCGCGAGGTGCAGTACGTGCGGGTTCGTGATGTAGTGCCCGCGATCCGCAACGCAAAAAATCATGACCTGCTGCGGATCAGCGGACTGATCCGTCGCTTCGGCTTCGTGGAGAGCGTTGTCCGTGACGGGCGCACCGGCAGGCTGGTGGCCGGCCACGGCCGGCTGGAAGCCCTGCTCACGATGGAGCAGGACGGGCAGTCACCCCCGGAAGGCATCGCCGTCGACGAGGACAGCGCGTGGCTGCTGCCGGTCAGCGTCGGCTGGGCATCGCGTTCCGATGGGGACGCGGAGGCGCTGGGGGCCGCGCTCAACCGAGCGCCGGAGCTGGGGGGCTGGGACCACACCCAACTGGCCAGCATCCTGGCCGAGATCGACGACGCCGATCCCGACCTGCGAGCTCTGATCGGCTGGGATGACCGGCAGTTGACCAACCTGCTGACCCTGCTGGACCCCGACAACTGGGATCCACCGGCACCAGCCGCACCCCCCGGCCCCCACCTTCAGCCCGCCGCGGCGGGCCGGACAGGCAGCGCGCCCGACGCTGGCGCCGGCGCCGGCGCCCCGCAGGACCTGATGCCGCGCATCGAGCTGACCGTGTCCAGCGACGTGTTCGAGGCCTGGCATGCCCTGCTGTCCAGCTACCCGGGGCGTTCGGACACGGACAAACTGATCGCCCATCTTCGTTCCACCGGCCACCTCACATGAGGCACCCCGACTCGACCACCCCCGGGGGGCCGCCCACCATGAATCTGCTGTGGTCCTACGTGTATGCCCGCACCCTGGATTTGGATATCTTCCTGGGTGGTCTGCCCGTACCCCGGCTGAGATTCTTCGCCGACTCCGGCGCGCACAGCGCACGCACGCTGGGACTGGACATCAGCGTCGACGGATATGCCGCGTGGGTCAAACGCTGGTCCCACTGGTTCACCATCTACGCGAACCTGGATGTGATCTGGGCGCCGCGTGCCACCTACGACAACCAGAAGAGATTGGAAGAGGTCCACGGGCTCCACCCCATGCCCGTCTTCCACACGGGCGAGCCGGTCAGCGTCCTGGAACGCTACCTGAACGAAGGCTACACCTACATCGCCCTGGGGAAGCTTCTCGGTAACAGCGTGAAAGTCCTGCGCCCGTGGTTGGACCAGGTTTTCCGCATGGCAGAGGGCACCGCGGTGTTCCACGGGTTCGGCATGACCGTCTGGCCGTTGCTGCAACGCTACCGGTTCTACTCCGTGGACTCCTCCACCTGGGGTGCCGGCGTGCGCTACGGCCGGGTGAACCTGTTCCATGACGGCCGGTGGGTGGAGTGTCGGCTGGGCTCGGTGGAATCCGCACGGAAGCATCACCACGTGCTGGAGGCCTACGGGCTGCCTGTGGCCGCTGTCAGCCGCCGGCACTACGACCCCGAACGGGTGGCCGGGGCCTGCGCGGTAGCGATCTACCGGGCCAGCCAGTGGCTCACCGCACGCCTGGGCCCGGTCGAGTTGCCTCCTGGCCGGGGCTACCCGCCCCGGCCGGCAGTGGCCCAGCCCGCGCTGGTGTCAGCAGGGGCACCCGGTACGGCCGGGCCGCAGATCTACCTGGCCGAAGCCTGGCATGAGGCACACCGCCGCCACGCCGCCGGTCTGCATATCTATCTGGCCGACGCATCAGAGTCCTGGACTGGCCGTGCAGCCAAGGGAATAGGGGCCATGACATGAGGCGAACTGTCGCCGTCGGACCGTTCCCGGTCTTCTTCGGGAACGTCAACACCGCGATGAACCTGCGCGGGCACTATCACACCGGCTCTGTGACCCTGATCTATGAGTCCACCGGTCCCCACGGCTACCCCTCCTTCAAAGCCACCAACGATGCCATCCGGGAACGCCTGCAACAGCTCACCGAAAAGATTTTCCGGGATGCCACCAATGAGGACGTGACCGATCGGCTGTTCGCCGCGTTCGACGGATGGTCGGCCCCGCAATGGCAGCAGTGGGGCGGTGACTACATCCTGCACGCGGTACACCTGGCCGTGCAAGGCGTGCTGGACAGCATCGGTCACGACGACTCCACCACCATCTACACCACCGCGAGGGATTGACGATGCCCGCATTTGAGATCAGCAAGACATTTGAGTTCAGCGCCAGCCATCGCCTGTCCGGACTCCCTGCCGACCATAAATGTGCCCGCCTCCACGGTCACAACTACACCGTGCGGGTGCAGTTGCGGGGTGAAACGCTGGACCCGGTCGGCTTTCTCCTGGACTACGGGGAGCTCAGCCCGGTCCGCGATTGGATCGACGCCGCACTGGATCATCAGCACCTCAACGCCTGCCTGGATTTCAACCCCACCGCAGAGCTGCTGGCCCAGCACCTGGCCGGCACGGTCCGCCAGCTGGTACCGATACCCGACGGGGTACGGGTGGCAGTCGGGGTGTCGGAAACCCCGCGCACGTGGGCGTTCTACCGCGAAGCCGAGGCCGCGCAGTGAGCGGCCCCCACCGGCCCCGCCCCGACCAGGGCGCGCGGGGCGGCGCTGTCCACTTGCCGGTGGCTGAGGTGTTCGGCGCGACGGTGCAGGGTGAGGGGCCGGCAGCCGGCCGGCTGGCCACCTTCGTGCGTCTGGGCGGCTGCAACCTGTCCTGCTCCTGGTGCGACACCTCGTACACGTGGGACGGGGCCCGGTTCGACCTCCGCACGGAGATCACGTCCACCGCGGTGGAGACCATCGCAGCGAAGGTCACCACCGACCTGGTTGTGATCACCGGGGGTGAGCCGCTGCTCCACCAGGAACGGCCGGGTTGGACGGCGCTACTGCGCACCCTGACCCAGCAGCAGCGCGCCATCCACGTGGAGACCAACGGCACCGTCCGCCCGACCCCGATGTCGCTGCAGCACGTGGCCATGTGGGTGGTGTCCCCGAAGCTGCGCAACGCCGGCACGCATCGGGGCCGTCAGCGAGCCCGCCTGGCCACAGAGTGGCCGGCCCTGGCCGCCCAGCACGACGGCCGCGCACACCTGAAGATCGTGTGCGAGGGGGCGGACGACGTCCAGGAAGCCGCGCGGCTGGCCGAACGCTGGGGCTGGCCGGCAGGGCAGGTGTGGGCCATGCCGCAAGGGGCCAGCGTGGAACGGCTGGCCCAGACCTGGCCTGCGGTGGTGGAGGCTGCCGCGGCGGCCGGGCTGAACGCCAGCCACAGGCTGCACGTGCTGGCCTGGGGCCAGCAGAGAGGCCACTGACCCCGATGGACACGACGCGGGCCGTGGCCGCGGTGGAGGAACTGCTGGCCGCGCTCGAGGTGAACGAGGCCGACCACACCGCGGACACCCCCCGGCGGGTGGTCCGTGCCTGGCAGGAAACACTGGCCGGCTACCAGGCCGACCCCCGGCGGCATCTGGCCCGCACCTTCACCGCGCCGGACGATCCCGGGCTGGTGGTCGTGGCCGGCCTGCACCTGGTCACCACCTGCGCCCACCACCTGCTTCCCATCGTCGGGCGGGCCACGGTGGCCTACCGCCCTGCCCCGGGCGCGCCGGTGGTGGGGCTGTCGAAACTGTCCCGGGTCGTCGCGGACTACGCCGCGCGCCTGCAGGTGCAGGAACGGCTCGGCTGGCAGATCGCCTCGGCGGTCCAGGACTGCCTGGCACCGGTCGGGGCCGGCTGCGTCATCACCGCCGTCCACGGCTGCATGACGGTGCGCGGGGTCCGGCAGCCCACAGCGGTGACCACCACGGCGGTGTGGACCGGCACGTGGACGCCGGAACACCCGGACGTGGAGATGGTCGTCGCGGAGCATCGCGCAGCAGGGTAACCCTCTACCCCTCACCGCTACCACGGTCACCCCATGGGGTGGATGATGGGGTCCATGGCCGCCCGTGAGCTGGAGTACGTGCGGGTACGGGACGTGGTCCCGGCTACCCGCAACCCCAAAGAACATGACCTTCCGCGTCTGGTGGACCTGATCCGACGCTTCGGCTTCGTGGAAAGCGTCGTCCGCGACGGGCGGACCGGGCGACTGGTCGCCGGCCACGGCCGCCTGGAGGCCCTGGAGGTAATGGAGCGCAGGGACCAGTCACCCCCTGACGGGATCACAGTAGACCAGGACGGGGCCTGGCTGGTGCCGGTCACGGTCGGCTGGGCCTCCCGCTCCGACGACGACGCTGAGGCGTTGGGGGTAGCCCTCAACGCCGTCCCGGCCCTGGGCGGCTGGAACTCCGCCACCTTGGCCGAGACGCTGCGAGACATCAATGCGGTCGATCCGGATCTGCGCAGGCTGATCGGCTACGAGGACGCGGAACTGGACGACCTGCTGGCCGGGCTCCAGGAAGACGGCGGCGGCTGGGACGACGACCCCGCCGAGCAGGCGGCCCCCCGGACCGGCGGGGCCGACCCGACGGACCGCAACCAGCGGCGCTCCACCAGCCTGGCGGAGCTGGCCGACGGCTACGACGACCAGGCATCCCGGATCATGGTCCTGTCTTGGGAGGGCCCGCGGTACGTGTGGGCTGTCCAGCAGCTCCGGGAGCTCGGCGAGCAACGTGGGCTGGACAGCAACGCCGACGTGGTCCTGGCGCTCATTGCGGATGCCGTCGGACAGGCCCCGCCGGATGCCTGACTGGACGGTGGTGCCCGCGCGGCGCCGGCTCAGCCGAGAGCTGGCCGACGACCTCATCGGAACCCGGCCCGCGGCTGCCGAACCAACGATCACGGAGGCGACGGTCGCGGTCGACGACGACGGCGCCCCGGTGTTCGCTTACCTGCCGGCCGGTGAACCGCAGGAGGTCATGGCCCTGCGACGCGCGGTGCTGCGCATCCGCTGTGAGGCCCTGAGTCGGGCCAAAGGGGCCCTGAATATCTCTAGGAACTTCGGTTTCACCCCACGCCGGCCGGTGTACGGGCGGGAAGGCTGCCAGATCGGCCGGCTCGCTGCCGAAAGCCCCCAGGAGCATCGGGTCCTGGAACGGTGGGCGCTGCTGTTGGAGCGCACGCTCGACCAGATCGACCCGAGCATCGTGGCTCGCGACGCGCAGACGATGACCCAGGTCGATTCCTCCTGGCGGCTGGGCGGCGGCCGGCTGTGGACGTCCGGGGTCATCAACCGGTCGTCGGCTCTGCCCTACCACCGGGACCGCTTCAATTTTTCGACGTGGAGCGCGATGCCGGTCCTGCGCCGCGGGATACGCGGCGGCTACCTGGCACTGCCGGAGTGGGGTGAAGTGATCGCCTGCCGCGACGGGTGGACGCTGTTCTTCGTCGGCCGCCAGCACGTCCACGGGGTCACCCCGATGCGCACTGTGCAGCCCGACGGCTATCGGTTCAGCGTCGTCTTCTATGCCCTGCGGGGCATGAAGGACTGCCTCAGCGCGGCCGTGGAGACCGCCTACGCACGGCAGCGACGCAGCCAGCGCGAGCGGGCAATGGCCGCACGGCTCGCCGCGGGACAGCCGATGCTCCCATGACCCCGACCCCGCACAGCGAACAGATGTTCGGGACCTACTGGCGGTGGCACCAGCTGCAGGTGACCACCCGCGACATCGACCCCGTGTACCCCGTGCTGCGGCACGTCATTCGGGCCGCGGGGCTGGACCGCGACCAGGCCGTGTGGCTGGTCGTCCTGCACGTGGCCTACTACCAGCTGGGCTCGGCGCTGGCTGCGTGGGGCGCGCAGCCGGTACCGGGCGGGCCGCGCCCCGGGCTGCTGACGCTGCCGACCGGCACCGAACGGCGAGCGCACCGCGACGTCCGCCAGTTCGCCCGCCACTGGGCCGGGCTGTTGGGGGCCTTCGACCGGCACGGCGGCCCGGCCGGCTGGCTGGACGCCGGCGGCGCGGACTGGCGCCGGCTGAACGAGCACGTCGCCCAGGTGGAGGGCAACGGACGGTGGGCGGCCTACAAGACCGCGGAGCTGGCGCAGAAGGTCCTCGACGTGCCGACGGTGGTGGCGGACGCCGGGCATGCGCACTCCACCGGGCCGCGGCGGGGCTTGGCGCTGCTCTACCCGCGGCTACCCGCGGGGAACAGGCCGGTCGACATCCAGGTGCTGGACCGGTATACCCGCAGGCTCGCCCGCCGGCTGGGCGAGGCGGACATCGGCCAGGTGGAGACGTCGCTGTGCGATCTCCACAGCCTGACCCGTGGCCACTACTACCTGGGCCACGACATCGACGCCATGCAGCAGCAGCTCACCCGCGTGCCGTCCGACCTGACGGCGGCGGCGTTCGCCGCGCGGGCGGCCCGGCTGCCGGCGGCCTACCTGGGGGAACGGGGCGGCTGGTCGGGGGTGGATCGGGAGAGGAAACGGGTCTATGCCCGGCAGGGGATCATCTGCACGCGGTAGGCGGACGCTGCTCTACCTCATCGGGGAACCAGGGGTCGGGAAGAGCACGTTGATGGCCTCCCTTACCGCCCGGTGGGTGCGGGCCCCGTTGCCGGGCCAGCCGGGACGGGATGCGTTGGCCGACCGGCGCAGCGGCCAGGTGGTGGCGGTGGAGCTGGGACGGCGCCGCCGGGCGTTCTCCGGCACCGATGCGTTGCCGATGGATGCGGTCGTGGCTGCGGAACGCTACGTCCGATCCGGTCAGGCTGCCCGGGAGACGGCGCTGCTGCTGGGAGAGGGCGCCCGGCTGGGCTGCGCGCGGTTCCTGGCCGCGGCGGTCGCCGGCGGCTGGACGGTGGAGCTGGTCTACCTGCACGGGACGGAGGTCGCGGCGCAACGCCGGGCCGGGCGCGCGGCGGGGCAGGATGAGCGATGGGTACGCGGGGCAGCCACCCGGGCCCGCCGCCTGGCCGAGGGCCCGCCGGCGGGGGTGCTGGTCCACCGGGTGGACGTGGCCGCCGAGGTGACCCTGCCGGACGTGCCGGGGCTGTTCGACGCCGGACTTTGCGCATGATCCACCTGGAGGGGATGGGGTGGCTCGGCGCTGTCCTGGCGTTCCGGCTGGACCGGGAAGGTGTTCCGTTCACCTGGCACGACATCGATGCCCCGTACGTCGCGTGGCGGGCCTCGACCGGTCTGGTGTACCCGGCCGGCGACGCACGCAGCCAGGCCGGGCTGGCCGGGTGGGGGCAGTGGGCTCGAGACGGCTGGCTGCCGGCCGGAACGGTGGAACAGGTGGGCTACGTGTATGCGCACAAGGCACCCCCCCACCAAGGCCGCTATCGCACGGTGCCGCTGGCCCCTGGGGTGACCCTGGCCGATGCCCCGGCGTTCGCGGTGCACGTGCCCAGGGTGGTTGAGGCGGCGCGGCAGAGGTTCGCCGAGCGACGTCGTGCCGGCCGGCCGGCGGGCGCGGTCACGGTGCAGGCCCACGGCAGCACGCGGGCGAGGGCGGTGATGTGGGGATGGTCGGCGCCGGTGCGCCTGGCGTTGCCGGCGCAGGTCGCGGAACTTCCCTACCGGGCGGCGTTCTACGGGCGGCGAGTACGTCGCCTGGTGTACGCCTACCCGATTCCCGGCAGGGCGCAGTGGTGGTGGGCCGGCTCGGCGCTGGTGCGGCAGACCCGACCGCGCCGGCTGGACACGGCCCGTCAACTGGCCCGATGGGACGAGGACTGGCAGGCGGTGTGGCCGCAGGTACACGTGATGGAGCGGGCACGGGTGGTGGAGGGGTGGCGCCCACGGCCAGCGGACGGGGACCAGGCAGGGGTGGTCACCGACGTCGGGCAAGGGGTGGTGACGGTGCCGGCGTTGTGGCACTCCGGGGTGCGGTGGGCTCCGGGGGTAGTGCGTGAGGTGATGAACGTGCTGGCGGTGTGGGGTGAGGTCATACCCCGATAGCAGGCGGTGAAAATTGGTGCACGGATCGTTTGCGCGTCCTCCGCGGCACGTATAGAGTTACCAATGTCAACGAAGAACGCCACGCGGAAGGACGTACACCATGGCCACCACCTACATCGTCTTTGAGCTGGACACCGACGGCTGGGTCAAGGTCGGCGAGCGGGCCCGCAAGGAGGCCGCCGAGAAGCTGTACGCCCAGGCCCTGACCTCCGACCACCTTCCCGCCGCGGTCCGCCTGGCCACTGGCACCGGCAAGGTCCTGCAGGAGCGGGCCATCGAGAACGCGGCGGACCTGAGCGACGCCCAGTGCATCGAGCTGGCCCGGATGGCCGGCGACCACGACCTGGTCGCCGAGCTGGAGGAGCAGGCCCGCCTGGAGGCGGAGAAGGCCCAGGCCCAGCAGCGCAAGCCCAGCACCCGGGCCAAGGGCACCGGGGAGCCGCGGTCGCAGGCAACCTTCGTCCCGCAGGACGGCCCGTGCAAGGGGATCAAGTGCTACCCGGGCGGGTTCTACATCCTGGCCCAGCGGGTGCTGCTCACCCCGCAGGGGGACTCGGAATGGCAGTTGGTCGGGTGGACGAACGACAAGAAGGTGGCGCACCGGATGCTGCAGAGGGCCGCTCAGGTCGTGGGCATCCGCCGTGTGCTGGACCAGTCGTTTACGCAGTCCGGTAGCGGGATCGAGATTTTCCGAGCCACCTTCGCGGACGGGGAGCGCACGGTGGTCCTGGACACCAGCGTGAAGGCGGTCAGGGAGAGCCGGAAGGCATCGCAGGACGCCTGATCTGTAGTTCCAAGACGGGGGTGTCGGTTTGCGCCGACACCCCCGATCGTATAGAGTTGCCAATGTCAGCAAAGAACGGTCGCGAAAGGACCTGAAGATGGCACACGAATTTGAGACCGGATTCTTCTACCGTGAGCCGGCCTGGCACGGACTGGGTAACGTGCTCACCGAGCGGCCGAAGACCTGGGATGAGGCCCGACAGGCCGGTGGCTTCGCCTGGGACCCGATCCTGGTGCCGTCCTTCGGATACCGCGGTGTCCACGTCCCGACCGGCAAGACGGTGTGGGAGCCGGGCCCGGACGTCGACGGAGAGATCACGCGGAGCCCCGACTACCTGCGGTGCATCCGGTCCGACACTGGCCTGGAGCTGTCCCACCCGCGGGATACCTGGACGCTCATCGACCATGCAGAGATGGGCGAGATCGTGGAGGCCTTCCTCGGCATGGAAAACGTCCAGTATGAGACCGGCGGTGTCCTGGAGAAAGGCCGTGCGGTCTGGGCCCTGATCAAGCTTGACGAGCCCATCGCGCTGCCCGGCGACAACAGCCTCACGCTGCCGTACTTCCTGCTCCGGAACAGGCACGACGGGAACGGCTCCTGCTCGGTGTCCCACACCCCGGTACGCGTGGTATGCGCGAACACCTGGAAGGTCTCAGAAATGACCGATGAGGCCAACGGGACAGTGTTCTCCTTCCGTCACAACGAGAAGTGGCGGGACCGCCTGGAGGAAGCTAAGCAGGCGATCAAGGGCGTGCGGAAGCAGTTCACCCTCTACCAGGAGATCGCCGAGAGGCTGCTGGATATGACTGTCACTGAGAAGCAGCAACAGATGTTCGTGAACGACTTCATCCCCACCCCGACCGGCGCAACCAGCGACCGGCAGATGCGCAACATCGAAAGGACGCGCGCCGAGGTCCGGAACATCCTGGCCTCCCCGACCACGGCACCAGTCGCACACACCGCCTACGGCCTGGTACAGGCCGCCAGCGAGTGGGATGAGCACGTCCGCCGCTCCAACACGCCGGAAAGCCGCTTCGCGCGGTCCGTCGTCAGGACCAACGAGAGCCGGCAGCGGGCCATCCGGATCGCCGAGTACGTGGCCGCCGCGTAGCGCGCGGCGGTTCCCCGTGGGGTCGGTCGTCGTCGGACGGCCGGCCCCACGGCCGTCCTTGAGCTAGACGGTTCCTGCTCCCGTCGGGTGGCCGGGCGGGGAGGCCGCCCGGGTGTGGTCATCGCTTGCCCACGCCTCCAATATTCGTATAATATAACCAATGTCAACAAAGAACATCGAGAGGAGCTGCAATGCCGAACAAGCCCATCCACGTCGCCCTCGCCGCCGACATCCCGATCACCCTGGGCGAGATCGCCCCGGTCGTCCTGCCGACCGGACAGACCATCGCCGTCCGCATCCTTGCCCGGACCGGCGGGTCCACGCGGGACGTCGCTGGGGAGCCCTCGGTCTGGGGGAGCCTGCTTGACGCCGAGGAGGATGTGATTCTCTTCAAGATCCACCCGTACGGCTGGGCGCCGCGCGCCGTGGAGGACCTGCTGCCGGCGGTTCGTGCGGTGCGCCAGGGGGGTCTTGCCTTCGCCGTGGTGGATGCGAATCGGCTGCGCTGTCTGGACACGTTGGACCCCGCACAGGTCACGGTTGTCCGGCGCACCCTGCAGCGTTTCGGCTTCGCTGTCGCCGAGGTCCAGGGGGTGGACGGAACCTTCACGTTCCACCTGGAGGCGTAGTCGCGGCGTCCGCCGGCCGGTACCCCATGTAAGGGGGCCGGCCGGCGGACGGTTGGGGTAGGGGACGGTCCCGCGTCGGTTGAGGTTTGTCCGCTCACCATAAAACGTGTAGAGTAACCAATGTCAACGAAGAACACGAAGGGAGCGGTCATGTACGACGCAATCTTTCAGGACACCCACGTCGCGCTCACGAAGGAGGCGCCCAGCGGGATCATGCGGGTCGCCGAGGTGGTGGTGCCCGATGGGCCGACCATCGCCATCAACATCGGGGACCCCGTCATCCAGCCGAAGGACAGCCGGGGGACCTTCCCGTTCTGGGGATACCTCCTCGACGCCGAGGGCTTCGACATGCACTTCATCGTCCACCCGCGTGGCTGGACGCCCAATGACGTGAGGCATCTCAACGAGGGTGTGGAAGCCCTTCGTTGCCGGGACCTGTCCATCTCGGTGTTGGACGCGCACACGCTACGCGTCCAGGAGATACCGGCCGGCTACGGGGTCGGGGACATCCAGGCGGCCCTGTGGCCCCACGGCCTTGTGGTCGCTGAGGTGGCCGAGCTGACGTGGTTCACCGTGATCCGTTTGGAAGGGTAGCCGCACGGTCCGATGGCCGGTACCCGGGATGGGTGCCGGCCATCGGCATATCCGAGGCGGCAGCATCGGCCTACCGGTTTGCCTCGTTCGTAAATGTTGTATAGACTTGCCAATGTCAACAAAGAACGAGGAAGGGGAACCATGAACCTCAAAAAGATCATTAAGTCGGCCGGTGACCCCCGCTGCCCGGTGTGCTTTGCGCAGGCACCGCGCGGCCGCGCGGGACGCTTCCGCCCCCACCAGATCCACGGGGAGACCTGCGGCGGCCAGGGATTCACCCCCCGCCGGTTGGCGGCGATGGAGCGAGTCCTGACGCCGGAGGCGGCGTCTTGGAACACGGCCCGCAGGGTCCGGAAGGTCGTCACCCGCCGGACGTTCGTGATCGGCTACAACGTCCGGCAGGACTGGATCGCCTGGCACCCGTCCCGCCCGGAGTGGGCGGTGGTGGTCCGAGAGAACCACAAGCTGTGCGCCGCTGCGCATCTGCCCGACATCGAGGCGGCGAAGGCGCTGGCGAACGCCTGGGCTGGCCGCGCCGACGGTAGCTGAGGGTTGGCCTGCCCCGCGGAAGCGGGGCAGGCGCTCCCCGCCGCACGGTGGGGGGCGTTGCCTCCCGGCTCATATCGTGTATACTTACCAATGTCAGCAAAGAATGGAGGGGAGGCGCCATGACCATCGACACCGAGCAGATCGCACGCACCCTGGAAGAGAACGGCTTCACGGTGAGCACCACCCCTGACGCGCTTCACATCCACGACGTCGGGCTGGTGGAAAGCGACAGGACTGTGATCCACGAAGTGGTCGCCGAGGCTGGCCGCCAGATCGCCTCCGAGCAGCTGGCCGGGGACTGCCTGATCGTCACGCTCGCGTAGGCACCCGGCGTCGCTGGCCCGCGCATCCCCCTGGCGCGCGGGCCAGCCGCCGGCAAGGGCGATCAAGGTACGGGGTGCGGATTATGAGCGGTCGTTCCGCTCATAATCCGCGTTGATCTTCAGGTGGTGATCAGGTGGAGGTGGACGGGGGTCCCACCGTCGAGTGCGCGGGCGAGCGCGACGCTGTGAAGGATGTCCTGGGCCAGCTGCTCGGCCTGCTCGGCGGGCAGGTGCACGGTGCGCTGGCCCTGGGCGTCGCGCACTTCCAGGTCGACGCCGTCCCCTGCGGCATAGGGAGTGATGGGGCAGTCCATGCGGCCTCCAGGGCGGGTATCCTGCGGGCGACCGGCCGTGTGCTCCTCGGCCGGTCATGGAAAGGGCTGAGGTGCCGGCGGGTTACGCCTCCACCTGTCGTGGAGTCCGCCGGCACCTCGTGATCATTTTAGATGATCTGGTTGACGTCCTTCAATCCCGCCAGCTCCCGCAGGTCCTCAGCAACGGGCTTCCCGGTGTACGGCGTCAGGGCGTCGAGGGCCTGAATCAGCTGTGCGAAGGCGACGGGGTCGGCGGCGCGGTACTCCCGCAGCGGCATGTCTTTGCCGCCATTCGCCGCCTGCAGGCGGCCCTGGGCCGCCTTGGCCTGCTGCAGCCAGGCCTCGAAGGTCTTCACGATCGCGAACAGGCGTTCCTCTCGGGGCTCAGAAGGCGTTTACCTATGGGCTCATGCGGCGGGGGTGACCCCGCCCCCGGCAGTGCCGGGGGCGGGACGGGGTGCTAGCCGGCGCGCCTCTCCTTCCGGTGCGCGCGCTCCAGGCGGCCGCACTCCGCGGCGGCGTGCCGCAGGGCCTGTACCGCGGCGGTGATCTTCGGGTCGCGGGCGTTCATCGCCAGCTTGCGGGCCTGGGTGCGGGCCTGCTCGGGGGTGAGGTAGCGGATCCGGCCGCGGTAGGCGACCAGTACCTCCCAGCGGGGGAAGGGGGCCAGCTTGTCGGCCTTGATGATCAGGTCGTCTGGCAACCGCGGGGTCTCAGGGGTTTCCATGGCGCTCCTTGGTGAGATGGGAAAGGGCTGGTCAGCAGGGGTTACGCTCCCCGTTGACATTGGTAACTATATACGAACTAGCACGGGTGGGCAACGGACCCCGATCGGTTCGGACGGCCTGGAAGGCTCCGCGGACAGCAGTTCCGCCGTGGCGGTGTCGAGTTCGGCGCGCGCTTCCTCCACCCGCCGTTGCGCACGATCCAGCTCGGTGGTGCTTCTCTCTACGTGGGCACGCAAGTCCTCCAGATGCGTTGACCACCTGGCCACGGCGGCGAGGTAGTCGAGCAGCCCGGGGTGGTCCGCGAAGAAGCTGCGGGTGTCGGTGCGGACCTGGTTCACCACGGCGTTGACCGTCGTCGGCGGGATGCGGCGCCGGCCTTGCCATCGCTGGACCCGAGAGTCGTAGGTTGCCTGCCACGCGTGTTCGGGATCGAAGTACAGGCGGTACTGCAGGTGGATCCCGTTCAGGGTCACAGTGAGGGCGGGGGTGAGCGTCGGGGACGCCGTCACCTCGACCTCCCCGTCGGCGGTGACGCGGAACATCGCATCGCCGAACCGGGTCGGGATGGCCCTGTACTCCACGGTCACTGGTCGGCCTCGGGACTCGTGGGCCGCTGCTCGGGCCCGGGCAGCGGCCGGTCCACGCGGGCCTCATAGGCGCCCCGAGCCGTGTCGACGGCACGCTGCAGCGCACTGTCCAGGTCGGCAAGGAGCTCCAGGGGGTCTCTTACCCGTCGCTGGATCGCTGCCCGCAGGGCCTGCCGTTCCCACAGCAGCTCCAGCACGTGGGTATCGCGGAAGTAGAACTCGGCGGCGTCCCGCAGGGTTCGGATGACTTCGTTGGTCGCCTCGGGTGACGCGTGCTGGTCGCTGTCCCACGGGCGGATGCGACAGTGGCGGACCCTCCACCCGCGGTGTTCGTTGTCCAGTGTCGCCTCGAACTGGAGGCGTTGGCCGTCCACGTTCACGATCAGATCCGGGGTGAGCGTGGGTGACACCGTCAGCTTGACGGTCGCCCCGGGGGAGGCAGTCAGGGGCACCTCACCCCATGGGGTGGGCAGCAGGAGGACGTAGTCAGGGATCATCAAGGCTCCGCGTGAGATCACAAGGGCCGTGCCTGGCACGGCCATGCGCGGGCTGCGCGCGATCGGCAGGACGAGGTTGGCAGGCGGTTTCCGGGTACAGCTCCGGGTCACCGTGAGAGAGGCCGGCGCGGCGGCGTTGGCGTCGCGGGACACCGGCCCGCCGCACGCGACGGGGCGGCGGGCCGATCGCTCCGGTAGGGGTGACCTACTTCCCCTACCGGGTGTGTCACCGCTTGCGGAATCGGCGTCCCGAGAGCAAGCCTCCAGCTCTCGGGCGCCCGCGTTCGATTTGAATCCAGATGGCGTCGGTCACCTCGAAGGTGGCCTCGATAATGGACAGCGCCTCGGTGATCGTGCCGGCGGGGTTGAGGGTGGTCTGACCGGCGGTGAGCTCACGGTGCACCGTGGCCAGCCGGGGCTCCAGCTCGGCCAGGGCAACGGCCTGCACGGTCCGGATGTCGGGCGCGAACCCGCGCAGTAGGCGCCGCCAGCGCGTGGTCAGGGCCTGGTCCACCGGGCGGGCCGTGATCGGTCCAGTGAGACCCAGTCCGGTCGGGGGCGCGGTCACCCCTGCATCGGAGGCAGCCTCTAGCAAGGCGGTGAGTGGGTGGCGGATAGTCACCGGCTCGTCGGGCCACGCGACATCGGCCCAGTTCCCGGCGTTGTCCTGGACGAGTGCTGTGACCACCCCGCGGGCGTCGGGGTGCTTTGACAGGTAGACGGTGCTACCGAGGCTGATGGTCATGGCGTCCTCTCGCACATGTTCTTTGTTGACGTTGCTAAGTTTACACGTTCATTCACCTCTAGGCATGCGGTAGCCTCACGGCGACGGGTTGCTTGAGGGGTGAAAAAAGTTTTACTATTGACAATGTCAACAAAGAATCCGAGGGGAGCGCACGATGCCCGACACGACCACCCTGGAAGAGCTGACCCCCCGACAGCACACAGCCGCCCTGAAGATCGCGGCCGACGCTGTGCGCGAGACGCCGACGGCGCCCACCCGCTTCCACGCCACGACCGTGACCAGCCTGGTGCACCGCGGCCTGGCGGAGTACAGCCGCACCGGGCAGGTCCTGCCGACCCAGCAGTTGCTGGACCTGATCGCAGCCAGTTTCGCGCAGCAGCTCACCGTTGCTCGCCTGGCCCCAGCCCGCCGAGCCGCGGACGACGCGTGCACGCCGGTGAGTGTGGGGGTCGTCGCCGATCCTGGCGCGCTGGAGGTCCTCCATGCCGAGGCAGCCGTCTGGCAGCAGGTCCACGGCCGCGACGTGTTCGGACCGTACGTGACCGTCCTGCCGGCCACCTGGTACATGCAGGCCAAGGACTAGCCACCGCCGTCGGGGTGCCCAACGCGCAGGTGGGCACCCCGACAGCCACGCTGAGGCCCCCGGGCGGTCTACCGGGCCGGGCCCCTCTGGCCGTTCGGGGCTTCAGGGTCGACGTGGTCGACGACCAGGTCGGCAAGCTGGCGCACGACCTCATCGAACGCGCCGTCCTCCAACCCGAGCGTGACGTCGATCTTGTCGGACCAGCGGGCCGGGAACCGGTGGCTGAGCATCCACGCGCCGGCGCGCCAATCTCCGGCCGCCGCGGCGGTCTGAATCTGGCCGGCCCATCGCACCTCGGCGGTGGCCTCCGCTCGCGCGGTGTCCTGGGCCAAGGTGGCCCACTTCGTCGCGCGTCCGGCAGCCAGGTCCTCCCGGCCGCGCTGTAGCCACCGGCGCAGGGTGGCGTCCCCGACACCGGCCAGCGCGGCAGCGGTGGCGTGGAACAGTCCCGCCCGCAGCGCGTCGCAGATCGTTTTCTGCCGGTCGGGGGTAAGGGTGTCCCGTCGCGCCATCGCGTCCCTGTCTGTGGTCGGAGGCCCGTCACCCCATCATGCGGGCAGCCGGCGGCCGCGCGGGGGTGTAGCAGCAGATGGCGCCACCTCTACCGCTTGCCTCACCCCTCTAATTGAGTAGGGTAACCACTGTCAACAGAGAACGGAAAGGAGATCGAATGTCTCTACATCCCGCGCATGACCTGCCCTTGCGCGACTTCCTGGTCCTGGTGTCGCACCAGACCGTTGTCTTCCACCCCTGGGCGGAGGAGGGGGTCGCCGCCGGCCGGTGGGAGGTGGATCGGCGGCGGGTCGACCCCGGCCTGCCGCGGAGGGCACACCGCACCGGGTTGGTGTGGGCACCGCCCGGCGCTAGGCCGCTGGATCCGCGGCGGGTGACGCTCACCCCCACCGGCTTGGCGGTACTCCACAGCGCGCTGCCGATGGCCGCGTGATGGCCACCATCACCATCACCCACACCCGGGAAGAAGGCACCCTGGTAGACGGCTCGGTGAAGGGGGACGGCACCTACGAAATCCTGGTGGCGAACGGGTTCCGCTGGTTCCGCTCCCTGGACTGCTGCAGCATCGTCTACTCCCGCGGTCGAGCCGCGAAGATGCACATCATCCAGCCGGCGGCGCAGGCGCTGCGTGCCGCCGGGCATACCGTCATCATCACGATCGACGAGACGCCGCCGGACTTCGCCGCTGCCGAGCGGGGACGGACTCTCGACGCTCAGGACCGCGCCCAGCGGTACGACGGGTACGCGCGGTCCGCCACCAGCCGTGCCGACAGCCGGGAGGCCGCCGCCGACCGGGTGCTGGGGGGCATCCCACCCGGCCAGCCGATGCTCGTTGACCACTACAGCTACGCGGCGGACAAGCGGCGCCGTGAACGCGCGTGGTCTAACCAGGACAGGGCCGCGGAAGAACGGGACAAGGCCCAGTACTGGCAGGCCCGGCAGCGGGCAGCGGAACGGTGGCCGACGAGCCGCACCAACCTGGACGCGATGCTGCGACGGGTCCAGTGGATCGAGGCCGACATGCGCCGGACCCGTCGGCGGCTGGCGGAGAACGAGATCAGGAGGCCTTTCGGTCCCATCCGCCAGACCCTTGCCTGGTGGGTGGCAGCCCGCCACGGGGACCTTGAGCAGTGGGCCGGGGAGCTGGACTACCTGCGGGAGCAGATCGCCCTCAAGGAACAGGCCGGGGAGAAGGCCTGGGGGCCGGGGGACTTCAAGGTCGGTGACCTGGTGGTCTACCGAGGTGAAGCCCTGCCCGTGCGCAGGGTGAACCAAAAGACGCTGACCGTCACTCGCTCCCTCGCCAATCGGGAGACCACGGGAACCATCCCCTACGACGGTGGCATCACCGGCCGCCGCCCCGCCTCCCCAGCCGACGACGACACGAACGAGGCATCATGACCGACCAGATCGCCGACGGCGCGCAGGGGATACGGCAGCGGCTCGAAAACGCACGCCAGTACGGCGCGCTCGCCCTGGACTACCTGGCCTCCCTGGAGACACAGGGGGAGCAGGAAGCGGGGTTCCTGAGCGTCGAGCTGCACGCGGCGATCTCCAAGATGATCCTGGGGGCCGGCGACGCGCGGCGGATCCTGCTCGGTGTGCCGCAGGACCGTCCACTGACGGACCCGCCGCGGCCTCGGGTGGTTGATCCGCGTGACGTGGAGCGGCTCACTCCCCTGGCCTGTGCCGCGCTGGCAGCCACCGACGGTTCGATGCGCGACGCGGCGCAGGCAGCCGTGGCGGCGGTGCTGGGGGAGTACGGGAGGCTGCTGGAGCAGCGGTCCGCGGCCGACGTGCTGTTCGGCGATGCGGACCTTGATCGTGCCGTCGAGGCCGCGCGTGCCAGCCGTGCCGCGACTGCCGACGACCAGGACGATCACCAGCGGGAACGGGCAGCGATCCAGGCGGCCATCGAGTCCCTGCTCGGGCAGCTGCGGGCCGCAGGGATGGTGATGCCCGCCCGCGCCAAGCCCACCTATGTGGTGATCTGCGACGGGGGTCCGGACGTGGGCTGGCTGGCCCTGACGGCGGCCAGCCATGTGGAGGCGCTGCAACTTGGACGTGACAGCCCCCTGTCGGTCGTGATGGTCGCGGTGGTGACCGCTCGCGGACCGCAGTCACCCTTCATGCGCCGAGCCTTCCCCCTGTCCCCGGAATCGGAGGGCGAGTTCGGCACGGCCGCGATCGCAACCGCCATCCGGTATGCCGTCGCCGGGCGCGGCATTGCGCTCGACGAGGAGACCGGGAAGGCGGCCGCGGTGGCCGCCGCGCACGTCACGGTGCCCGCCCTGCTGGCCGAGTGCCTGCGGCGCGGACCGGCGCCCGAGACACCGGAGAACGACCAATGACTGGCGGCGCACCCGACACCCCTCTCACGCATGACGAGCTTCGTGCTCTGATCGGCCACGCCGTGATGTATCAGGGCAGCCTGCAAGACGAGCACGGTGTGTGGATGCTGGACGGCCGCTGCGTGTGCAGGCGGTGCGTTTACCGCCTGGGCAAGGATTCTCGCTGGGGCCTCAGGGATATGTTCGGCGGTCTGCGCTGCGTCCGGGCTCAGTCGCTTGCCCGGGTACCGGAAGGGAAGCCGATCAGGATCGAAGTGCGCGCGCTGGTCTCTGCACGACTGGCACGGCAGGAGCGGGAACGCCGGTTGCCGCCCCCCAATCTCAAGAACCTCGGGCCGCCCCCAACCCCAGGTAGCATCGGTTCTCCGGATCGGTGATGAACGAGGTGGGCCCGCCAACGATGTCAGCGGGCCCACCGTCATGTCGAGCGACCGAGGGCTGCCCTGTAGGGCTGTGACCAGCGTGGATGGCAGGATGGGGGACCGGCCATCCACGCAGGAGTTCTAGGCCGGGACCAGCAGAAACCGCACTCCGGCGGCTTCCATCCCACGGATCTCCTGGAGGGCCCGTTCCACCAGCCGGGTTTCGGAGGGGGTAGGAGTGCAGGGGTCTTCCAGCTTCGTGCGCAGCGTCCAGAAGGCCGTCAGGGGCATCCGGATCCGGGTCGGGAGAGCGGCCAGGTGCGACAGGCAGAACAGGGCGGTGTAGGACGGCCCGTTCACGCCCTCGACGTGCACGCCGCTGGAGCAGGCCGGTACCCGGCATACCGCATTCTCCATAGATCAACGGTACCACCGGCCTGCAGGGTCACGATGTCGGCCGCCCTTTGAGGAGGCCTCGAACCTCGCTTTCCCGATAGCGTCGGTGCCCGCCTAGAGTGCGGATCGAGGTCAGCTTCCCAGCCTTCGCCCAGCGCGTCACGGTCTTCGGGTCCACCCGGAACATCGTGGCCACCTCTGCCGGGGTGAGCAGAGGCTCGGACTCCTGCGCCGCCTTGCTCCCGCCCATCGCCATGCGTCCGGCCCTCCTCCGTGTACGGACTTACCTATCGGTCACCGTACACGGAGATAAGGGGTACATACAGCTATCAGCCCAGGTCAGGTGCGGTCAGGCATGCCTGACAATGGTGCTGCTGGACGATGTGATCGCGCGCCGGTCGAGGTGGCGTGTGGGCTGCTCGAACAGCGCGGTAAATAGGGTGAGCCACCCGGCTCGGGGGGTGCCGGGTGGCTCACGTCTACTATACACCGGTAATGCGTGATTTCCGCGATGTGGTCCAGGTCTTATCCCGTGCTCATCGGGCCGGGGCTACGCACATCAGCTTGGTTCGTGCACCTTGTCCTTGGCACACCGATCGCACAGCGCATCTCCGTAGCAGTTCTTCCACATGGTCATGCCGGTCCGGATGCGACAACAGTAGTGGCAGTAGCTGCCGATGGTCTCGCTGGCTTCGTACTCGAGCGAGCCGATCACTTGGGTGACCAGGAGCAGAGGGTTTGCCGCGAAAGCCTGCCCGGCAGGAGTGATCGTCCAACCCGGGTACTGGAAAACGAGGAGCCCCGCATCGTCGAGCAGCTCGACCGCCCCGTTGCGCAGATGGTCCCGCAGCCCGGACTCGGCGATCCGGTGCGACTCACCCGGGCGCGCGGCGTACCAGCGGAGCAGCTCCACCTCGGTCGGGTGTGCCCGGTAGGGGCCGGTCATGCCCGTCGCCGCCGGCCATCTCCGGCAGTCGGCGGGAGGCTGATCGACGCCTGCGGGGAGGCAAGGTGTTCCGCTGCAGCCGCTTTGAGCTGGACCAGGACGGCACCCGCGGGAGTGAGCCGGTAGCGGCGCCGGCCGCGGGACGGGCTCACCTCGACCTGCACGGCGCCGAGGGCGGCGGCGTTCTGCACCTCAGCCGCCACCGGTCCTCGCTGCCGTCCGGTCCTGGGTGTCAGCTGGTCCAGCGTCCACCAGCCGTCCGTGGTGCAGTCGGCGACCCGCTGGAGCCGGACCAACGGGACGGCCAACCAGGCGGGGAACATCACGATATCCTGGTGTGCAGCAGGAGGCTCACGGGCGGGGGAGACGTCCGCATCCCGGGCTCGGCGAACGGAAAGACCGCGCGCCGTGGTTCGTCGATGATTTCCACGCATCCGCTCAGCAGGACGGGTCCGGCCGCCTTCCACAGACAACCGCCGGCCTGGAACAAGCGGACTTGCTCAGACAGCGGCAGTGCGTTGCCGATGCATTCGGCGGCGGCCCGCGCTGCCCCGTCCCTGCGGCCGAATTCCTGCCACATGCGGCCGGTGGAAACGCGTCCGCAGCCGACGCAGATGTACCGCCAGTCCATCGGGTCGCGGCCGAACAGCGCACGGCCCGTATTCCGCCAGACCTTTCCTGTCAGCTTCTGCATTGCTCCCTGCTTTTCGTGCAGTCATGTGGGGGGCCTGCCATCTCCCGGGTGTGATGCCGATCAGCTCTTGCTGATGGGCCGGGAGATGGCAGGCGGTCAACGGACGGTCAGGAGCTGCCCGGGACTGCCAGGGAACTGGTGGCGTGCAGCACCCCCCATTCCCGGAACATGCTCATCACCGTGACCTCGGCCCGGTTGAGGCTCATGGCCAGCAGGGACAGGTCGCTGCCGCGCAGGCTGAGGACCCGGCCGGCGTAGTCCCCGCGCCATTGCTGGACGGTCTGCACCCATCGCTTCAACAGGACCTGGTCGGGACTCTCGCCCTCCAGGGAGTTGACGGCAGGGAGATCCAGCACCAGGTGCCCGGCCCGCTCGACGCGAGGACGCCCCTCGTCGGACAGCAGCGCGCGGACGGGCACGTCGTAGAAGCCGGCCAGTTCGGCCAGCACCGCCATGCTGATGTTCCGGTCGCCGCGTTCGTAGCTGCCGACCGCGGCGGTGCGCCACCGCCCGTTCGAGCGCACCTCGACTGCCTGCAAGGATTGGCCTGCCTGCTGCCGTACTCGACGCAGGCGCTGCCCGACCTGAACCGCGTAGGTTGCGGTGTTCTCCACCAGACCTCCCACCGTGTAGCTACCCCATTACCTGCCTTACCTACCCTAGGGGGTAATGAATCAGGCGTAAAGGGGTAGATGTGGTTGATTGCAGGCGGGGGGTAGCTGCTCGGCGTAGGCGCGAATGCGGCCCAGGTCGTAGCCGAATTCCTCGTACACCGGCGCTACCAGCAGCTGCATGAGGTACCTCGGAGTACGGCCTGTCCACCGCCGCCCTGTGGTGGCTACCTGGGCACGCTGCCGGCCGGCCAAGAGCCGCCCGTACAGATCCGGCCCCAATGCCGCCGTGATCTGCTCCACGCGTCTCGCGGATCCGGACGGTACTGGGGGGCAGTGCGGTGGAGGGGTGGGACGGGGACGCGGCCGGCGGGCACGGGGCGGGGGCAGGTCGGCCAGGATCGCCCGCAGCAGCCCGACCGGGCTGGCCACCGGGGCCCCCTGCGCTACCCGTGTCGTGCGATCGGCCACCAGGCGAGCGAGCTCGCCGGGGGTGTAGCCGTCGCCGAGCAGCCCGACGACCAGGGGCCGGGCGGCCAGGGCCGTGCGCGCGCCGCCGCGCACCAGGCCCGCGAGCTGATCCACCAGACCCGCGACGTCTGTCGAAGGCGGGGTGACCCCTCCACCTCCGACTACCCCTACCGGTAGACCAGGAAGCTGCGGCTGTTCGCCGGGGAAGGGGTGAGGGTTTCTGGGGGGCATAGAAAGGTGCACCGGCTGATCACCCGACGCCGGTGTCGGGTGATCAGCCGTTTTACCGGACATCGGTGCCGTCTGGTCGGGCGCGGGCCGGCCGATCTGCGGTGCCGGCCGATCGGCCGGGCAGACCGCGCGAGGCCGGCGCGGGGGGTTCGCCGGCGACGGGGCCGCGTCCGGCTCTGGGGGCATGGTCGCTTCCCACTCGGCAAACGGCGAAGGGCGCCGGCGAGGGGCGTGGGGGCGGGTGCAGCGGATCAGGCCCGCGCTCTCGGCCTCCCGCAGATAGCGGCCCACCTGCCGTGCCTCCAGATGACAGTCGCGGGCCAGCTGGTCGTTTCCCGGGTCCGCGCCGTGGCCGGCCGTGAAGGAGCGCCACCGCATGTACCAGGCCAGACGCAGTACGACCGCGATACCAGTGGCCGTGGACATACTGGCGCACACGGCGGATTCCCAGCGTGGTCGGCTATGCCACGGCCCGCGAGCGGAGTTCAACCCTGGATCGTGATTGCCGTCTCGCCCCACGATGGCCGCGGGGCAGCTTTGTATGCTAATGTTGACCTGCCTTCTTTCTCGGCCTAGGCCGAGTCGCTTCCCGGTGTATGAAGGCATCGCGCGTCCAGCTCCACACTGGTGCGTGCCGCGTTACCCGGGCCCGGTTGCCTCAAGGTGTTCCACCACCTCGACGCAACCGGGCCCTAATCGTCTTTCGACATTCACACATCCTTCGCGTTGTCCCAGGAATGAGCCAGCAGACCCAACCTTTCGGCGTCGATGAGATGGGCTCCCACCCAGTCGTGGTGGGCTCGACACAGCAGCACGATGTTGCGTTCGTCGGTGATTGATCCGCCACGTGCGCGGGTCAGCCTCTCGTGGCCGTCCACGGCCCGTCCCCCGCACATGACGTGAGGGACCAGGTGCATGGCCTGGCACCACGGCATCTCACCGGCCATCTCGGCCAGCACCTGGCGCCGCTGTCGGTTCTGCGCCGAGCGCCGCGCCGAGACCGGCCGCAGCGGGGCGCGGCGCGCGGCGCCGGCCCGGCCCGATGGTTGGCCGGCACGCAGCGGGGCGCGCCGTCGAGGCGGCGTGCCCCGCTTCACCGCCCGCTCCAACCCCAGCGGTAGGCGAGCCGGCAGCGCCGCCCGGATCACCACCGCCCACTCATGCGCAGCGGACGCCCGCTGCGCATCCACTGCCTCCCAGCGCGCGTTGTGGGCGGCAACCCGAGCGGCCACGCGACGTGCCCGAGCGCGGGACGGCGGCACCTCAATGATCTCCCCGGTGGCAAGGTTCACCTGGGTGGAGGCGCCGTCCGGGACCGTCGCAGGGTTGAACACCCGCCGGCCCGGAAGCCGACGCCTGCGCGCGTACGGGCCGGGCGGTTCCAGCTCCGCCGGAAGTTCTCGCATCTACCCCTCCCCATGGTCTCGCGTGATGTCAGGTGCCCCGAGGCAGGCCGCGGGTGGCCGGACCCGTCCGCCGTAGCCCCCGCCCCTGGGGGTGGCGGTGCCCGCCTCGGGGCGTCCGGGCAGCCGGCCCTCTTCCGGCCGCCCGGAGCCCAGCGGCTACCCCGTCGGGGTGGCTGTCACCGTGTCCTCGTGTACGGCTCCCGCGGCTCGCGCGCCGCTGCCGGGCCAGAGCCAGCCGCCGGTCGGAAGCGGTGCCCCCTGGCGGCCCAAGGCCCGATGCCGCTGGCGGGCGATCAGTATCTGGGTCCACAACTGGCGTCGGCCGCCCCACCAGCCCAGCGCGAACACTGCGACCGCCGCCGGAATCCCGACCGTGAGCGCAGCAGCCAGCTCAGACATCAGCTATCGCTCTCTCCGCCAGCAGCAGGGTGATCTCCTCGTCGGACAGGCCGATCGCCTGCAGCCCGGGGATCACCTTGTCGTCCGAAACGGGGAGGGCCAGCAGCTCCACGACGATCCGCGGCCGGTCGACCCGCATCGCGGTCAGCGACGTGGCCACCTGGATCGGTGCACATCGCTGGGCCGGGGTCAGCCCACCGGCCACTCCGAACCGGCTGTAGTAAGACCTCCCACGCTCAAAGACCAGAGTGGACAGCAGACAATCTCGCGTGACGGGGCAGTCAGCGCAGATCGCCTGCGCGACTTTCATCTGCCGGACGCTGTCGCCGTAGAACTGATCCGCCGCCTTCTTCGCGCACGCGGCCTGCATCCGCCAACCGGCGCGCTCCGCCACGACCGGAGGTATCCGGTGGACGGCGGTACCGGCCCCACCCGCGCTCACGTGCCACCCTCCTCGAACAAGGTGTCGCTGCTCACGGGCTTCGCCGCCCGCTGCGCTGACCCACCGGGGGATTCGGCTTCACGGCAGTCGGCCCCGTGGCGCGTGTAGCGAGGGCCGGACACGTCTGGGCCGGGGTTGACTATGGCGACGACCCGCTGGTCAGTGGTTCGGACCAGCGCCACGTTCCCGGCCTGGTTCGGCTTCCAGTTCAGCGGCATTCGTTTACCCGCGGCGGTGGTCACCCACCGTAGACGAGCCTGACAGCGTCGGCACCGGCGCTGACTCCGCTGCGATCTCTCGCCCTGGCCGCTCATGATCTTCCGCCTGGGCGCGGTGATCCGTGTGCGGTCGGGATGGCCATCCGCCCTACCGCGGTGGCCAGCAGGTCGACGAGCGGTGGACGTTCTCCGCAGCGGACCGCGGAGTCCGCGCGGACGGGCACGGTCGCCGACCCCTGCTGTGGGGAGGGCGCTGCCGTCTGCTGCTGGCTTTCGACTCCCGCCGCGAAGCTGAGGGCTATCAGCCCGGTCACCCCGATCAGGATCAGCAGGGTCGGGCGGCGACGCTGGCCTTGGGCGGGCCGCTGGCGATGGCGGTGCCGGGGGCGGCTCACCAGGCCACCGTCCATCCGGGCGGCAGGTCGACGGGCGGCACGGGTTTCTGCCCGCCTCGGACGATGCCCTCGGGCCCGGTGACGGCGATCGGCCAGGTCCGCGCGACCATCGCGAGCACAACCACCGGGGTGCCGTCCTCGAAGACGGCGATACGACACGCCCCGATCAGCCTCGTGGTCGAACGCGACACGGGGGTCCGCGGCGTGATGCGTCTGATCGTCCGCCAGGTGCGGGCCGTGGGATCCCACAGACGGTCGTCGGGCTCCAGGGCAGCGCCCGCGACGAAGGTGATGCTGCCGGCCGTGCCGGTCATCGTCCTGCCAGATTTCTTGCTACGGTCATGACATCTCCCAAGGGTGCGTTGCCGCGCACCCGGTTGAGCTGGTCTGCTGGTTCTGGCCGGCCGGTGTTTACCGGCCGGCCAGTTTTGCTCTGCCGAAACCTACCCCTTTAGCTACCCCTACCGGTACCCCTTGCCCCTCTACGGTCGAACTACCGCAGGGGTAGTGGTGTCGAGGGTCGTCGGTGCGCTACCGGCGAGCAGGGGCGAACGTGCGTAGCCGGTCGGCTGCCAGTTCCTGGAGGGAAACGGGTGGCCCACCTCCGGCGGGAGTGACCAGGCTGTTCATCCACCCGGCACGCCGGGCATGATCCACCGCGAGCCGGGCCTGCCCCCACCCTCGGGCGGCACAGATCGCCTCGGCGCACTCCTGCGCCGAGGCCCACCGCCGGCCGGTCGCTTCGGCCGAGCCAGCCACCACCGCCCGCCGCTGCCGTGCCGCCGCCTCGACTCCAGGGGGCAAAGGCCGGTCCTCGGCCAGTTCCAAGCGGGGGACCGCGATAACCGCAGCCTCTTCCTGGCCCAGCTCCACCGTCGTCAGCTCCACGGCCAGCACGGCCGGGGTGTGCCCTCCTTGCACGGCCGTGTGGCGGATGCGCCACGCCACCGTGGCCAGATGCCGGGCCCCGTACCGGCCGGTGCAGGTCAGCATCCATGAGCCAGGTAGACCCTCCACCAGCACCGTCACCCGGCTGTAGAGGGCACAGGCCGTTGGGCGGGGCTGGTGGGCGCCAACCTGGCGGACCGCCTCGTCGTCCGGGCAGGCACAGGTCGATCCCGAGCTCTGGGTCACCCCATCGCAGGACCGCACGGGATGCCCGCGTCGCCACAGCTGCCAGATCTGGGTGATGGCTTCCCCCGGGGGTAGCACGACCGGGACCCAGCGCGCCGCGGTGTCCACCCGCCACCGGGGGCTGCGCGCACCGAGCGGGGTCCATCGCTCGAGCGACGCCCCGGGCCGCAGCCCCAACGTGGCGGCCACCGTCTGCGCGATCTGGCGTGACTGCGTCGAGAACCGCAGTGTCTCCAGCGGGACCGCCCGCGCATGCCCGTCCTCGGGGATCGCTTCCCCGACGTGGATGGCGCCGGCCCGGCGGTATGCCTGTTGCAGACGGAAGGTCTCAGTGATGTCCCTGGTCACGCTGCGGCCTCCGCTGCCGGGGCGTTCCACCGTTCCCGCTCGGCCACGCTCATGTGCTGCTCCAACTTCTCCAAGGTGACCTTCCCGATCCCGGTGATGTCGGAGGCCTCCAGCCAGTGCCGCCCCTTCATCGCGAGCTCCGTCACCGTCGCCACCCCTTCGGCAAGCAGGGCGGCGACCACCGCCTTCCGAATACGGGGGATCTCCGTCAGGTAGATGTGTCCCTCGGGGTGGAGCCGCCCTCCGATGGCCTTCGCGGTGTGCTGGCGGTCCCACCGGTACGACTGCATCCGGCGGGCGAACTCCGTCAGGTGCGCGGGGTCGCGCGGGACCAGCCGCATGTCGTAGCTGCGGTCTCCCCGCAGGTGGAGCAGCGCCAGCGTGTCGACCCGCGGCATGGGGATCTTGCTGCCAAGGTGGTCCAGCCAGATTTCCCGCGCCGACTCGTAGACCGTCAGCTGCACGGCGTGATCGGGCCACAGACTGTTTCCGGTCTTGATGTCGACCAGGATCAGCCCGTAGACCGGATGCCAGATCATCAGGTCCGCGGTCCCCGCCCACCCGGCCTCCGGGTCCGCAACCACTGCTTCGGCGAAGACGGCCACCGGTGCCCACTCGGCCCAGAAGGCGTTGAAGGCATCCACGTAGCCGGCGGCGTTCTCCTCGACGTCGACGCGGCCCCGCTCCAGGACGATGGCCTGGGCGGCACGGTGCACGGCCTTTCCCCGCTCGGCCGCCGCGTCGCGCTGCCGATCGGGCTCCGCAGCCAACATGGCCACCACACGGTCACGGGCCTGCTCGTCGACCGTGGCACGCTGCCGTTCCCCAGCGGCGATCACTGCGGCAAGCACCGTCACCGCGCGGTCGATCGCCTGCACTCGCCGGCGAGCCGGCAACTGCTGGATCAGCACATAGTCGGCCAGGAACTGCATGTAGGCGGCGGGCACGGCCCGGCCAGCGGGGTGGAGCATGTCCTCGATCTGCTCGGCGTGGTCGGTCGCGCAGCGGGCCACGGTGGAGGCGATCCACCGCTTCACCGCGAAGCCCGCTCCGATCACCCCCAGCACCTCGGTGACGGCCAGATAGGTCCGGCCTGTGGCCGGGTCGGTGTAGGTGCCGTTCACCCTCTCCACGGGGTGGCCGAAGACCAAGGGTGGCGGCGGTTCGGCTGTCACCGTTCGTGCACCGGAGTTGTCCGTGTTACTGTCCATCTATCACCCCTTGTTGTTCTGTGGGGTTGGTGCCATGCCGGGCACCAACCCCACCCCTAAAGACCGGTAGACCTCTGCCGATCAAGCAGCCCGTGACTGATCAAGGCTGTCCGGTGCTCCTCGGTCAGCCGCCGGGTGCCGGCCTCCAGATGGCCGTAGTGCTGCTGGGTCACCCCCAGCAGTTCGGCCACCCCCGCCTGGGAGTAGCCCAGCGCCGCACGCCTGGTGCTCAGCGTTTCGCTGTCGTTTGCCTGTGCGTACGGACCCGGCTGCGTGGACATGCGCGGCCGGCCGGGCCGGCCCGCTGATCGCTGCCCCTCCACAGTGCGCTGCATCTACCTTCACCCCTACCCCTTTCGACTAGGGGTAGGTTACACCGTTTATTGGGGTAGGGGGTAGTTGGGTAACTAGCCGCCTGGTGGCCCGCCAGGCAACCCCCGCGCATGTAGCCAGGCAGATCCACAACCCTCGGCCACCTGACGGAGTTACACGGTTTATTCCGGTAGCCTGCCGCTATGAAGGACGAGGTCACCGGTGGTAAGGACGGTCAGGGGCAGCCACTGTACGAGTGGTCCCGCTATATGCAGAAGGTCCGAGATGAGCGGTACGACGGCAACGCCTCGGCGATGTCGCGCGCGCTGAAGGAGCGTCTTCCCGGCCATCCAGTCGGTCAGCAGCGGATTTCCGCATGGATCAAGGGCGCGCAGATGCCGGGCCTCGGGCGGCGGCAGGAGATCGTTGCCGCACTGGGCGACCCCTGGCACGATCGCTTGGCCGACGGCATCGCTGCGAACCGCCCTCGGGGTAGGCAGGCGGTGGCGGCGCCACCCCCCGCTTCGTCTCCTACCGTTCCCGATGAGGTACCCGCAGTTAACTTGGACGTTGGGGGAGAGTTGCCGACGGTAACGAGACGGCCAGGGTTTTCCCCTACGGAATCGCGCCCCCGACACTCCGGTCCCACGAGATTCGTGCAGATCGACGGGCCGGACGGAATCAAGGTCCTGGTGCCCGATGGCCTGGTCGGCGGGGACCCGGAGCGTCTCGGCGAGCTCATCCAGGCGGCTGTGACAGCCGTCCTAGCGACAGTCACCGTCAAGTAACAACGTGTAACAACATCCGGGCACTGAACAACCATCCGCATTACAGGATCAATGCTTGGCAGCTAGAAACGTGGTCATCCACAACGTTGGGGGGACCACATGGTCTACGTAACGTCGTCTCCGAAGCTGCCGGCACCCGGAGTCGCCGCGGTCAGCCCGGCCGGCCAGCGCGTGGTGATCCTCCGCGAGGGGGAAGTTGTCACACCAGCGTTCGCCGCGTACCTGGAGGATCTGCTGCGCTCCACCTGCACAGCCGGCCTGCCCAGCCAACCTGGGCGCCCACCAGCCCACCGACTACGCCTGCCCATGAGATGCCTGGGCAGGCCCTTGGTGGTGATACTGCTCGCCGTCATCACCGCGGCCCACCTGGCACTGACGGCCACAAACCCGGCACGGCTGCTACCGGACGCCGCGGACGGCCTCCACCGCTCCGGTGCGCGCGCCGCGGTCACCATCACTGCGCCGCCCACGACGTAAGCGAGAGGCGGCAGCCTCGCTCACCCCCTCCCGCGGGAGCGGAGGTGAGCGGACCGCTACCCCATGGCCGGCGTCAGGCGGCCTCAGCCGCCTTCCGCCGGATCCACGCCGCGAACGACTCCGGGGTGCACGCGAGGCGCCTGCCATCGATCTTGACCATCGGCGGCGGTTCCGCGCTGGTCAACCCCTGCCGCCACCGGTGAAGCCACTGATGCATCGCATCGGGGCTCTTGCCCAATTGTGCCCCAACGTCCTCGATGTAGAGCAACGCCCTGGGTTGTACCGTTTGAGGGGTAGCGACCCCTACCTCACCCTGCATGCGCCTCACCCGCCCTATCCATCCACCCCGTAACCCGTCATAGGGGTAGATGTTCCCAGGGGAGGGCGGTAGTGGGGTAGAGGGTCGTCATCCATAACCTCAGGGACGGACCATGCGACCCCTCTTCATCAGCCCACTCCCATCACCGGACACCCCGCCGCAGTGCCCCGCTCCCCGCGACACCGGGCGCGCGCGGCACGTCGAAGCCGATTCCGTACCGCCCGGCGGAGATCGCCGCGACCGTCGATCCGTCCTCGGCGGACGGGTCACGATCGAGGACCGGTGGTCGACGACCAGTAGCGATCCGGCTGGTGGCACGCGAAAGATCAAAAGTGGGCGCCACGGCCAGGGGCTGCGTTGGCGTGTCGTCCGCCGGGATCCCAGCGGCCAACGCCGTAGCAGCTCCTTCGCGGACCACACGGACGCATGGATCTTTGCGCACCAGGCCCTGATGGAGGTTGGCACGTCGGCGGGGGACCGATGACGATCGAGGACCGCTGGTACAAGATCGAGGTGGAGCCTGGCACCGGCAAGAGGACGAAGGTCAAGACTGAACGGTATGGCCACGGCAAGCGTTGGCGCGTCCCCTACCTCGATCCGAGAGGCCAGCGTCGCAGCAAGTCGTTCGCACTCCAGGGAGAGGCGAAAGACTTCGAGAAGCACAACATCGTCGATCTTGCCCGTGGCATGTGGGTGGATCCCGCAGGGCCGAAAACTCTCTACAAGACTGCCGCGGACAACTGGCTGGCAAGTCGGGACGATCTTTCGCCCGGGTCGATGACCGCCTACGCATACCGGCTGCGGCGGGTCATTCTCCCGCGGTGGGGGGACCTCAGCCTGGCCCAGATCACCACCCCGGCGATCCGTGAATGGCTGACTGAACTGGCCAAGCAGTACATGCCGTCCTCAATCACCCACCTCTATATCGTTTTCAAATCGATCCTCGCGCAGGCCGTCGCCGACAAGCTCATACCTGTATCGCCCTGCAGCACGATCAAGCGTGGCGGCCTGGTCATGGCAGCCATAGCCATGCCGATGCCCGTACTGGCCGCACAGGCGCTTGTCGACGCGGCCCCCGAACCGGTACGCCTCATGGTCGGCCTGGGCGTTTGGGCCGGCACCCGGCAGGGCGAAGCCTTGGGGCTCACTGCGGATCGGGTCGATCTTCTACACCGGAGATTGCGGGTCGAGCGGCAGCGACGTGATCGTCTTGGATCTCCACCTGCTCTCGCCCCAACCAAGAGCAAACCCAGCGACAGAACACTACCGATATCGAACCAACTTGTGGATCTTTGTGACTGGCACCTATCAACCTTTCCGCCGGCGCCCATGGAAGTCGTGGTGTTCCGAGAAAGGGGCCGCGAAGCGCAAGGAAAACCTGAGATCGTCCGCCCTATCTTCGTGCATCATCACAAGGATGGCGATCGCCTAATGAGCGGCGGAATATGGTCCGACCAATGGCAGCTCACCTACCGCAAGGCGATCGAGAACCTGCGGGCCGCCGGCGAACCGGAGGCGGATATCGCGGCCGACTACCTGGCGGTAGATCATAAATATCATGATCTTCGCCACCTGTTCGCCAGCTCCCTTATCGCTGGAGGAGCCAACGTGCCCGATGTACAAAAAGCGCTCGGGCACGCCACACCCACCATCACGATGCAGACCTATGTCCACCTCTGGCCACGATCAGATGATCGTGTCCTCAACGCGCTTCACTCTGTGTGGTCGCCGACGGAGAACTCGGCGCCGGCGGTCGCGCAGATGTCCACGCTCCGAACGTCGCGCCGGTGACGATCACGCCCAGCGGACGCCCAGGCCCGGCAGGGGCCTGGCTTCTGCAGAGCCCCTCCATGTTGCGCGTCGGCGTGTCTCGGGAGCCAGACCGGCATGTTTGTCCAGGTGGCGGTATCGAGTGCCTGCTGTGATCAGCCTCGGGCGAGGTGGCGGCTGATCACCAGGCGCTGGATCTGGTTGGTTCCTTCGAAGATTTGCATAATTTTGGCTTCGCGCATGTAGCGCTCGACGGGGTAGTCCTTGGTGTAGCCGGCGCCACCGAAGACCTGGACGGCGTCCTCGGTGACCTTCATGACGGCGTCGGTGGCGACGAGCTTGGCGATGCTCGCGGCCTTGCCGGCGGGCAGGCCGGCGTCGCGGCGGCGCGCCGCGGCCAGGGTCGTCGCCCGGGCCGACTCGACGGCGGCGGCCATGTCGGCGAGCAGGAAGCCGAGGCCCTGGTGGTCGATGATCGCCTTGCCGAACGCCTGGCGCTCCTTGGCGTAGGCGACCGCGTCGTCGAGGGCGCGCTGCGCCAGGCCGACCGCGGCGGCGGCGATGCCGAGCCGGCCGGCGTCCAGGGCCGCCAGGGCGATCCGCAGGCCGTTGCCCTCCGTGCCGATCAGGCGGTCGGCGGGCACGGGCGCGGCGTCGAAGCCGATCTGGGTCGTGGGCGAGGCGGTCAGGCCCATCTTGCGCTCGGGCGGGTGGACGTCCATGCCGGCGGTGCCGGCGTCGACGAGGAAGCAGGAGATGCCGCCGGAGCGGTCCTCCGACGTACGGGCGAACACGGTGTAGAAGTCGGCGGCGCCGCCGTGCGTCACCCAGGCCTTCGTCCCGGACAGCCGGTAGCCGCCGTCGGGGTCGGGGCGGGCGGCCGTCGTCATCGCGGCCGGGTCGGAGCCGGCGTGCGGCTCGGACAGGCAGTAGGCGCCGAGGAGCGTGCCCGACAGCAGCCGGGGCAGCAGGGCGGCGCGCTGGTCGTCGGTGCCGTGGTAGGCCAGCGGGAAGCAGCTCAGGCTGTGCACGCTCACCCCGACGGCGACCGACGCCGAGCGGTAGGCGATCTCCTCCAGGGCCTGTAGGTAGACCTCGTAGGGCTGGCCGCCGCCGCCGAACTCCTCCGGGTAGGGCAGCGCGAGCAGGCCGGCCTCGCCCAGGATCGCGAAGACCTCGCGGGGGAAACGGGCCTTCGCCTCGTCGTCGACGACGCGGGGCTCGATCTCCTTCTCGCCGATGGTGCGGACGAGATCGATCAGCTCGCCGGCCTCGGGGGAGGGAAGTAGGCGGTCGGCCGGCATGGCGTGCCTCCAGGGATGTCACCGAGGAACCGGGGCGTCGCCGACGCGTGCCGTGCGACGGAGCCTACAGTACCGCACGGGGTACCCGGGTACTGTTCAGAGCTGAGGTAGATTGATCGATCATGACGGTGAACTGGGACGTCGACACCTGGTCGGCCGCGGCGGCCGGCGGACCGAGGACCAGTCGTCAGTCGGACCTGTTCGACGCCCTCGTCGAGATCTTCCTGGCGGAGGGGTTCGCCCGGTTCACCCTCGCGGACCTCGCCGGCCGGCTGCGCTGCTCGAAGTCGACGCTCTACACCCTCGCCCACAGCAAGGAGCAGCTCGCGGTCGCCGTCGTCGTGCACTTCTTCCGCAGCGCCGCCGAGCGGATCGACGACAGCCTGCGCAGCGCGCCCGACCCGGCCGACCGGCTGCGTCGCTACCTCGACGGGGTCGCCGCCGAGCTGCGCCCCGCCTCCGCGGCCTTCCGCGCCGACCTCGCCGCGTTCCCGCCCGCCCGCGCCATCTACGAGCGCAACACCAGCATCGCCGCGGCGAAACTGCGCACCCTGGTCGCCGAGGGAGTGGCCGTCGGCGTCTTCCGGGAGGTCGACGCGCGGTTCGTCGGACAGGTCGCCACGCTCGCGATGGTCGGTATCCAGCAGGGCACCATCGAACGCCAGACGGGCCTCGCCGACGCCGACGCCTACGCCCAGCTCGCCGGCCTGCTGCTGCACGGCCTGGCCCGCCGCGACGGCGACGCGACAGCCGGATAGCAGCTCCGCCCGGCGCCGGCGCCCGGCGCCCGGGGTTCGGGGCGGGTGTGTGGGAGAGCCGCGACCGTGGTTCTTCTGTACGGTTCGGCGTCCGATTTATCCACACGGAGCAGGCAACACACGCGGCTCCGTTTCCGCGCACGCTATTCGCGGGGCGCGGTGCCGGGGACCCGGTCTGCCTTCGGACGCCAGGCCGACCGGCCCCCGCCCGCGGACCGCGGTCGCGGGGGAGGATCCGGTCGGCTCCGGGCTCCGGGCTCCGGGTTGCGGGTGGGCGGGCGCGGTCAGCTCGCCCGGTCCCCCTTGGCCAGGTGGTTCCAGGTGGTGGGGCCGACCTCGCCGTCGACGAGAGCGTGGACCGCCCCCTGGTAGTGCCGCACCCAGGCGGCGGTGCGCGGCCCGAACTCGCCGTCGAGCGCCAGCTTCGGCTGGTAGTGGGGGTCGAGCGTGTGGGAGGCGTCCTGCACGGCGTGGACGGCCTGGCCGCGCGAACCGGAGCGCACCGGCACGATCAGCACCGGCCAGGTGCGCTGGCCGACCTGCCCGTCGGGCGTCAGCCCGTGCCGGGTCTGGAATTCGCGCACGGCGGTCACGGTCCGCGGGCCGTAGGCGCCGTCAACCGGGACGCGCAGGTCGTGCGCGCCGAGAAGGTACTGCACGAGCTGCACGGTGAGTCCGGCGTCACCGGACTTCTGAAGGGGCCAGGAAAGTGCCATGAGGAGGTCTCCCGTATCGCGTGAGTGCAGGCGGATGGGGGGTTTGGAACACTTACGAGACTGCGCTCGAAACCCGATTTCCGCCGCATTTCGTCGTGCTCGCGACACGCGGGAATTAGTCCGTACTTCTCCTTTCTCGCGGCCGTTCCGGACGCGCGGAATGGAGCAACATTGTCGTTCGCTCGGCAACGATTTCTCGCCGGCCGGCTGGAGCCGCCGGCCGGCTGAAGACGCCCGGCTGAGGCCGTGGGGTGGGGCGGTTCAGGTGGGTTCGTAGGCGGTCAGCGGCGGAGCGGGATAGGGGTCGAAGCCCGGGCGCCAGCCGGCGGCGAGTTTCCGCGTGGCGATGCCGTCGGGCGCCCAGATATGGCAGGTCCCGGTGAGGGCCGCGGCCTGCCGTCCGCTCACCACAGGACCCGAGCCCCCGGCCCGATCCGCCGTCTGTGCCTCCGGCGGTTGGGCAACCGTCGTCTGCGCGTCCGTCGTCTGCGCGTCCGCCGTCTGGGTGTCCGCCGTTTGGGCTTCCGTCGATGCGGGCGCGTCCGGGGGCTCGGCGCCGGGGGTGAGACCGCGGCGGCGGGCGTCGGAGGCGCTCAGCGTCGCCTGGATGATGGCGGGGCCGGCGGCGCGGGCAAGCTCGTGCAGATGGGAGCAGCCGTGGACGCCGGACACGGTCTCCCGCAGCGCGCGGGTGAACCCGCGGCGCACCGACAGCCCGACGAGGCGGTCGAAGCTCGGCCTGATCAGCGGGCACTCGGTGTGCGGGAAGGCGTTCATCCCCGACTCGACGGCGACGATCGTCAGGTCCGCCGCCCGCACGTGCAGGGCGAGCTGCATGTCGTGCAGCAGCACCCGGGCCGGGTCCGGATGCCAGGGCCGGGTGTCGCGCAGCCTCGCCCGGGCGATCAGCAGGTCGTCGGCCTGGTGGACCTCGATCTCGATCGTCCTGCGGTGCACCGGCGGCACGGCTGCTGGCATCGCGACTCCCCTCGTGCTCGCCCGGCGGCCGGCGGGCGGCCCCGGGCTGGTCCGGCGGTCGGACCGGAGCCCGCTCACGGTGACCGCGGCCCGCCGGTCCTTCGCGGCCTACCCGGCGGCGGCCGGGGTGGCGCCGCGGGGGCCGTGCGGGGACAGGTCGGCGAGCTGGGCCCGCACCCAGGCTGTCACGTCGCCGGCCGTGGGGTCGGCGGTCAGCGACGTGAACAGCACCGGGCGGGGGCCGCGGGCCGCCGCCGCGTCGCGGGCCATGACGCCGAGATCCGCGCCGACGAGAGGCGCGAGGTCCGTCTTGTTGATGACCAGCAGGTCGCTGAGGGTGACCCCGGGACCGCCCTTGCGCGGCACCTTGTCGCCGCCGGCCACGTCGACGACGAAGATCTGCCGGTCGATCAGTCCGTAACTGAACGTGGCGGTGAGGTTGTCGCCGCCGGACTCGACGAGGACGAGGTCGAGGGGGCCGGTGTCGGCCTCCAGATCCTCGACCGTGTCCAGGTTGGCGGTGATGTCGTCGCGGATCGCCGTGTGCGGGCAGCAGCCCGTCTCCACCGCACGGATGCGCTGTGGGTCCAACACCCCGGCGCGGCGCAGGAAGTCGGCGTCCTCGGTCGTGTAGATGTCGTTGGTGACGACGCCGAGACGCAGGCTCGGCGCCAGCGAGCGGCACAGCGCGGCGACGAGCGCGGTCTTGCCGCTGCCCACCGGGCCGCCGACGCCGATGCGCGGCGCCCGCCCGAGCGGCACCGGCCCGCCGCCACCGCCGTGCGCGTGCGGGGGCTGCAGTTCGTCATGACCGAGATGCATCGTCGAAGGTCTCCCGGGTGCGTGCGTGCGTGTGGCGGGGCGGGGCGGTGGGCGTGGCTTCAGGCGGCGCGCTGCGTCGGCTGTACCACGCCGAGCTGGGCCTGGTCGAGGAAGGCGCCGGGCATCGCCGCGAGGTCCGGGCGGGACGGGGCGGCCCCCGAGCGGACCAGCAGGTCCCCGAGGGCGGCGATCATCACCCCGTTGTCGGTGCAGCGCTTGCGGGCCGGGATCCGCAGCCGCAGGCCGGCCGCCTCGCACCGCTGCGCCGCCAGGGCCCGCAGCCGGCTGTTCGCCGCGACCCCGCCGACGATGAGCAGGTCGCCGATCTCGTGGTCGCGGCAGGCGCGGATCGCCTTGGCGGTGAGCACGTCGACCACCGCCTCCTGGAACGACGCGATCACGTCCCCGGCGGGGACGGTGGAGTCGGGGTGCGCCTCCACCCAGCGGGCGACGGCGGTCTTCAGCCCGGAGAAGGAGAAGGTGTACGGCGAGTCGGTGCGGCCGGTCAGGGGGCGGGGGAACGCCAGCGCCGCCGGGTCGTTGCCGACCGCCTCGCGGTCGACCGCCGGACCGCCCGGGTAGGGCAGGCCGAGCACCCGGGCGACCTTGTCGAAGCATTCGCCGGCGGCGTCGTCGAGGGTGTCGCCGAGGTGGACGATCGGATCCCGGGCCAGGTCACCGACGCGCAGCAGCGACGTGTGCCCGCCGGAGACGATCAGTGCGATGAGCGGGTCGGGCAACGGCTCGCCGTCGACGAGATCCGCGGCGAGATGGCCGGCGAGGTGGTGCACCCCATAAAACGGCACGTCGAGGGCGGTGGCGTAGGCCTTCGCCGCGGACACCCCGACGTGCAGCGCCGTGGCGAGGCCGGGGCCCGCGGTGACCGCGACGGCACCGATGTCGGCCGCGGTCAGCCCGGCCGACGCCAGCGCCGCGCGCACGCACGGGACCAGCGCCTGCACGTGGGCCCGCGCCGCGATCTCCGGCACCACGCCGCCGTAGCGGGCGTGCTGGTCCATGCTCGTCGACAGCGCGTCGCCGAGCAGGACGCCGTCGCGGACGAGCGCGACCCCGGTCTCGTCACAGGACGTCTCGATGCCCATCACCACCGGGCTGGGCTGCACCGGCATCGTTCGTGGCCTCCCTCGGACGGCGGACCGCCACCGTCCCTACCAGCGCTGTCTCCTACGAGGGACGAACTACGCCCTCGGGTGAGCCTACGCCGGCCCCGGGATCGCGAGTCGGCCCAGGTCAGCGTGGGTGGTCCGGCGGATCGGCCGCGGCGGCGCAGGGCCGGCACAGGCCGGTCAGCGCGGCATGGTCGGGTTGGAGCCGGAACCCGATCTGACGGGCGAGCCGATCGGCGACGCCGTCGAGCAGGTCGGCGGGCACATCGCTGATCTGGCCGCAGCGGCGGCAGCGCACGTGCAGGTGGCCGCTGCCGGTCAGCGACGAGGCGAGGTGGTAGACGGCGGGCCCGTGGTCGGGATGGACGTGGGTGACCAGGCCGAGCTCGCCGAGGGTCTCCAGCGCCCGGTAGACGGTGGTGCGGTGCAACCCCGGGACGATCTCGTCGGCGCGGGTGAGGACGTCGTCGACGGAGAGGTGTTCGCTGGTTCCGGCGAGGACACGCAGCACCGCCCGGCGGGCCGGGGTGACCCGCTCGCCGAGCGCGCGCAGCTCGGCGATCCCGGCCGCGGCGAGATCGTCCCGCCGCCCGGGGAGCGCATCGTGACCGGCGGCGGCCGTCGCCGCAGCGGCTCCGACGGGCCGGCGGTCCTCCACGACGTCCACCTCCGGACAACGATCGGCCGGCTGGCGGTGCTCCCGGGCGATGACCCGCAGACTGTACCGATCATCCCCGCCCGTTCCAGATCCGGTCGCCCCGCGGCCCGGCGGCCATTGTTGCGGGCAGGTGACCGACGTCTGACCGGCGTCCGGCGGCGGGCTCCCGGTGGTGGGCCGGCTTGTGACACAGTGTCCGCCATGGCCGTGCTCCCCATCCGGACCGTCGGTGACCCCGTGCTGCGCACCCCGACGGCCCTCGTGACGACGTTCGACGCCGCCCTGGCGCGGCTCGTCCACGACATGATCGACACCATGTACGACGCGCCCGGCGTGGGGTTGGCCGCCCCGCAGATCGGCGTCGGCCTGCGGGTGTTCGTGTTCGACGTCGGCTACGACCCGCGTGACGTCACGGTGCCCCGCGTGCCCCGCGTCGTGGTCAATCCGGTGCTGGAGCTGGCCGCCGACGGCGAGCAGCAGGAGGGCCAGGAGGGCTGTCTGTCCGTGCCGGGCCTGCACTTCTCGACGACGCGGGCGCTGCGGGCGAGCGTTCGCGGAGTGGACGTCACGGGCGCGGCCGTGGAGTACGCCGGCGAGGGCCTGCTGGCCCGCTGCTTCCAGCACGAGGTCGACCATCTCGACGGCACCCTGTACCTCGACCGGCTGACCGGTGAGGAGCGCCGCGCGGCCGTGCAGGCGTTGCGCGAGCCGCCGCCGAGCCCGGAGCAGGTGCGCGCGGCCGGCGAGGAGCTGCGCGCCCTGCGCCGCGCGGACCAGTGACGTGTGCGGCCGCCTGACATGTACGGCCGCCTGACGTGTGTGGCCCTCTGACATGTGTGGCCGGTGACGCGGGTGGCCGGTGAGGGCGTGATGATGTCGGCGGGGGCCGGATCGGTGGAGTGAGGAGTGGCAGCGGTGACGGAGATCTCTGGCGGGCCGTACAAACGGCCGTTCCGGTTCAACATCCAGTGTTCCTCACCCGAGCAGGTCGACGCCCGGTCGTGGGCGAATCTCGCCCGGCAGGTCGAGGATCTGGGGTACACGACGCTGACCGTCTCCGACCACCTCGACGAGCAGGTCGCCCCGATCGCGGCGCTGATGGCGGCGGCGGACGCCACAACCACGTTGCGCATCGGCGCGATGGTGTTCAGCAACGACTACCGGCATCCGGTCGTCCTCGCGAAGGAGGCGGCCACCCTCGACGCGCTGTCCGGGGGCCGGTTCGAACTCGGCCTCGGCGCCGGGTGGATGACCTCGGACTATGAGCGCGCCGGCCTGCCGCTGGACCCGCCGGGGGTGCGGATCAGCCGTCTCGCCGAGTCCCTCGCGGTCATCAAGGGCATGTTCGCCGACGGTCCGCTGACCTTCCACGGCGCGCACTACCAGGTCGCGGGGCTCAGCGGCACGCCGAAGCCGGTGCAGCGCCCCCACCCGCCGATCGTCATCGGCGGTGGCGGGCGGCGGCTGCTGTCCCTGGCCGCGCGGGAGGCCGACATCATCGGGCTGAACATGAACATGGCCGGCGGGGTCATCGACGCCTCCCTCGGCCCGAACGCGACGACGGCCGCCACCGAGGAGAAGATCGGCTGGATCCGCGAGGCCGCCGGCGCCCGGTGGGACGAGCTCACCCTGCAGGTGCGCATCCACCTGGCGATCGTCACCGACAACCGCGGTGAGATCGTCGATCAGCTCGCCGCCGGCTTCGGGCTGACCACCGAGCAGGCGTACGCCACCCCGCACGCGCTGTGCGGCTCGGTCGACCAGATCGTCGACGACCTCGTCGAACGCCGGGAGCGGTTCGGGATCAGCACCATCGGCGTCGCCCTCGACTCGCTCACCGCGCTGGCACCCGTCGTCGCGCGGCTCGCGGGAACCTGACCCGCCCGGCGGGCGGCGCCGCCGCGCTTCCGCCGCTGCCGGTCCACGCCGCCGCCCGCCGCCGTCCCCGGCTGCATCCGTCGTGAGTACCGAATCCGTCCGAACGCCCGTCGTCGTCGAGGAGCCAGCGTTGGTCGAGCACATGAAGTGGTGGGGTTGGGGCCGGGAGAGCGTCTCCTTCAGCCACAGCGACAAGCCCGACCTGGCGCCGTTCGTGCGCACGAACATCGGGCTGGACATCACCCGCCCGCCCGCGCAGCCGCCGGCCTTCGCGGACCTGACGATCCCCGACCCGACGCTGCCGGAGCCGCTGCGCGCGGCGCTCACCGCCGCCGTCGGCGCCGAACACGTCCACACCGACGCCCACATGCGGGTGGTGCACGCCTACGGCAAGAGCCTGCGGGACCTGGTCCGGATCCGCAACGCCGACCTCGGCCGGCTGCCCGACGCCGTCGTCTACCCGGACGGCGAGGAGGCGGTGCGGGCCGTGCTCGCCGCGGCGCTCGACGCCGACGCGGTGGTCATCCCGTTCGGCGGCGGCAGCAACATCTCCGGCAGCCTGGAGGCGCCGCGCGGGGAGACTCGACCGGTGATCTCCGTGGACCTGGGGCGCCTCGACCGCGTCCTGGAGATCGACGCCGACGCCCGGCTCGCCCGCATTCAGGCCGGCGCGCTCGGCCCGCACCTGGAGGAGCAGCTCAACGCCCAGGGCTGGACGCTGGGCCACTTCCCGGACAGCTTCTCCCACTCCACTCTGGGTGGCTGGATCGCCACCCGTTCGTCGGGCATGCAGTCCGACAAGTACGGTGACATCGCCGAGATCACCCGGGCGGTCCGCGTCGTCACCCCCGCCGGCGTCCTCGCGACCCGGCCCGTGCCCAGCCAGTCGACCGGGCCGAGCGTGCGGGAGATGATCCTCGGCAGCGAGGGCCGGCTCGGCATCATCACCGAGGCGACGGTGCAGGTCCACCGGGTGCCCGAGGAACGCGTCATCCTCGGCTACTTCTTCCCCACCTGGGACGACGCCCTGGTGGCCATGCGGGAGATCGCCGAGAGCGAGGCCAGCCCGACCGTCACCCGGGTGTCCGACGCGAACGAGACCCGGTTCTCCTTCGCGACCCGCAGGAAGGGCTCGCTCGCCTCGGGCCTGGTCTCCGCCGGGCTGAAGCAGTACCTGCGCCGGGTCCGCAACTACGACCTGGAGCAGATGTGCCTGTCGTTCATCGGCTTCGAGGGGACGCCGGCGCACGTCAAGGCCCAGCGCAAGCTCGTGGGCGAGATCGTCGGTCGCCACGGCGGCCTCTGCGTGGGCACCGGTCCCGGGCAGCTCTACGACCAGAAGAAGTTCGACACCCCCTACATCCGCGACTTCCTGCTCGGTCAGGGCGCGGTCGCGGACGTGTCGGAGACGTCGGCCTCCTGGTCCCAGCTCGGCCCGCTGTACCGCGGCGTGGTCGCCCGGGCCAACAAGGCGTTCGCGGAGATCGGCGTCGACGGCTGGATCATGTGCCACCTGTCGCACTCGTACCATTCCGGCGCCTGCCTGTACTTCACGTTCGCCTACTCCTCGCCGGTGACCCTCGAGGCGATCGAGGGCTATGACACGGTGAAGTCCGCGATCCAGCAGGGTTTCCTCGACCTCGCGGGCACCCTGTCCCACCACCACGCGGTCGGCGTCGAGCACGCCCCGTGGCTCGGCGACGACATCTCCCCGGCCGGCGTGCGCCTGCTCACGGCGCTGTTCGACGGCATCGACCCCGGCCACAACCTCAACCCCGGCAAGATCATCCCGGGTGCGGGTGCGGGTGCGGGTGCGGGTGCGGGTGCGGGTGCGGGTGCGGGTGCGGGTGGCGGGCCGGTGGGGGAGTAGTCCCCGGAAGGGCAGTGGGCATGCGCACGATCCTGGTGGTCGGGATCGGAGCCGGGGATCCCGACCAGCTCACGATCCAGGCGGTCAAGGCACTCGGTCGCGCGGAGGTGTTCTTCGTGCTGGACAAGGGCCCGGCCAAGGACGACCTCGTCCGGCTGCGCCGGGAGATCCTCGACCGGCACCTCGGCGCCGGCGACCACCGGGTCGTCGAGGCCCGCGACCCCCGCCGCGACCGCAACCCCGCGGACGCGGCCGCCTACGCCGCCGCCGTCGAGGACTGGCACGACCGCCGCGCCGAGCTCTACGAGCGGATGATCCTCGACGAGCTGTCCGAGGACGGCTGCGGCGCGTTCCTGGTCTGGGGCGACCCGTCGCTGTACGACAGCACGCTGCGCATCGTCGAGCGGGTCGCCGCGCGCGGGCGGGTGGCGTTCGACTACGAGGTGATCCCCGGGATCACCAGCGTGCAGGCGCTGGCCGCGAGCCACCGGGTGGTGCTCAACCGGATCGGCGGCCCCGTCGAGATCACCACCGGTCGGCGCCTCGCCGAGGGATTCCCGGCCGGGGTCGACGACGTCGTCGTCATGCTCGATGCCGACACCACCTTCCGCAGCCTCGACGACCCCGACCTCGACATCTACTGGGGTGCCTACCTCGGCACGCCGGACGAGATGCTCATGCACGGCCGGGTCGCCGACGTCGGCAGCTCCATCGCCCGCACCCGCGCCGACGCCCGCCGCCGCAAGGGCTGGATCATGGACATCTACCTGCTGCGCCGCCGCCCGCCCGGGCCCGGAGCCGGACCCGGACCCGGCCCCGCCGACCATCGCCCGTCCGCCGCACCGGCCGACGCCGACATTCTCGAATAGTGCGGTGCCCCGCCGGGCGAGGAGCGCGCACCACCGCCTGAGCGGCGATCTACTCGCTGCGTACCGGCGTGGGGCCGACGACGGTGTCGACCAGCCCGGTGGCGACGTCGTAGACGAGTCCTGACACCAGGAAGCCCCTGGCGCGGATCTCCCGCTCGATGATGCCGACGTCGACGCGAACCGAGGCGACCGGGTCGCCGACCGCCTTGGCGTCGAGGTCGCGGGCGGGGATCTCGAAGTAGTCGGCGAGCAGCGCCGGGAAGGCGGCCAGGTCCGTCATGCCGCAGTCGGTGTGGTGCAGGATGACCAGATTCCAGTCGCCGGCGGGACGGCCGTCGCGGTCGGCCTGGCCGACCTCGCCGAGCAACGCCATCGTGCGCAGCGTCGCGGGCGTGATCCGCCCGCCGACGTTGCGGATCACGGCGGCCTCGCCCTGTTCGAGGCCCAGCACGCGAGTCGGATCGACGCGGGGGTCGACACAGCAGACGACCATCAGGTTGCCGCTGGGACTGATGCTCGGGTCGGCGCTGAATCCGGCGGCGGCGAACTTCGCGTTACGTCTGGTCAGATCGTCCGCGCTGGTCACGACGCCTCCTCAACCGGCGATGAAGTCGAGCAGCTCCTGGTTGAAGTCCTGCTCGAACCGACCGGTCAGGCCGTGCGGAGCGCCGGGGTGGACCTTCAACGTGGCGTGGGGAATCAGCTTCACCGAGCGGTACGACGAGGCCTCGATCGGCACGATCTGGTCATCGTCGCCGTGCGAGAGGAGGACCGGGACGTCGATCTTCTTCAGATCCTCGGTCAGGTCCGTCTCGGAGAACGCGGCGATGCAGTCGAAGGCACCCTTGACCCCGACCGTCATGCACATCTGCCAGAAGGCGTCGCGGGTTCCCCGGGACACGTTCGCGCCGTCGCGGGTTCCCCGGGACACGTTCGCGCCGTCGCGGTTGTTGCCGTAGAAGGGTTCGCTGAGGTCCCGGTAGAACTGGGCCCGGTCCGCGGACAGCCCCGCGCGCAGTCCGTCGAAGACCGCCATCGGCGCGCCCCCCGGATCACTGTCGGTGCCGAGCAGATGCGGCGCCACCGCGCCCCGCAGCACGGCCCTGGCCACCCGGGAGGAGCCGTGCCGACCCAGATAGCGGGCCACCTCGCCGCCTCCGGTGGAGTGACCGACCAGGACGGCGTCGGTCAGATCGAGGGCCTCGATCACCTGGGCGAGGTCGTCGGCATAGGTGTCCATGTCGTTGCCATCCCAGGTCTGGCTGGACCGGCCGCCGCCACGGCGATCATGGGCGATCCCGCGGTACCCGTGGTCGGCGACGAGCTTGACCTGACTGTCCCAGACGTCGGCGGTCAGCGGCCAGCCGTGGCTGAACACGACCGGCTGGCCGGCGCCCCAGTCCTTGTAGAAGATCTCGGCGCCGTTCCGCGTGGTGATCGTGGGCACGATGATCGTCCTCCCGTCGGCAGGTCTGCGGCGGCGTCCGCCAGGGCGCGGCCGGGCGCGGTCTCGCCGGGGCTGACAGTAAACGTTCCGTAACCACCTGGGTCGGTAGGGCGACACGGTGCGCCGCCGCCACGGCCGGATAGCACCGCGGCCGTCCGTTCACCCGAACGGCCGGCCGGCGCCGGGTCGGCGGGCGGGCGCCGGGTCAGCGGGCGGGCGCGGCGGCGGACTGGCCGGCGGCGGACTGGGCAGCGGCAGCGGACTGGGCAGCGGCGAGGCCGAGCTCGACGTCGACGGGGGCGAAGAACCGGTCGACCTCGGCCGGGTCGACCTCGTCGAGGCTCGCCGGTGACCATCGGGGGTCGCGGTCCTTGTCGACGACCGCCGCCCGGATGCCCTCGACGAGGTCCGCCGTCGCGAGGCTCGCCCCGGCCAGCCGGTACTCCTGGTCGAGCGCCGCCTCCAGGCTCGTCATGGACCGCGCGGCCCGCAGCGCGCGCAGCGTGACGACCAGCGACGTCGGGCACTTGCCGCCGATCTCCGCCGCATCGGCGGTCGCCGCCGGCACGGGGCTCGCCGTGAGCGCCGCGAGGATCTCGGTGACCTTGTCGCCGCGGTAGAGCTCGTCGATCCACGCGCGGTCGGTGGTGAGATGCCCGGGGGGCGGGGTGTGGGCGGTGAAGTCGAAGGCGGCGAGCGCGTCGGCCGGGTCGGGCGCGCGGCGGAGTGCGTCGAGCAGGTCGGGGAGGCGGGCGGCGGGCAGGTAGTGGTCGGCCAGGCCGGCGGTGATCGCGTCGGCGGCGCCGATGCGGGCGGCGGTGAGGGCCAGATGCGTGCCGAGCTCGCCGGGGGCGTGCGACAGCAGCCACGTGCCGCCGACGTCGGGGATGAAGCCGATGCCGACCTCGGGCATGCTCAGTACCGACCGCTCGGTGACGATGCGGACCCCGCCGTGCGCGGAGACGCCGATGCCGCCGCCCATGACGATCCCGTCCATGATCGCGATGTACGGCTTGGGGAACCGGCGGATGCGGGCGTTGAGCCGGTACTCGCCCGCCCAGAACGCCAGCGCCCGCTCGGGTGCCCCGGCGAGCACCGCCTCGCGGATCGCCCGGATGTCCCCGCCGGCGCACAGCCCGCGCTCGCCCGCGCCGTCGAGGACGACGACGGCGACCGTCGGGTCGTCCGCCCAGTCCCGCAGCGCCGCGTCGAGCAGGCCGACCATGGTCGGCGTCAGCGCGTTGATCGCGCGCGGCCGGTTCAGGGTGAGCCGTCCGAGCCGCCCGCCCGGGCCCTCCCGCCGCACCAGCACCTCCGGCTCCGATGCCGTGCCGGACGACGGACCGGTGGGGTGCCCGGCGTGCGCCGATCCGGGTGCCGATCCGGTGAGGGGCTGGGCATCAGCCGCGTGCGGGGACATGGGTGCGCCACCCTTCGAGTCGAGGAACAGCGGAACCGAGAGGATTCCGCCCATCCTGCCGGCCGAGGGCTGCCCACGGTAGGGATCGCCCGTGCGGGTGCCGAGGCAGTCTGTTCACGCAGACGAACATACGTTCGACATTGGGGGTGTGTCGACCTACCGTTGATCCATGGGCTTCGAGGACGATACGGAAGACGGGCCGGCGCCGCCGGCCCGGTTGGCGGTGATCGGCGGGCAGCTCGACGGGTTGCTGTCGGATGCGACCTGGCGGCTGTCGGACGCCGAGTTGGAGGCGTTGATGGAGGGGGTCTGCCGCCTGGTCGGGCGGGTGGCGGCCGCGCGAGGTCGCCTGCTGGTCGAGGCGCAGGTTCGGGGGTTCGCCCTGCGGCAGGGGGCGGTGGACACCGCCGGCTGGTTACGGGACCGGCTGTCCCTCGCGCCCAGAGAGGCGCGCCGGCAGGTCGCCCTCGCCCGTGATGTCCACGAGGTGTGCCAGGCCACCGGCGCGGCTCTGGCCAGCGGCGAGCTCACGGTCGAGCAGCTCACAGTTCGGTTGAGGCACCACCGTTCGATCATGATGCCCACCGGGGTGGAGGACCGAGCAGCCGCCGCAGGTCTGCTTTCTGCCGGTCGGTCAGCCGCGGGGCGCGTGCGAGGAGCCGCGCCACATGATCCTCAACGCGCGAACGGGCCGGGGGCCGCCCGCCCGCCCACCCGTCCGCCGGTGCCGGTCGCTGCGGGACGTGCGTGACGTCCGGGGCTGGTGTCGAGCAGGGACCTTCGGTGCTCATGTCCTGGCCGGCGTCGCGCCGGTCCGGGTCGTTCTCGCCCGGCACGTCGTCGAACAGGGACGGCTGTACTCCCGGCCCGTTCACCGCTGCACCCCGCGGACGCTTCCCGCCCCGACCACCCGTGGTGGTGGACTGTCCGGGCCGCCGCGCCCGGCGTATTGCCAGGCCCGGACGGTGACCGTCGCCGGATCGCCGTCCGGACGGCCGAAGGCGTCGACGAGAGACCGCCCGGACTGTGCGGCGATCATCGTGCGAGCCCAGACGCGCCGTCCGTCGCGCAGGACCGTGAACGTGGTGGAGTAGCGGCGGGCTTTCGTGAGCCAGTGACCTCCGAAGCCCCACTGATGCGACCAGCGCAGCAGCCCCACCGTCCGCGCGGGTAGCCGTCCGGCCGCCTCATCGAGCGCTGCGGCATACCGTTCGTCCGCGCCGAGCTGCCAGCAGGTCTCGACCAGCCGCCGCCCGTGGGCGTTCAGCGGGAGGCGCTCCAGGTGGGCGAGGCTACGCACCGGCCGGTCGAGCATCCCCCCGGCCTGCACACTCTTCGTCAGATACTTCGCCAGGTAGTTCGCAATCCGCCCGGCATCGGTCGAACGGTCCAGGACGATCGGGGAGATGTCGACCTGCGCACCCCAGCGCACCGCCCGCGTTCCGGCCGGATCATCCGGGTCCGGGGCGGGCACCGTCACGTCCGCGAGGACGCCGCGCAGGCAGTCGCCGATCAGGTCCGTGGTCGCCCACGCGGGGGGCGCCGCGATCTGCTCGGGATCCTCAATCCATCCGTCGAGTCGGATCACGGCGTGCAGGTGGACCAGGCCGCGGGCCTGCATTTCCGCCGCCTTCACGAACGTGATCCGCAGCTGACGGCGCAGCCCCGCCACCGTCAGCCCCGCCGACCGGGCCACCGCGGACTCGACGCCGTCCCGGGTCGCCTTCCACAACCGGGGAACGAGACTGTTCCACACCACCGCACCCGGATAGTCGAAGCAGTCCGCGCACAACGGCGACCCGAGCAGCGGATCCCCGTCACCGTGGCGGGCATGACACCCCGCCGCCCGGCCATGCGGACACGTGCCCCGCCGGGGGCGGCACGCCCGCGCCTGCCCGTCCTTGCCGGGCGAGCGGCGGGAATGCACCGGGCCGAAGCTGGGCGCGGTCAGCGTGACGAACAACGCCGGATGACCCGCCACCGTGTCCGGCACCCCGCCGCCACCGGCCAGCCCGGACAGCACAATCCGCCGGGCATCACGCTTGTAAACCTGCGAGCACGCCGGACACACCGACTCCCGCCGATTGTTACACCGCACATGCACCACACCGCCGGGTTGACCAGCGGACGAGAACACCCGCCGAACCTCACCGGAACCCCGATCAACATGATCGGTATGACCGGTCAGGCGAATCGGAGAAGAACAACCACCAGCAACGACGGGAACACCACGAGAGTCGGGAACACCCTGGGGCATAGGGAGATACCGCTTCCAGGCGGACCCGGTCCAGCCCGGCTAACGCCAGGCGGCACACAGGTCAACGGGCAAGGGCGGTCGTTGACGCCCCGAGCCCGGCCAGCTATTGGCAGCCCGTCTTATTGGCGTGACCCGTTCTAAGTAATGGCGATAGCAGTAGCTCAGCCACCCATATCAACGCATCACGACACGCTTGGGTTCCCGCAATGCAGGAAAGCCCCGGGCAGGATGACGGAAGACGACATCCCACCGGGGCGGACGTGACCAGCCGCCACACAAGACGCGGGGCATGGTGAGAGCGAGGCCGTTAGCGCCGTGACGATGTTCGGGAGAAGGAGAAGACTGGCAGCCAGGCCCACGGCCGCCGGTGCGAATGCCCCCTGCCCCCGGCTAGCACCCGCTCTGCGTGAACACGAGCGTGGTGACGAGCCAGGTGCCGTCCTGCCGGGTGAGGTCGGCGGTAATGCACTGGCGGGGCGTCGAGTTGGGCACCTGCTGGCCGGTGCTGCGGACGACCAGTGGCCACAGTGTCCAGTCCTGCACGTCGGTGACTCGTGCCTGCTGCTTCGATCTGCTGGTGACTCGTTCGTGGAGCGCGAAGCCCGGTTTGATCGAGCGGACCCAGCCGTTGGCCACGTAGGCGCGGACCACTTCCTGGGCCCAGGCGAGGGCCTGACCGGTGGCGCGCCGGGTCATGTCCGGATAGGTCGGATCGCCGAGTGTTTGTGCGTTAAGAAACCCCAGCCAGAACTGCTCGTAGGCGTCGTCGATCGGATCCCCGGTGTTCCCGAAGGTCGAGGAAGGACTTGGTGACGGTGAAGCGGCCGGTGGGGGGGTGGTTGCCGCCGTCGAGCTGCTGGCGGTCGGGGTCGGCTCTGGGGTGCTTTCGCTCGCGGAGCAGCCGGTGGCCAGAAGGGTCGCGGCGGCGAGCAGGGCACCCAGAGCCGTCCAGGTGTGGCTGTTCGCGCGCACCGCTTCCTCCCGACATGGTGACCTTGCCCAGGGTCAGCCCTCACCGAAGTGATCGATATCGGTCAATCTAGGCGTATGTACCCGACGCAGAGGGTAGGGGCATGCGTCGTTCCGTGCCAGCCTTATCACTGAGACGCCAGCGCCGACAGGTCGGGCGACGACTCCGCACCCTCCAAGATCGCGCGTTCGACGAACGCGGTGCTGGCCCAGCCCTCCACCGTGCGCAGCCGAATCGGGTGCTGGTCACGAGGATGGAGGACCCCGCTGGAGGGGCAGGGTCCTCCCGATAGTGGCGACGGTCGAGGGGGAGAGGGGTTCCGCCGCCACCAGGTTCGGTCAGCCGGAGCGACCGGCCGCCTGCCACGCCGCATACCGGCCAGCCGGCATGACCTCCCACACCTGCCGGCGCACCCACGGCGCCGCATCCGGAACACCGACCCCCTGCCCCGGATCGGCGAGAACCTCAACGTCGTGGACGACCAGCCGACGGCCATGGGTAGATATCTCAGGTCCGACCGGTTCCTTTCCTGCGAGGACCAGTCCGAACGGCCGGGCGAACACCCCCAGCCGCAATCCGACCGTGAACGCCAACCGGGTAGCGTCCGCGGCGGTGTCCTGGGAGTGGATCGCGACAATCCCCACGTCCGCCATGGCCACCAGGCCCATGGCGACCTCGATCAGCCGGTCGGCCGACACCGGGATGAATTCCGCTTCCACTGGCGCCCAACCCCGGCCCACGTCGTACGACAGCGGCGCCGCGACCAGCAGCCCGTTGCGGTCGGGAACCTCCATGTCGACCAGCGAGTGATACCCGTCGTCCTGCGTCGGCAGAAGGTCGCTCATGGGCCGGTCACCTCCACCGGGAGCGGCAACAGCACCAGCGGCACAATGCGCCAGTCCCCGTAACGGTGTTCCTGCGCGTAGCCTTCCGCCGCCCCAGGCGTCGGGAACGGGCCCACCATCCCCGTCACCACCCGGGCCGAGCCCTGCAACACGGCAACCGACCACAGCACCGGCGCACCGGCCGCCTCACCCATCGCCGGCCGCCGCCTGCCGCGGTTCCGCAGAACCCTCGCGGTGCGGCGCAGAGGCCAGCGCCGTGCGACGCAGCCGCGCGAACTCCCCGCTACGCAGACCGGCGACGAACGCCGCCCACTCCGACAGCTCGAACAGCAACGCCGCCCCCGCCATCGGACCCCGGCCGTGCCGCACCGCCACCCCAGGCCCGGCAAGCCTCGACACCGGCGACCAGCCCGGCACCGCGGCCACCTCCACCGCCCCCGGCCCGGCCCGCGACGACCGCAACCACAGCAGCCGGTCCCGGCCCCAGACCCCCAACTCACACTCGACCCGCGCGAAATGCTCGTCCTCCCAGGCACCCACGCCAGAACCTCCCCTCTCCCGCCGGACGGTGAACGACGGCCCCGGCCGGGGATACGCGGTCAACCCGACCGGAACCGTCACCACAAGTCCAACCCGCAGACCGACAGCACGACAGCGCACCCGCTAGCAGCATCTTTAACCGTGTGTCATGCATGGCCAGCTCTACGTCATGCACGCTGCGGGGAGATGGCACCGGAGCACTCGACCGCCCGGCTCCAACCCGGGTTAGTCATCCATGAGCCATCCGTACGCCATCGCCCAGATCTAGTCATCGATTGAGCCATTTAGCCATGATCCGAATTCGGATTTCGGGTATCCGCGTGGACACGGGGCGGAACCGTTCGTGATCCGTTAGCGTCCTCACCACACGGCGCAACACGGTCACACGGGCAGGGGGCGACGGTGGTAGAGACCGAGCACCCGCAGTGGAACCCGGCCCTGCTCCGGGAACACCGCCACGCCGTCGGCCTGACCATGGAACAGACCGCCGAGAAGATCCGTAACCTGTCCTTCCCCGACGGCACCACACCGCCCGCCGCGACGTTCCAGATGATCGGCCGGCACGAACGCGGCCAGGTCTACCCCGGGATCGGCTACCAGCGCGCCTACGCCGCTCTGTACCGCACCACCCGATCCGCCCTCGGATTCGCCCCGCCCCAGCTCAGCGGCCCGCACCATCCCGCCATCCGCCAGAGTGACCCGTCGCTCACCGGGGACGGGGTGGAAACCCCCGGCCGGCTGGGTCACCATAGGAGAACCGGCGCCGTGCCAGCCAACATCGGCTTGGAACGGCTCTGGCAGCCCGGCACGCTGCCCGCGGTGTTCGAGGAGGTGACCGCCACCCTGACCGCCTCCCCACTCCCACGCCGCCAGTTCCTCACCGTCTCCGGCGTCGCACTGGCCGCCGCCGCCCATGAATGGCTGGTCGCCGACCCCGCGCGGATCTCCGCCGCCCTGGCAGGCCGCCAAGCCGACGCGAGCGTCATCGCCGACCTGAACAGCGGCGTCGATCTCCTCCGCCGCCTCGACGACAAACTCGGTGGCCAGGCCGTCTACGGCATGACCGTCGAACAGCTACGGCTCGCCGTCGGACTCCTCCGCAACGCCAGCTACAGCCAGGCGGACGGAAAAGCGTTGCACGCCATCGCCGCCGAACTGTCCCGCATGGCCGGCTGGACCGCCCAGGACACCGGCGCCCACGGCACCGCCCAACGGTTCTACCTGCTCGGCCTCCGCGCCGCCCACGAAGCCGACAACCCCGGCATCGGCGCGAACATCCTGCGCTGCATGGCCGAACAGGCATGCGGACGGGGCGACCCCCGCACCGGCGTCGAACTCCTCCGCTCAGCCCGAGCCGGCGCACGCGGACGGCTCACCGCCACCGAAAACGCCATCCTCGCCGGACAACTCGCCGTCGCCCACGGTCGCGCCCAGGATCGGCAGGCAGCCCGGAGCGCCGCCGACGAAGCCCGCGACCACATCGCGCAGGCCCGGCCCGACGAGGACCCACCCCACGTCTACTGGGTATCCGCCCACCACATCACCTACCAAACCGGCGTCTCTATGATCTTCAGTGGTGACCCCGCCGCCGCAATCCCGCACGTCCGCTCCGCCATCGACCATGTCGACCCGGATATGCCCCGTGACCTACTGGAATTTCAGGCAAGCCTTGCCGTGGCCCACGCCAGAGCCGGAGACCCCGACGCCGCGGTCCGTCTCGCGCACGACGCGATCGACGCGACGTCCCTGACGTCCTCCGCCCTCTTCGGCGACAGCTTCGCCGAAGTCTGCCGAGAGGTACACGCCGCCGGCCATCCCGGTGCGAAGGACCTAGCCGAACACCTCCGAGCAGCCACCGGAGCCACAAGCGTCTGACCGGCACAAACAGGAACAGAAGATCCATCGCAGACTTTATATGCGGGTTTCAAGGGCGGCCCTTCGGGCCGCCGCGCCGCACACGCCGCGCTCGACGCACCCGCCGTGCCGGCAGGGTCGCCGCACCACGACGGGGCCCCGCCTCCCTCCGGTCGGCACCCCGCCGGGGCGTCGCCCCCGCAGGCCCGTCGGAGCGTCGGCCCGTCGGAGCGTCGCCATCAGACTTGGCTACGCTACGTCACAACATCGGGGTAACATTCTGTGACCACCGTCGCGATGTGGGGACGCCGCCTACCTAGTAGGAACCGGGTAGGGGTTCATGATCCGTCAGGATCAAGCCTGTAGTACGAGGTACGCCGTCAACATCGGTCTCCCAACCGGTCACTGTCGATGACTGCCGATGCTGTGGTTGAGTCATATACTGACGTTGTCTGTAGCCGCAGACAGCGAAGGAGCCTCCCAGGCACGCGGGTCAAGGCACACCTGAGAGGCCCCGGGGCACCTAGCGCGACCGGTGGGCAAACCAGACACGCGCTACGAGCCCTAGCATGGCTGCCGAGACCTCCGCGATGTTTGCGGAGGTATCTCGGCCCATGGTCCGGAGGGCGATCCCCGAGAAGGTCAGCCAGGACTGTACGTCCAGGACTAGCCTTTCAAGATCGTCTTCCGGTGGAGGTGGGTCGTCCACCTTTCCCCCTGCGTCCGTCGGATATTGATCCTTTTGGGATCTCACCGGCCGTCGGCCGGGCCCGTACCTACGGCCGGCTGGTGACGAACGCGATGGATGAGGCACCTTGCCACGCTCCGTGCGCCATTCTAGCCATTGCGCAGCGTCCTAGATCTGCCACCGCACAACAAACAGTCACAGGCGCGGGACGGCTCGCGGTCGCCGTTTGAACCACGGGGCGCTGCCCCGGACCCCGGCCCTCTCTCTGGAGGAGGGGAGGGGCCGCCGGTTGCGTGGGCAGCGGGGTGGGTGACGTCCGCTGATCGCCTCCGCCGCCCGGTCCCCGGAGGGCTACCCCGGAACCTCCCGCCCGCGCAAGGGACGCACAGCGCCCAGCACGGGATGGGTGTCGTTGGCGCCCTTGCCCGGTCGGGAGAACCCGGGGTAGGGCTGCGCCGCCCGACCGACGGAGGAGATCAGCTCAGCCCGAGGACTGTGCAGGGCAGCAGTTCACCGGACCTCCCATGCCCCCGACCGCCCGCAGGCCCGAGGGTCGGCATGGTCGAGCCGCCGGCATCGGCGAGCACCCCGGCAGCCCCGCGGACGGGTCACCGGGCCCGGACATGACAACGGCCGGTAACCCCAGCAGGGTTACCGGCCGTCCGAAGCGCCGTTGGCGTCTACCTGTTCTGCTGCTTCCCACCGGGCCAGCCGTTGACGTGCGAGGCGTACCACTGGCTTGCCATCGTCGCCGACACGGTCACCGAGTCCCACCACCGCGCCGCCACGTCATACGGCATGTCCGACGCCACACTCACCCGCACCCCCGCCGGAAGGATCAACGTCGGCCGCGACACCGAGAACCGCGGACCCGCCGCCGGAAGATGCACATCCGCCGCCTCTCCCGGATGCGCGTGAAGATCCACACCGACCGTTGACCGGCCACCCCACCGATCCGCACCTCTGGCATCATGCTCACGGGTTCCTCTCCTGTTCACTCAGGATTGGGATCAAGGCCCGGGGCTGGTGCTGGTAACACCGTCCCGGGCCGCCTATTTCTTGCCTCTCCCCGCATGGTCGTTCCTCGCGGGAATGTCGTGGGCGACGCCGCTACGCCGCAGCCGCAGCCGGGAAACGTTCCGGGTGCGGAATCACGTCGATGGACTCTTCCCCCGCATGCCCACCCTTACTGGTAGGTAGAACCGTGACCTTGCACAGGTAGTCGACGATGCTGCGCCGCCGGTCCAACGGCAGACCCGGGAAATTCTCCGCCGTCACCCCGTGCAACGCCGAGGGCAGAGCCGTCAGTTTCTCATCCCGTTCCAGGTCTTCGAGATTCCCGCGCAACCGGGCCAGGTTCCGCTTCAACCCGTCCACGGAAACATCCTTCAGATCATCGGTGGGATCACCGACAAGGGCGTCTTCGACCTGACTGATACGCAGCCGGACCTCATCGGCGCGGGCCCGCAGGTCATGCGTGGGAACCGCGATGTCCGGCACGTCGAATGTCACTCCATCCCGGGCCAGCCAGCCGACCACGAACCGGGTCACCACATCGTCGACGAGATCACCGCGGCGCCGCAGGTGATTCGCCGACGCGCACCGGTACATCCGCGCCCCGGCACGGTTCCCACCCGCACGCATCACCTTCCCGCACCGGCCGCACAGCGCAATCCCGGACACCAACCGGTTCGGCTTGTTTCCCGATGCTGTACGGCGCGCCGGGTCCGTCAGCACCGCCCGGCACAGCTCCCACCGGGGCATGCTCACGATCGCCGGCCACGCCGCCGGGCCCAGGACCCGGCCCTGATGCACCCGCAGCCCGGCGATCCGTCCGCCGATCAGCACCTTCCGTAGCACCGTGACCGACCAGGGGACCCCGGTCGACGTCGCCACCTGGGCATCGTTCAACTCGCCCACCAGCGCCCGCAGCGTACGGCCCGCGATCACTCCGCCCATCGCCCAGCGGATCACTTCCGCCTCATCCGGGCGGACCGTCATCCCGTCAGGCTCATAACCGAACGGACGCCGCATGCCCCCATGCGGCAAACCCGCCTCAGCGTTCTGCAACATCTTCCGCCGGATCCGGTCCGACCGATGTTCCGACTCGTAACGCGCCAACCCCCCGAGAATCCGAGCATGCAACCGGCCCTCACCGGTCGACAGGTCAACCCGACCGCCCTTGACCGTCTCGATACGCAACCCGGTCTGATTCGCCAAATCGACGATCTCTTCGAGTTCCTTCGGGTTACGGGTCAACCGGTCCACATGCCAGATGAGGAGAACGTTCCACCGGCCCGACGCGATCCCGGACAGCACCTCCTCATACCCCGGACGCCGCTTCCGCGAATACGCCGACACATCGTTGTCCGTCACGACCTCCGGACGCGGCATCCCCAGACGATCCGCCACATCGTTCAAGTCCGCAGTCTGACGGGCAACCCCCAGACCCGCGCCCTCCCGATCCAACGAGATACGCACATACCCCACCGGACGCAACAGCCCGATATTTGAACCAGCAGAGACGAAAGGATCAGTAATCGTCATAGGACTATTCTAAAACGAGCTGTGCCTTAATTGAACTATGAGACACGCGGTGGTCATCTGCCAGGCGATACGGTCCCTGCCTGCCGGGGTGACCCGCATCTGCGGCGGACCACGAGACGTTGATCGACGCGTTGCGGGGCCCGCTCGGGCTTGCCGACGGCTGACGCACGTCGCAGGGGTCAGACGACGGCGCGTTTTTCGGGGAAGTGGCAGGCGACCTGGTGGCCGGGGGCGCGTGCGAGCAGGGGCGGGGCCTCGGTGCGGCAGATCTCCTGGGCCTTCCAGCAGCGGGGGTGGAAGCGGCAGGCCACCGGCGGGTTCAGCGGGCTGGGCACCTCGTCGCGCAGGCGGATGCGTTCGCGGCGGCGGACGCTGGCGGGGTCGGGGATCGGCACCGCGGACAGCAGCGCGTGCGTGTAGGGGTGCAGCGCGCCGGAGAACAGGTCGGTGCGGTCGGCAAGCTCGATGATCTGCCCGAGGTACATGACGGCGACGCGGTCGCTGATGTGGCGCACCATCGACAGGTCGTGCGCGATGAACAGGTAGGTCAGGCCGAACTCGGCGCGCAGACCGTCGAGCAGGTTGATGATCTGCGCGCGGATCGACACGTCGAGGGCGGACACCGGCTCGTCGGCGATGATGAGCTTGGGGCGGGTGGCCAGCGCACGGGCGATGCCGATGCGCTGGCGTTGCCCGCCGGAGAACTCGTTGGGGTAGCGGTTGTAGTGCTCCGGGTTGAGGCCGACGAGTTCGAGCAGTTCCCGGACCCGGGCGCGGACGCCGCCGCGGGGCACCTGCTTCTGGATGCGCAGGGGCGCGGCGACGATCGCGCCGATGGTGTGCCGGGGGTTCAGCGACGAGTACGGATCCTGGAAGATCATCTGGATGTCGCGGCGCAGTGGGCGCAGCGCGCGGGTGGACAGGTGGCTGATGTCCCGGCCGTCGAAGACGACCGAGCCGGACGTCGGTTCGAGCAGCCGGGACAGGAGCCGTCCGGTCGTCGACTTGCCGCTGCCGGACTCGCCGACCAGGCCGAGCGTCGTGCCGCGGTCGATGGCGAAGCCGACCCCGTCGACGGCGCGGACCGCACCGGCGCCGCGGCGCACCAGCCTGCCGCGGCGCACCGGGAACAGCTTGGTCAGGTCGGTGACGCGCACCAGCTCGTCCCCGCCGGCCGACCCGGCGTCCGCGGCGGCCGGCGGGGCGGGAAGGTCCTTGGTCAGGTTGTCGGTCATAGCGTGGGAAGCACCTCCTCGCGCAGCAGGCGCCGGCGCTGCGCGACCGGCAGGTGGCAGGCGACCCGGTGGCCGGGGGAGGTCTCGGCCAGGGGCGGGCGCGTCGTGCTCGTCGCGGGACCGGCGAGCTCGCGGTAGGTGCAGCGGGGATGGAACGGGCAGCCCGCCGGCACGTTGATCAGGCTTGGCGGGTTGCCGGGGATGGTGCGCAGCGTGGTCTCGAGCTGGTGGTCGAGCCGCGTGATCGACTGCAGCAGCCCCCAGGTGTAGGGGTGCTCGGCGTGGGCGAAGACCTCCTCGACGCCGCCGTGCTCCATCACCTGCCCCGCGTACATCACCAGGACGTCGTGGCTGATCTCGGCCACGACGCCGAGTTCGTGGGTGATGATAATGATCGCCGAGTTGAACTCCTTCTGGAGCTGGCGCATGAGGTCGAGGATCTGCGCCTGGACGGTGACGTCCAGCGCGGTCGTCGGCTCGTCGGCGATGAGCAGGTCCGGACTGCACGAGACCGCCATCGCGATCATGGCGCGCTGCCGCATCCCGCCGGAGAACTGGTGCGGGTAGTCGTCGAGGCGCCGCGCGGGTTCGGGGATGCCGACGAGGTCGAGCAGCTCGGCGGCGCGCCGGCGGGCCGCGGCCTTGCTCACCCGGTTGTGCACCCGGTACGCCTCGACGATCTGCTCGCCGACGGTGAACTGGGGATGCATCGACGACAGCGGATCCTGGAAGATCATCGCCATCCGTCGGCCGCGTAGCCCGCGGACCCGCTCGGCCGGCGCGGTGACGAGGTCCTCGCCGTCGAGCAGGATCTGCCCGTCGATGGCGACCCGCCGGCCGCGCCGGTGCAGGCCCATGATCGCGAGGCTGGTGACACTCTTGCCGGAGCCGGACTCGCCGACGATGCCGAGCGTGCGGCCGCGTTCGACGGAGAAGCTCAGCTTGTCCACGGCGTGCACGACGCCGTCGTCGGTGCGGAAGCTGACCGTGAGGTCGCGCACCTGGAGGAACGGTGTGCCGCTGGGGGTCGGGTCGGTCATGACGGTCGCACTCTCGGGTCGATGATCGCGTAGGTGACGTCGACCAGGACGTTGGCCAGGATGATGAAGAAGGCCGCGAACAGCGTCACCCCCATCGTCACCGGCAGGTCCTGGGTGTTCACCGCGTCGATGGAGATGGCGCCGAGACCGCGGAAGCCGAACGTGTGCTCGGTGAGGATCGCGCCGCCGAACAGCACTCCGAGGTCGAGGCCGAAGATGGTGACGATCGGCGTCAGCGCGGGGCGCAGCGCGTGCTTCCCGATCACCGTGCGCTCGCGCAGGCCCTTCGCCCGCGCCGTGCGGACGTAGTCCTCACCGAGGGTCTCGATCATGCTGGCCCGGGTCAGCCGCTGGTAGTTGGCGGTGTAGAGCAGCGACAGCACGAGCCAGGCCGGGATCAGGTTCCACGCCCACAGCGCCGGATTGTGGGTGAAGTCCACGTAGTGGACGTTGTCGATGATGTGCCACTTGTAGCTGACGAGCAGCAACAGCAGCAGGCCGGTGAAATACACCGGCAGCGACACACCGGCCAGCGACACCGCGGCCGCGATCCGGTCGAACAGGCCGCCGCGACGCACCGCCGAGAACACCCCGGTGCTCACGCCGACGACGAGGAACAGCACGGCCGCGCCGAAGGACAGCGAGGCCGTCACCGGCAGCGCGTCGACGATCTGAGACCACACCGGCTGGTCGTTGCGGAACGAATAGCCCAGGCACGGCGCCGGGCACCAGCTTCGATCCGCGCCGGAGTCGAAGTGACGGCCGACGAAGACGCCCCGCAGGAAAGCCCAGTACTGGTCGACGTACGAGCGGTCCAGGCCGAGTTTCCTCGTCACCCCGGCGATGGTGGCGGGGTCCGGGCTGCGCCCGGCGAACAGCACCGCCGGATTGTTGCCCAGCGCCTTCGGGACGACGAAGAACAGCACGAAGGCGAGCACGCTGACCAGCCACAGGATGACGATGCCGCCGATCAGCCGGCCCAGGATGAACCTGGCCACGTCACCTCCCTCGAACAGTGGGTGGAGACCGGGCCCGCGTCGGCGACAACCCGCGGTGGAGCACCGCCGACGCGGACCCGGTCAGTCACTTGACGACGCCGAACTGGGCGAAGTCCGCCATGCCGTACGCGGAGGTGAAGTAGATGTTCGTGGTGCGGTCGCTGAACAGGTTCAGCGCCTTGTCGTAGACCAGCGGAACGTAGGCGGCGGACTTCACGATCGCCCTGTCGGTGTCGGTCCAGGCCTGCTGGGCCTTGGCCTCGTCGGTGGTGGCGGTGCCCGCGTCGAGGCCGGCGTTGACCGTCGGGTCGTTGAGCTCGGCGTAGTTGCTGTTGCCGGCGGCGAGGATCTTGCGGCCGTCGACGATGGAGCTCAGCATCGCGTACGGCGTCGGCCAGTCCGGGCCCCAGGCGGCCATCGCCAGGCCGATGCCGTTCTTGTGGACGTTGGCCGGGATGCCGATCGTCGAGGAGAAGTACTGCGACGGGGCGCTCTTGTTGATCGTCACCTTGATGCCGATCTTCGCCAGCGACGCCTGGACCGCCTCGGCCTGCGCGACCTCCTTGCCGTTGCTGCGGCTGGCCAGTGTGGTGGAGAAGCCGTTCGGCTGGCCGCAGGCGGTGAGCTCCTGCTTGGCCCTGGCGACGTCGCCCTTGCTGCCGGGGGTCGGGAACAGGTCGAAGGATGTGTAGTACTTCAGCGGCGGGGTGAGCATCGTCGTGGCGACCGCGCCGCCGCCGACCGGGCCGCCGCGGGCGAGCTGCTGGGCGGTCTTGTCGAGGGCGTAGGCGACGGCGTTGCGGCAGTGGATGTTGTCGAACGGCTTGACCTTCGTCATCACCGACAGGTAGCGGATGAAGCCGGTGACGTCGTTGGTGGTCCGGTCCTTGCGTAGCGACGGATCACCCAGAATCTTGTTCTGGGCGCTGATCTGCACGCCGGTCTGGCCGACGTAGAAGTCGGCGCTGTTGGCCAGCAGGCGGTTGTCGATGTCGTCGAGGTCGAGGCCCATCGTGACCTCGATACGGTCCGGCAGCGCCTTGTTCACCGTGTCCGTCCTCGGGTCCCAGTGCGGGTTGCGGACGAAGGTGATGATCTTGTTCGGGGTGTACTTCTCGATCTGGTAGGGGCCCGAGGAGACCGGCTTGAACGTGTAGTTCGCGCCGGTGTCCTTCGCCCTCGGCACCGGGGTGACGCCCGGCAGCGCCATGACGAAGTTCCAGTCCGCGAACGGCTTGTTCAGGTGGAAGGTGATCGTCTTGTCGTCCGGGGTCTCGACCGACTTCAGGCCCAGCTTGTTCGGGTCGGTGTCCTTGTAGGGGCCCGGGTAGGGGGCCTTGGGGTCGTCGAGGTAGTCGATGAGGTAGGTCGGGCCGCCGTTGATGACGTCGGTGGCGAAGACCCGCTCGACGGCGTACTTGATGTCCTTCGACGTGATCGGCGTGCCGTCGGAGAACTTCAGCCCGTCCTTGAGCGTGTACGTCCAGGTCTTCAGGTCCGACGAGCTCGGCACGGCGGTGGCCAGGTCACCGGTGAGCTTGGGCGTGCCCGGCTGTGGGACGTAGGTGACGAGCTGGCGGGAGATCCACCGCTGCTGGTCCCAGCAGTTCGCGTAGTACGTGCGGGCGGGGTCCCAGTAGTCGCAGTCGGAGTCGTTGAGGGCGCGCAGCGTCCCGCCGGACTTGTCGGAGGTGTGCAGGACCGCGTCGCTGGCCCCCTCCGACGCACCGCTTCCCGACGACGAGGTCGCGCCGCCGCCGGCCGCACCGCCGCTGGAGCCGCCGCCCCCGCTGCTGCCGCCGCAGGCCGCCAGCACCAGCCCGGCGGCGGCGGCGAGCGCCCCCATCCGGATGAGATGTGCACGCCGTTTCATGTATCTCCCTCACACGTGTGCCGGGCCCGCCGTGTCGCGGGCGGGTCGGCCCGGATGTCCCGCGAGATGACCGGCGCGGGAAGCCGGCGAGCAGCGCCGCGGCGGCGCCGTGGGTGGGACGCGATCACCGGCCGCCGCGCGGGTCGAAGGCGTCGCGTAGCCCGTCGCCGAGCAGGTTGAACGTGAGCACGGTGGCGAAGATCGCCAGGCCCGGGGCCAGCATGAAGATCGGCTCGATGCTGTACCAGCCGTGCGAGGCGACGGCCAGGGAGTCACCCCAGGAGGCCGTCGGTGGTCGCACCCCGACCCCGAGATAGGACAGCGCCGCCTCGTTGAGAATGTTCGTGGGAATGAGCAGCGTCGCGTAGACGAGCACCGGCGCCGCGACGTTCGGGAGCAGCTCCCGGAACATCACCGTGAACGTCCCCGCACCGAGCGAGCGGGACGCCTCGATGAACTCCCTTTCCCGTAGTGACAGCACCTGCCCGCGGACGATGCGCCCGATGTACGGCCAGGCGAATATCCCGATGACGAAGACCAGCACCGCGATACGCAGCCCCGAGCCCGACAAGCCGAACGCCTTGTTCGGAATCACCGCCACGATCGCGATCGCGAACAGCACCGACGGCACCGACAGCAGCAGGTCCATCAGCCGGGCGATGATCGTGTCCCACAGCCCGCCGAGATAGCCGGCGAGCATCCCGAGAACGGTGCCGATGATGACCGCCGTCGCGGTCGCCAGCAGCGCCACCAGCAGCGACACCCGCGCGCCGTAGACGGTCCGGCTGAAGATGTCCCGGCCGTTGACCGGCTCCACCCCGAGCAGATAATGCCAGCTCATCCCGCCGAACCGCCCCCGCGGCGCGGCGGTGTTCGGATCAAGAAGGTCGTAGTGCGGCTCGTTCGGCGGATGCCCCAGCAGCGCGACGATGACCGGCGCGAATATGGCGATCAGCGCGAGGAGGATCAGGAAGATTCCGCTGGTCACCGCCGGTTTGTCGCGCCTCAGTCTGATCCATCCGGATCGCCACAGCGAGCGACCCTCCGTCGGAACGACGGCCGGGGCGGCAACGGAATCGACCATCATCTCGCCCGGCGGAGCCGTCATCGTCCCACCACCACCCATCCTGGCCGCGAATTCGTCTGCCCGATGCGGTCGCGGGAACGCTAACCAGCCGCGGTGGTGATGAATAGCCGTGGACGGTAGTTGACCCGGAAACTTTTCGCATTCGCTACATGGCGCGCGCCGCCGACATCATCGGATTCTCTCCGGACATGCTTCGAAGACACCGATGTAACCGCGGCGTGTCGATCACCCGCGCAGCCCCGGTGCCACATCCACCCGTATCGGTCACAAAGGGCAGACCGGACGCCCGTCGTGGCGCGGCGGGTCACCTCCGTGTGTCCTCCGCGCCCCGCGGTCGAGGGCGACCAGCTCGGGTCGTGGGTGGGAGCATGTCCAGGTCCGGTGATCCACGACACCCACGGCCCGACGGAGGAGACCTGATGGATCTCGGCTGCTTCTTCGAGCAGGACGGCCGACCCGCGGTGCGGTTCGAACGCGTCTACCCACGGCCGCCGCAGCGGGTCTGGCGGGCGGTGAGCGACCCGGCCGAGCTCGCCTTCTGGTTCCCCTCGCGGGTGACGGTCGAGCCGCAGGCTGGTGGCGTCGTCACCTTCTTCGGTGACCCCCGTCTCGCGGACATGTCCGGGCGGGTGCTGGCCTTCGAACCGCCGCGCCGGCTGGCGTTCACCTGGGGCGGCGACGAGCTGCACCTGACACTCGAACCGGTCGGCGAGGCGGCCACCCGGCTCGTGCTCGTCAACGTGCTCGACGACCGATCCGCCGCCGCGCGCAATGCCGCCGGCTGGGCGGTCTGCCTCGGCGAGCTCGACCGGGCCGTCGCGGACCGGCCCGGCGACGGCCCGCACGGACTCGCCGCGGCGGCGGCCTGGCGGCCGTCCTACGAGGCCCATCTGGCGGCCGGCCTGCCCGGCGGCGCCCCGGTGCCCGCCGCTCCCTGACGGCACCGGCCCGGGTCCGCTGGGCGGGCGTCAAGCCCGCTGGGCGGGCGTCGGGCCCGCCGGGCGGGCGTCAAGCCCGGCCGTGCCCGCTGAGGTGGCCGAGGTCATCGGGAGATGCGGAGGCGCCGCCTGCGGCGGCTGGGTTCGGCCGTCCGGTTGCGTGCGTCGGCGCGGCCGGCCTTCTCCGTTCGGGCGCCTGCCCGCGAGCGCGTGCGGATGTCCCCCCGGGTGCGGGCGCGGGCACCTCGGCGGGCCGCGGTTCGTGCGCCGGGGGCCGGCGCGCGTTCGAGCTGCGGGGTGGGCGCCGGCTCGCCCGGGACGGCGGTGCCGTGGGACTCGCCCAGGGTGGGGGTGCCCGGGGATGCGACCAGGGTGGGGGTGCCCGGGGTCTCGGCCAGGCCGTCGGGGACGTGGCGGGCCGGGCGGGGGCCGATCGGCAGCGGGTGGTCCGGGCGCAGGCTCGCGACGATCCGCCAGAAGGCGCGGTAGCCGTGGGTCACGTGGAGGTGGTAGTCGAGGTCGCCGGTGCTGAGGAAGCGTTCGGCGCAGTCGAGGTCGGAGCGCGGGCAGAGGTAGACGGTCACAGGGGCCTCCCACGGGCGTGTCGCGGTCGCCGCCGCGCAACGCGGTCCCGCCGCAGAGCATGCTGCGGGCGATCACCGTGGGGCCAGCTCGGACGGGGACGCGGCGACGCAATGCTGCTGGTCGGCTACGACAGTGTTTCACGGTACGGTCCGCGTCCGGCGTGCGCATCCCGGGCGGGGCAGACTGGAGGCATGCCTAGCGCGCCGTCTTCGTCCCCCGACCCGACCGGTGGCATCCGGCTGCCGGTGACCGCACCGGACGCCGAGGGTGAGGTGGTCGAGCTCTGTCGGGACCTGCTCCGCTTCGAGTCGGTCAACCGGGGCGGTGGCGACGGCCACGAGCGCCCGATCGCCGAGTACGTCGCCACGAAGCTCGCCGAGGTGGGGATCGAACCGACCATCCTGGAGTCGGAGCCGGGGCGCACCAGCGTCATCGGCCGGATCGAGGGCGCTGACCCGTCCCGTGCGCCACTGCTCATCCACGGCCACCTCGACGTGGTGCCCGCCGACGCCAGCCAGTGGCGGGTCGCGCCGTTCTCCGGTGAGGAGGTCGACGGTTGCCTGTGGGGGCGCGGCGCCGTCGACATGAAGGACATGGTCGCGATGACCCTCGCGGTCGTGCGCGACCTCGCCCGCTCCGGCCGCAAGCCACCGCGTGACCTCGTCGTGGCCTTCCTCGCCGACGAGGAGGCCGGCGGCGGGCTCGGCGCCCGCTGGCTCGTCGAGCACCATCCCGAGCTGTTCGCCGACTGCACCGAGGCGATCGGCGAGGTCGGCGGCTTCTCCTACACCGTCTCGGACGATCTGCGGCTCTACCTCATCGAGACGGCCGAGAAGGGCCTGGCCTGGATGAAGCTGACCGCGACCGGCCGGGCCGGGCACGGGTCGATGATCAGCGACGACAACGCGGTCACGGCGCTGTGCGAGGCGGTGGCGCGGCTGGGTCGTCACGAGTTCCCGCTCGTGCTCACCCCGACGGTGCGGGTGTTCCTCAACGAGTTGGGGGACGCCCTCGGCATCGAGTTCGAACTCGACGACCTGCAGGCCACGGTCAGCAAGCTCGGCCCGGTCGCCCGGATGATCGGCGCCACGCTGCGCAACACCGTCAACCCCACCCAGCTGCAGGCCGGCGAGAAGGTCAACGTGATCCCCGGCGAGGCGACCGCCTACGTCGACGGGCGCTTCCTGCCGGGCCAGGAGGAGGAGTTCGTCCGCCAGCTCGACGAGATCCTCGGGCCGGACATCCGGCGCGAGTGGGTCGTCCATCACGACGCCGTGGAAACCGGCTTCGACGGGGCGCTGGTGGAGGCGATGGGCGCCGCGCTGCGGGCGGAGGACCCGATCGCCCGGGCGGTTCCGTACATGCTCTCCGGCGGCACGGACGCCAAGTCGTTCTCCCGGCTGGGCATCCGCTGCTTCGGCTTCTCCCCGCTGCTGCTGCCCGCCGACCTGGACTTCTCCGGGATGTTCCACGGCGTGGACGAGCGGGTCCCGGTCGAGTCCCTGCGCTTCGGCGTCCGGGTCCTCGACCGTTTCCTGCGCGCCTGCTGACCTGCGAGGCGAGCTGGTCGCTGGTCGGTGCGTGGCGACGGCGAGCGCCGCCACGCATCAGCCGGCGTCGGGCCCGAAACGGGGAACGGCGTAGGTGTCGGTGATCCGGTCGAAGCGGATCCGGACCCGGTCGCCGATCTGGACCGTCTCGGGGTCGACGTCGACGATGTTGGCGATGACGCGGCAGCCGGCCCCCTGGGTCCCGTCCAGCTCGACGACGCCGGACACGTAGGGCACGACCTCGGCGAGCCGCGGGGCGAGCGGGTGGCGCACGACGGTGAAGGTGTAGATCGTGCCGGTGCCCGGCAGGTCGGTGTAGGTGAACGCGGCGCCCCGACAGGAGAAGCAGAACGGCTCGGCGGGGAAGACGAACGTGCCGCAGGTGTCGCACCGGGCGATGCTCAGGCGGCCGGCCAGGGCCGCGTCCCAGAACGGCTGGGTGCGCTCGTCGGCCATCGGGTCGGCCAGGCGCGCGGGGAACACGCCCCGTTGGAGCTCGGTCACCGTTACCTCCGCAGAAGGGTGCCGCTGACGGGCAGGCCGGCCGGGCCGCCGGTGACGAGGGCGATCTCGGCGCCCGCCACCTGGTTGACGGCGACGCCGCGCAGTTGCTCCACGGCCTCGCGCACGTGCGTCATCCCGATGAGGTAGGCCTCGGACAGGTGGCCGCCGTGGGTGTTCACCGGGATGCTGCCCCCGTCGAACCGGATGGTGCCCTCGGCGACGAACGGGCCGCCCTCGCCGATCCCGCAGAACCCGTAGTCCTCGAGCTGCATGATGACCAGCGGCGAGAAGTGGTCGTAGAGCAGGGCGACGTCGACGTCCTGGGGTCCCACGCCGGCCATGTCGTACATCCGCCTGGCCACGGTGCGGTGGCCGCTGGAGGCGAAGTACTCGTCCGGCATCTGGAAGTAGCTGAAGATGGCGCTGCCCCACCGGCCGGCGCCGCCGTTGGCCGAACCCATGATGTAGACAGGCGGTTGGCGCAGGTCACGGGCGCGCTGCGCCGAGGTGACGACCGCGGCGATCGCGCCGTCGGACTCCATGGTGTAGTCGAACAGGCAGAGCGGGTCGGAGAGCATCGGGGCGTTGAAGTAGTCGTCGAGGGTCAGCGGCTCCCGGCGTAGCGCCGTGGGCCGCTTGCGGGCGTTCTCCCGCTGCGAGATCGCCACCTCGGCGAGGTGCTCGCGCTTCGTGCCGTACAGCTTCATGTGCCGCTGGGTGAGCAGGGCGAAGCTGTGCCCGGGTGACATCAGGCCGCTGCCGGCGGCCAGGACGAACCCCTGCGGGATCCGGCCGGACCCGTACGGGCTCCCGCCTCCGCCCCCGCCGCCCGCGCCCCCACCGTCGACCTGGGTGCCGCCGAGGCGGCGGGACGCCTGCTGCAGCGTCATCACGGTGACGCACACGTCGGCCTGGCCGGAGACGATCGCCGCGGCCGCGAGACCCAGCGACCCGGCCATCCCGCCGCCGCCGGAGGTCAGTGTCGCGGCGAACCGAACCTCCGGCACGCCGAGGATCGAGCCGACCGAGGCCGGGTCGATCGAGCTGGAGTAGATCGTGAAACCGTCCAGGTCGTCGACGGTCAGTCCGGCGTCCGCCAACGCCGCCAGGATGGCCTTGCCGGCCATTTCGGTCTCGGTCTGCGGCAGCGACTGGCCCCGCTTGTAGTACGGCGTGTAGCCGATACCCGCGATCGCGGTCTGGTCCTTCATGGTTGCTGCGTCACCCTCCTGCGCCGTGGGATGGAAGAAGGCATCGGCTGCCCGCGGCCGGCCGCGGCGGCCGGCCGCGGGCAGCACAGGGGCGGACGTCAGCCGATGACCTTGGCCTCGCGCAGCCGGGCCAGCTCGGCGTCGCCGAGGCCGAGAAGCTCGCGCAGGACCGCGTCGGTGTGGGCGCCGGTCAGGCAGCCGCCCCGGGCCTGGGTCGCCGAGCGGGAGAAACGCACCGGCGGGCCGATCCGCAGGTGCTCCTCGAACACCGGGCTCTCGGCCTGGGCGCCGTACTCCGCGCCGAGGGTGTCGTCGGTGAGCAGGAGCTGCTCGGGCGCGACCTCGGCGACCTCGACGGCGCCCACGTCCGCGGCCGTCAGCAGCCGCTCCCAGTCGGCGGCGGCGCGGGTGGCGAGGATCGTCGCCAGCAGCGCGGCGAGCTCGGCGTCGCGCGCGGCGCGCCCGGCGGCGGTGGCGTAGCCGTCGTCGCCCAGCGCCGCGACGGCGTCCGCCAGGCCGGCGCCGGCCGCACTGGCCGTGTCCGCACTGGCCGTGTCCGCACTGGCCGTGTCCGCACTGGCCGTGTCCGCACTGGCCGTGTCCGCACTGGCCGCGTCGGCGAGCGCGGCGGCCAGCTCGCGCCACTGTCGGTCGCTCGGGGCGGCGAGGAACAGCAGGCCGCGGGCGGTCGGGTACATCCGGTACAGCGCGTGGAAGCCGTTGCCGTCCGGGTCGACCGTCGGGGACGCCGGCCGGCCCGCGTAGTCGACGACCCGGTCCAGCAGGGCGTGCGTGCCGGTGCCGAGCATGGTGACGGTCACCGGGGGAAGCGGGCGGCCGCGGCGGCGGGCGAGCGCGCCGAGCAGCATCGTCGACGCGACGCCGAGCGCGGCGATCCCGTCCGCCTGCAGGTTGAGCACCGCGGACGCGGCGAACAGCCGGTTGGCGGCCAGCTTGACGTCGCGCATCGTGCCGGTGGCGCCGGCGGCGTCCGGTGCCTCCGCGAGGGCGAGGCCGATCGCCGCGCCGATCGACGGGGCGTACGCCGGACGGTGGCCGAACGGGCCGTCGGTGCCGTAGCCGGGCGCGTTCACGTAGACCAGGTCCGGGTTGATCTCGCGCAGCGTCGTCGCGTCGATCCCGGCCCGTTCGGCCGCGCCGGCGCGGAAGCCCTGCAGCACGATGTCGGCGTGGCGCACCAGCCGGCGGACCAGCCGCCGGCCCTCGTCGGTGCCGAGGTCGAGGGCGACGCTCTCCTTGCCCTGCAGGACGCGGGCGCCGCCGGCCTCCGGGAACGGCAGGATCCGGCGGATCTCGTCGCCCTCCAGGGACTCGACCTTGATGACGCGCGCGCCGAGGTCGGTGAGCATCGTCGCGCCGAACGGCGCCGCGAACATGACGCCGAACTCCAGCACCGTCAGGCCGGCCAGCGGCAGCCCCGACAACCCGGCGTCCTCGTCGCCACGGGCCTCGACCGCACCTGGCTCCGCCGCACCGGAGTCGGCCGCACCTGACGTCGCCGCACCTGACGTCGCCGCACCGGACTCGGCGGGCGCGATGGCGGCCGGGGTGGGGGTGCCAGCGGCGTGGGTGGCGCGCAGGCCCGGCCCGTGCTCGTCGAGGCGGGGCGCCGGGCGCGGCGCGGCGAGCGGCCCGCCATCGAGGTGGACCAGGGTCGACGGGCGGCGCACGGGGCCGCGCTCCGGGTCCTCGACGACGGCGTCCCGACCGTCGTGGCGGATCTGTGGGTGATCGAGCGCGCCGACGCCGGCGCGGAAGATCTCGGCGTTGATGTCGGGGTTGGTGTCGAAGACGTGGCGCCACTCGGCGAGGGTGCGCGAGGCGACCTTGGCCAACATGTACTCCCACAGCTCGGTGCGCAGCCGTGGGGTCTCCAGGAACGGGAAGCCCTTCCACTTCGGGTCGGCGAGCATCTCGATCATGTCGAACTCGTGCAGCATCGCGCCGAACAGCCGCGGCTGGACCTGGGCGAACTGCAGCCAGTGGCCGTCCTTCGTCGGACCGACGAGCAGCGGGTAGATCAGGGCGCCGCCCGGCTCGCCGTCCGAGGTGGCCGCGTCGACCGTGGTGTAGGCGTCCGGCCAGCGCAGCCCGACCAGCCGCTGGAACCAGGCCCACGTGTCGAGCATGAGCACGCCGCGCACCAGGTCGGTCTCGACGTGCTGGCCCAGGCCACTGGACTCCCGTTCGAGCAGCGCGCCGAGCAGCCCCTGCACCGCGCTGTGCGCCGCGCCCCAGCTCGCGAACGGGACGGAGACGAACGCCGGGCCGGGGCGGGTGACCATCCCCTGCTTGGCGTGGAACAGGCCCAGCTTCGCCATCACCATGCCCTCGTAGCCCTTGAGGTCGGCCCACGGTCCGGTCGAGCCCCAGCCGGTGATCGCCACGCTGACCAGGCGCGGGTTGAGCGCGCCGAGCCGGGACGCGGTGAGACCGAGCCGCTCGGCGGCGCGCGGGCGCATGGTCGTCACCAGCGCGTCGGCCCCGGCGGTCAGCCCGTCGAGCCGGGCCCGGTCCGCGGGGTCGTGGAGGTCGAGCACGACGCTGCGCTTGCCGCCGGCGACCGCCGGCCAGGCCGCCTCCGCCCGCAGCGGGCTCCCGCCGGGCGGTTCCACCAGGACGACGTCGGCGCCGGCCTCGGCCAGGAACTGGGTGGCGAACGCACCCGCCATCGTCGTCGACAGGTCCACGACCGACAGTCCGGCTAACGGACCCTCTCCCGTGGCCTGGTCGTGCGGGATGGGGCTCATGCGGGCTGGCCTCCAGGGTGAGTCGGCGCGCCGGCCGCCCGGACTGTTCGCCTGACGGCGGCGGGACGACGGTGCAGGGATGACGGTGCACGGACGACGGCTGCGGGACGACGGTGCACGGACGACGGCTGCGGGACGACGGCTGGGGGAGGAGGGGTTACGGGACGACGGGCATGGCAGCGCCGGCGGCGGGCGTCACACGCCAAGCAGGTCGGCGAGGGCGGCGCGGTGGGTGGCCGGGTCGCCGAACATGACCCGGTCGGCGGCGGCCCGCCTGAGATAGAGGTGCGCGGGGTGCTCCCACGTGTAGCCGATGCCGCCGTGGATCAGGATGTTCTCCTCGGCGCAGGTGTAGAACGCCGTCGAGCAGTAGGCCCCCGCCAACCGGGCCGCCACCGGGAGGTCCGCCGCGCCGTCGGCCGCGGCCCACAGCGCGTGGTAGGCGGCCGAGCGGGCCGATTCGACCCGCAGCAGCAGGTCGGCGCACCGGTGCTTGATCGCCTGGAAGGAGCCGATCGGCCGGCCGAACTGGACCCGCAGCTTGGCGTACTCCACGGCCATGTCGAGCACCCGCTGCGCGCCGCCGACCTGCTCGGCGGCGAGCTGGGTCGCGGCGACGTCGCGCACCCGGGCCCGCACCCCCGCGCCGGCTCCCTCGGCGCCGACCAGCCGGGCCGGTGCCGCGTCGAAGGCCAGCCTCGCCTGCCGGCGGGTGGCGTCCATCGTCGCGGTGGGCGTCCGGGTGAGTCCGGCGGCGTCCGCCTCGACGCCGAACAGGCTCGGCCCGCCCGGTGCCGCCGCGACCACCAGCACGACGTCGGCGCTCGCACCGTCGACCACGTGCCCGACCGTGCCGGTCACCCGCCAGCCGCCGTCCGCTGGTGAGACGCTCGCCGCGACCGACGCGCCGGCAGGATGCCCCCCGGCGGCGTGCTCCCCGGCGGCGAGATGCTCCCCGGCGGCGAAGGTCGCGCGCAGCGACCCGTCGGCGATGCCGGGCAGGTACGCCTTGTTCGCGGCCTCGTCGCCGGCCGCGAGCAGCGCCTCGGGGGCCAGCACGACCGTCGACAGGTACGGCGCGCACAGCAGCGCCGCGCCTGCCTCCTCCATCACGACTCCGACCTCGACCGGTCCGAAGCCGGCGCCCCCGTAGTGCTCGGGGATCGCGAGCCCGGTCAGCCCGAGCTCGGCGAGCCCACGCCAGACGGCCGGATCGAACCCGTCCGGGGTCTGCATCAGCCGACGGACCTCGGCCTCGGGCGAGGTCTCGGCCAGCAGGTCCCGGACCATGGACCGCAGCCCGTCCTGCTCCTCGGTGAAGACGAACTCCATCAGGGGCGCCTCCGTCCACCGGTCGGCCCGTCCGCCAGGACGACCGCTCGGAAAGCGAGTAAACCATAATCTCTTTTTGTGTCCTAGCCCCTGATCGCCCGGTCGTGCCCCCCGGCGGACGCGCGGGCCAGGGTCAGCCCGAAAGGGACCAATCACTGCGCTGATAATCTGGGCCCAGGAGCCCAGCGACGTGCCCGAGCCACCGCGGCGGGCCCTGCGATTGTTCAAGGAGTGCCGATGACCTCGCCCGAGGCCGTTGCCGCCGCTGCCGCGGCCGGGGTGGAGCCGATTCGGATCCCGCGCCGGGTCGAACGCAGCGCGCGGACCTCCGAGGTTGTGGCCGCCTCGATCCGGTCGCAGATCGCCCGCGGCGAGCTGAAGGCGGGTGACCGGTTCCCGCCGGAGGACGAGCTGATGGAGGTCTTCGGCATCGCCCGCACCACCCTGCGGGAGGCGCTGCGGATCCTGGAGGCCGAGGGCCTCGTCACCGTGCTGCGCGGGCGCCGCGGCGGGCCGCGGGTCACCACCCCGACCGTCGAGCACATGACCAGGATGTTCGCCCTGCTGCTCCAGATCGAGGGCGTGGCGCTGACCGACGTCCACGACGCGCTCGCCGTGGTCGAACCGCCGCTGGCGGGCCGGCTGGCCGCGAGTCACACGCCCAAGGCGCTCGCCGAGCTCACCGCGGCGATCGACGCCGCCGCGGCCGCGGCCGGTGTCGAGGACGACGGGACGGCGTTCGGCGAGGCCGCGGCCGCCGTGCACCACACGCTGCTGCGCAACGCCGGCAACACGTCCCTGTCGATCCTCGGCCAGCTCCTGCACGAGGTGATCGCGCAGTACTACCGCCGCTCCGGCCAGCACGCCACCGCCGCCGAGCGCCGCCGCGCGATCAGGTCGTATCGGAAGTTCCTCGGGCTGGTCACCGCGGGCGACTCCGCCGCTGCCGAGGAGCACTGGAACCTGCTCATGCACTACCCCGACCGCCGCAACAAGCAGCGCGTCGACCTCTACTCCTGACCTCTGCTCCTGACCTCGGATCCGCGTCGGCTCCGCGTCGGCGCACCGCGCGCGACCCGGTCGCCCGCTACCTGGGGGCGAAGCGCTGGCCGGCGTCGAGGCGGATGGTGCCGCCGTTGAGCATCGGGTTCTCCACGATCGCCAGCGCCAGTCTGGCGTACTCGTCGGGACGGCCCATCCGCTTCGGGAACGCCGCGTCCTTCGTGAGCGCCTCGGCGGCCCGGTCCGGGATGCCCTCGGTGAGCCCGGTGCTGAACAGGCTCGGGGCGATCGTCAGCACCCGGATGCCGACACCGCCGAGGTCGCGGGCCATCGTCAGTGCCATCCCGGCGATGCCGGCCTTGGCCGCAGTGTAGGCGACCTGGCCGATCTGGCCCTCGAACGCCGCGATCGACGCGGTGTTGATGATGACGCCGCGCTCGTCCTCCTCCGGCTCGTTGTCCTTCATCGCCCACGCCTGCAACCGGTTGAGGTTGAACGTGGCGATCAGGTTCAGCTCGACGACGCGACGGAACTCCGCCAGCGGGTGCGGGCCCTCCTTGGCGATGGTCCGCTTCGCCACTCCGCCGCCGGCCGTGTTGACCGCGATGTGCAGCCCGCCGAGAGCGCCGACGGCCTCCGCCACCGCCGCCTCGGCCGCCGCGTCGTCGGTGACGTCGACCGGGTGAAACGTCGCCCCCAGCGCCGCCGCCACCTCCGAGCCCGCCGACTTCGGCAGGTCGAGGATCGCGACGCTCGCGCCCTGCTCGCGCAGACGCTGCGCCGTCGCCCGTGCCATCCCCGACGCGCCACCGACCAGAATGGCCTTCTTCCCAGCGACCTGCATGGACCGTTCCTCCATCCGTTGCTGCGCGCTGATGTGCGTCCCGCTGACGTCCGACCAGACCTGTCCGGCCTCATGACCCGACCGCCGGGCTCGACAGCCTCCGGTCGACAGCCTCTGGTCGGCAGGCTCCGGTCGCCAGGGCTGGGCGGCACGCGTTCGAGCCGCTACTCTAGCCACTTAATAGAGTAATGAGAAGTCGGATTTCGGCGTGGCCTGGCTGCGTCGTGAGCCGGCCGGCGGAAGCCCGGCGCCGGGTGTTCGCCTCGACCCCGGGAGGACCACGTGACGGCGGAGCACGCGGCGGAGCACACGACCGAACGGATGGCGGCGGACGGCGGTGACGCGGGCGACCCGCGGGCGCGGGTGCGCGCGTGGTTACGGGCGAACTGGGACACCTCGCTGACCCTCGCCGCCTGGTGGCGGCGGCTCGCTGACGCCGGCTACGCCTACCCCTCCTGGCCGGCCGGCCTCGGCGGTCTCGGGCTGTCGCCGGACGATGCCCGCGACGTGCTGGCCGAGCTGGCCGCCGCGCGGGTGATCGGGGCCCCGGCCGGGATCGGCCAGGGGCTGGGCGCCGGCACCCTGCTGGCGCACGGCACGCCCGAGCAGTGGGCCCGCCTCCTGCCCGGGCTGGCGACCGGGCAGGAGGCGTGGGTCCAGCTCTTCAGCGAACCCGGCTCCGGCTCGGACCTCGCCAGCCTGTCGACCCGGGCGGTGCTCGACGGCGACGAGTGGGTGGTCAACGGGCAGAAGGTCTGGTCGTCCGGCGCGCTGAGCGCCGACCGCGGCATGCTGCTCGCCCGCACCAACGTCGACGTCCCCAAGCACGACGGGATCACCTTCCTGATCATCGACCTGGACCAGCCGGGGGTCGAGGTTCGACCGTTGCGGCAGATGAGCGGCGACGCGCACTTCTGCGAGGTCTTCCTCACCGACGCCCGGGTGCCCGCCGACCGGGTGGTCGGCGCGGTCGACGACGGCTGGCGGGTCGCCCGTACGACGTTGCTGCTCGAACGCTCGGGCCTCGGCGGGGAGGGCCTCGCCGGCCTGCGGCTGGTCGAGGGCGGCCGTCGGTCGGGCAACCTCGACCGGGTGGTCGCCGACGTCCTCGCTGCCCCGGCACCGAACCAGCGCGCGGGCTTCTTCCTGCCCCCCGAGGCGATGATCGCGCTGGCCCGGGAGCGCGGCCGCGGCGCCGACCCGGTGATCCGCCAGGCGCTCGCCGACTACTACGTCGAGGCCGAGGTGATCCGGCTCAACGCGCAGCGGGTCAGGGCGGCCGCCCAGGCCGGCCGGCTTCCCGGTGCCGCCGGGTCGACGCTGAAGCTGGCGATCAGCCTGCACGGCCGCCGCTACCGCGACCTGATGCTCTCGCTCGTCGGCCCGGACGCGACCCTGGTCGACGCCGACGGCCCGGACGACGGCCGGCTGCACGCCACCTACTACTGGAGCTTCGCCGGCGCGATCGGCGGCGGCACCGACGAGATCCAGCGCAACGTGATCTCCGAGCAGGTCCTCGGCCTGCCCAAGGATGCCGACGCCGGCCGCAACGTGCCCTATCGCGAGCTCAGGGTCGGCACCCAACGCCGCTGAGCGGGGCGTCCGTCGGGCCCGCTGCGCTCAGCGGCAGGGCCGCGACCAGCGGCGTTCGTCGGGCCGCACCCGCCCCGCCGCGGAAAGAATTCGAGTAATGATAGTAGTTATTGATGTGCCCGGGACGCGGGCGAGGTCGGGACGGGAGAGACCGCAGATGCCGGAAGCCTGGATCATCGACGGTGTGCGGACTGAGCCACGGACAGATCTCCCGTACATCGGCACCCTGACTTTTTGAACAAAGGTGGAGGGCGGACGGATGACGGTCGATGCCGACGGTGCGCCGCGGGTGGGCGACGCGGACGACGAGACCAGCGGGGAGACGGGCGGCGAGACGGGCGCGGAGAGGTTCGGGGTGCTCACCGACGCGGCGCTCGCGCGGTCCCGCCGGCGCGTCGGCGTGCTGCGCCCCGGCGCGGGGCGGCCGCACAACCACGAGGTGACCTGGGACGCCGCCCGGCACTTCGCCTACGGCTACGGCGACGACAACCCGCTGTACTGCGACCCGGAGTACGCCAAGAACACCCGCTGGGGCACGCTGATCGCCCCGCCGACCTTCCTCTACACGATGGGCGAGAACATCGTCCGCGCGGCCGACCCGGAGACGAAGGCGCTGCTCAAGGGCGACCCGTTCGCCGGCCTCGGGTCCTACCAGGCGGTCATGGAGTTCGAGTGGTGGCGCCCGTTCGCCCTCGGCGACCGGGCCCGGACCATCCACTCCCAGGTCGGCGTCACCGCCAAGCGCAGCTCGTTCGGCGGCCGCACCGCCCACGTCACGAACGAGACGATCTACAGCAACGACCGCGGCGAGCTCACCTGCCTGCAGCGCGGCACGTGGGTGAACGCGGAGCGGCACACCTCGCGGGAGCGCAGGAAGGAGCGCGAGCTGCCCGAGCCGTACACCCCCGAGCAGCTCGCCGAGATCGACGCGGCGTACGCGGCGGAGACCCGGCGCGGCGGCACCCCCCGCTACTTCGAGGACGTCGAGATCGGCGAGGAGCTGCCGACGAAGGTGAAGGGCCCGCTGACGACGACCGACGTGGTCGTCTGGCACCTGGGCTGGGGCATGCAGCTCACCCCGCCCGGCACCTTCCGGCTCGCCTACCAGGTCCGCCGCAAGGCCCCGGGGCTCTACCCGCCGAACGCCCTCAACATCCCGGACACGGTGCAGCGGCTGCACTGGGAGCCGCAGCGGGCGCGGGAACTGGGCCTGGCGACCTCCTACGACTACGGCGGCATGCGCGAGACGTGGCTGTGCCACCTGCTGACCGACTGGGTCGGCGACGACGGCTGGCTGTGGAAGCTCTCCGCGCAGCACCGCCGGTTCAACTTCGTCGGCGACACGACGTGGGTCGGGGGCAAGGTCGTCGACAAGCGGCAGGTCGACGGGCGCAGCGAGGTCCACATCGAGCTCCAGTGCACCAACCAGCGCGGCGTCGTCACCTCACCCGCGACGGCCGTCGTCCTGCTCCCGACCCGCGACGAGCCGGTCGTCACCCTGCCCGCCCCACCCCGCGACACCCTGGAGGCGATGATCGAGTACGAGATCGAACGCATCCGCCAGCAGGAGTCGGTGGCCGAGCGGACGGAGCAGTCGTCATGACGACCAGCCTGCGCATCGGCGTCATGTCCGGTGGCTACAACGGCCGCAGGCTCGCCGAGCACGCGCGGTTCATCGAGTCGCTCGGCTACGACTCGTTCTGGACCGGCGAGGCCTACGGCGGCGACGCCGTCACCGCGCTGACCTGGGTCGCGGCGCACACCGAGCGCCTGCGCATCGGCTCGTCGATCCTGCAGCTCGACGCGCGCACGCCGTCGAACACGGCGATGACCGCCTGGGCGCTGAACCAGCTCAGCCGGGGCCGGTTCAGCCTGGGCCTGGGGGTGTCCGGGCCGCAGGTGGTCGAGGGCTGGCACGGCCGGCCGTTCCGGTTCCCGCTGGCGCGTACCCGGGAGTACGTGACGGTCATCCGCAGGCTGCTGGAGGAACAGGGCAGGATCGAGTTCCACGGCGACCACCTGAGCATCCCCTACGACGGCCCGGACGCCACCGGCCTCGGCAAGCCGCTACGCCCCGGCTTCCCGAGGACGAAGCTGCCGATCTACCTCGCCGCCATGGGCCCGAAGAACATCGCGATGGCGACGGAGATCGCGGACGGCCTGCTCCCGCTGATGTGGAGCCCGCACCGCCTCAAGGAGATCTACGGCGACCTCATCACCGCCGCGGCCGCCCGCAACACCGCCGCCGGAGCCGATGGCGCGGCCGGAGCCGGTGCCGACGTCGCCGCGGCGCCGTTCGACATTCGTCCGGCGGTCCCGGTCGCCGTCGGCGACGACATCGCCGCCTGCCGCGACCAGGTCCGCCCGAACCTCGCCTTCTACCTCGGCGGCATGGGGGCGCGCACCGAGAACTTCTACGCCAACCTGATCCGGCGCTACGGCTACGAGCAGGACGCCGACACGATCCAGGACCTCTACCTCGGCGGCCGCCGCGAGGAGGCGGCCGCCGCGATCCCCGACGCCCTCGTCGACGAGCTGACCCTCGTCGGGCCGCCGGCCGCCATCGCCGACCAGCTGGCCGTGTGGGAGAGCTCCGGTGCCACCGGCCTGCTGATCCGCTTCGCCGACGACAGGGCGCTGCGCACCGTCGCCGAGGTCGCCTTCTGACGGCCCGCTCGGTGATGCCGCCCGATCGGCTCGGCCGTGGGGCTAGCGCAGCAGGGGGTCGCGGGGCAGGCCGAGGATGCGCTCGGCGATCTGGTTGCGGGTGATCTCGGAGGTGCCGCCGGCGATCGTCATGCCCCGCCAGGCGAGGGCCGAGGTGCCGGCCGCGGCGCCGAGACCCTCGGCGAACGCCGCCTCGGGGCCGGCGAAGTCGAGGAACAGGGCGGCCACGGTCTGGCCGCGCTCGGCGAGGACCAGCTTGGTGATGTTGCCCTCGGGGCCGGGCTCGCCCCCGACGACGGCCCGTTCGGCGCGGCGCAGGTTCAGCAGGCGCAGGGCGTGGCCCTCGGCGACGTGCCGGCCGACCCGCTCGGCCGCCGCGGGGACGTTCGCGCCCCGCTCCCGGTACAGGTCGAAGACGTTGGCGACCTCGAACCCGCCGGAGACCCCGCCGCCGATGCTGACCCGCTCGTTGCCCAGCGTCGCCCGGGCCACCGACCAGCCCTCGTTCGGCGTACCGACGACGTCGGCGTCGGGGACGAAGACGTCGGTGAGGAACACCTCGTTGAACTCGGCCGTGCCGGTGACCTGCCGCAGCGGCCGGACCTCGACGCCGGGATGCGTCAGGTCGATGATCATCATCGTGACCCCGGCGTGCTTCGGCGCCGCCGGGTCGGTGCGCACGGTGGCGAATCCGCGCTGGCAGTACTGGGCGCCGCTGGTCCAGACCTTCTGGCCGTTGACGAGCCAGCCGCCCTCGACCCGGTCGGCCTTCGTCCGGATGCCGGCGGCGTCGGAGCCGGCGGCCGGCTCGCTGAACAGCTGGCACCAGATCTCCTCCTGGGCCAGTGCGCGGTGGACGTACCGGTCGATCTGGTCGGACGTGCCGTGCTGGACGAGGGTCAGGATCACCCAGCCGGTGATGCCGTAGGCCGGCCGCCGGACCCCGGCCGCCTGGAACTCCTGGTCGATGACGAGCTGCAACCCGGCGGGCGCCGCCAGGCCCCACGGCCGCGGCCAGTGCGGCTGGACGTACCCGGTGGCGATGAGTCGCTCGCGCTGCTCCGCCGCCGGCAGCGCCGCCACCCCCCGGGCGAACGCCTGCACGTCGGCGCGGGCCGCCTCCGCCTCCGGCGGCAGCTGCAGCGTCGACACGCGCGCGACGCCGGCCAGGCCCAGCCGGGTCACGTCCGCGGCGGCCGCCCCCGGGCGCAGCACGGACTCCAGCGTCGTCGCCCGGCGCTGCAGCAGGTGCGCGTCGTGTTCCCAGGTGTAACCGATGCCGCCGTGCACCTGGATGTTCAGCGACGCGTTCGCGGCGAACGCTGCGACGGCCAGCGTCGCCGCCGTCGCCGCGGCCAGCTCGAACTGCGCCGGCGGCGACCCGTCGCCCGCGGCACGGGCGGCGTCCCAGACGGCGGCGGTGCCGAGCTCCGCGGCCACCAGCATGTTCGCGAGATGGTGCTTGATCGCCTGGAACATCCCGATCGGCCGGCCGAACTGCTCGCGCACCTTCGCGTACGCCGTCGCGACCTCGACCGCCTCCAGCGCCCCGCCGACCGCCTCCGCGGCGAACAGGGTCCGGGCGAGGGCCTCGGCGCGGCGGGCCGCGCCCGTCAGCACGTCGTCGGCGCCGACGGCCACGTCGCGCAGGGTCAACCGGGCCGACCGGCGGGACGGGTCGAGCGCGGGGGGTACCTCGACGGTCAGCCCCGCCGCGCCCGCCGGTACCACCACGGCATCGTCGCCGACGACCAGCACGAACAGCGACGCCAGCCCGCCGCCGAGGACCACCCCGGCCCCGCCCGACAGCACGCCGCCGGTCAGGGTCAGGTCGTTGCCCGTGCCGGGGCCGCCGAGGGCGAGCGCGGCGACGGTGCCGCCCGCGGCCAGGCCCGGCAGGAACCTGGCCTGCTGCGCCGGCGTCCCGGCCGCCGCGATCACCGCGGCGGCGACCACGGTCGGGACGGCCGGGCCGGGCGCGACCGCGCGCCCCAGCTCCTCGACGACGACCACCAGCTCCGGCAGTCCGGCGCCGCCGCCGCCGTGCTCCTCGGGCAGGTGCAGGCCGAGCAGGCCCAGGTCGGCGAACTCCGTCCAGAACTCCGGCAGCGGCTCCTGGTCGGCCTCCAGGAGTGCGCGGTTCGCGGCGCGAGCCTCGTGCGACGCCAGAAAGGCCCGCGTCGTGCGGGCCAGCTCCCGGTGTTCCTCGCTGATCGCGATCGCCATGCCTGCCTCCTGGCAACTCGTCGCTGGTTGCGGCCCCGGCCCGGCCGCCGGACGGCCCGGCCGCCGGACGGGCCTGGCCGGCGAGGTGGGTCGCGCCAACCGTTGACGCGGACCACTCGCCGTTTAGTAGAGTAAATATAAGCCTCTTTTAGAGCCGGGTGTCAGCTGCTGGAACCCGGGACGGGAAGCGTGGGCCGATGAAGCATCCCTGGGACCGCCCGCTGGGCGTGTGGCACATCGCCGAGAACCATCCCGACCAGCCGGCGATCGCCGCGTGCCCCACCGGCGAGGTGCTGTCCTACGCGCAACTCGCCGGTCGGGCGCACCAGGTGGTGCACGCGGGGCGGGCCGCCGGCCTCGCCTACGGCGACGTGGTGGCCGCCGTCCTGCCCAACGGCCTCGACATGATCGTCTGGATGCTGGCGGCCAGCGAGACCGGCTGGCGGCTCACCACGCTCAACCCGATGGCGGCCGCGGCCGAGATCGAGACGATCGTCGCGCACGCCGGGGCCAGGGCCCTGGTCGTCTCCACCGAGTACGCCGAGCGCGCCGGCCGGGTGGTCTCGGCGCCGCTGCTGGTCAGCGTCGGCGGCGAACTGCCCGGCTACCGCCGCCAGGAGGACCTCGTCGCCGGCCACCCGACGACGAAGCCCGCCGAGCGCCGGGCCGGGACGCCGTTGATCTACACCTCGGGGACGACCGGGCGGCCCAAGGCGATCGCCCGCAACGCGTCGATGCCGGACGTCGACCCGGCGGACATGGCCGACGCGACGAAGCTGTTCAGCCAGGCGTTCCGGTTCCTGCCGCTGCAGGGTGCGCACCTGATCTCCGCGGGCATGCACCACGGCGGCTGCCAGGGCTTCTTCATGGGCGCGCTCCACGTCGGCCAGGCACTAGTGATCATGAAGAGGTTCGACCCGGAGGAGACGCTCCGGCTGATCGAGAAGTACCGGATCACCACCGGCTACCTGGTGCCCACCCAGTTCGTCCGGCTGCTGCGCCTGCCCGACGACGTCCGGACCCGCTACGACCTGTCCAGCCTCCAGGTGGTCGTGCACTCGGCGGCGCCGTGCCCGCCGGAGGTCAAGAGGCAGATGTTCGCCTGGTGGGGCCCGGTCATCTGGGAGACCTACGGCGGCACCGAGGGCGCCGCCACCATCGCCAAGCCGCACCACTGGCTGGCCCGGCCCGGTACCGTCGGCCGGCCCGTGCGCGGCGTGCGGGTCCGCATCCTCGACGCCGACGGCCGCGAGCTCGGCCCCGGCGAGCGGGGCACCGTCTACATCGACGCCGGCGCCCGGACGTTCGCCTACCGCGACGACCCGGAGCAGACCGAGCAGGTGTACCGCGGCTCCGCGTTCACCATCGGCGACATCGGCCACCTGGACGCCGACGGCTTCCTCTTCCTGTCCGACCGCGCCAAGGACATGATCATCACCGGCGGCACGAACGTCTACCCGGCGGAGGTCGAGGCGGCGCTGCTCGGTCATCCCGCCGTCGCCGACGTCGCCGTCGTCGGTGCTCCCGACCCGGAGTGGGGCGAGCAGGTCCGCGCCGTCGTCCAGCCCGAGCCGGGGGTCCGGGCCGACGACGAGCTGGCCGCCGAGCTCATCGCCTACTGCCGGGCGCGGCTCGCCAGCTACAAGTGCCCGCGGGTCGTCGAGTTCCGCGCGGCGCTGCTGCGCACCGAGACCGGAAAGCTGTCCAAGGCCGCCATCCGGGCGCAGCTGTGGGCGGGCGTCGACCGCAGGGTCTGACGGGCGGGCTCCGTCGAGAGTCGGCGCGGCCCGTGGAGGAAGCAGAGATCATGAAGGAGACGGCAACCGTGACCGACCTGACCGAGGGCAAGATCTGGGCGAACTCCGGCGACTCGCACATCCTGGAGCCGCCGGACCTGTTCTCGTCCCTGCCGGACGACGTCAAGGCGCTGCTGCCGCGCAGCGTGAAGGACCCCGGCGGCGCGTTCGAGACGATCCACATCGACGGCCAGGAGTTCCGCCGGGAGCTGCCGCGCCCGGCGCCGGGTGCGCCGAAGAAGAAGGGCCTCGGGATCAACGCCCGGCCGGTCGACTCCACCGAGGACGACTTCCTGCGCCGCGCCCTGGGCGGCAACGACGCGGCCCACCGCCTGCGAGACCTCGACGACGAGGGCATCTGGGCGGAGGTGATCTACCCGTCGCTCGGCATCTGGACCTTCAACATCCGCACGCCGAAGGTCGTCCGGTACGGCGTGCGGGCGCTCAACGAGTTCGCGTTGGACTTCCAGCGCTCCTCGCCGCGTTTCGTCTGCGCGGCGTCGATCCCGCTGCTCGACGTCGACGACGCGGTCGCCGAGATCCGCCGGGCCAGCGCGCAGGGGTTCGCCGCCGGCTTCCTGCCGACCCGCCCGCCGCTCGGCCGGCCGCTGTGGAACGACGAGGAGTGGGACCCGATGTGGGCGGCGTTCGCCGAGACCGGCACGGTCGTCGCCTTCCACATCGGCACCGAGCCGCACGACCCGACCGAGCGCACCGGCGTCTACTACCGCGGCCGCGGCGGCGCCGTGCTCAACTACGTCGAGACGACCTACGGCGGCCAGCGCGCCGTCACCCAGCTCATCGCCGCCGGCGCCCTCGACCGCCACCCCGAGCTGCGCGTCCTGGTCTCCGAGGGCGGCGCCACCTGGGGCCCGTTCATCGCCGACCGGATGAACGAGGGCTACCGCCAGCACAGCGCCGCCGTGCGCCCGGTGCTGTCCAGGCCGCCGTCGGAGTACCTGTTCGACCAGGTCTACGCGTCCTTCCAGCACGACGGCTCGGCCGTCGCCGCGCACGTGGCGATGGGCTGGCGCAACGTCCTGTGGGGCAGCGACTACCCGCACTTCGAGGGCACCTTCGGCCACACCCAGAAGACGCTGCACGAGCTGTTCGACGGCGTCGACCCGGTCGCCAGCGAGCGCATCCGGATCGGGGCGTTCCACGAGCTGTTCCCGCACGTCCCCCTGCCGCCCGCGGCGGCGCCGGCGAGCTGACCGGCGCCCCGCCGCCCGGACCCCGCCGCCCGGACCCCGCTTCTCGGCGCGGCCCGGGCGGCCCGGCGCGGGTGACGCCGGTCACGTCGCCGGCGTCCTCCACTCGCAAGGTAGCAGATGAAATGTAGTACTGATTACAGCGGCGGAAGGACCGTCGGGGCGAGCGCGTGTCCGCCCCGGGCCGGCAGGCACCACCTCGGCCGGACCGAGGCCGGGAGCGTGGCCGCCGATTCGCGGAGGGCCAGGAACCCATGACCTCGCTGACGCAGCCGCCCGGCATCGCGCTGCCACCCGTCGAACGGCTGCGGCCCGGGCTTTGGAGCATCCCGGTGCCGCTGCCGACCGCCGGCCTGCGGCACGTGTTCGTCTACCTGTTCGAGACCGACGCCGGCGGGTACCTCGTCGACTCGGGCTGGGACACCGCCGAGGCGTTCGACGCGCTCGGCGCGGGTCTCGCCGTCGCCGGCTACCGGATCGGCGACATCCGCGGCGTCATGCCCACCCACATGCATCCCGACCACTACGGCCTCGCCGGCCGGATCCGGGCGGAGTCCGGGGCCTGGGTGGCGCTGCATCCCGCGGACGCCGCGCTGCTCGGCCAGTTCCCCCGCGAGCCGGCCGAGATGCTCGCCGGGCTGAACCGGCTGCTGGCGCGCGCCGGCGCGCCGGCGGGCGAGATCGAGGCGCTCAACCGGGTGGCGCTGCCGCCGGGGCCGATGCCCGCGCCGGCACTGCCCGACGTGCTGCTCGCGGACGGCGACCGGCCCGACATCCCCGGCTGGGACCTGCGGGCGGTCTGGACCCCCGGGCACTCGCCCGGGCACCTGTGCTTCTGGGAGCCGGCCAACCGGGTGCTGCTCTCCGGTGACCACGTGCTGCCGCGGATCACTCCGAACATCCCGTTCTCCCCGGTCGGCGACGCGGATCCGCTCGGCGACTACCTGTCCTCGCTCGACCGGCTCGACGACGCCGACACCTTCCCGGCCGCCGAGGTACTGCCCGCGCACGAGCACCGGTTCCCGGACCTGACCGGCCGCCTCGCCGCGCTGCGCGACCACCACGACCAGCGGTTCGGCGAGGTCCTCGCCGCCCTGCGCGCCGCCGACGGCACGGCGACCGCCTGGGACGTCTGCCGGCAGATGACCTGGTCCCGTCCCTGGGACCGGATCGAGGGCTTCATGAAGCGCGCCGCCCTCGCCGAGGCGCTCGCCCACCTGCGCGTCCTGGAACGCCGGGGCCTCGTCCGCGAGGTCGACGGCGAGCCGCCCACGTGGCGTCTGCTCGCCAGCTGAGGGGAGCGGCCACCGTGGTCTCCGACAGCGCCCCGACCACCGACAGCGCCCCGACGACCGACAGCGCCCCGACGACCGACAGTGTCGCGAGCCTCGCCGAGGACCGCGCCCGGCTGCGGCGCCGCTGGTACGACTGTCGGCTCGCCCCGCCGACGGGTCGAGGGCCAGGAAAGGACGACGATGAGGATCGACTCGAACCTTGGCGGCGACCTGCGTACCGTCCAGGACACGGCCCGGACGCTGGAGGACGCCGGCTACGGCGGGCTGTGGATCGGTGAGACCCAGCACGACCCGTTCCTGTCGTCCCTACAGGCGATCAACGCGACCCGCACCGCGACGGTCGGCACCTCGATCGCGATCGCGTTCGCGCGCACCCCGATGACGCTGGCGAACATCGGCTTCGACCTGGCGCAGGCCAGCGAGGGCCGGTTCGTGCTCGGGCTGGGCTCGCAGGTCAAGGCGCACATCGAGCGCCGATTCTCGATGCCCTGGTCGCGCCCGGCCGCGCGGATGCGCGAGCTGGTGCTGGCGATGCGCGCGATCTGGGCGTGCTGGCAGGACGGCACCAGGCTCGACTTCCGCGGCGACTTCTACACCCACACGCTGATGACGCCGTTCTTCTCGCCGCCGGCACACGCCTACGGCCCGCCGCCGGTCTACCTCGCCGGCGTCAACGAGCTGATGACCGAGGTCGCCGGCGAGGTCGCCGACGGCTTCTTCCTGCACCCGTTCACCACCTCCCGCTACATCGAGGAGGTCACCCTCCCGGCGCTGCGCCGCGGCCGGGCGAAGGCCGGCCGGGTCGGCCCGGACGGTGAGGGCACGCTGGACGGCTTCACCCTCGCCGGGCCGACCTTCGTGACCGTCGGGCGCGACGAGGTGGAGCTCGCCGCCGCGGCGGCGGGCACCCGCGGTCAGATCGCCTTCTACGCGTCGACGCCCGCCTACCGCGGGGTGCTCGACCTGCACGGCTGGGGGGACCTGCAGCCCGAGCTCACCCGCCTGACCAGGCAGGGCCGGTGGGCGGAGCTCGGCGACCTCATCGACGACGACATGCTGCGCGCGTTCTCCGTCGTCGGCACGCCCGAGGAGGTCGGTGAGCAGCTCCGGGCGAAGCTGACCGGCGTCTACGACCGGGCGACGTTCTACACGGCGTACAAGGTCGCCTCGGAGATCTGGCCGGCCCTGCTCGACGCGTCGCGACCCGAGGGCGCGCCCGCCGGACGGGGCGAGTGACGGCGACCGAGCCGGCGCTCGCCCGGCCCCGGCGGCATCAGGCCACCCGGACCCGCCGGCCAGGGATTCCCCCGGCCCCCCACGGGCGGTGCTCCCCTCAGGGCGTGAACAGCCTGGTCGTCTCGATCACCTTGGCGTCCTCGACCGTCCCGTCGTCCTTGACCGTGCCGATCTGGACCTCCGACGAGCAGACGTTCGGCAGGATCGGAACGGCCTTGCCGTCGCAGGTGTAGGTCGCGCCGTCGCCCAGGAAGAGGGGGACGTTCTTCGCGGACCTGAGTTGCTGGGTGATGGCGGCAGATGTCGGGTCGCCGGTGAAGCCCTTGAACAGGTTGACGAAGGACAGCAGGGTGATCGCGCCGGCGGACTGGCTCGCGCTGACGGCCGGGTCCGGGTCGACCTTCGAGTTGTAGGTCCTGGCGATCGCGCCGTAGAGGGTCGCATCCGTGGTCGCTGTGTCGGTGGTTGCGGTCGCGGTCATGACCGAGCCGGCGATGACCGGCTTGTAGGCCTTCAGGGTGGTCGGATCGATGCAGGTGTTGATGATGTAGCGCGGCAGGTCGAGGTTCAGCGTCTGGTAGGCCTGCAGCCAGGAGGTGCAGAACGTCAGGTCGCCGACCATGCTGATCGCGTCCGCGCCACCCTTGACCGCCGCCTGCATCTGCGGCGTCATGTCGGCGGTGCCCACGGGCACCGCGATGGTCTGGAACCCGACGCCCGCCTTGCGGAAGACGATGCCGCCGATGCCGTTGACCGCCTGCAGGACCGCCGGCCCGTCGGTGGCGAGCATCGCCATCTTCCTGACGCCGTGGTCGTGGGCGTAGGCGGCGAACGCGGCCAGCCCCACCGAGAACCCGCCCGTCAGCGAGAACGCGCCCGGCTTGGTCAGCTCCTCGGTCGAGGTGCCGCTCAGCGAGACGTAGGGGATCTTGGCCGCGGTCAGCACCGGCACGACCGAGGCGCCGTTCGCCGTGAACGGGCTGATGACCGCCGCGACGCCGCGGTTGACCATCTGGTTGGCGCAGTCCTGGGTGCCGGCCGGCGTCTCGCCGCCCTGGCAGATGAACAGCGCGATCGGGCGGCCGGCGATGCCGCCGCGGTAGGTGTTGGCGTACTTCAGGGCCATCTGCATGCCCTGCTCGATTCGCTGGAACTGCGCGGACAGCACGCTGTCCGAGGCCGACGCGCTGATGAGCCCGATCGTCACGGGAGCGCCCTCGGCCGGGCTCGGCGCGCCGAGGACCTGGGCGGCCGGGGTCGCGCCGGCGCCGTCGGACCCGCCGCCGCTGTCACCGCCGCCGCAGGCCGTGGCGGCCAGCGACAGTGCCAGCGCGCCGCTGATCAGCCAGCCGCTCCGGCGAACCGTGCGTAACAGGCCCATTCGACCCTCCTGCTGGTTGTGCGGAGACGTGCGGCAGGCACCTTCCGTGCGCCGCCGACCCGGCTCTCCGCTGGTTTGACGAAACCGCGTTCCGAAGGTCACGCGGGGTCCTCCGGTCTCCTCGCCGTGCCGGCCGGGTCGGAGCTGCCGGCCGGGTCGGAGCTGCCGGGGGTCCCGGTCGTGCCGAGGTAGGCGGCTTCGAGTGCGCCCGGGTCGTCGCGGAGCTCGGCGGCCTTGCCGGTGAGGGAGACGTCACCGTGCACGAGGACCATGGCAGTGTCGGCGACGTCGAGCGCGAGGTGGACGTGCTGCTCGACGAGGACGATCGCGGTCCCGGTCTCGTCGGCGACCGTGCGGACCAGCGGCATGAGCTGCTCCACGACGATCGGGGCCAGGCCCATGCTCATCTCGTCGATGAGCAGCAGCCGCGGCCCCTGCACCAGCGCCCGGGCGACCGCGAGCATCTGCTGCTCGCCGCCCGAGAGCATCCCGGCCCTGACCTTGGCGCGGGTGCGTAGCTGCGGGAACAGGTCGAGGACCCCGCTCACCGTCGCGCCGCCCTTCCGGGCGGCGATCGCGATGTTCTGCAGGGTGCTCAGGTTCGTGAACAGCGCCCGGCTGTCCGGCACCAGCACCACGCCCGCGCGGTTCATGCGGCGGGCCGAGCCCGCCCGGACGTCCCGCCCGTCGACGCTGATCGAGCCGCCGGTCGGCGCGAGGAACCCGGCGAGCGTCAGCAACAGCGTCGTCTTGCCGGCGCCGTTCGGCCCCAGCACGGCCAGGATCTCGTTGCGGCCGAGGGTGATGCCGATGCCTCGGGCGACCGTGGTGCGCTGGTAGCCGACGCAGAGTTCTTCGCAGGCCAACGCCACGCTCATGACGCCATCTCCTTCGCCGCGTGGTTCGGGTCCGCCGTCCGGTTCGGGTCCGCCGTCTGGTTCGGGTCCGCCGTCTGGTTCGGGGGCGCCGCTTCGGTGGCGTGTGCCGCGTGGGTCGAGCCGAGGTAGGCCTCGGCGACCCTGGGGTTGGCCCGGATCGCCGGCGGCGGGCCGCCGGCGATCTGCCGGCCGAAGTCGAGGACGTGGATGATGTCGCACAGGTCGAGGACGAAGCGCATGTCGTGGTCGACGAGCACGATCGTCACGCCGCGGTCGCGCACCGCCCGCAGCCGCACCGCCAGCCAGGCGCTCTCCGTCGGGTCGAGCCCGGCGGCCGGCTCGTCCAGCAGCAGTACCTGCGGTCCGCTGGCCAGCGCGCGCGCGATCGAGACGAGCTGGCGTTGGCCCTGCGAGAGCTCGCCGACGCCCCGGCCACGCTGCTCCCACAGCCCGAGCGAGACGAGCAGGTCGTCCAGCGACGGCGCACCCGGCCGGGCGGCGTGCTGGCCGGCCATCAGGTTCTCCTCGACGGTGAGGTCCTCGTAGAGGTCGAGGCCCTGGAAGGTGCGGGCGAGCCCGTGGCGGGCCCGGCGGTGCGGCGGCAGGCCGTCGAGCCGCTGCCCGGCCAGGGTGATCTCGCCGGCCGCGGCGGTGAACCCGCAGGTGGCGTCCATCATCGTGGTCTTGCCGGCGCCGTTCGGGCCGATCACGCCGACGATTGTTCCGGGCGCCACGTCGATCGTCAGGTCGGACAGCGCCGTCACGCCGCCGTAGGTGACGCCCACCCCCGAGATGGACAGCCGCGCTCCGACGAGCATGCGCTCCCCGTCCACCGGCAGACCCCCGTCCACCGACGGGACGCCTACCGACGGGACGCCGTCCACGGACGGACCAGCGTCCGCCGCTGTGGGGGCCGGGGCGGTCGGGCCGGCGCCCCGTCGGCTTCGGCGCCGTTTCTCGGCCGCCAGGTGCGCCGGTCCGACGATGCCGTCCGGGTTGCGGATCACGACGAGAATCAGGCCGAGGCCGCTGACGATGCCGTACCACTCGCCGATGTCGATCGTCCGGGACAGGAAGACGTAGAACACGCCGCCGATCCCGAGCGCCCCGGCGAGCAGCCCGCCGGACACCGAGGTGATCCCGGCCAGGAACACGGTGGTGAAGACGCTCAGGCCGAGCAGGGCGCTGAACGAGGTGAACGTGACGGTGGTCTGCTTGTAGGCCGTCAGGCAGCCGGCGAGGCCGGCGATGAACGACGCGATCGCGAAGCCGAGCAGCTTGACCCGGACGACGCTGATCCCGGCCGCGGCGGCCGACCGTTCGTCGGCGCGGACCGCCAGCATCGCCGAGCCGAGCCTGCTGCGCCGCAGGTGGGCAACGCCGATGGCGACCGCGGTCAGCACCGCGAGGCACAGCAGCCCGAATTCCGGGCGCGGGAACGCCTTGCCGGTGCCGATCCCCAGGTCCAGACCGAAGATCGACGGGTTCGCGATCGGGGCGCCGCCGGTGCCGCCGTTGAGGTCGTTGTTGCGGAACCAGAGCGCCTCCAGGGCGACCGCGAGGGTCAGCGTGACGACCGCGACCAGCATGCCGCGGATCCGCAGTGCCGGCAGGCCGGCCAGCACGCCGATGACGGTGGCTCCGAGCGCGGCGAGGATCGGCGAGATCGGGAACGGTATGTGCCAGGCGTGGCTGAACGTCGAGAGCAGGAACCCGGCGGCGCCGGCCAGTGTGAGCTGGGCGAGCGAGACCTGCCCGACGTAGCCGGTCACCACGACCAGCGAGAGCCCGAGCACGCCGGCGATGAACGTCTCCATCAGCGCGCCGCGGTAACTGTCGTTCGCCACGTAGATCGCGACGACGGCGAGCGGCACGAGCACCACGGCGGGCTTCCAGGCCGACCGCGGACGCGGCGCGCGGCCCAGCGTCCGCTCCAGAAGCATGCCGCGGGTCGGCAGCGGCCGGCCCTGGATGACCAGCACGGCGAGCACGATCACCAGGGGGATCAGCTCGGCGACGCCGCTGCTGGGGAACCAGTCGGCCCGGCTCTGCAGGTAGACCGCCTCGGACTGCAGCGCGCCGATGCCGATGCCACCGAGGACGGCGGGCGCGAGCAGGGTGAACCGGCCGAGCACGGCGGCGGCCAGGGCCGGGACGATGAACAGCGTGTAGGTCCCGGGCACCAGCGGCACCAGCGGGGCGATCAGGATGCCGGCGATGCCGGCGACGGCCGCGCTGATCGCCCAGTTGGCCAGCGCGATCAGGTCCGGTGACAGGCCGCTGACGAGCGCGCCGATCTCGGTCTCGGCGGCGGCGCGGGTCGCGGTGCCGAACCTGGTGAACCGGTAGACCGCGGCGAGCACGGCGGCGATCAGCAGGATGACGGCGACGAACCAGAACCGGTCCGACAGCAGGCTCACCCCGCCCGCTTCCCAGGTCCGGCGCGGCAGGATCGGCGCGACCAGGATCTGGTCGCCGCCCACCTGCATGGTGATGACGCCGGTGAACAGACCCATGAGCCCGAGTGAGGCGACCGCCTTGGCCACGGCCAGGTGCGCCCGCAGCGGGCGGAACACCAGCACGTAGAGCAGCACGCCCAGCGCGGCCTCGAACAGGACCGTGATGAGGATCGCCGGCCAGAGCCCGACCGGCCCGGACAGGCCGATCGTCTCCGGCAGTCCGGGAACCGGCACCAGGATCTTCCCGTCGCGTAACAGGGCGTAGGTGTACGCCGCGTGTAACGACAGGGCGCCGGTGCCGAAGTTGAGTACCCCCGAGCTTCGGTAGGTCACGACGAGTGCCAACGCCAGAGCGGCGAACACGGCACCGTTCCCCAGGCCCAGAAGGACGAAGTTCAGATGGTCTACCACGCTCGCTCCACCGGTTCGGACGATCAGGCAGGGTCGCTCAGTGACGTCCGTCACTAGAAGCTCGGGAGGGACCATAGCATTATCCGACTAATGATTGATGCTTTTCCGGTGGCGAGGCATGGCGGCGCCGGACGGGCGGCGGTTCGGGGGTGGTGGGTGCCGGTGGACGCGGCCGCGGGTAGGACAATCGTGCTCATCGGCGCGAGCGCCGACCGGCGGCTCACGGTCGTGGACAGTCCCCGTGCGCCGATGTCGTTCCGGCTCGGCTCTCCGGGTCCCGGGCCAGGCCAGGCCACGGCAGGTCAGGGCAGGTCGGGGCAGGGCAATCGCGGGGACTTTCCCGGTCGTTCCGCCGCGAAGTGTCACGCATCGTGTAATTGGTGAGGTCGCTGCGTGACATCATGGTGGATGTGACCGACGACGCACTGTCCGCTTTCGGCCTCCGCCCGCCTGTCGAGGTCGAGCCGGACCGCCCGCCGGTCACCTTCGCCTACCTGGTCCAGGTCAGCTCGGACGGCAGCCGGTGGGTGGCCGACCGGACGGAGCCGTCGGGCGGTTTCGAGCACAGCTCGGATACCGCGGCGCAGGTCGCCCGCCAGGTCCTGCATCGCCGCTTCGTCCAGTTGCGGGCCGACGAGGACGCCCGGTGGCGCGATCTGTGGTTCCGCGCCGACGTCTGGTCCCTCGACCAGTCCGCCGGCCCGGGCCACGCCGGCCGGCCGGCCCCGCCGGCGGTCCCGGCCGGCTGGGCGCTGTCGGGGCGTCATCTACAGACCCACGGGATCACCCCGGACGCCGTGGAGGTGCGCACGCCCGCCCAGGTCCGCCGCGAGGTCGGCCGCTGACCGGCCCCGGCCAGCACCGACGGCTGCCGTCGGCGTCGAGGCGGCGGGCGGCGTCAGGATGACGGCCAGGGCGAGGGACGGCCGCCAGGCCGCAGGGGGTCGGCGGCGGGTGTCAGGTGGGTAGATAGCCGGGCAGGCCGCCCGGGCGCCGGCGGCGGCGCAGGACGACGCGGCGCGACCCGTCCGGGAACAGACGCAGGCGCTCCAGCTCCCAGTCGCCGAACTCGGCGTGCATCGTCAGGATCTGCACGGCCGCCCGGCGATCCGTGCCCGGCGGCATGTACAGCTTCTGGTATTCCAGCTCGACTCCAGCCAAAGCGACCTGACCTCGACGTGGCGACCGATGGACCGTGGCGACCGATGGGACTGTTGCGAACGACGGGACCGGCTCGGACGATGGAGCCGGCTCGGACGATGGAACGGAGCGTGGGGCAGGACCACCGTGCGGTCCCACCACGTTAACTGTCCGGCTACCTCCCGCGAGGGTCTGCGGCGCGGCGGGGACCCGGTTGTTGCGGGTTCCTGCCGGGGCGCGTGGGCCTCAGGGGACGTAGGAGAGGGTGAAGGCCAGCGTGGCGTAGAGCGCCATCGCCGCGGTCGAGGCGACGAGCGCGAAGGTGAAGATCTCCCGGCGGGCGGTGACCAGCGCCGCGACCAGCAGGAACGGGAAGGCGCCGTAGACGTAGCGTTCCGCCGAGTCGAGGTTGCTGCCGGTCAGCACGGCCGCGAGCACCAGCGCGCTCCACAGCACGTAGGAGACCGGCAACCGCCGGGCCATCACCACCAGGCCCACCAGGGCGAGCAGCAGCCACGGCACGTGCAGACCCGTGCCCAGCTCGCCGGAGAAGGTCCCGCGGGCGGCGTGCCACAGCACCGACAGGGGGTTGCCGGTGCTGCCGTGGCGGGCCTCGTCGCGCTGAAGGGTGAACGGCGCCAGGCCGTCGCCGTAGGTCCGGTCCGACCAGAGCACGTAGATCGCGGCGCCGGCCGGTGCCGCGAGGACCGCCATCAGCCGGCGCAGCAGCTCCCGCCCGCCGATGCGGCCGGCCGACGTGGCGTCCCACTGCGTCCCGTCCGCCGCGGTGGCCCGCCGTGTCCCGTTGCCGGCGGTGGCCGGTGGGGGGCCGAGGCGGCGCAGGCCGGGCCAGGGCAGCCCCCGGGCCGCCTCCACGGCGACGGGGACGGCCAGCAGCACGCCAAGCGGCCGGCACAGTCCGCCGAGCAGGGCGGCCGCGGCCGCAAGCTCCCACCGGCGGCCGCGCGCGCCGAGGAACACCGCCACCGCCAGCAGCCCGGCCAGTGCCTCGGCGTATCCCATGACCAGGACGAACGCGGGCGGCGCGAGGGCGGCGAACCAGATCAGCCGGAAGGTCGCCTCCGCACCGAGCCCCTCCAGGCGGGCCAGGCGCACCAGCGCCAGGGCGAACCCGAGGGCACACAGGTTGACCACCAGCAGCAGCACGATGCCGACGTGGGCACCGGCGCCCGGCAGGTGCGACAGGACCCGCACCAGCGTGGGCAGCAGCGGGAAGAAGCGGCGGCTCTCGTTGCCGGCGCCGCTGTAGCCGACCTCGGCGATCGTCCGGTACCAGCCGGCGTCCCAGCCGAGCAGGTCGGTGGTCTGCAGCCGGGCGCCCTGGTCGCCGCGGGCGTTGTCGGCGATGAACTTCGTCATCGCCAGGGCGGCGCCGACGACCAGGCGGGCGGCGAGCCAGGCGAGAACGACCTCCCGCAGGCACCACGGGTCGTCCTGGCGGAGCAGGACGCGCCGCCGGGACGCGGTGTGCCGCCGAGACGCGGCAGTGGTGGGAACCGGCGGGGTGGTGGCGGGGTCGTGCGCGGGGGGCGTCCCCGTTCCGGTTGCCGGGCCTGGGCCCGACTGGGGACCGGGGTGGGCGGACGTCCCCCGCGCGCTGGTCACTGCGCCTGGAAGCGGAGCAGCGAGTAGTTCTCGGACACCTTCGCCGGCAGACCCTGCTCCATGACCTCGTCCGCGTGCGGGCGGGCGTTCTGCAGGGCGCCGCGGACCACCGTGCACAGCTCCTCGTAGGTCCGGTAGGAGCCGGAGCCGGCGAGGAAGACGGTGTGCTGCGGGCCGGCCTCGGTCACCGCGCGCCGCGCGATCGCCTGGCCGTCGGCGGCCTTGTTGCGATCCTCGTAGTCCACCCAGTCGACCCGGTCCGGCGGCGCGTACGTCGGCACCACGTACACCTTCAGCCAGGAGGGCACGGTGCGGGCGAGCCCCGGGCCGAGCTGGTCGGGGCAGACCAGCATGACGTCGCCGGGCTTGGCGAGCCGTTGGAGCACCTGGGCGGCCTCGCCGGCCTGCGACCGTTCCCGCCGGATGTCGGTGGTGCCGGCCAGCAGGCCGACCAGGGCCGCGACGGCGATGACCCCGTGGAACACCCGCCGGTCCCCGATGACGGTGGCACCCAGGCCGATGACGAGCAGGAACGGGACGAAGGCGGTGGCCGTGTACCGGTCGGCCCAGGCGTTGCCGACGAGCTTGCCGGCCGTCACCGCGACGACGAGGGTGCCCGTCGCCAGGAAGAACATCGTGCGGCCCGGTTCGAGCCCGCGCAGGTCGATCAGGATGAACCGGCCGCCGGGGCTGCGCCCGGCGATCCCGGCGGCGGCCAGGCCGGTGATGAGGAACAGCAGCAGGCGGCCGAGGGTCGTCGGGCCGCCCGCCCACTGGCCGTAGGCGTGGGAGATCGCCGCGTAGCTGGCCGGCTCGCCCCAGGGGGTGCCGGTGTGGGCGAGCTGGTCGAAGAAGTTCGGCAGCCACGGGGAGAAGACGATCGCGCCGCCGATGACGCCGAGCAGCCCGTAGACCGGCCCGCGCCGCTGCGCCGTCAGGTACCGGCCGGATGTCTGGGACCGGCCGGACGTCTGGGACCGGCCCGACGACGCCGACCGGCCGGACGAACGATGGCTGCGTGCGCCGGGTGGGCGGGCCGTCGGGCCGCCGTCGGCCACCCCGGCACCAGGCCGCGCCAGGGACGCCGTCGCCGGCAGCGAGGAGCCCGGCCCGTTCGGCGCCGACCCCGGCCCCGCCGACCCCAGCCCCGATGCCCCCAGCCCCGATGCCCCCAGCCCCGACGGCGACACGGCTCCGGGCGGCGATGGCGCCCCGGCCGCCGAGGCCACGCCGAGCTGGCGGGCGCGGCGAGCGCGGTACCAGGGGCGCAGGGTGAGCAGCCCGATCAGCCACACGGCGACGGTGAGCAGCAGGTACAGGCACCAGTAGTGGGTCAGCGCCAGGCAGCCGGCGGCGAGGGACAGGCCGATCACCGAGCGCACCGACGGCGCCCGCAGCACCCGCTCCAGGGCGAGCCCGCCGAGCGCGGTGAGCAGCACGATCAGGCTGTACATCCGGGTCTCGGTACCGAAGTACAGCGCGAACGGCGAGGTCAGGTACAGCACGACGGTGACCTTCGCCGCGCGGACGTTCACCACCCGGCGGGCCAGCACGAACAGCGGCCACGCCGCGGCGATGTTGATCACGGCGGACAGGGACCGGACGGCGAGGTTGGTCTCCCCGAACACGGCGATCCAGCCGTGCAGCACCAGGTAGTACAGCGGCGGCGAGCCGTCCTGCAGCAGGCCGTCCCACATGGTGACGCCCGACCCGCCGAGGGGGAGTCGGGCGATGGCGACGCTCTGCGCCTCGTCGAGCCAGAGCGCCTGGTTGGCGGTGAAGCGCACGATGACCGAGGCGGCCACGAGCACCCCCACGACCACCGCGAACACCCGCCCCGCGCGGTCGGGTGCGTCCCCGACCCGGTCGACCGGCCCGGGGAGCTGCTCCGCCGGCCGGACCGCGACATCCGTCACGGTCAGTCCCTTCCGTCCACGTTGCCCGCGGTGCGCCGCGGCCAGCCGGGCCACGATCCGGCCGACCAGGCAGGTCCGCACCCGGTGCAGGTCTCGTGCGGCCGCCCCCGCGCCGCGGCGATGCCGGGCGGACGCGGGGAGCAGACCGCGGATTGCATGCCGGGGCGGTGGGCTGGCCCCCGAAGCCGCCGCCAGGGCGCGCCGGGTGGGCGCGGAGCGTACCGTCCCGCATTCTGAACGGGTCGGCCGCCGACGGCACGCCGACAGGTGCCGCGCGCCGACGACCGAAGGCCCCGGCCAGGTCCTTCGTCGGCGGGAGGGCTCGGCCCATCCGGGTGTTCCGGCGGGCCGAGCCGTCGCGCTGCGCAGGTCGGTCCGGGCGTCAGCGCTTGGCCGCGCCGCCGGACGACACCTCCTCGTGGTAGTCCTCCTCGACGTTGACCTCCCAGACGTCGTGCTTCGTGCCGTCGATGATGTTCTCGACGGTCAGCATGGCGGTCAGCATCGAGTGGTCCTGGTTGTTGTAGCGGTGCATGCCGTTACGGCCCACCGGGTGCACGTTCGGCGCGTTCTCGGCCAGCCAGGCCCGAATGATATCGACGTTCTTCTTGTACTGCATGTCGTAGTACGGGTACGCCTTCGGCATCCGCACGACGTATCCCTGCTCGACCTGGGAGGCGCGGATGAGCCCGAGCTCGACGAGTTCCTTGGTGGCGAGCTTGACGAGGTCCTCGTCCGAGCTGCTCCACGTCTCGTCGCCCTCGAAGACGAAGTACTCCAGCCCCAGGCAGGTCCGCCCGTCCTTCACCAGGAACGGCGACCAGGAGGCGAAGTTCTGGATCCGGCCCACCTTGACCGTGGGGGAGTGGATGTAAATCCAGTTGTCCGGGAAACCGGCCGACTCCGGCACCACGAGGGCGACGGTGAGGAAGTCGCGGTACTTCAGCGCGTTGGCCGCGGCCAGGACGTGGTCGGGCACCGGCGGGTCCATCACGCGGACCAGCGACGAGAACGACATCGACGAGATGATCTCGTCGGCGGGGTACTGGTACTCGCTGCCGATGTCGGTGCGCGACGACTCCGGCGCGCCGGCCCCCGGGCCATAGCCGCCGGTCACCGTGGTGGTGACGCCGGTCGCGCGCCCCCCCTCATGGTGGATCTTGCGGACCTTCTCCTCGAAGACCACCCGACCGCCCTGCTTGACGATCTTGTCGGTGGCGGTCTCCCACATCATTCCGGGCCCGTACTTCGGGTACTGGAACTCCTCGATGAGGGAGGTGATGTCGGTCTGGTTCCGCTTGGGCAGCACCGAGTTCACGATGGCGTTCATCATGGACAGGCTCTTGATGCGCTGCGCCGCCCAGTCCGACGGCATCTCACTGACCGGAACACCCCACAGCTTCTCGGTGTAGGTCTTGAAGAACGTGCGATAAAGCCGCCAGCCGAAGCGGGCCACCAGCCAGTTCTCGTAGTTGCTCTGGTCGGCCGGCGGACGCACGCGGGCCGCGGCGTAGGAGGCGATGCAGCGTGCCGCCTCCACCAGGCCCAGCCCGCCGAGTGCGTTCGTCGCCTTCAGGGGGTAGTCGAAGAACTTCCCGTTGTAGTAAATGCGGCTCGATCGCGGTCGGAGCAGGAAGTCCTCGTCCGGCAGGATCTCGTGCCAGAGCTTCTCGACCTCGGGCACCTTCGTGAAGAAGCGGTGGCCGCCGATGTCGAAACGCCAGCCGTCCCGCTGCGCGGTACGACTGATTCCGCCGACGACCGAGTCACCCTCGATAATCGTCACGGGCACGTCCCGTTTCACCAGCTCCCAGCCGGCGGACAGACCTGCCGGCCCGGCTCCGATGACGACTACCTCTGGCTTTTCGGTCACTGTGCCGGACCTCTCCTCAACGCACCTTCATGGTCACTCCCGCGGCCGGATGCCGGGCATCGGCCACCGGGGGCGCCGGACCCTGGGACCGGCCTCGGGGGGCAAGTCTTGCACGCGGACGGGTGTGACCCGCCCGCACCCCCTCGCGGTCACCGACACGATCATCCGTGGTACATCCGGACTATTCCCCCTGTCCCTCGGCCATCCGCCGAGTCCGCCGGCTGTGCGCCGGCCCGCCTCTGGCATCGTGCGGGCATGGGTTTGCCTGCATCCGGCCCGCGGCGGTCGGTCGCGGCGCGGCCCGAAGGTGCCGACCCGGGTCCGCGGCGGACGCTGCCGGCGATCCTCGTGGGCTGGTGCGCCGTCGCCTGGGGCATCGCGGCGAAGGACGGCCGGTACGGCGCCTGGGCGATGGCCGGCGTCCTGCTCGGCACCGCCGCCGCCACGTTCGCCACCGTCCGTCACCGCCCGCGGTCAGAGACTTCCGGGTCCGTTCCCGCCGTTCCCGCCAGTCCCGCCAGTCCCGCCAGTCCCGCCGCGCCCGAGATGCCGGGCGCATCCGGGTCCGGTGACGCCGCTCCCGCCGGTCCTGCCGCTCCCGCTTCCGCTCCCGCGGCCGTGGGCGTGGGTGTGGGAGCGGGCGCCGTCCGTGGGCGGGCGTGGGTCGGCGGCTGGCTGCTCGTCGCGATCACCGTCGGGGTGGGCCCGATCGTGCGCCATCCCCGCTACTACGCCACCGGGCCGCTGGCCGCCGTGGCCGACGTGCTCGCGATCGTCGCCGGTCTGCTCGCCGCCGCCGCCGTCCTGGTGGCGTTGTTCGCACCGCCGGCCCGCGGGCGACCGGGGTCGGCGGCGTCGCCCGCGTCCCCGGCCCCGGGGAGATCGGTGCTGGTGGCCGGTGGTGCGGTGGCGCGGCGGGCGCTCGGCTCGCCCGCGCTGTTCTGGGTCGTGCTCGGCCTGGCCGCCGCCGCGGGGGTCGCGACCATCCGGGCGGCGCCCGCGCCCCGCATCGACGTGTTCCACCTGTTGCAGGTCTCGGCCGCGGGGCTGGCGCACGGCGCGGACATGTACCGCCAGCAGTGGGCGCCGAGCCGGGCCGCCTACCCCGTCGACGGCCTGTTCGACGTCTACCCCTACCTGCCCCTGACGTCGGTGCTGCTCGCGCCGTCGCGGCTGCTGCTCGGCGACGTCCGCTACGGCCTGCTCCTGGCGCTCGCGGCGGCGGCGATCTGCGCACGCGGCCTCGCCACCGGCCCGCGCGGCGCGCTCGCCGTGCTGCCGCTGCTGGTCGTGATCCTGCCCGAGTCGATGTACGCGTTGCAGCAGTCGTGGACCGAGCCGCTGCTCGTCGTCTGCCTCGCGGCCATGGTGCTGGCCGTCCGGGGCGGCCACGGGCGCACGGCGGTCCTCGCCCTCGCCCTCGCCCTCGCGACCAAGCAGCACATCGCCCTGCTGCTGCCGGTCGCGGCGGCCTGGCCGCGGTTCGGGCCGCGCCGCGCGGCCGTGGCCGCGGGCGCCGCCGTGCTGGGCGTCGCGCCGTGGGTGCTGGCCGGGCCGGGGGACTTCGTCGACGACGCCGTCTGGACGAACCTGCACTACCGGGTGCTCGGCCATTCCCTGTCCGTACCGGGGTGGGCGTCGCACTTCGGGATCACGCTCGGCTTCGCGCCGGCCGCGGTGGCGCTGGTCGCCGCGTACGCCGCCGCCTGGCGGGCGCGCGGCGACGCCACCGGGTTCTGCCTCGGGGCCGCGCTGGTCCTGCTCGCCGTGGACCTGATGAACAAGCAGACGTTCTTCAACCACTACACGCTGCCGATGGGCCTGCTGGTCCTCGCCGCCACGACCCTCGGTTCCGGCGGCGGCGGCCCGGTCACGGGCGTGCCCGCCCAGGCCGCCGCCGGTCGGCGCGCCGCCGGGCAGCGCGCCGCCGGTCAGCGCAGGGTGGAGAAGCGTTCCAGCGAGGCGCCCTCGTAGAGGTCGCGCCGCTCGACCTGGACGGTCCGGTCCCGCAGGGTCGCAAGCTGGTCGGACAGCACCGCGCAGGCACCTTCCAGGAACCGGTATCCGTCGGCGCGCACGAGCAGCACCGCGTGGTCGGGACCGGCGAGTTCGTTGACCTCGGCGGCGAACGTCGTGCCGTTGGCCCGCTGCATCCGGTCCGCGTAGTCGACCCAGTCGACGAGCGCCGGGCCGGTGTTGTCCGCGTACACGATCTCGCGGACGGTCTGCGGGCCGTGCCGGGCCAGCGCCCGGTGCACGGCCGGACCGAGCTGGTCGGGGCAGTAGGCCACCACGTCGCCCGGCCGGGCGAGCGCGACGATCCGCCCGGCGATCTCCCCGGCCTGCGTGCGTTCGGTGCGGGCGAGCTGCCAGCCGCCGACCAGGCCGCTGAACACGGCCACGGCCAGCACGATCGCCCGCACCCGCGTGCCCGGAAGCTGGGCGATGCCCAGGGAGGCCAGCAGCAGGCAGGCCGGCAGGGCGATGCCGGTGTACCGCTCGGCGTACGCGCTGCCGCCGAACATGTTCACGAAGTACGCCAGCACCAGCGGCAACAGCCAGATCGCCGCCAGGTAGCGGCCCGGCACCCGGCCGGTCACCCGGACCGCGAGCTCGCGGCGGCCGACCGGCCGGGCGGTCAGACCGACCAGCGCCCCGCCGAGCAGCACCACGCCGAGCAGCGCCCCCGTCGACTGCGGACCCGCCCAGTCGAACACCGTGTCCAGCAGCACCTGGGCCTGCACCTTCGGCGCCCACGGGGTGCCGGTGTGCAGCATCTGGAACAGGAACGACGGCATCCACGGGGCGAACAGCGCCGCCGAGGCCGCCATCGCCGCGAACGCCCGCAGGGTGACCCGGCGGTAGTACGGGCGGCGGCGGGCCTGCACCAGCAGGAACGCCGCCACCGTGAAGATCACCAGGAACGTCCAGTAGTGGGTGTAGACCAGCGCCGCCGTGGCCAGCGTCAACGCCGCCAGCCGGGGCAGGGTCGAGCGTTCCAGCGCGCGCACCGCCGCGAACCCGAACACCAGCACCAGCAGCACGACCAGCGAGTACATCCGGGTCTCGCTGCCGTAGCGGATGGCGTACGGGGAACAGGCGAACATCAGCAGCGTCGCCACGCCCACCCACATCGGGGCGTCCCGCTCGCCGTTGCCGGCGGTGAACGCGATGCGCCCCACCCGGCGCCCGGCGAGCCATGCCAGCGGCAGCGTGAGCAGCGACAGCACGCCCGACAGGGCCCGGACCGCGATGTCGCCGTCACCGAAGACGCGGATCCAGCCGTGCAGCAGCAGGTAGTACAGCGGCGGTGAGCCGTCGTGGCGCAGCGCGTGGAGCAGGTCCGGCACCGGCCGGGAGGCAATCGCGACCGTCAGCGACTCGTCGAGCCACAGGTGGCTCGGCGTGGCGAACCGCATGACCGCGCCGACGGCGACCGCGATCGCGACCGCGGCGAGCAACAGCCGCGGAACCTGCGACACGATCCAGGCCCCCGCCGCGCGCCCCAGCCGCTGTCTGCTGGGCGGGACGGTGGCGCTGGCGGTGCCGGTGGTGCCGGTGGTGCCGGTGGTGTCGGTGGTGCCGGTGGTGTCGGCGGTGCTGGCGGTGTCGGTGGTCGTGGGGACGGTCGTCACGGCCGTGCCGCCCGGGGAGGCCTCGGGCTCGTCGCCGTCCGGTGCCTGCCGGGGCGAGCGCGGACCGGGCAGGACGGTCGGCCCGGATCCGGCCTCCCGGCTGGTGGCGGCCGTCCCGGGTGCGTCTGCGTCCACGATGGGAACGCTACCCATCCTCATAGGGCACGATCTTGCCTCCCGTCGGGGGCCCCCGACGCGTCGGGGGTACCGCAGGCGCCCGCGGCGGGGACGGCTGCCGGCCATCGCCGCGCCACCGGCCGGTCACCCACCCTTCACCCCGGCACCGGATCGCAGGCCCTCGCGCCGCGGGTCCCGGCCGTCCAGGTGCCGACCGCCGACGTGCCGACCGGCCAGGCTCTGACCGTTGCGATCCTGACCGTCCGGGTTCTCGTCGTCCAGGTTCTCCTCGTCGTCCGGGTCCTCGTCGTCCTCGGTGAGCTCGCCGGCGACCTCCCCGGCGAGCAGGGCGGCGAGCGACGTCAGGCGCCGCCGGCCGCCCGCGTTGCGCACCGCCTGGCGCACCGCGGGGCCGTTCACGGCGACGATCGACAGGTGCGTCGCCGCCCGGGTGAGCGCGGTGTAGATCAGCGGGCGGGTCAGCATCCGGCCGGCCTCCGGGGGGAAGACGGCGACGACCGCCGGCCACTCGCTGCCCTGTGCCCGGTGCACCGTCACCGCCCAGCCGTGACGCAGATCCCCGAGGATCCCCGCGGGCACCTCGACGACCCCGCCCGGGAAGGCGACCCGCAGCGCCCCGCGCTCGCCCGCGGCGACGACGGTGCCGATCTCGCCGTTGGCGAATCCCACGTCGATGTGGTTGGCCGTCGCCACCACCCGGTCCCCGACGTCGAATCCCGACACCGCGCCCGCGCCCGGGTTGAGGACGCGTTTGAGCGCCGCGTTCAGCGCTCCGGTGCCGGCGGGCCCGGCATGCACCGGCGTGACGACCTGGATGTCGGCGACGGGGATGCCCAACGCCCGCGGAATGGAGTCGGTGACGAGCTGGACGGTGCGGTGCGCCGCCTCGCCGGAGCTGCTCGAGGGGACGACGACCACCTCGCGGCCGGGGCCGGGCGGGGGCGGCGGCAGCTCCCCGCCGCGCACCGCGGCGGCCAACATCGCGATCGCCCCGCCGTCGACCTGCCGGTAGAGCCGGCGCAGCTCCGTCACCGGGATCTCGCCGGACTCCAGCAGATCGGTGAGGACCTGGCCCGGGCCGATGCTCGGCAGCTGGGCGGGGTCCCCGACGAACATCAGGTGGGTACCCTCGGCGCAGGCGTCGAGCAGCGCGGCGGCGAGTTCCGCGTCGAGCATCGACGCCTCGTCGACGACGACGAGGTCGGCGTCGATCGGGTTGTGCTCGCCGCGGGCGAAGCCGCCGCCGCGGCCCTGCGCGCCGAGCAGCCGGTGCAGGGTGCTCGCCGGCGCCCCGCACAGCTCCTCCAGCCGCTTGGCGGCCCGGCCGGTCGGCGCGGCGAGCGCGACCTCGGCGTCCGCCGCCCACGCGAGGCGGACCACGGCGGCGACGGTGCGGCTCTTGCCCGTCCCCGGCCCGCCGGTCAGCACGCTGACCCCCGACTCCAGGGCCGCCCGGGCCGCGGCGAGCTGCACCTCGTCCAGGCTGCCCACCGGATCGTCCCCGGTCGCCCCGGTCGCCCCGGCCGGGGCGTCGGCGTCCACGGCCCCGGACATCCCCGCCGGCCCGCCGTCGCCACCCGCCCGGCCGTCGCCACCCGCCTGCTCTGCGCCGCTCGCCCGGTGTCCGCCGCTCGGCGGGTCGTCGTCCTCGGCGTCCTCGTCGTCGAACATCAGCGCGGTCGGCGGTGGGCCGGCCGTGGCCGGCGACCCGTCGGCGTCGGCGTCGGCGTCGTCGGCGTCGTCGTCCGGGCGGCGGCGCACCCTCGGCGCGCCGGCCCGCAGCGGCTCGGCGGTGGCCAGAAGTCGTTCGATGCCGTCGGCGATGGACTGCTCGGCCATCGCGTAGCGCTCCAGCGCTATCCGGTCGCCGACGGCGATGATCCGTCCGTCGTCGAGGGCGGCGTCCAGCGCCTGGCGCGGATCGGCCACCCCTTCCCGGCCCGCGGCCTGCAACACGGCGTCGACCGGGCCGGCGGTGTCCCCGGCGCGCGTCGCCGCCCGGCCCAGCAGGTGGGTGAGCACCGCGGGGCCGCGGCGCGAGTCGTCCCGGTGCAGCCCACGGCGACGGGCGAACCGGTCGGCCTGACCGATCTCGGCCTCGGTGGCGGTCAGCAGCATCCACGGGTCGGCCCGCAGGGCCTCGGCGGCGGTCGGGCCGAGCCGCTCGGTGGCCCCCCGGGCGAGGCGGGCCGGCAGGTCCGCCGCGACGAGCAGCTCGACGACCGCGTACGTCCCCGCGGCGGCGCGGAAGCTGTCGGCGAGCCGGCGGGCCCGCGGGCCGTTGACACCCTCGACGGTGCCGAGCCGGCCGACGTCGACGTGTTCGGGCCGGGTGATGCCGGCGGCGGGCAGGCGGGCGGCCGTCGTGCGGCCCAGGCCCGGCCACAGCGCGGCCTCGCAGAACGCGGCGAACACCGCCGTCGGGTCCGCGGACGCGTCGGCGACGACCGGGTCTGCTCCCGGGGCGGGACCGGCGGTGGGGGCGGCTCCCCGGGCGGGACCAGGTCCCGGGGCGGCGGCGGTCGGGTACTCGTCGGGCATGCCGGGAAGCGTAACGACGCACCACTCGACGCCCGGCGAAGCCCGCTGGGTAGCGTGGTATCACCGGTGGCCGTGCCAGGGCGCGCCGTGGTCCGCACCCGGCGTGTCCGGCGTCGCGGCCGCGCGCCGCCCGGTCGGCCACCTGCGGGTCCGGTGGCGTCGCGGACCCGTCCGATCTCGAAGGGACCGACCGGTTGACCACTGTGTTGCTGGTCCGCCACGGCCTGACCGCCGTCACGGGCAAGATCCTCCTCGGCTGGACCCCCGGCGTCAGCCTGGACGAGCGCGGCCGGCGGCAGGCCTCGGACCTGGCGGGCCGGCTCGGGAACATCCCGCTCGCCGCGATCGTCAGCAGCCCGCTGGAGCGCTGCCGCGAGACGGCGGGCACGATCGCGGGCCGCCGCCCCGAGGGCCCACAGGCTCCCGGCGGGGTGCAGCCGGTCGCCGTCGACGAGCGGTTCGGCGAGTGCCGCTACGGGGACTGGACCGGTCAGGAACTCGCCGTCCTGGCCAAGGACCCGCTGTGGGCGGTGGTGCAGAGCCATCCCAGCGCCGTGGTCTTCCCGGGGCCCGAGGGTGAGGCGCTGCGCGACACCCAGGCGCGCGGCGTCACCGCGGTGCGGGAGTGGAACGACCGGCTCGGTCCGGACGCGACCTGGCTGCTGTGCTCGCACGGCGACGTCATCCGCACGATCGTCGCCGACGCCCTGGGCATGCACCTCGACATGTACCACCGCATCACCGTCGATCCGTGCTCGCTGACGGTGATCCGCTACGGCGAGCGGCGACCGTTCGTCCGGCGGATCAACGACATCGGCGGCGACGTCGCCGAGCTGCTCCCGCCGCCCCCGAAGCCCGCGGGGGAGGCCGGCGAGGGCGGCGGCGAGGGTGGCGGGGACGGTGCCGCCGGCTCGCCCGCGGTGGACGGTGCGGCGCCCGGGCCGGCGCTCGGGCCCGACGAGGTCGTCGGCGGCGGCGCCGGGTCCTACCCGCCCCCCGCCGGCGGGGGAGCGGTCTGATCGACCATGGCGCGCCGGATACACGTCTTCGACCCGCCGGAGCGGTTCGTCGCGGGCACCGTCGGCTCGCCCGGTGCCCGCGCGTTCTACCTGCAGGCCCGGGCCGAGGCGAGGCTGGTCACGGTCGGGGTCGAGAAGGCCCAGGTCGCCCTGCTGGCCGAGCAGCTCACGGAGCTGCTCGACGAGCTGGGTCGGCGCGGCGTCGCGACGGTGCCGGCCGAGCCCGCCGGCATGGTCGACACGTCACCGCTGGAGCAGCCGATCGAGGCGGAGTTCCGGGTCGCCACGATCGCCCTCGGGTGGGATCCGCGCGGCAGCCGGGTCGTCGTCGAGGCGCAGGCGGCCGGCGGGGCGGAGTCGGCGTCGGGGTTCAGCGACGACCCGGGCGGCCCCGACGCGCTGCGGGTGCTGCTCGCGGCGGGCCCCGCCCGTGCCTTCGCCCGCCGGGCCGGGCGACTCGTCGCCGGCGGGCGCCCGTCGTGCCCGCTGTGCGGCCTGCCGCTCGATGAGGACCACATCTGCCCGCGCCAGAACGGACACCGGCACTGATGCGCGCCACCCGCCCGCACCTGCGGCCTGGCCGGAGGCGCGGCGTGCGGGTTCGGCGCGGAGAGACCCCGGTCACCGTCCGGACCCGGCGACAGAGCCGGCACGTAGCGGACACACTGGGCTGATGGGCGTTCCCGCGGCGGGTCCCCCTCAGGGGCGGCGGCTGCCACTCGATCCGATCGACGGCGGCGGTCTCGACGCCCCCGCCGCGCTCGACCTGCTGCGCCGCGGCGAGCTGACGGTCAGCGCCAGGCTCGCCGACGCCAGCAACGCGACGCTGTACTGCGACATCACCGCGGGCGAGGTCGCCGGGCGCTGCGTCTACAAGCCGGTGCGCGGCGAACGGTCGCTGTGGGACTTCCCCGACGGCACCCTCGCCGCCCGCGAGCTGGCCGCCTACGAGGTCTCCGCGTACCTCGACCTCGGGATCGTGCCGCCGACGGTGCTGCGCGACGGCCCGTTCGGCGAGGGGATGGTCCAGCTCTGGATCGACACCGACGTCACCGTCGACCTGGTCGCCCTCACCCGCTCCGACGATCCGCAGCTACGCAGGATCGCGCTCTTCGACGCCGTCATCAACAACGCCGACCGCAAGGGTGGGCACCTGCTGCCGGCGCCGTCGGGGCGCATTCACGGCATCGACCACGGCGTCACCTTCCACACCGAGGGCAAGCTGCGCACGCTGCTGTGGACGTGGCGGGGCCGCCGCCTGCTCGCCGAGGAGACGGCCCTGCTCGGCTGCCTGCGCGAGGCGCTCGTCGGCGACCTCGGCGACCGGCTCGCCGAGCTGCTCACCGTCGCCGAGTCCGGCGCGCTGGCCGCCCGCGTGGACCGGTTGCTCGACGAGGGACGCTTCCCGCTTCCCTCGGGGGACTGGCCCCCGATCCCGTGGCCGCCGTTCTGAACCGCCGCCGTTCTGAACGGCCGCCGTCGTGCGCCGCCGCCGTTCTGAACCGTCGGTGTACGGCATCGTCAGTTTACTGACGGTGATGACGGTGGCTGTGTTCATTTTCGCAGGTCGGTTACGGGATGGTTACCCGTCTTGTGCCCGCCGGCGGAACGGTTCGCGGTTACTCTGACACGCATGCAGGCGTGGCCATCTCCTCCGATACGTCCACTTCCAGGCACCGGCCGGCCCTTGCGGATCTTCGACACGGCCACGTCGAGCGTGCGGGCCCTGGATTCCGCTCCCACGGCGCATCTCTATGTCTGCGGCATCACGCCGTACGACGCGACGCACCTGGGTCATGCGTTCACGTACCTGACGTATGACCTCGCGCAGCGGGTGCTCCGTGATTCTGGACATAAAGTTCTTTATGTACAAAATGTTACGGACGTCGACGACCCCCTGCTCGAGCGCGCCGACCGCGACGGCCTGGACTGGCGCGACCTCGCCGCGCGGGAGATCGCGCTGTTCCGTGAGGACATGACCGCGCTGCGGATGCTCGCCCCGGACTCCTACGTCGGCGTGGTCGAGGCGATCCCGATGATCGTCGACATGGTCGCCGAACTCGTCGACCGAGGCGCGGCCTACCACGTCGACGACGACCTGTACTTCTCCGTCGCCGCCGCACCCGCGTTCGGTGAGATCTCTCACCTGTCCCGGGCCGAGATGCTCGCGATCTGCGCCGAGCGCGGCGGCGACCCTGGTCGCGGGGGCAAGAAGGATCCCCTCGACCCGCTGCTGTGGCGGGCCCGGCGCCCCGGGGAACCGTCGTGGCCGTCCCCGTTCGGACCCGGCCGGCCGGGCTGGCACATCGAGTGCTCGGCGATCGCCCGCCACCATCTCGGCGGCGTCGTCGACCTCCAGGGCGGGGGCACCGACCTGTCGTTCCCGCACCACGAGTGCAGCGCCGCGCACGCCGAGGTCGCCGCCGGTGCCCGCCCGTTCGCCCGCAGCTACGTGCACACCGCGATGGTCAGCCTCGACGGCCACAAGATGTCGAAGTCGCGCGGCAACCTGGAGTTCGTCTCCCGGCTGCGCCGCGCCGGGACGGACCTGGCCGCACTGCGCCTCGCCCTGCTGGACCACCGCCACACCGCGGACTGGGAGTGGTCGGCGAGCCTGCTGACGGACGCGGTGGCCCGGGTCGGACGGTGGCGGGCGGCCGTCGCCCTGCCCGCCGGCCCGGACGCGCAGGGGGTGCTCGCCGCCGTCCGCGAGCGGCTCGCCGACGACCTCGACGCTCCCGGTGCCCTCGCCGCGGTCGACGCCTGGGTCGACGCGGCACTCGCCGACGCCGGCGGTGGTCCCGTCGGCGGTTCCGTCGGCGTCGGTTCGTCCGGTGGGTCCCTTCGCGGTTCTGGCGGTGCGGCGAGTGCGGGAGGGGAGGCGCCCGCACTCGTCGCGCGGCTCGTTGACACACTGCTCGGTGTAGACCTTGAACCCGTCCGACCCAGAGGGAGCTGAGGGATGGGGGCTCACCACCACGGAACAGATCCCGGGGCAGCGACCGAACGACCCGCGTTCGACGAGGTCGCCCACGGCTACGACCCGCGCCAGGTGGACGACTACCTCGCCACGCTGTGGCGGTACGCCAGCCAGGTGACCTCGCGCGCGGCCGCTGCCGAAAGCGCGCTGAGGCACGAGCGGGAGCGCAACGCGGGCGTCGCCGGCACCGAGGCGTTCGCCGCCCAGGCCGGCGGCCGGATCGGGCAGATGCTCGCCATCGCCCAGCGGGAGGCCGACGAGATCATCGACGGCGCCCGCCAGATCGCCGAATCCGCCCTGGAGGAGGTGATCGAGGACGCCGGGGCGAACCATCCGATCGTCCGCGAGGCCCGCGAGCAGGCCGAGAAGCTCCTGCTCGACGCGGTGGAGGAGAGCCGCCGGCTCGCCGTCGAACGTCACCGGGAGCTGGCGGACGAGATCGCCCGCAACTCCGCGTCCCTCGACGCGCTTCGCCACCAACAGGGCGAGATCATCGGAGCGGTGCTGCGGCTGCGTCGCATCCTCGGCTCCGACGACGTCGACCGCGCCCTCACCGACCTCGCCCGGGCCGGCACGGCTCCGCCGGAAGCGGGCGGCGGCGACCCCGCCGCCGGTGGCTTCCCCGCCGCCGGCACACAGGACGGCTTCGTCCCCGGCGCGCAGGACGGCTTCGTCCCCGGCCCCGCCGCGGCGCAGGCCACCGGTGGCGGCTTCCCGGGCGGCCCGGAGGCGGCGGCCCCGACGACTCCGAGAGCCCCGTCGGCTCCGTCAACTCCGACAGATCCGGCGGCCCGGTCGGTTCTGGACGGGCCGACGATGCCGTCCACGGCCCCCGTAGGCGTCCCACCCCGGCCGCCCGGGGTGCCCGGTAGCCCCGACGGTCCCGGACCGGCAGCCGGCCCGGGATCACCAGCCGGCCCGGGATTCTCCGCCGCTGCCGGAGCCCCCGCCGCCACGGGCCAACACGGCGCCGTCCCCCGGTACGGGACTGCCCCGCAGCACGCGCCTGCCCCGCAGAACGACACCAGCCAGCGGCACGGGGCTGCTCCGCAGCACGGGACCGGCCAGCACGGTGCCAGTGAGCACGGCGGCGGACTGCACGGCGCCGGCCCCGGCGAAGCCGGTCCCCACGGCGCCGGTCAGCGCGGGCCGGGCTGGCCGGCGGCCGCGGGCGCCGGTGGGGCGGCCTGGGATGCTGCGGGCGCCGTCGGTCCGCTCGGCGGAGCGGACGGAAACGGATCCTCGGGGGACGCGCCTGGCCCGGCCGTCGGCGTCGGTGCGGCGGGCGGCCGGGTCACGGGACGCATGGGCGCCGCCGGGCTCGGTCGGCGCCCTCCTGGCCGGCATCGGCAGGGTGAGGTCGCCGACGCCGAGCCGTACCCGGCGAGCGCCGCCCAGCGGGAGCCGGCGGCCACCACCGCCGGCGTCCCCTTCCGCCGGGGCGCCGACGAGGACATCATCGACGCCGAGATCGTCGAGGAGTAAGGCCACCACCGCTGTCCGCAGACCCACGCGGACACGACGGGCCGGTTGCACGTGCCGTTCCGCCCGACCCGGGAGCCTCGGGGCAGGCCGCCCGGGTCACTGTCCGGGTGACCGACACCGGCCTCCGTCCACGGCAGCGGCGGGTCGCCCCGTCCCGGTGCGACCTCTGTTCACCCCGGCCACGGCCAGGCCAAAGCGCCGGGCGGGCCGACGGTGTCACCGCCCGATCATGCCGTAAGCCGATCATGGGGCGGGCCGGGCAGGTCCGCCCGCCCGGGCCGACCACGGTGACGGCGGTCGGCCGGAGCTGGCCGGATCGCGCGGCGGGCCGGCGGGCCGGCGGGGCGTCAGGGCGTGAGAGACATCACTGCCCGCGGCGCCGCAGGTAGCGCTCGAACTCGCGGGCGATCGCGTCCCCGCTGGCCTCCGGCAGCGCAGTCTCCGGCTCCCGGGACTCCAGCGAGCGGACGTACTCGGCGACCTCGGTGTCCCCGGCGGCGAGCTCGTCGACCTGACGCTCCCACGCCTTGGCCCGCTCCGGCAGATCCCCGAGCGGGATCTCGATGTCGAGCAGGTCCTCCACCCGCCGCAACAGCGCGAGCGTCGCCTTCGGGCACGGGGGGTTCGCGACGTAGTGCGGCACCGCAGCCCAGAAGGACACCGAGGCCAGCTCCGCCCGCGCGCAGGCGTCGCCGAAGACGCCGACGATGCCGGTCGGACCCTCGTAGCGGGACGGCTCCAGGCCGAGCCTCGCCGCCGTCGCCGCGTCCCCTGCCGTGCCGCTGATGGGCACCGGACGGGTGTGGGGGGAGTCCGCGAGCAGCGCACCGAGCGAGATCACCATGTCGCTGCCGAGGGCGTGCACCGCCTCGATCAGCTCATCGGTGAAACCGCGCCAACGCATGTTCGGCTCCAGCCCGCGAATGAGCACCAGGTCCGTCTCCGACTTCGGCGGCCGCGCCACTGACAGCCGGGTGGTCGGCCAGGTGATCTTCCTCGACGCCCCGTCGGTTCCGCTCACCGTCGGCCGGTTCACCTGGAAGTCGTAGTAGTCGTCCGGGTCGATCGCGCCGATCACCCGGGCCTTGAACGCCGTCTCGAGATGCTCCACGGCGGCGGAGGACGCGTCGGCGGCGTCGTTCCAACCCTCGAAGGCGGCTACCACGACCGGCGACCGCAGTTGACCGACGCCGGAGAACTCGATCACCTACCACCTCCTGCCGCCCAGCGGCGGCCCACTGCCCCCGTGACAGTGCAACGGTACGTCCTCACGGAGACGACTCCTGCCCAGAGCCGACATCCGTTACGTCAGCCCTCCTTGCATCCGGTGGGGAACCTGCCCTCGCCCGCGGTGAACCTCCGCGGGACCAGTCTGCCGGTGTTCTCGTGGGAACGCCTTTCCTCGGTCTGTCGATGGCGAACGACGCCGGGCGGATCGGACATCCGTTCCGGATCGACGCGGTGGCTGCACCGTATCGGCTCCCGACGAGTACCCGCTGTCGCGGGAAGGCGAACGGTCGCGGCAAGCACTGTCCAGCTTGCGACACCCGCCCACTCCCGTCCCCCGGCACCTTCCCCGACCCGTCTCCCGACCCACCCGCCGGCTCCGGCGGCCGTCGTGCTCCCGCCCGTCCCGGCGGCGTCGCCGCGGGCCCGCGGCGACGTGCCGCACCGGCTCCGTCAACTCCCGCACCGTCGACTCCCGCACCGTCGACTCCCGCACCGTCGACTCCCGCACCGTCGACTCCCGCACCGTCGACTCCCGCACCGTCGACTCCCGCGCCGTCGACTCCCGCGCCGCCCGTCCTACCACCTCCCCGGAGGCCCGCGTTCACCCGGCCGTCGCAGGCGGAGTTCACCCGGCCACCGCGGGCAGCATCGTCGCCAACCCACGACTGGGCGACCATGTTCCCGTCCGTGACCATGTTCCCGTCCGTGACCAGGTCTCTGGTCGTGACCGCGGGCCCCGTCGTGGGCCCGAGCGCGGGCGCGGGCGCGTCGCGATCCGCGGCTGCAGTGGCCTGCCTCGGTGCGCCGCCCGTCCGCGAGGGGGCCGATGGCGGCGGGGTCGCCCGCACAGCCCCGACGGTTCACTGCCCGTCTCGTCGCGGTGTGTGCCGCAGGCCTCTGGCGCCATGGTCACCATGTTGCCGGGCCCCGCCCCCTTCCCGCGCGGCATTCCCGCCGACTGGCGATGTAACGAGGTCCTCAGGTCCTGGCCGCCCGGACGGGCCGGACCCCGCGTCCCGGGCCCGCGCAGCCTCCCGGCGTCCGACGCGCGTCCGCGATCCGGCAGCATACGGGCAGGACCGGTCCGTACCGGGCGCAGCGGTGCCCTCGTCGGACCGCAGACGGGTCGCGCCGGTCGGGACCGGACGTGACCGGTCGGCGTGGGCAGCCGGCGGCGGGCGGCAGCCGCCGGCGGCGGGCACGCGGCGGCCCCGCGTCCGGGCAGGGCACGTCGAACCGCGCACCCGGAACCATCCGGTGCGCCCCGATGCGAGCTGGGAGCACAACGTGGAAAGCCTTGCGGCGGTCTTCTTCGACATGGACGGCCTGCTCGTCGACACGGAGCCGATCTGGACCGTCGCCGAGCACGAGGCGGCGGCGCGGCTCGGCGGCGAGTTCACCCCGGCGATGAAGCGGGCGATGATCGGCCACGGCATCGACACCGCCGTGCCGATCATGGTGTCGATGCTCGGCCGGCCGCCGGCCGACGTCCCGGCCACGGCGCGTTTCCTGCTGCGGCGCTCCGCAGAGCTGTTCCGCGAGCCGGGTGTGATCGTCCCGCAGCCCGGCGCCGTCGAGCTGCTCGCCGTCCTGCGGGAGCGGGGCGTCCCGGCGGCGCTGGTCTCCTCGTCCTTCCGGGACCTGATGGATCCTGTGCTCGACGTGATCGGCCGGGAGCTGTTCGCGACGACGGTGGCCGGCGACGAGGTACACCGCCGCAAGCCGGACCCCGAGCCCTACCTCACCGCCGCCCGCATGCTGGGCGTGGACCCGCGGCGCTGCGTCGTCCTGGAGGACAGCCCCTCGGGCGCCCGCGCCGGGGTGGCCGCCGGCTGCGCGACCATCCTGGTCCCCTCCATGCCGGGCCTCGACCTCGCCACCGCGGCCCCGTCCACCGCGACCCCGTCCACCGCGGCCCCGTCCACTACCGTCCCGCCCGTCGTCGCCGTGCTCGGGCCGTCTGCCGCGGTGCCGTCCGGTGTCGTGCCGCCGGATGCGGCGCCGTCTGCCGCGGTGCCGACGGATGCCACCGAGACCCCGCCCTCGGGCCTCGCCGCGATCGTCGGCAGCCTGCACGACGTCACCCTCGACCTGCTCCAGGATCTCCTGGCTGCCCGCCCGGCCGGGACCTGACCGCACCGTCCGCCAGCGCCAGCGCGCGGCGCACCAGATCGGCGACGCCCGCCGGACCGCCCAGCACATCAGCCCAGGTGAAGCGCAGCAGGGTCCAGCCGGCCGACAGCAGGTCGTTCTGCCGCACGCGGTCGCGGAACAGCGCGCGGGGCTCGCCATGGTAAGCGGCGCCGTCCGCCTCCACGGCGACCCGCCGGCTCGGCCAGGCCAGGTCGAGCCGGGCGACCAGGCGTCTTCCCAGCCCCGGGTCCCGATGCGGCGGCGTGCTCGGCGTCGGGTCGGAGAGGTCGGGCTTCCCGAGCCTCGTCGGCTCGTGCCGTGTCCGCGTGGGGCCGGGGTCCCATACCTGCCACTGCAGTTCCTCGGGCGGCAGGCCCGCGTCGAGCAGCAGCAGGCGCAGTCGCGTCTCCAGAGGAGACTCCGCCCGCCCGTCTGCGAGCGCGAACCAGGTCTGGCGGCCGACCACCCCCCGACGTCCGGATGCCGACCTGAGCACGGCGCGGGCATCCGGCACACGCCGCGCGTGCAGCGCTGCGTCGAGCAGGCTGACGGCGGTCTCCCGATCGCTGTCCAGGACCAGGTCGGCCAGGGTGCGCTCGACGGTGGTGACGGGGATGCCTCGCCGCGAGTGCCACTCGCCGGGGCGCAGGGCGCCCAGATGCCGGGTGAGACCGGCGATGCCGGCGGCCCTGTGCGCGGAGCGGGGGAGCAGGAGGTGGATCGGCTCGCCGAGCAACGCCGTGGTTCCGATCTCCGCCGCGCCGCCACGGCCGGCGCTGGGTCGACCCGCGCCGGGAGTGCGTCGAGGCGCCGCCCCCGCGTGCGAGGCCGAGCGGTGAATGTCCTCGCCGGCCCGCCCGGATCGACGAGGGGCACCAGGCAGTCCCGGCAGGCCCAGGAGACGGGCGGCCGCTCAGGTGGCAGACGACGGCGTCGGGCCGCCCGACCAGCGCAGCCCGAAGGGGACCGCGCAGCGGGTGCGCGGTGGGGAGCAGGACCGTACCGCGGAACGGGATGGACCAGCCGGCGTCTCGAATCAGGCGATCGAGGTGCCGTCGGGTCATGCCCGCTTGCCGGAGCTGCGCCCAGGTGAGCATGCCGTCCTGGCGCAGGGCCAGGTGACGCAGCGAGTGCGGGAGCGTGGGAAGGTCCACCCGCCCAGCCTGGCCCGTGGTCGGGCCGCCCTGCAGCGGCATCGGCCAATCTGTGGACGAGCCGGTGCCCTGTGGACGAGCCGGTGCCCTGTGGACGAGCCCGGTGCCCTGTGGACGAGCCGGTGCCCTGTGGACGAGCCTGCGTCCTGTGGGTGAGCCGGCGTCCTGTGGGTGAGCCGACGCCCTGGGATGAGCCGACGTCCTGGGGTGAGCCGACATCCTGTCCTGCGGAGGCCGTCTGCGGGCCGCGCGGCCTGCAGACAGATGCGGCCCGCCGAGGAGGCTGCCAGGCTCGGAGCCTGTTTGTAGTCGGGTGGCTACAGAATCGTGCCGAGGTTTGGGCACGGTTTTCTGCTCCGAAACCGTGTCTAACCCTCGGCATGATTTGGCATGTTTGTGGCTGGGTTTCTCGGCGGGTGGGTGACGGTGGGGCTGGCCGGGCGTTCAGATGGCGGGTGGGTCAGGGCGCGGCCGGGCGGGTCGGGGCATGGCGGGCGGGTCGGGTCGGGGCCGTGGCGGGCGGGTCGGGGCGTGGCGTGGCGGGCGGGTCGGGGCGCTGTGCGATCCAGCGTGAGGTCGCCAGGAGGCCGCGCGAGCTGGGCGGGGCGCGGCTGCGCGGACCTCCTGCGGCTGGGGTGGCGCCGGCGCCGCTGGCCGCCGGGTCAGGTGGCGGAGATGGCGCGCAGGACGTCCATGCGGGCGGCGCGGCGGGCGGGGAAGACGGCGGCGAGGATGCCGAGCAGGACACCGACGACGATGACGATGATGATGGTCGGGACCGGGTAGGCGAACGTGCTGATGCCCTGGGAGGCCAGGGCCTTCGTGAGGGCCCAGCCGAAGATGCTGCCCACGGCGACACCGAGCACGGCGCCGAAGACGGAGATGATCGTCGACTCCATGACGACCATGGCCCGCATCTGCCCGCGACTCATGCCGACGGCGCGCAGCAGTCCGATCTCCCGGGTCCGTTCGATCACGGACAGGGCGAGCGTGTTCACGATGCCGAACAGTGCGATGATCACCGCGAGGGTCAGCAGGACGTAGATGAAGCCCAGGAGCTGGTCGATCTGCTTCTCCTGCTGGGCGACGAACTCCGACTGGTCGCGCACCTCCACGGTGGCATAGGGCCTGACGATCTTGTTGATCTCGGCGCGCACGGCGGCGGGGTCGGCTCCATCGGCGCGTTTGACCAGCACGAACAGGTCGAGATCGTCGGTGTTGTGTCGGGCGAACTGGCCGGTCGAGATGATCCACGAGCCGGCCACCTGGCTCTTCTTGTACGTCCCGGCGACGGTGAGGTCCTGGGTGCCGTCGGGGAAGGTGACGGGGATCTTCTGCCCGACGCCGAGGTGGCGGTCGGCGGCGACGTCGTCATCCACGAGGATCGTGCCGTCGCCGAGGCCGCGGAGGTCACCGGCGACCTTCTTGAGGGCCAGCACCTTGGGCAGGCCGGCCGGATCCCCGGCGAGCACCTGGGCGTCGCGCCCGCCGACCTTCGCCAGGCCGCCGCGCAGCCCGGTCGCGACCTCGATGCCGGGCTTGCCGGCCAGATCGCGCGCCACCTGCCCGCTGAAGCCCTGGCCGAAGCCCTGGGTGGTCAGGAAGAAGTCGGCGCCGAGACTGTCCTGCACGGTCGTGCGTACCGACTCCTTGATCGACTGGCCGAGGATGGAGAAGGCGCTGACCAGCGCTAGTCCGATCATGAGGGCGGAGGCCGTCGAGGAGGTGCGTCGCGGGTTGCGCATCGCGTTCTCCCGGCCGAGCCGGCCCGTGGTGCCGAACAGCGAGACGAACGGCGCGCCGAGCACCCGGATGATCGGGCCGGACAACAGCGGCGACAGGGTGGCGATGCCGAGGAAGATCCCCGCGGCACCGGCTCCCACGGCGGTGGCTCCCGACTTGCCCGCCGACGCGGTCCCGAGGACGAGCAGCAGCACCCCGAGCGCCGTGAGGGCGGTCCCGGCGACGGCCCGGGTGCGCAGCGAGCGCGTCGGCAGCACATAGGACTCCCGCATCGCCGCGATCGGTGGCACGGACGCCGCCTTGCGCGCCGGCACGAAGGCCGCGGCCGAGGTGATCACGACTCCCACGGCGTAGGCGGCGATGATCGTACGCGCCTCGAAGACCAGCGAGCCGCTGGGTAGATCCACCCCGAACGCCCCGACGGCCGCCCGGAGCAGCACGGCGAGCCCCGCGCCGAACAGCAGACCCACGCTCGCCCCGGCGAAACCGACCAGAGCTGCCTCGACCTGCAGCGAGATCTGTACCTGACGCCGGCTCGCGCCGATCGCCCGCAGCAGCGCCAGCTCCCGCACCCGCTGCGCCACCAGCATGGTGAACGTGTTGAAGATGATGAACGCGCCGACGAACACCGAGATCGCCGCGAAGATCAGCAGGAAGGTCGAGAAGCCGCTGATCGCCTGCTGCACGGCGCTGGCGTTCTCCTCCGACAGCTGCGTGCCGGTGATCGCCTCGACGCCGGCGGGGAGCACGGCGGCGACCCGCGCGCGCAGCTCCGACTGGCCCAGGCCGGGGACGGCCGCCAGGTGGATGGAGCTGAACTGGCCAGGGGCCAGCAGCACCCGTTGGGCGGTGGCGGTGTCGAACGCGGTCACGGCGGCACCGCCGAGGCTGTCCTGCCCGGCCACCCGGAACGTGCCGACCAGCGTGTACGTCGTCGGTGCGCCCTTGGTCTGCACGGAGACCCGCGTTCCGAGGACGAGATGAAGGTCCCTCGCCGTCGCCCGATCCACCGCGATCTCGCCTGGCCCCGGGGCGTGGCCCTCGGCGAGTTGCTCGGGCGCGGTCGGCTGGCCGCCCGTCCAGTTCGTGCCCCGCCCCGGCGCCCCGCCCTCCTTCGCCGGCTTGCCGGTCCGTGGGTTGATGAGCACCGCCTGGCCGTCGACCGACCCGACAGCCGCCCGCACCCCGTCGACCCTGGCCACGGAGTCGAGGATCGACGCGGGCAGCGGCGGTCGGCCGGCGTCGCTCGTCGGGTCGATCTGGTTGACCGCCCGGACCGCGACGCTGACGTTCTTGTTGATGTCGGCGAACAGGGTGTTGAAGGTCCGGTTGAGCGTGTCCGTCAGGACCAGGGTGCCGGTGACGAAGCTCACGCCGACGACGACCGCCAGCATGGACAGGGCCAGCCGGATCTTGCGGGCCAGCAGGCTCTTGAGGGTGGCGCGCAGCATCGGCTCAGGCCCAGCCCGCCGACCCGGGCCCGTCCGCCCGGTAGCCGCGTGGGGCGCTCTGTCCGTCCGTGGAGCCGTAGCCGTCCGAGGAGCCGTAGCTGCCCGGAGCGCCGTAGCCCTCCGGGGGACCGTAGCCGTCCGGAGGACCGTAGCCGTCCGGGGAGCCGTAGCCGTCCGGCTCGTCGTCATCACGTGGGCCGGTGGGGCGCGGTAGCGGTCGGCGCCGCGGGTCACCCGCCGGCCCCCCGTAGCGGCCGCCGCCCGGGCCGCTCCCGTCCAGCGGCCCGGTCTCGGGCCCGGGGACGGGGGCGAACTCGCCGGTGAACGGCTCGGCGTAGCGGCCGTCGTAGGACGCTGGTCGGGCCGCCCGGCCGTCATTGCCGTAGCGCTGGTCGGGATAGTCGTAGTCGCCGTAGGGGTCGTCGTCGCCTGCCGGGTAGCCCCGAGGGCGGGGCGTCGCGTCGTAGCCGTCCTGGCGGGCACGGCCGCCCTGACGCTCGCGATCCGCGGGACGCGCGTGGCGGTCCCGGCCGTCGTGGCGGCCCCGGCCGTCGTGGTCGTCCCGGTGGTCGTGGCCGTCCCGGTCGTCGTAGGCGCCCGCTTCGCCGGCCGCGTCGGCGCCGTCGGGAAGCAGGCCTCGCTGGGCGGCGTCGAGGTGCTTCATCCGGTCGAGCACCTCGTCCGCGGTGGGTCGCTCGATCGCGTCGACGAGTCGGCCGTCCGCGAGGAAGATCACCTCGTCGGAGTAGGAGGCCGCGGTGGCATCGTGCGTCACCATGACGATCGTCTGGCCGAGCTCGGTGACCGAGTCCCGCAGGAACGACAGCACCTCGGCGCCCGAGCGGGAGTCCAGGTTGCCGGTCGGCTCGTCGGCGAAGATGATCTCGGGTCGGGTGACGAGGGCGCGCGCGCAGGCGACCCGCTGCTGCTGGCCGCCCGAGAGCTCGCTCGGCCGGTGCCCCAGCCGGGGGGCGAGGCCGACCGCGTCGACGACGGTGCGCATCCACGCCTGGTCCGGGGAGCGGCCCGCGATGCTCAGCGGCAGCGTGATGTTCTCCGCCGCGGTCAGCGTCGGCAGCAGGTTGAACTGCTGGAAGATGAAGCCGATCCGGTCCCGGCGCAGGCGGGTGAGCTCCTTGTCCGACAGCCGGGACAGGTCGACGTCGCCGATGAACACCCGCCCGCGGGTCACCGTGTCCAGACCGGCCAGGCAGTGCATGAGCGTGGACTTCCCCGAACCCGACGGCCCCATGATCGCCGTGAAGCGGCCGCGCGGGAAGTCCAGGTCGATCCCGCGCAGCGCGGTGACGGTCGTGTCCCCGGTGCCGTAGATCTTCGTCAGCCGGTCGGCGCGCGCCGCCGGGACCATGCCTCCCGCGCCGCCGCCGGGACCGCCCACGACGCCGGCGGCGGGCTGCTCGCGGCGATCGGCCCCGCGCTCGGCGGTCCGCGCCACCCGCTGCGGGCGACCGGCCGGAGCGCCCCGGCCCGCGTCCCGCCTCCCGCCTGGGGATGATCCGGTCCGTCGGGCCATCGTGATGTCCTCTCCTCGCGAGCTCGGCGCGTCTGCCGATGCCCCTGCCCGCCGCCGGGTACAGGGCCCGTCCCATCGTCCTCTGTCGGTGTTTCGGTGCGCGGACTGGCACGCGTCGCGGGGCTCGCCTGCCGGCCGCCCGGCCCGGACGACCTCGATCGCGCCGTCGGAGTCCCCAACGACCGAGTGATGATCCGCATCTCGGGATCGATCCGGAATCCCCGACAACCCCTCCCATCGACGTTCCCGTCCTCGCCCGCGTGCGGTGTCCTCCCGGCGGCCGTCAGCCGTCCGCCTCGCAGACGGTCGGGGCCGCGTCGTCGAGGGGGAGGGCGGGGGCCTGGCGCGGCAGCGGCGGGGGCGTGCCGCCGAACGCCGGGCACAGCGCCTGGTGATGGCACCAGGAGCACAGGCGGTTGGGGGTGGCCCGCCAGTCCCCGCTGCGGTGGGCCCGGTCGATCGCCGCCCACAGCGCCTCGATCCGCCGCTCGGTGGCCCGCAGGTCCGCCTCGTCCGGGGCGGCCCGCAACCAGGTGCGGTCCCCGAGGTAGTACAGGCGAAGCTCCCGGGGAATCACGCCGCGGATCCGCCACAACAGCAGGGCGTAGAACCTCATCTGGAACATCGCCGAAGCCTCGAACGCCGGCCCGGGCGAGCGGCCGGTCTTGTAGTCGACCACCCGCAGGGCCAGGCCCTGCGGGGTCGTGGCCTCGTCGAGCCGGTCCACGTAGCCGCGCAGCCGCAGCCCGGAGTCGAGCACGTGCTCGACGTAGAGCTCGCGGGCCGACGGGGCGAGCCGGGCCGGGTCCTCCAGCGCGAAGTACCCGGCGAGCAGGTCGCGCGCCGAATCCAGCCAGGCGGCGAGCGCGTCCGGGCCGTCGAAGAGCGTCTCGACGGCGGGCTCCCGTTCGCGCAGCGCCTGCCAGGCCGGCTCGACGAGCGTGCGCGCCGCCTCGAGGGTCCGCCCGGCCGGCGGCAGGTCGAACAGGTTCTCCAGGACCGAGTGCACGACGGTCCCGCGGCTGGCCGCCTCGCTCGGCGGTTCGGGCAGCCGGTCGACGACGCGGAACCGGTAGCGCAGCGGGCAGTTGACGAAGTCCGCCGCCCGCGACGGGGACAGCGAGCCGATCAGCGGCCGCTCGGCACCCCGCGGCCCGCCCGGCGCTGTGGAGCCGACCAGTGCCGCGCGGCCGGCCGGCGCTGCGGGAGCGGCCGCCGACACCGGGGCGTCCCTGGATGCCGCGGAATCAGGCGGCGGCGTCGTGGTCATGACCCGACCCTAGAACCCGCCACCGACACTTTCGCCGGTCGGTCCCGGCCGGCGCCGACGGACGTGCGCGGCGGTGCGGCGGTGGCGGTCCGGTCGCCGGCGGTGCCGTCCCGGGGGACCGGCGCCGCGGGGTGCGCGGGTGGGCATCGGCGCGCCGGGGTGGCCCTGACCGGAGGCCTCCGGCACCCCCGCTGGTCACAGGCGTGGACAGGGCCGGCAGACGCGGCCGGATCTGGTCCGTAGCATCGGTTCCATGACGGATCAGCGCGGTGGCACCGGCTCGGATGCCCATGGCGGCATGGGTGGTGCGTCGCGGCATCCGGGGGAACGCCCGTCGGGAGTCGTCATCGGGCGCATCCGCGGCGTCCCGATCATGGTGTCGCCACTCGCGCTGATCTTCGCCCTCCTGGTGGCCTACCTGCTCTCCGGCTCCATCCGGGACCGGCTGCCGACGGCGTCGGACGGCCAGGTCCTCGCCATGGCCACGGTGATCTCCGTCGGCTTCCTGGTCTCCCTGTTGGTCCACGAGATCGGGCACTGCCTGGCCGCGCTCGCCTTCGGTCACACCGTCCGTTCGGTGACGCTGCACGGGTTCGCCGGGTTCACCGAGTTCGAGCCCGAGCCCCGCAGTCCCGGCCGCGAGTTCCTCATCGCCTTCGTCGGGCCGGCGGCCAACGGCGTGCTCGCCGGGCTGTGCTTCCTCGGCCTGCTCGGCATCGGCGGCGACACCCACGTCGGGGTCGTGCTGCGTGATCTCGGGGTCATCAACCTGGCGCTGTTCGTGTTCAACCTGGCCCCCGGAGTGCCGCTGGACGGCGGGCGGGTGGTCATCGCCGCCGTGTGGGCGGTGACCGGGGACAAGCTGCGCGGGCTGCGGGCCGGCGCCTACGGCGGCTTCGTGGTGGCCGCCGGCATGGTCGTCTGGGGTACGACGATCTCCGGCGACAGCTTCGGCCTGTTCTACACGTATGCTCTGGCGGCGTTCCTGGCCTTCGCGGCCTTTCAGTCGCTGCGGGCGGCCCAGCTGCGGGGGCGGCTGCCGGGCCTGTCCGCCGGCCGGCTGGTGCGCCGGACGCTGCCCGTCGAGGGCGCCGTGCCGCTGGCCGAGGCCCTGCGCAGGGCGCAGGAGGTCGGCGCCACCGCCGTCGCGGTGATCGACCGGGACGGTAATCCCATCAAGATCATGAATGGCTCGGCGGTCGACGCGCTGCCCGAGCATCGGAGGCCGTGGATGTCCGTGGACGAGGTGAGCCGGGCGATCGCGCCCGGGATGGTGCTCGACGCCGATCTGGAGGGCGAGGACCTGCTCGCCGCGGTGCAGAGCATGCCCGCCTCGGAGTACCTGGTGCTGCAGCACGGCCGGCCGGTCGGCGTGCTCGCCATGGTCGACCTGGTCGCTCGCCTCGACCCGGCCGCCGCCGCACGCATGGTGGCGCAGCGGTGACCGAGCCCGATCTCCGTCCCGGTCCCACCGGCGCGGCGCACCGCCGCGGGCCCTTCACCAAGGGCGACCGGGTGCAGCTCACCGACCCCAAGGGACGCAAGCACACCGTCGTCCTGGAACCGGGCAAGCAGTTCCACACCCACCGCGGCGCCGTCGAGCACGACGCGCTGCTAGGCCGGCCCGAGGGCATCGTCGTCACCAGCACCGGCGGCACCGACTACCTGGCGCTGCGCCCCCTGCTCGTGGACTTCGTGCTGTCGATGCCCCGCGGCGCGACGGTGGTCTATCCCAAGGACGCGGGCCAGATCGTCACGTACGCGGACATCTTCCCGGGCGCGCGCGTGCTCGAGGCCGGCGTCGGCTCGGGCGCGCTGTCCTGCTCCCTGCTGCGCACCATCGGGGACGCCGGTCGGTTGATCTCCTACGAGCGGCGGGAGGACTTCGCCGCCATCGCCCAGCGCAACATCGAGACGTTCTTCGGCGGGCCGCACCCGGCGCACACGGTGATCGTCGGCGATCTGGCCGAGACGACCGAACGGGACATCGACCGGGTCGTCCTCGACATGCTGGCGCCCTGGGACGTCGTGGACGCCGTCAGCGCGGCGCTCGTTCCCGGCGGGGTGGTCTGCGCCTACGTCGCCACGACGACGCAGCTCTCCCGCGTCGTGGAGACCCTGCGCGCGCACGGCACGTTCGCCGAGCCCGCCGCCTGGGAGACGATGATGCGGGACTGGCACGTCGAGGGCCTTGCCGTCCGCCCCGGCCACCGCATGGTCGGCCACACGGGCTTCCTGGTCACCGCGCGCCGCCTCGCCGACGGCGTCACGCCCCCGGTCCGCCGGCGCCGGCCCGCGAAGGGCGCCCTCGGCGAGCCGACGGCCACGGGACCCGCGGAGTCGGCCCCCCTGGCCGCGCCGGTGGCCGCCGAGGACGAGCCCGAGTCCGTCCCCTAGGCCGCCGCGAGGCCCGGCCGCCGGACCCCCTCGGTTCGCACCGCCGGTTGGTTCCGCGCTGCGTACGGTCTGCGCTGCTTCTCGCGCGGCCGGTCCGCTTCTCGCGCGGGCCGGTCCGCACTGCCGCTCTGTCTGGGCTGCCAGCCGCTCTGGGCCGCCTGGCTACCTGGTCTGTGCTGCCTGTGGGGCCGCCTCCATGGGGCACGGCTCCACGGGGCACGGCTCCACGGGGCTCGGCTCCACGGGGCTGTGGGCCCGCGGCCGCACGCCGGCCCGCGCCGTCCACGGCGGCGCGGACGGGCCTTCGGACCCTGCTCCGGCCGGCCCCGTGGTCGGCGGGCGTCGTCCTGGTCAGGGGGTCGTCAGCTCAGGGGGCCGCCGGCCTCGAGGGTGCCGTCCGGGCGTTCCACGTAGATGCACGTCCCCGGACACTCGTCGGCCGCGTCGACGACCGCGTCCACGACCGGGAGGGGGACGGGCACGTACGCTCCGTCGGTCGTCTGGAGCTCACCGGCGTCGTCCTTGACGTAGGCGAGCCCGTCGACGTCGAACTCGAAGACGCTGGGGGCGAGCTGGACGCACAGACCGTCGCCGGTGCAGGCGTTCTGGTCGACCCGCACGCGCAGGCCCGCCGAAACGCCCGGCTTCGCTGGAGTTGCCACAGGGCTCCGATCTTCTGTCACCATGGCACCGTAACCCGCTGTTTACGGCAAAGCCGGGTCGTCCTTGCGTGACCGGCCTGCCAGCGGCGGTCACAACGGTAGTGTGGGTGCGTCCCGGTCAGCACGGGGGAGGTGGAGGCGCAGTGTCCGGTCCCCGTTCGGGCTCTGGCTCCGGTGGGAGCACGGGTCGTCCAGGTGATGCCGAATCACGGCGGTCGGCGTACGAGAAGGAAGCACACGAGCTCACGACGCAGGTCGCCTTCCTGGAAGAGGAAGTGGCCATGCTGCGGCGTAGGTTGTCCGAATCGCCCAGGCAGGTCAGGGTGCTGGAGGAACGCCTCGCGGAGGTTCAGGCCGAGCTGTCGTCCGCCACGGGACAGAACGACAGACTCGTCGCCACCCTCCGGGAGGCGCGCGACCAGATCGTCACCCTGAAGGAGGAGGTCGACAGACTCGCGCAGCCGCCCAGCGGCTACGGGATCTTCGTCTCCCGATATGACGACGGCACCGTCGACGTGTTCACTCAGGGCAGAAAGCTCCGAGTGACCGTGTCGCCGAGTGTCGACGTCGGCTCGCTCTCGCCCGGCCAGGAGGTCATGCTCAACGAGGCCCTCAACGTGGTCGAGGCTCGCTCCTTCGAGCGACAGGGTGAGATCGTCCTGCTCAAGGAAGTCCTCGAAAGCGGTGACCGAGCACTGGTGATCGGTCACACCGACGAGGAGCGGGTGGTCATGCTGGCCCAACCGCTGCTCGACGGTCCGATCCGCGCGGGGGACTCGTTGTTGATCGAGCCCCGCTCCGGGTACGCCTTCGAGCGAGTCCCGAAGTCCGAGGTCGAGGAGCTCGTCCTCGAAGAGGTCCCGGACATCGGGTACGAGCAGATCGGCGGGCTGAAGAGCCAGATCGAGTCGATCCGCGACTCGGTGGAGCTGCCGTTCCTGTACAAGGACCTGTACCGGGAGCATCAGCTCAAGCCGCCGAAGGGTGTGCTGCTCTACGGCCCACCCGGCTGCGGCAAGACGCTGATCGCGAAGGCGGTCGCGAACTCGTTGGCCAAGAAGGTCGAGGCGATCACCGGCCAGGGCAACGGCCGCGCCTTCTTCCTCAACATCAAGGGCCCCGAGCTGCTCAACAAGTTCGTCGGCGAGACCGAGCGGCAGATCCGGCTGGTGTTCCAGCGGGCGCGCGAGAAGGCGTCCGAGGGAATGCCGGTGATCGTGTTCTTCGACGAGATGGACTCGATCTTCCGGACCCGCGGCTCGGGTGTGTCCTCGGACGTGGAGAACACGATCGTTCCGCAGTTGCTCAGCGAGATCGACGGCGTCGAGCAGCTCGAGAACGTGATCGTGATCGGCGCGTCCAACCGTGAGGACATGATCGACCCGGCGATCCTGCGGCCGGGACGGCTCGACGTCAAGATCAAGGTGGAGCGGCCCGACGCCGAAGCGGCCCGCGACATCTTCGCCAAGTACGTCGTGCCCAGCCTGCCGCTCTACCCGGAGGACCTCGCCGAGTTCGACGGCAACCGGGAGGCCACGGTCGCCGCGATGATCCAGCGCGTCGTCGAGCGGATGTACGCGGAGAGCGAGGAGAACCGCTTCCTCGAGGTGACCTACGCCAACGGTGACAAGGAGGTCCTGTACTTCAAGGACTTCAACTCGGGCGCGATGATCGAGAACATCGTCGCCCGCGCCAAGAAGATGGCGGTCAAGGCGCACATCGAGGGCGGCCTCAAGGGTCTGCGCATGCAGTACCTGCTCGCCGCGTGCCTGGACGAGTTCAAGGAGAACGAGGACCTGCCGAACACGACCAACCCGGACGACTGGGCCCGGATCTCCGGCAAGAAGGGCGAGCGGATCGTCTACATCCGCACGCTCGTCACCGGAACGAAGGGCACCGAGGCCGGACGCTCCATCGACACCATCGCGAACACCGGCCAGTACCTGTAACGGCCGGCGTAACACCACCGCAGTTCCGTCGCGGTCGCGCTGTCCAGGCGACCGCGACGGGAGGCGGCACGCTTCGTACCGCGGCGCTCGGGACCGAGGAGGTCCCGAGCGCCGCGGTATGTGCGCGGCGAAGGCACGGCCCGCACGGCCCGCCTGGCCCGGCCCTGCCGGGCCCTCGGGCCGGCCCTGCCCGGGCCACGGGCCGGCCCGTTCGGACCGGCCCGTCCGTGCGGGCCCTGCAGCCCACCACGAGGGCTTTCGCGAGGGCGGCCGCCACCTGCGTGGCCGCCTCCGCGGGTCGGTCGCGCCGCGATCCCGTCCCGGCTCAGGGTGCCCCCGATCGGGGGATCCCCGGTTTCGGGAGGGTCCGGTGAGGGGCCATTCGCGCCGATCCGCATCGGGCGGAACGGGTCCGTGCGCACCGCCCAGAACAAACAAGGCGGACGTCCGACCAACCGACCGCCCGCGCAGCACCTACGCTTGCAGAGTGAGCGCGCGCCGGATCATGGGAATCGAGACCGAGTACGGGGTGTCGGTGCCCGGTCAGCCGAACACCAACCAGATGTTGGCCTCGTCGTTGGTGGTGAACTCCTATGCCAACAGAACGTCGTCCTCGGGCAGCCGTGCCCGGTGGGACTTCGAGGAGGAGTCGCCACTGCGGGACGCGCGAGGCTTCGAGCTCCCCCGGGAGCCCGCGGTCGACCCGAGCGCGCCGGCCAACGAGGACGACCTGGGCCTCGCCAACGTCATCCTGACCAACGGGGCGCGGCTCTACGTCGATCACGCCCATCCGGAGTTCTCCTCGCCCGAGGTCACCAACCCGCGCGACGTCGTGCTGTGGGACAAGGCCGGTGAACGGGTGATGGCGGAGGCGGCGCGGCGCGCCCTGACGGTGCCCGGCGCCAAGCCCGTGAACCTGTACAAGAACAACACCGACAACAAGGGCGTCTCCTACGGCTGCCACGAGAACTACCTCATGGCCCGCTCGACGCCGTTCGGGGAGATCGTCCGCAACCTCACCCCGTTCTTCGTCTCCCGCCAGGTCGTCTGCGGTGCCGGTCGGGTCGGCCTCGGCGTGGACAGCCGGGAGGCCGGCTTCCAGATCAGCCAGCGGGCGGACTTCTTCGAGGTCGAGGTGGGCCTCGAGACGACGCTGAAGCGCCCGATCATCAACACCCGCGACGAGCCGCACGCCGACCCGGAGAAGTACCGCCGGCTGCACGTCATCATCGGCGACGCGAACATGAGCGAGGTCGCCACCTACCTGAAGGTGGGGACGACGTCGCTGGTTCTCGCCATGATCGAGGACGGCTGGTTCAGCGTCGACCTGTCCGTGGACGGTCCGGTGGCCGCGCTGCGGGCGATCTCGCACGACCCCTCGCTCAAGCATCTCGTCACGTTGCGCGACGGTCGGAAGATGACCGCCGTGCAGCTGCAGATGGAGTACTTCGAGCAGGCCCGCAAGTACGTGGAGAACCGGTTCGGCTCGGACGTCGACCCGCAGACCGCCGACGTCCTCTCCCGGTGGGAGTCGGTCCTCGGCCGCCTCGAGGTCGACCCGATGAGCTGCGCCCGGGAACTCGACTGGGTCGCCAAGCTGTCGATCCTGGAGGGGTACCGCTCGCGCGACGCCCTGGCCTGGGACTCGCCCCGCCTGGAACTCGTCGACCTGCAGTACCACGACGTCCGGCCGGACAAGGGCCTGTACAACCGCCTCGTCGAGCGCGGCCGGTTCGATCTGGTCGTCAGCGAGGACGAGGTCACCAGGGCGATGACGGAGCCGCCAGAGGACACCCGGGCGTTCTTCCGGGGGCGCTGCCTCGCCCGCTACCCGCAGCAGGTCGCCGCGGCGTCGTGGGACTCGGTGATCTTCGACATCGGCCGGGACTCCCTGCAGCGGGTGCCGACCCTGGAGCCGTTGCGGGGGACGAGGGCGCACGTGGGCGAGCTGCTCGACCGGTGCGCCACCGCCGCGGATCTCGTCGACGCGCTGGCCGGCCGCTGAGGAGGCCGCAGGCCCCCTTCCTCGCCCGTCGCCGCGCCGGGCCGCCCCCGGCTGACCTGCGGGCGTTGCGCCCTGGGCGGACGTCGCGACGAGACGGTCAGTTCGTGATGGAGTGGACCTCTCACCGATCCGACTGATGGTGTCGGTGGGGCGGGATAGTGTCGCGCCAGGCGATCGAAGGAGGGCTTCATGGCCACCAGGGACAGCGGCGGCGGGCAGCAGCACACCAACCGGCATGCCGACGAGGTCGAGGAGGTCGCCGCCGAGGGCAACGACGCCAGCGACCTCAAGGAGCGGCACGAGAAGCTGTCCGAGGACGTCGACTCGCTCCTCGACGAGATCGACGACGTCCTCGAGGAGAACGCCGAGGAGTTCGTCAAGGGCTACGTCCAGAAGGGCGGCGAGTGACCGCGCGGCGTCGGCGGGGCTGAGCCCGCACCGCGCACCGGCTCCGGGCGCGCTCGGGGCACCGGAAGGTGCCTCTCGATCGTGGCGGTCGTCCTGTGTCGCCTGACCGCCGCCGGCCGGGTCGCCCGCCCGCGCCCCGTGTGTCGCCCGCCGGGTTCCACCGGCGGGCGAGGCCGGGGCGTGGAGGGTTGCCGGGCGCCGGAACCACGGTGTCGGCCTCCGTTGCGCCGCGACGCCGCGGTCCGCGGCGTGCGGATCGCCGCTGGTCGCGTCGGCGGCCGGCCGGGTGTGCCCGGACGGCCTGATCCGGCCCGGGGCGCGCCGCGGGGTGCGGCCGGGTGTCGCGGCCGGGTCGGCCGGGTGCCCGCGGACGGTCCGCGCGGGGTGGATGTGCGGTCGGTGCGGGAGCGGGCTGCGCGCCCGGATCGCCGGTCGGTCGCCGAGCCGGTCGCCCTGGCCGACCGCACCAGGTGGCCATGGCCCTATGTTGTGCTCATGCGCACGTCGCCCGCGGTTCCCGGAGACGACCGGGACGCCGCGGACCGTGTGACCGTCTATCGGAAGGGGGATGCGTGGCTGATCCAATGGGTGGCGCCGGGCGCCTACCGGCTGTGTTCATGACACCGGGAACGTCGTCGTTCACCGATTTCCTGTCGCAGTCGGCGCCGCACCTGCTGCCGGGGGCCCGGGGTGGCCTGCCGGGGCCGGTCACCGAGGTGGCGCACGGCACGACGATCGTGGCGGTGACGTTCCCCGGTGGTGTGATCATGGCCGGTGACCGCCGGGCGACGCAGGGGCACATGATCGCCCAGCGGGACGTCGAGAAGGTGCACCACGCCGATGACTTCTCCTGCGTGGGCTACGCCGGCACGGCCGGGGTTGGCGCCGAGCTGATCCGGCTGTTCCAGGTGGAGCTGGAGCACTACGAGAAGATCGAGGGCGCGACCCTGAGCCTGGACGCCAAGGCCAACCGGCTGGCGGCCATGGTCAAGGGGAACCTCCCGATGGCCCTGCAGGGCCTCGCCGTCGTGCCCCTGTTCGCCGGCTACGACCCGGACCTGGACAAGGGCCGGATCTTCTCCTACGACATCGCCGCGGCGAAGTCCGAGGAGCGTACCTACGAGTCCATCGGTTCCGGCTCGGTGTTCGCGAAGGGCTCGCTGAAGAAGCGCTTCCGCGTCGACCTGACCCAGGACGACGCGGTGCGGATCGCCGTCGAGGCCCTCTACGACGCCGCCGACGACGACTCGGCCACCGGTGGCCCGGACACGATCCGCAAGCTGTACCCGATCGTCGCGTCGGTCACGTCCGACGGGTACCGCCGCTACGGCGACGACGAGGTAGAACCCGTGGTGACCGCCATCATCGCGGACCGTTCCACGAGCGCGGGAGGCTGACGTGACCATGCCGTTCGGATACGCGAGCCCCGAACAGCAGGTCCGCGACAAGTCCGAGTACGCGCGCAAGGGCATCGCGCGCGGGCGCAGCGTCGTCGTCATCACCTACGCGGACGGGATCCTGTTCGTCGCCGAGAACCCCTCGGCGACCCTGCACAAGATCAGCGAGATCTACGACCGCATCGCGTTCGCCGCCGTGGGCAAGTACAACGAGTTTGAGAACCTGCGCACGGCCGGCATCCGTCTGATGGACTCCCGCGGCTACATGTACGACCGGCGCGACGTGACCAGCCGGGCCCTCGCCAACGCCTACGCGCAGACCCTCGGGGCGATCTTCACCGAGAGCGTGAAGCCCTACGAGGTCGAGATCGTGGTGGCCGAGGTCGGTCCCACCACCGACGACGACCAGATCTACAAGCTGACGTTCGACGGGTCGATCGCCGACGAGCGGGGGTTCGTCGCGATCGGCGGCGCCTCCGACCAGGTCACGACCTCGCTGAAGGAGCACCACCGGGACGGCCAGCCCCTCGCCGACGCCCTGCGGGTCGCGGTCCAGGCGCTGACCGTCAGCGTCCCGCCGGGGCTGCCGCAGAACGGCGAGCGGGTGCTCACCGCGGCCAACCTGGAGGTCGGGATGCTCGACCGGACCCGTGCCCGGCGCCAGTTCAAGCGGATCGCCGGTCCCGCCCTGGCCGAGCTGCTCGCCCAGACCGCCACCTCGTCCTGACCGCCCGCTTCTGACCGACCGGATCTTCTTGGCCGACAGGCTCCTCTTGGCCGATCGGTTCCTTGATCGACCGCTTCTGATCGACCGCCTCTGATCGACAGAGCCGGCCGGTCCGGTCAGGGCCCCAGGGCGACTGCCGGACCGGCCGGGCGGCTCAGCGCGGGCGGACGTGCTCGTCGAGGAAGGCGAGCGCGCGGGACCAGGCGTCCGCGGCGGCGACCGGGCGGTACACCGCCTCCCGGTCGTCGCTGTGGAAGGCGTGTCCCGCGTCCGGGTAGCTGACGAGTTCCGTCGGCGCGCCGCTGCGGGCGGCCGCGGCCCGCAGCGCGGCGATCTCGTCCGCGCTGATCAGAGCGTCCTGCTCGCCGTAGAGGCCGAGCCACGGCACGCGCAGCGCCGGGGCCGCCTCGACCAGCGGCGGCACGCCCGGCCAGTACGGCGTGCTCACCCCGCCGCCGTAGAACGACACCGCCGCGGCCAGCGGGTGGCGGGTGGCGGTGTGCAGCGCCACGGTGCCGCCCATGCAGAACCCGACGATCGCGCTCTGCCCGGCGTCGAAGCCGGAGTCGGCGAGATGGGTGAGCGCCGCGTCGACGTCGGCGTCGATGCCCGTCCCCGTCAGCGTCTCCATCGCCGGGACCGCCCCCGGCCAGCCGCCGGCCGGGTCGACCTCGTCGAAGCCGTCCCGGTGGTAGAGGTGCGGCGCCACGGTCAGCCAGCCGGCCCCCGCCAACCGGTCGCACACGGAGACCAGGTACGGCGTGATGCCGCGGGCGTCCTGGACGACGACGACGCCACCGCGGGGCGGGTCGTCCGCCGCGGGGGCCACGATCGTCAGCGGGACGGAGTCCCGCCGGGTGACCTCCGCCCGCAGGTGGCTCTTCAGGGTGCCGTTGCGGTGGGACTGGCTGGACGTCGCATCGTTCGTTCCGGTTGTCATGGCGGCCATCCTTCCCCGTCGCAGCCGTCGTGACCGCATGGCCTGCGTCGGACATGCCACCGTCGCGGCCCTGGCGTGTGGGCGCCTCACGTCGACCCCCGTGTGGCGGCCCACCGCAGTGCCCCCGGCCTGCCCGCCGGGGCCGCCGGAGGGCGCCGGGAACCGCCGGGTGACGACGGATTCCGTCGCGAAACGCCGTGCCGCGACACGCCGCCGGACGGGCCGCGACACCGTGAAGGCGGCACGCTACTCCCCGTAGCGTCCCGGCGGGCTCCGCCGGACGGAGGGGAGGATGCGGTGAGCAGACCGCTGCCGAACAGGACGGCGAGTGCGCGCACGACGGCGGACTCGCGGGGCACGGCGGGCGCGGCGCGGGCCGGCGTGACCGGGACAGCGGTCCCGTGGTGACCGGCGGCCGGCACCGGGAGGGTGACCGAGGTCCCCTGCCCGGGCAACGTCACCAACCCGGCCCGCAGGCGGACGGCGCCGCCGGACCGAGCGCCGAGCCGGCCGCCCACCGCGAGCCGGCCGCCCACCGTGAGCGGGACGGCCTTCGTGAGCGGGACGGCCTTCGTGAGCGAGACGACCTTCGCGAGCGGGACGGCCTTCGTGAGTCGGACGGCCTTCGGGGTGCCGACGGCGCCGATGGTTCGGGCGGCCGTGAGAGTTCGGGCGGCCCTGACCCTTCGGGCGGCCTTCGTGGTGCCGTCGACCAGCGGGATCCGGGCGGCATGCGTGCTCCGGCCGGGAGCGGCTCCGCGGTCGGCTGGCACGCCCATCCCGGTTACCCGCCGCACGAACACGGGCGGGGCGACATCGGCTCGCCGGACCACCGACCGGCGTACGGCCACCGCCATGCGGCCGACGGCGGCGTGGTCCCGACTCCGGACGGCAGCGACCCTGCCGGTGACACCTCGCCGGGCGCCCCCCTGGCCGCTGGCGATGGCGCCGGCTCGGTCCGTGTCCGTGGCTCGTCGGGTGTCCCCGGCTCGTCGGGTGTTCCTGGTTCGTCGGGTGTTCCTGGTTCGTCGGGTGTTCCCGGTTCGGGAGGTCTGCCTGCCACGGCAGGGGCGCCCGGCCTGGCGCGGGCGGGACGCTGGAGGCCGGCCGCCCCGGCGGAGCAGCGCCCCGGGCGTGACCCGCTCGGCCTGCGCGCGGTGCGGCGGGCCGGTGCCATCACGGTCGGGATGGCCGTGCTGATGGGGATCCTCGTCTGGCTCTACGGGACGTCGGTGACCAGCCTGCGGCCACGGGACCTGCCGATCCTCACCGTGGGTCCGGCGCCCGCGGCGACCGCGCTCGCCGACCAGATCAGCCGGGTCGAGCCCGGCGCGCTCACCGTGCACACCGTGCCGACCGTCGCCGCGGCCGACCAGGCTCTACGCGATCGCGACGCCTACGCTGCGATCGTCATCGGCAACGACGGGCTGACGCTGCGGGTCGCCTCCGCGGCCAGTCCCGCGGTGACCGAGGCGATCACCCGGGGCATCCGGGTGTTCATGCCCGGTCTGGAGATCCCGGTCGTCGACGTGGTCGCGAACGCGCCCAGGGACCTGGCCGGCGGAGGACTGGCCGCCGGGTACCTGCCGCTCGTGCTCGTCATCGCCGCCGCGGGGGTGCTGCTGACCCGGCTCGTCCGCTCCCGCGCGGTCCGGCTGGCCGGCATCGCGGTACTCGCGGTGCTCTGCGGGTTCGCCGGGACGGTGGCGCTGCAGGGCGCGCTGGACGTCCTGCCGGGTTCCTTCCTGACGACGATGGCGGTGCTGACCCTGCTGGCCCTGGCGGTCGCCGGGCCGATCGTGGGGGTCGGCGCGGTGGCGGGGACGCCGGGCCTGGTGGGCGCCGTCCTGGTGACGGTCGCGGGCGCCGCGCTGTCGGCCGTACAGTCCGCGCCCGAGATGCTGCCCCGTCCGTGGGGGGACATCGGCCAGTTCGGGCCGCCCGGAGCGGGGGCGACCCTGCTGCGCTCCACCAGCTACTTCGAGGGCGCGGCCGGCGGCCGGCCGGTGGTCGTGCTGGCCGTCTGGCTGGTGGTCGGCCTCTGGCTGGCCTTCGTGGGGGAGCGCGGCGCCGCCTCGTCGCTGTACCCGGGTACCCGGGGTACCCCCCGGTCGGACCAGGAGCCGCACCGACAGCCGGCCGGCATCGCCCCGGCCGGTGCAACCGCGACGGGTGCGCCGCTGGCGGGCGGGGCCACGATTCCGGCAGGCGCAGGCGCAGGCGCAGGCGCAGGCGTTACGGCCACGGCGGGTTCCGGTTCGGGCGCGGCGGGCTCGGGCGTGCCAAGCCCGGGGGCGGCGGCGGTGCCCGCACGAGCCGGCGCGACCGCGGCGGACGAGGTGTGGGCACCCCAGGAAGCGGCCGGTGGCCCTGTGCCTCCCGGTGGCCCAGTGCCTCCCGGTGGCCCTGTGCCTACCGGTGGGTCGGCACTGCCGGGTGGTTCGGTGCTGCCCGGTGCTTCGGTGGGGCCCGGTGGCGGGGCGGCGGTGGATCAGGCGCCGGCGGCGCGCGCGGGAAGCGCGCCCGGTGGGCCACCGGCCGCGGTGGCGACTCCCCTGCCGACGTGGCGTTCGCCGCTGGAGCGCACCGTGCCGATCGAGCCGTCGGGAGGAGGCGTCCGGCTGGTGCCCCCGACCCGTCCGGGTGACCCGCCACCAGGGCGTGGGGGAGCCCCCGCGGGGGGTGCGACGGCGGGCGGGTCGGAATCCCGCTGACCTCGAGCCCGAGCGTCTGGCCACGCCAGGGTGGCATCCGAGCATAGGGTCACAGACGTGGATCGCCGCATCTTCGGACTGGAGAACGAGTACGGCGTCACCTGCGTGTTCCGGGGGCAGCGGCGGCTGTCCCCGGACGAGGTGGCGCGGTACCTGTTCCGTCGTGTCGTGTCATGGGGACGCAGCAGCAACGTGTTCCTCAAGAACGGCGCCCGCCTCTACCTCGACGTCGGGAGCCATCCGGAGTACGCCACCCCGGAATGCGACTCCGTCCCCGACCTCGTCACCCACGACAAGGCCGGCGAGCGGATCCTGGAGGGCCTGCTCGTCGAGGCCGAACGGCGCCTGCGGGAGGAGGGCATCGCCGGAGACATCCATCTGTTCAAGAACAACACCGACTCCGCCGGCAACAGCTACGGCTGCCACGAGAACTATCTCGTCGGCCGGCACGGCGAGTTCTCCAAGCTCGCCGACGTGCTGGTGCCCTTCCTGGTCAGCCGGCAGATCCTCTGCGGGGCCGGCAAGGTGCTGCAGACCCCGCGCGGCGCGGTCTACTGCATCTCCCAGCGCGCCGAGCACATCTGGGAGTCGGTGTCGTCGGCGACCACCCGGTCCCGCCCGATCATCAACACCCGGGACGAGCCGCATGCGGACGCCGAGCGCTTCCGCCGCCTGCACGTGATCGTCGGCGACTCGAACATGAGCGAGACGACGATGCTGCTCAAGCTCGGCTCCACCGACCTGGTGCTGCGCATGATCGAGGCCGGCGTCATGCTGCGCGACATGACGCTGGAGAACCCGATCCGGGCGATCCGCGAGGTCAGCCACGACATGACCTGCCAGCGCAAGATCAAGCTGGCGAACGGTCGCGAGGTCAGCGCGCTGGACATCCAGCGGGAGTACTACTCGAAGGCCGTCGAGTTCGTCGAGCGCCGCGGCGGCGACGAGGTCGCCAAGCGGGTGCTCGACCTGTGGGGCCGTACGCTGCTCGCGATCGAGACCGACGACCTCGAACTCGTCGCCCGGGAGATCGACTGGGTGACGAAGTACGTGCTCATCGAGCGGTTCCGGCACAAGCACGGCCTGTCGCTGGCTTCGCCGCGGGTCGCCGAGCTCGACCTGAAGTACCACGACATCCACCGCGATCGCGGGCTGTACTACCGGATGGAGCGGGCGGGCCTCGTCGAGCGGGTGACCCGCGACCTCGACGTGTTCGAGGCCAAGTCGCGCCCGCCGCAGACCACCCGCGCCCGGCTGCGCGGCGAGTTCATCAAGCGGGCCCAGGAGAAGCGGCGCGACTTCACGGTCGACTGGGTCCACCTCAAGCTCAACGATCAGGCGCAGCGTACGGTCCTGTGCAAGGACCCGTTCCGCTCCGTCGACGACCGGGTGGACAAGCTCATCGCCAGCATGTGAGGACCCGACCCCTGTGATGTCCGCTTCGCGGCGCGCCCGCGCCGCCCTGACCGCCCCGCGCATGGCGATCCAGCGCATGGCCGTCCAGCGCATGGCCGTCCAGCGCGCCACCGCCCCGCGCGCGACCACCCCGCTCGCGCGGGTCGCCCACCGTCGGCGCCTGCTCGCCGGCGTGGTGCTGCCCGCCGTGCTGGTCGTCCCGGTTCTCGCGGGCTGCGCCGCCTCGGACGCTCCCGACGGCACCAGCGCCGCGCCGGCGCAGACCGTGACCGCCGGCTCCCGCCTGCCCGTGGTGCAGAATGCCACCGACCTGACCCGCAAGCCGCTGTCCGCGGCGGGGTCGGGAACCGCGCCGACGACGCTGGTCACCGACGACCTCGTGACCGGCCACGGGGCGCGCGCCTCGGCCACCAGCACCGTGGTCGTCCAGTACTCCGGCGTGCTGTGGCGCAACGGCCAGGAGTTCGACACCACCTGGGGCACCGGGCAGGCGGCCACCTTCCCGCTAGACAGCACCATCCCCGGCTTCGGGCGCGGCATCGACGGCATGCGCGTCGGCGGCCGCCGGCAGATCGTCATCCCGCCCGACCTCGGCTACGGGCCGGCGGGCGGCCAGCCGCCGACCATCCTCGCCGACGACACTCTGGTCTTCGTGGTCGACCTGCTCGCCGTCCAGGGCGGCGCAGGTGCCGGCGCAGGCGGGGCGACCGTCCAGCCCTAGCCGCCTGCGTGGCCGGCGGGAAGGGCAGCGGAGTCGGGTCGCGGGTGGGGGCGGTGCCGGCCCGGCGCCGCCGGCCGGCTAGCGTGTGTCAGGTGTCCCGGCGACGGGTGGAGCGCCTGCTGAACCTGACGATGTGCCTGATGGCGACATCGCGCTTCCTCACCGTGTCCCAGCTCGGTGAGCTGGTGGAGGGCTACGAGCCCGGCGTCACCGAGGAGGAGCAGGAGGCCTTCCGGCGGATGTTCGAGCGGGACAAGGCCTACCTGCGTGAGATCGGCATCCCGCTGGAGACCGGGGCGGACTCGGCGTTCAGCGACGAGGTCGGCTACCGGATCCGCCGCGGCGACTACGCCCTGCCCGACATCGCGCTGGCACCGGACGAGGCCGCCGCGCTGGCGCTGGCCGGGTCGCTGTGGTCGACGACGGCGCTGGCCGGGCCGGCGGCGAGCGCACTGCGCAAACTGGCCGCCGGCAGGGCCGCGGTCGGCGGCGGTGCTGACAGGGGCGGTGCTGACGGGGGCGGTCCTGACGGCTCCGACGGCTTCGCCCCTCTGAACGGTCTCGACACTCTGGACGGCTTCGAGCCGCGGGTCGACGCGCGGGATCCGGCGTTCGAGCCGTGCCTCGCCGCGGTGCAGGCCGGCCGGGCGATCCGCTTCCCCTACCGCAAGGTCGGCGAGATCGGCGCGGCCGAGCGGCACGTCGAGCCGTGGGGCGTGCTGTCCTGGCGGGGCCGCTGGTACCTGGCGGGCCACGACGTCGTCCGCGGCGCCCCGCGGGTGTTCCGGCTGTCCCGGTTCGCGGGGCCCGTGCGGCCGGTCGGACCCGGCGGGGCCGTGCGCGTCCCGCCGGACGTCGACCTCTACGCCATGGTCTCCACCGAGGCCCCGCCGGACCGGGTGCGCACCGCGACGCTCGCCGTGCGTCGCGGCACCGGCCACGCGCTGCGCCGCGGCGCTCGCCCCGTCCATCCCGCCTGCCCCCCGACCGAACCGCCGCCGGGCCTGCTCACCGGCCTGCCGGCCGAGGTGGGAGGTCGGCCGGTCGAGGCGGGGCGGCGGCCGGTCGTGCCGGCGGACATGGACCTGGTGGAGCGGGAGTTCGCCGACACCGAGCGGTTCGCCCGCTGGATCGTCGGGTCGGGGCCGGACGTGCTCGTGCTGGGGCCGCCGGAGCTGCGCGCCGCCGTGGTCGCCCGCCTGCGGGCAGCGGCCGCGGGCACCGCCGGCGCGCAGGCGGCCGCCGCGGTTCCCGGCGGGCGATGAGCGATGAGCGCCGCGACCGACCGGTTGAGCCGGCTGCTCGCCCTCGTCCCCTGGCTGCGGGCGCATCCCGGCGTCCCGCTGCCGGCCGCCGCGGAGGCCTTCGGCATCACGCCGCGCCAGCTACGCGACGACCTGGATCTGCTGTTCGTCTGCGGACTGCCCGGCGGGGCGCCGGGCGACCTCATCGATCTGAGCTACTCCGGGGACCGAATCACCGTCGCCGATCCGCAGACCCTCGACCGGCCGCTGCGCCTGTCGGTGGACGAGGCCACGGCGTTGGTCGTCGCCGCCCGCGCGCTCGCCGACGTGCCGGGGCTCGCCGGCCGGGAGGCTCTCGACCGGGCGCTGGAGAAACTGGAGAAGGCGGTCGGCGCGGCGGGCAGCGTCGCCGGCCAGGTGCGGGTGAGCCTCGACACCCACGCCGACGTGCTCGCCGCGGTGCAGCGGGCGGTGCGGCAACGCCGCCGGGTGCACCTGCGCTACCTCGTGTGGTCCCGCGACGAGCTGACCGAGCGTGACGTCGACCCGATGCGGGTGCTGGTCCGGGAGGGTCACTGGTACCTGGAGGGCTGGTGCCACCGGGCGGAGGCGGTGCGACTGTTCCGGCTGGACCGCATCGACGGGCCGGGCGGGGTCGAGGTGCTCGACGTCCCGGCCGCACCGCCGCCGGGCGCGGTGTCCCGCGACACCAGCGAGGGGATCTACCGGCCCGGCCCGGCCGACGTCCGGGTCGTCCTCGAACTCGCCTCGCCGGCCCGCTGGGTCGCCGACTACTACCCCGTCACCGGGGTGCGGGAGCTGCCCGACGGCCGCCTGGAGGTCACCCTCCACGCGCGGGAGACCTCCTGGCTGCACCGCCTTGTGCTCGGCCTCGGCGCCGACGTGCGGGTCGTCGAGCCGCCGGTGCTCGCCGCCCAGGTGCACGCCCTGGCGCGCCGGGCGCTGGCCGCCTACGGGCTCGACGCCCCCGCCGCCGGCGCCGGCGGCGACCGGTAGGGTGATCGGCATGTTCTGGGCGCTCGTCTACCTCGTGCTCATCCTCGGCGGGCTCGGCCTGCTCGGCCTGTGCGCCTGGCGGGTGTGGCAGAAGGTGCGCGGCGTGCGCCGGGCACTCGGCGAGCTGTCGACCCGGGTGTCCGGCCTTGCCGCAGACACCGCGGAGCTCTCCGCCCGGCTGAACCATGCCGAGGTCACGGCCCGGCTCGCCGAACGCACCTCCTGATCGGCCCGGCCTTCCGATCGGCCCGGCCTTCCGATCGGCCCGGCCTGCTGATCAGCCGGGCTCGCCGATCAGCCGGGCCCGCGGGTCAGCCCGACCGGGCCGGATGCGCTGCGCGGCCAGGCAGCTCGAGTGTGGTCCCGCCGTGATCCATGAGGAGCGATCGCGGGATTCCCACTCGTGACGCCGAGTCACGGCCAGGTCGACCTGACGTCGCGTCCTGATGACTGTGGGAGATTTCGGCGGTCGTGGCGCAGAACTTCGCGTGCGAAGGGTTCTGGAACGGCTACAATTTGTCCGGCAGACTCGCTTCGTTGCGCAGCCGTCATCTCCGAGATACCCGTCTGCCTTCTATCTCCTCCTAGGCTGGCGGACGTAGCATCGATCGCACCGGTCGTGGGACCGGGGCCGGTACCGCTCATCGGAGGACGCAGAGCATGCCTAACCTGGGCACCACCGAGATCATCATCATCGCCCTCGTCGTGCTGGTGCTGTTCGGATCGAAGAAGCTCCCCGACGCGGCGCGTTCCTTCGGCCGCTCGCTGCGCATCTTCAAGGCCGAGACCAAGGGCCTGCGCGACGACGAGCACCCGGCCCCGGCCGCCCAGCCGGCCCCGTTGCCGATCGAGGCCCCGGCTGTGAGCCCTGCTCAGGCGGCCCAGCCCGGCGCGTCCGTGAACGGCTCCGCTCCGGTGGCGGATCGCCACTGACCGCACGTCCCGGCCGGGCACAGCAGGGCCCGGCCGATGGGTACAGGTCACCGTCGGGGGTTCTTCGCGCCGTCGAGGTGCCCCGTCGACCCGCCTGCCCCTGATCCCTCTCGACTCTGCCCCCCTCGATCCTGCCCCCTCCCGATTCTGCCCCCTTGACCAGGAGACGCCGACGTGCCAGGGATCCCCACGCCGCGCAGGCTCTTCGCCTCGGTGCACCAGCGGCGGACCCGCACGGTCGAGGACAGCCGGATGCCCCTGACGGAGCACCTTCGTGAGCTGCGGAACCGGATCGCGGTCGCGCTCCTGGGGTTCGCGGTCGCCGCGGTCGTGTGCTTCATCTTCGAACCGCACATCTTCAACTGGCTCAAGGCGCCCTACTGCGACCTGCCGGCCAGCAAGCGTTTCAGCCCCGACGGCGCCGCGTCGACCAACTGCACCCTGTACTTCTTCGGCATCCTCGACGCTTTCACCATCCGGCTGAAGATTTCGATGATCGCCGCGGCGGTGGTGTCCTCCCCGGTGTGGCTCTACCAGCTCTGGTCGTTCATCACCCCCGGCCTGCACCGGCACGAGCGGCGCTGGTCGCTCACGTTCGTCGGGATCTCGCTGATCCTGTTCGCCACCGGCGCCGTCTTCGCCTACCTGACCCTGTCCACGGGGCTGAGCCTGCTGCTCGGGTTCGGCGGCAACGGCCTGGTCAGCGTCCTCGACGGCAACAAGTACCTCAGCTATGTGCAGGCGATGCTGCTGATCTTCGGGTTGTCGTTCGAGGTTCCGCTGCTCGTCACCATGCTGAACCTGGCCGGGGTCGTCACCACCGCCCGGCTGCGGTCCTGGCGACGCGCCGAGATCTTCCTCGTGTTCGTCTTCGCCGCCGTCGTCACGCCCAGCCAGGACCCGTTCACCATGCTGGCGCTGGGCCTGCCGATGGTGCTCCTCTACGAGGTCGCGCTGATCGTCGGCTGGATCAACGACCGGCGCAAGGCCCGCCGCGGCGACGACTCGCCCTACGCCGACCTCGGCGACGACGAGACCTCGCCGCTGGACTACGACGACGCCCCGCTCCGCGCGGCCGGCGCCGCCCGGCCGACCGAGTCGACGCCGGCATCGCCGGTCGGCGCCGGAACCGCCGCCACGGCCCCCGGTGTCGATCCGTCGCACCTCGACATCACCTGACCCCGACTCACCTGACCTCGACATCGGCTGACGGGTCCGGCTCCGCGACGGTCGGTGCGAGGGCGGTCGGTGCAGGGGCGCCGCGTCCCGTAGGGTGGCACTGTGTCCTCCACGCCTGAGGCTCTCGTGGAGTTCGCCGCCAGCCTCCCCTTCGGGTTCGACCCGTTCCAGCTCGAGGCGCTCTCGGCGCTGGCGGCAGGCGAAGGGGTTCTGGTCGCGGCGCCCACGGGAGCGGGCAAGACGGTCGTCGGCGAGTTCGCCGCCCACCTCGCCCTGAGCACGGGAACGCGCTGCTTCTACACGACGCCGATCAAGGCGTTGTCCAACCAGAAGTACACCGACCTCGTCGCCCGCTACGGCGCGGACAGGGTCGGCCTGCTGACCGGTGACACCTCCCGCAACGGCTCCGCGCCGGTCGTCGTCATGACGACCGAGGTGCTGCGCAACATGCTCTACGCCGGCCCGGTCGGCGGCGGCGGCCTCGACACCCTCGCCTACGTGGTCATGGACGAGGTGCACTATCTCGCCGACCGTCAGCGGGGCGCCGTGTGGGAGGAGGTCATCATCCACCTGCCGGCGCACGTCCGGCTGGTGTCGCTGTCGGCGACGGTGAGCAACGCCGAGGAGTTCGGCGAGTGGCTCGTCACCGTCCGCGGGCACACCCGCGTCATCGTCAGCGATCACCGGCCGGTGCCGCTGTGGCAGCACGTCCTCGCCGACCGCACCCTGCACGACCTGTTCCTCGAGGACGGTTCCGGCGCCCCGGCGCCGTCCGCCGGGGCGGCAGTCGCGCGGGCGGTGTCGGGGGAGGAACTCGCCCGGCCCGGCTGGGGTGCCCCGCCCACCTCGGGATCCGCCCGGGCGGTCCCGCCTGCCACCGGGTCCGCCCGGACGGTCCCGCCCGGGGCGGGCGGGCGGTCCGGTGACCGGGGCCGCGGCGGGGAGCGCGCCCGGCGCCGCGACGGGCGGGGTCGTGCCGACGACGCCGCCAGGACCTCGACGCCGGCGGTGCCCGCGGCCCGCGCCGGCGGCAACGGCGCGGCTCGCGGGGACGGCGCGGCTCGCGGCGCGACGGCCAAGGTGGGTGGCCGGGTGGTCAACCCGGACCTGGTCCGGCTCGCCCGGGAGGAGAACCGGGCGATGCCCGGCGGCTACGGCCGGGGCCGCGGCGGGCCCGGCGCCCCGCGGCGGCGGATGTGGGTGCCGGGCCGGCCGGAGGTGGTCGAACGCCTCGACCGCGACGGCCTGCTGCCCGCGATCGTGTTCGTGTTCAGCCGGGCCGGCTGCGACGACGCGGTCACCTCCTGCGTGCGGGCGGGGCTGCGCCTGGTCGGCCCGGCCGAGCAGCAGCGCATCCGGACGATCGTCCGCGAGCGCACCACCGGGATCCCCGACGCCGACCTCGGCGTCCTCGGCTACTGGGCGTGGCTGGAGGGCCTGGAACGGGGCATCGCCTCCCACCACGCCGGGATGCTGCCCACGTTCAAGGAGATCGTCGAGGAGCTGTTCGTCCAGGGGCTCGCCCGGGTCGTGTTCGCCACCGAGACCCTGGCGCTCGGCATCAACATGCCGGCGCGCACCGTCGTCCTGGAACGGCTGACGAAGTTCAACGGCGAGAGCCGCGTGGACATCACCCCCGGCGAGTACACGCAGCTCACCGGCCGCGCCGGCCGCCGTGGCATCGACGTCGAGGGTCATGCCGTCGTGCTGTGGCAGCCGGGGCTGGACCCGCTGGCCCTGGCCGGGCTCGCGTCCACCCGCACCTATCCGCTGCGCTCGTCGTTCCGCCCCTCCTACAACATGGCGGTCAACCTCGTCGGCAGGCTCGGCGCCGACCGGGCCCGCACCGTGCTCGAATCGTCGTTCGCGCAGTTCCAGGCCGACCGGGACGTGGTGGGTCTGGCGCGGGTGGTGGCGCGCAACACCGAGGCTATCGACGAGATGCGCGCGCAGCTGAGCTGCGACCGCGGGGACGCCGCCGAGTACGACCGGATCCGCCGCGACATCCGCGAGCGGGAGGCGGCGCTGTCCCGGGAGGGCACGGCGCGCCGGCGCGCCGAATCGGCGGCGGCGCTGGGCCGGCTGCGCACCGGCGACATCGTGCGGGTACCCGCCGGGCGGCGCAGCGGGCTCGCCGTCGTCCTCGACGCCGACGCGGGCGCGGTCGGCGCCGAGGGGCCCCGTCCCGTCGTGCTGACCGCGGACAAGCAGGTGCGGCGGCTGTCGCTGGTCGACTTCCCGGTCGCGGTGGAGCCGCTCGGACGGGTCCGGGTGCCGCGGTCGTTCAACCCGCGCTCGCCGCAGTCCCGTCGGGACCTGGCCTCCTCGCTGCGGGCCGCGGACGTCGACCCCGACGGTCCGCCCGGCCGGCGGGCCAAGGCGCGCTCCGCGGCCGCGGACGACGCCGAGCTCGCCCGGCTGCGCCGCGCCCTGCGCGCCCACCCGGTGCACGACTGCCCGCGCCGCGAGGAGCATCTGCGCTCCGCCGAGCAGGTCAACCGGCTCGCGAAGGAGACCGCGGCGATCTCCCGGAAGGTCGAGGGCCGCACGAACACGGTCGCGAAGACGTTCGACCGGGTTCGCGCGGCGCTGGCGGAACTCGGCTACCTCGACGGCGACACGGTCACCGACGCCGGCCGGGTGCTGGCGCGCATCTACTCCGACCAGGACCTGCTCGTCGCCGAGTGCCTGCGTGCCGGCATCTGGGAGGACCTGACCGCGCCGGCGCTCGCCGCCGCCGTGTCCAGCCTGGTCTTCGAGCCGCGCGGCGACGACGTGGGCGTCCCGGCGCTGCCCGGCGGCGCGGCGCTGCGCGACTGCCTGGACGAGATGAGCCGCCTGGCGTTCCGGCTCGCCGCGACCGAGCAGGGCCACCGGCTGAGCTTTCTGCGCCCGCCCGAGCTCGGGTTCGTCCCCGCCGCGCACGACTGGGCCGTGGGCCGACCGCTGGAACGGGTCCTCACCGACAGCGGGCTGGAGCTGACCGCCGGCGACTTCGTCCGCTGGATGCGCCAGCTGCTCG